>JAQQAS010000001.1 GCA_028532815.1 Pleomorphochaeta sp.
ATATTTATATTATTTATCTACACTGTAAGGAATTATCAAAAATTAAACAAAAAAAATAAAATATTTAATTATCGATAAAATCTTATCTTATGATTGTTTAAATATGCTATACATAAATTAAGTTTTATCTAATTATAACTTCTAAAAGTTCTTTTTTAATACTATTTTTGTTATTATCTGGATTGAAAAATCGAAATTTTCATGATAAAGCATTAAATTTGCAATAAGATCTATCAGATTTATCTAAAATTTTTAAAAAAAAGTTTGCTTTTTTCCAATTTGTAACATATTATGTGTAATATAATCGATTAAAAGTAGGGAATAATGCAATTTGACAAAGTTTCAATGAAGGATGTAGCAATTAGAGCAGGAGTTTCAACAGCTACTGTCTCTCATGTGATAAATAATTCATGTAATGTAAAAGATGAGACTAAAGAATTAGTAAATAAAGCTATAAAGGAATTAAATTATAGAGTTAATCCAACAGCAAGAAAGCTAAGAAATGGTCAATCTAAAACAATTGGGTTTCTTGTATCGAATTTAAGTCATTATTTTTATCATGAAATTGGTGCTGCTATCGAAGATGTTTTATTTAAAAAAGGTTATGAACTTTTTTATATAAACTCTCAAGAAGATATTGATAAAGAAGAAAAACAACTTGAAATTTGTAAATTAGAAAATTTAGCTGGCCTTATTGTAATACCTGTTGAGGAAGATTGGATAAATCTTGAACCTATTGTTAGAAATATTCCTTTAGTTTTTATAGATAGGAAACCTATAAACATTAGACGTGATAGTGTTTTAATTACTAATGCTGTTGGCAGTTTTAATCTTACAAATGAGTTAATAAACAGAGGTGCAAAAAAGATTGCATTTATATCATCTAAATTTGATAATACTTTTAAAATGAGAGTGGATGGTTATAAAGATTCTCTCGAGCAACATAATATGCTAATTGATGAAGAACTTATTATTTATGGCAATACACGTCCAAAAGTTTATAGTCAGTTAGCTGCAGATCCAGAATGGGCTGAAATATTAGATTATGTGATTAATGAGAAAAATGTTGATTGTATCATATCTGGAAATGACCTTTGTGCATTTGGTGTAATTGCTTATTTAAAAGAGCATAATTTTATTTTACAAAAAGATATATTATTTGGTACTTTTGATAATGCCTTTTGGATGAAGAATTTTAGAGAAGAGATTATTGCAGTTGAACAAAATACTAAAGCTTTAGGAGAAAAAGCTGCAAATCTTTTGTTAAGTAGAATAAATGGAGATACTTTTGTTTATAGTGATTACCGAATTGAGACTAAACTTGTATCTATTAAACAAAATAAGGTTCAGTATTTAGTAGATTAATAGTGTAATTAAAAGAATGTATATAAATAGAATAGGAGTAAAATTTTATGTCAAATATTATAGCTTTAGGAGAATTGTTAATTGATTTTATTCAAGTTGGAGAAAGTGAAATTGGAAATCCAATATATGAGGCTAATCCAGGTGGAGCACCTTGTAATTTTTTAGCTATGGCTAGTAAATTGTCAAATAATTCAACTTTTATTGGTAAGGTTGGAAATGATAATTTTGGAAAACAATTAGAAAATGCAATTGTTGAAGCTAAGATTAATACAGCAGGTTTAGTAAAAAGTGATAAATATTCTACAACTTTAGCTTTTGTCCACCATGATAGTACAGGTGATAGATCTTTTACTTTTAACAGAAGTGCAGATGCTCAAATTAGTGTAGATGATATAAAAGAGAATTTATTTAGTAACCAAGATGTATTCCATTTTGGGACTTTATCTATGACTAATGAAGTGTGTAAAGCTGCTACTTTAAAAGCTGTTGAAATTGCTAAGTCTAAAAATTTATTAATATCTTTTGATCCTAATTTAAGAGCCAATCTGTGGGATAATTTAGATGATGCAAAGCTAGCTTTCACTGAAGGCTTTAAAGTATGTAATATCTTAAAAATTGCAGACAATGAGTTAAGTTGGTTCACAGGCATTGATGATTTAGATTTAGCTATTGAATCTTTTAGAAAAGAATATGATATTGATTTAATTTTTTTAACTCTAGGAAGGGATGGTTCTAAAGCTTATTATAAAGATATCTGTGTAACGGCTTCAACTTTCTTAGATATTCCTTGTGTTGATACAACTGGCGCTGGTGATAGTTTTATGGGTAGTTCTCTCTCTAAAGTTTTAGAGATTGGTTTGGATAATCTAAATGAAAATAATTTAAAAGATACTTTGCTTTTTGCTAATGCCGCGGCTTCTCTTGTTGCCAATAAAAGAGGTGTTATAAAAATTTTACCAACTTTAGAGCAAATTGAAAAATTAAAAGAAACACAAATCTAAATAAAATAAAAAGAGGATACAAAATGAACAAAGAAATGAAAGTTGCTGTTATGGAAGGTATTGGTAAAATTGGATATATAAATAGGAAAATTCAAGAACCAAAGAATAATGAAGTTTTAGTAAAAATTGAATATGTCGGTATTTGTGGATCTGATCTTCACTATTATGAACATGGTAGTATTGGTAATTATGTTGTAGAACCACCTTTCGTCTTAGGCCATGAAGCTAGTGGTGTAGTAACTAAAATTGGTAAGGATGTTGATAATTTAAAAATAGGGGATAGAGTAGCTCTTGAGCCTGGTATTACTTGTGGTAAATGTGAATTTTGTAAAACTGGTAGATATAATTTATGTCCTGATGTAGTTTTCTTTGCAACGCCTCCTATTGATGGTGTGTTTAGTGAATACACAACTCATCCATCAGATCTTTGTTTTAAACTTCCTGAAAATGTAAGTTCAATCAATGGTGCATTGATTGAACCTTTAGCTGTTGGCTTCCATGCAGCAGATCAAGGAGGAGCAAAGGTTGGACAAAAAGCTATAATATTTGGAGCTGGATGTATTGGTTTAATGACTCTTTTAGCTCTCCAATCATATGGTTTAAATGATATTACAGTTGTTGATATTCTAAATAACAGATTAGAACAAGCTAAAAAACTTGGAGCTACTCACGTTGTTAATTCTCTTGATAAAGATTACTTAGATCAATTTAATGAAATTACTCAAAATAAAGGATATGATATTGCTTTTGAAACAGCAGGAACAGAAATTACAACAAGGCTCTCTATTCAAGTATTGAAAAAAGGAAGTAATTTAGTTTGTGTAGGCTATTCAAAAAATGGAGAGATGATTCTACCTATGAGTTTACTCCTTGATAAAGAAATAACTATAAAAACTGTATTTAGATATCGTCATGTTTATCCAAAAGCAATTGAAGCTGTAGCTAGTGGGAAAATTAATCCAAGTGATGTTGTAACAAACATTTTTGAATTTGATGATATTCAAAATGCCATGGATAAGTCTGTTGAAGATAAAGCAAATATTGTTAAATCTGTAATTAGAATTTCATAATATTTCCTATCCATATACACTGTAATCCACAGATAAAAAACTCATATAACCTTGTTTATATTTTTATAAATAGGGTTATGTTTTTTATAGGGGGAACTATCACTAAACTAATTGACTGTAGCAACTTTCTCATCCTATAATTGTCATATTTTAGTGAGTGTGATTCATTTGAGATAATTACATATTTTGGGGAGTGAATAGTTGAAAAAAAAGGTTGTTCGTTGTTTAGTCTTTTGTGTGCTATCAATGGCATCAGTATTTGCCAATGTTGATTATAAGTTTGATTTAGTTTCATTTGATCCATTACATAAAGAATATTTTGCAGATAGAGCAAGACCAGAGCTCTCAATTAATTATTTATATTATACTGAAGGTTATCCTGATAAGGTTGTTCAAGATCAATATATTGATTCAGATACTGGTGAAAATACAATAAAAGTATGGGATATAAATTTAGACCGCCTAGATCCACAAGATAGAATGATTCATTTAAAACTTGGAGAAAGTGCATCTCTTGCAAGAAGTACTTTTACATTTGATCATTGGCTTAGTCCTATATCTTTTGATTTTACTATGCAAGGTTTATTACAAGAGTTTTTCTTAGGTGGCTTTGATGATAGCATTGGTTATGATGGGATTTATTTCTTTGGAGGAACTTTTAGAATAGGGGATGTTGTATCAATGAGAATTGGAAGACATCATTATTGCTCTCATTATGGTGATGCTATATTAAAAGGTCTTGTAGATGAAGGTGCTGATTTTTCACGAAACGATTTTTGGTTGACATATAAATATGTAAGAATGGATGCTATAGCAATAGGGCTATCTATTGAACCAATTTCTAATTTTAGAGTTTATGGTGAATTAAATTTTCCACCAAGATGGATAAAAAGTATTAGACCTGATATGTTTGCTCCTAATTGGGTAGTTAGAGATGGTATTACAATAAATCCAGATTATCCAGATTGGTACAATGCTAGAATTGTAAATGTAGGTTTTGAATATAGTCACAATTTCTTTAAAAATTTAGGTATAACTACTATTGGTTACGATTTACATATGTATGAAGAGGGTAAAGTACAATATGATTTGGAAGACGGTTCAACTATTTGGTTTGATGAAGATGCACCTTGGGAATTAGAGCATAATGTTAGAATTGCTCAAGAATTAAATGATACTGTATCTATAGAATTAACTTACCATAATGGTCGTTCTCCATTTAATAACTTCTATTTTCAACATACTGAAATTTGGGGAATTGGAGCTAGATTTAATCCAAAATCTACAGTAACTTTGTTTGATACCGAGTAGAAGAGACATAAAGTATTTAACTTAATAAATAACATCCCATTCAATAATATTTAAATTAAATTATTGAGTGGGATTTGATAAAAATTTCTAATAAAAAAAGATTAACTTTTTATGCTAAATTGTTTTTGATATATGTGGCAGAGTCTTTTGCTAATTTATCCAAATTGGGATTTGTAATTATATCTCTCCATACCGCAATATCTTGACCAACTTGTCCTCCTGACATCACAAATGGTTCTTGAACTAATGAACCTTGAAAATTAATTTTATCTAGGGCTTTTTTTATTTCTGCCCATGGCATCATCCCTAGACCTACCGGCTTTCTATTATTCTCACCCAGGTGCAATCCTCCCAAATAATCTCCACATTTTATAATTGCTTCAATGATGGAATCTTCTTCAATATTCATATGAAATGTATCTAAAAGAATTTTACAATTTGGGCTATTTATTTCTTTAACAAAATCTAGAGCTTGGTCACAAGTATTTAGTAAGAATTGTTCGAATCGATTAAGGACTTCACACAATAGTATTACATTTTCTTTTTCAGCAATCTTTGAAAGGACTTTCATGCTTTTTAGACTTTGATTTAAATAATCTAGTCGTCTATTTCCTTTAGGAAGTTGTTTTGGCCAAGAAGAGTATACAGTTCCACCAATAGTTCCTCCACCCATTGAACCAACAGCTCTAATCATTTTAGTCATAAAATTTAGGCCATTTAATCTTGTTTTTTCATCAAGAGAAGAAACATCGTTTTCTTCTGTTAGTCCTATGCCATAAGATAGTTTAATTTCATACTTATCAGCTTCTTTTTTTAGTTTCATTCTATCTTCATGACTCATGTCCACAATAGTGCCGCCATTAATTTCTAACTGGGTATACCCTAAGGTTTTAACTTTTTCTATATATGGTAAAAAGTCAGCATCCCATTCGTTGCACCAAAATGCATAATAAATTCCAATATTTCTCATTTTAAGCCATCCTTTTCCTTCTATTTAGTATTCTGTGTAAGTTTTTTACCAATTCTTTACCGAATAAAACAAATATTATTATAGCTCCCCACATAGCTGTTACCATGAAAGGATCTAATCTCATTAAATTTAGTCCGGTTGAAATTATTTGTAATATAATAGAAGCTAAAATTGTACCCATAATTTTACCAAAGCCTCCTGCGGGATCAACGCCTCCTAAGAAACTTGCAAGAACAGCAATAAGTAGATATGAATCATAATATGTAGCTTTTACAGAATTCATTTGTCCAATCATAATAAGGGAACAAGAAAAAGCAAAAAAAGCAGATAACATATATTCCCTTATAATTATGCTTTCAATGTTTATATTCGAATATTTAGCTGCAGTTTGATTTGCTCCAGTAAAATATAATTGTTTGCCAAATACTGTCCTGTCCAAAATAATATGAACTATATAGCAAACTAATATGAAGATAATTAGAGACATTGGAACTCCAAATAGGTCACCATTTCCTAAGAAGGTTAAAGAATTTGGAAATCCCGAAATAGTATAACCTTCAGTAATTACTAGGCTTAACCCTTTTAATAAAGTCATCATTCCTAAAGTTTCAAGTAATGCTGGTATTTTTAATACGGCAATAAGATATCCATTGATAAATCCAATAATCATTGTTATTAAAAAAGAAAAAGATATAGCTATTAATACTTGAGATAGATTAGCAGAACTCATATCACCTTTTGTTAACCAAGAAAGGACAACATATATAAATATTCCATTAAAATTAGCATTTGCTACCAAGGATAAATTAATCCCACCTGATAATTCACTTACCATCATACCGATTGCTAGCAAACCAATCATTGGCATTTGATAGGCCATTGCTTGTAAATTATTTAAGGAAAGGAATTTATGCCCATTTATGAGAGACATCATTACAAAAAGAATTATGATAGTAATATATAATGGTGTATATTCATTTTTTTTAAAATTTAATTTAGTCATTTTTATCTCCTTAAGCTTCAACTTTTACACGAACTTTACGTTTAGATTGTTGTTTTAGCTGAAGAGCATTTATTATAATACTTGCTAAAATTATTCCTCCAATAAATACATTATACCAACTAGAGGATATTTGAAGTAATGTTAGACTGTTATTTATAATAGCAAATAAAATAACACCTAATATTGTTCCTAGTACACTTCCTACTCCACCAGTAATTGAGGCTCCACCAAGAATTACGGCTGCAATAGTATCCATTTCAGTTCCTACAATTGAGTTAGGGATTACAGTCATTATTATTGATATATGCGCTATTGCAGCTATTCCTGCTATAGCACCACCAATACCATAAACCATTAATGTTGATTTTGTTATATTTATACCTATTCGTTGCGCAGCTAAAGAATTACCACCCATTAAATATATACTTCTACCACTAATTGTATAACGAAGAAATATCGCCACAATAATAGCTAAGGCAAACCAAAGAACAGTTACAGTGCTAATCCCATATTCTGCTCCATTTGCAGCGACAGCAGAAAAGATTTTATTAGTAGATAGTGGTGCTAAATATTGAGGGACTTCATATAGAAGTCTACCTTCGGTTATCACATACATAATTCCGTAAAATAAATTTTGAGTTGAAATTGTTATAATTATTGCAGGCATTTTATAGTGATCTATTAAAAATCCATTAAATAACCCCAATAATGTACCAACTAATATAGCTAAAGTAAATGCTATATATATGTTTCCTTGAATATGTCTGAGAAGCAACCAAACAACTAAGTACTCAGATACTTGTGCAATTGCAACAAAGGAAACATCAAAGCCTCCTGATATTGTGACAATTAAAACTCCAAGTGAAAATATACCAACTATACTGCAAGCTTTTAAAACATTTGAAATATTTTCGTAGGTTAGAAAAGATGGTGATTTTGATTGTACAAATAAACTGATGGCTACGATTATAAGAAATAATAGCATTTCACGTTTTTTCAATACCTCTAGTATTTGTTTTTTCATATCTTTATTTCCTTATAGTACTCTTTTTTGTTTATTTAGAATATTTTGAATATAAGTATCATCAATATCCTTTGGATCAGAGAGTTCCTGAGCAATTTTTCCATTTCTCATAATTAAAATTCTATTGGAATTAGCTGTTAACTCTCTTATCTCATCTGAAATAAGGATTACAGACATTCCTAATTTTTCTACCATCTCTGTTATAGTTTTAAAAATACCGGCTTTAGCCCCTATATCCACACCAACAGTTGGTCCATCTAAAATTAACACTTTTGGGTTCATTTCTAGCCATTTCGCAATGACTATTTTTTGTTGATTCCCCCCCGATAATGTTCTAGCAGTTTTATGAATGGAATCAGTTTTTACACCAATTGCTTTGGTCCATTTTTTAGCTATTTCTGTTATTTTGGCTTCATCAATTAAGTGATGCTTGTTTATGCATTTAGATAGGGAAGGGGCTACTAGATTATCTCTTTGGGGATAGTTCAAAACTAATCCTTGAATTAATCTATCTTCAGGCACGTAAGCTATTCCAGCTTTTACTGCATCTTCAACTTTCCTTATTTTTATCTGCTTATTTTCTATTTTAATTGTACCGCTATCACAAGGAGCTATTCCAAATATTGCGGAAGCCAATTCAGTTCTACCCGCTCCTAGCAACCCTGAAATGCCTAGTATTTCACCTTTATGTAATTTTAAAGATATATCTTTAAAATTGTTTTTCTTAGTTAAATTTTTAAGTTCTAAAACCACAGGTTCGGAAGAAAGTAAATTATATTCTGATTTTTTGGTATAATTAAAATTCTTACCGACCATCAATGTTTCGATTTCTTCTATAGAAAGCTTTTTCACTTGTTCTGTAGCTATATGTTTCCCATCTCTTAAAACAGTTAAAGAGTCACAAATTTCAATAATTTCATCTAATTTATGACTAATAAAAATAATTGAAATATTGTTGTTTTTTAATTTATCAATTAATTTGAAAAGTTTGTTTATTTCTTCCCTAGTTAGAGCTGTAGTAGGCTCATCAAAAATCAATAATTTTGATTCAATTAGAAGAGCTCTTGCAATAGCAATAAGTTGTTGTTTCGCGATTGTTAATTCACCAAGAATTTCATTCACATCTACCCCAATATCTAAATCTTCAATAAGTGATATAGCTTTGTTTACATATTGATTTTTATCAATAAAAAAATTTTTGCTTTTTACTTGATCGCAAAGACATATATTCTCCAAAACTGTAAGATTTGGAAATAAAGATAAATCTTGGTATATAACACTTATTCCTTTAGTAAGACCTGAAAGAGCTCCCCAGGAATTAACTGGCTTTCCTTCTAGATAAATTTTACCTGAGTCAGCTTTTAGAGAACCTGCTAAAATTTTAATTAAAGTTGATTTACCTGATCCATTCTCGCCAATTAAACCCCTAATTTCTCCTGGTTTTAAAGAAAAAGAGACATCAGATAAAGCGTGAACACCGCCAAAAGATTTATAACAATGCTCAATATCTATATAATTCATGTTTGACTCCAAAATTAATATAATACGAAATATCAGCCAAATATTATAATTTGGCTGATAATTTTATCATTAGCCTTTGGCTATTATTTAGAAACTGTATTCGCTAGCATTTGAAGCATCAACAATTAAAGGGTTGTTGAATAATATATTCATTCCGTCAACTACTGGTGAACCAATTCCAGGTATTTCCATACCTGTTTTAATTTCATCTTCTCTTCCATCTAAAATCATTTTAGCTATATAAACCATGGCATAAGAAGCATCTCCACTTGACCAAAGAACACATAAGTCCATTGCTCCATCTTCTAAGAATGTTGCTGCTTCTTTAGGACTAGTTGTACCAATAACAGATACGTTATCATTTAATCCTTTTTCACGAAGAGCTTGTCCAGCCCCAGGACCCCCTTGAGAACCAAATGCTAAGATACCTACCAAATTTGGATGGACAGTTAATAATTCAAGTGTTTTTTGTCTTGAAGCATTTCTATCTTCAGATACAGGGAATTTCGTATCAACCATTTTCATATTGGGGTATTTTGCTTTTTGTCTTGCTACTGCTGCATCAGCCCAAATATTATGTGCAGGAACAGTTAGTGATCCAACATATACAGCGTATTCGCCTTCTTCTCCACAACGAGCTGCTAATTCATCCATCATTCTTTCGCCAAATTTAATATTGTCTATCATTTCAATATCATAATCAGCTTCTGGTTGATCTGGAGATTCGTGAGTTAAAACAACAATTCCTTTTTCTCTTGCTTTTTTAAAAGACGGGATACAAGAGTTTGCATCGTTTGGTACTACTAATAGAGCGTTTACTCCTTGGTTAATTGAATCTTCAATTAATCTTACTTGTTGTGCTTCATCAGCAGCGGCAGGAGCTTGCATGTAAACTTCTACTCCAAAATCTTCTCCAGCTTTTTGGCTATCTTCATCGTAAGGGATAAACCAAGCTGCCTTTAATTTTGGGATAGTTACCATAGTATACTCCCCATCTGCATCTTGTTGTTCTGATTCTGTAGAACCTTGGGCAAAAATAAATCCTTGTGCTAGTATTACTAATGTTAAAAGTGTAAGTAATATTTTTTTCATATCTAATTTTCCTCCTTTAGAAATAATGATATTTAATTAATTTTCTGGATAACGAGCAATTGGTTCTGGTATTTTACCAGCATTTCCAATTTCTATAACGCAACCTATATCGTTCTCTGTGGAAAGATAATAAAATTCATCCTCACCAACTCTTCCACTTTGAATTACTTTGTAACCTTTTGATTCAAGTCTTTTAATTTCTTTTTTACAATCCTTGTAGTATCTTTTGAAATGTTGAAGTCCATCTCTATTGCCAGTTTTTTCTAAGAACTCATTATAAATACTATATCCATCAAGTGGTTGCATTAATTCATATTGTATAGACCCCACCCAACATACTGCAAGTTTATATCTTTGAGTATTTGGTTTGCCTCTATACATAGAATCTTTTACAAATTCTGGTCCATATTCATAAATATCCCAAGGTCCAATTCCAAAATCTTCATAAAGATGTCTCATTGTTTTGTTAATGTCTTTTACAACTTCTGCAATTTGACAAATATCTCCATCTTTCAATTTTATTCCTCCTTAATTTTTTGCAAAACTTCGACTTATTCCTTCAAGATTTGTATGCCTTTTATGCATAGCTTCAATATCTATATTGTTTTGTTTAATTATCATCTGTACTATTATATCTGTAAATAGAAACATAGCTTGTTCTAAAAGAGTAGCCATTGGTTGTATTGATTTAACTTCTGTACCATATCCAAAGATTTGTCCTGGGATTGTAACTGAAAAATCAGCCATTTGTCCTTGTTCATTTTCAGGATGTGGACCTACGATTCCAATTCTTGCATTGGCTTCCTTTGCACATTTAATGATATTCATCTCAACATTTGTAACACCACATAAATCTAGAAGTAAATCTCCTTCTCCAATGCAAGGTGTAGTCGTGTCGTATACTACATAAACATCAAATCCCATATGTTTTAATCGCATAGCAAACCCTCTCATAGAAAGAGCCATTCTTCCCATTGCATAGAGTTGTATTGTATTTGCTTTATTTATTTCATCTATTAAAGTATTAATCTCAGAAATATCAATTTGATCAAGAACTGTTTTATTTTCGTTGATAACAATATCAACTAGATTTGTATAATTCATCTACATATCTCCTAAAAATTTTGAGTAGAACTGTAATTATGGTAATATCATAAATGTGAATTTGTCAACAAAAATGTTTATAATTTTAACATTTCAATGTTATTGAGTTTTTAAAATGATATAAAATGTTTATATTTAAACAAATAATTTACAATTGTGATTAATTATGATATTATCATTAAAAGATTATTTTTTTTAAATTCAATTTTTCTGGAGAAACTTATGTATAATCTTCTTTCAAAAAGTATTGGACAGATTGCTTTTGTGACACCAAACTTAGATGACACTATTAAAACATATTATGATAAATTTAATATTAAAGATTGGGAAGTTTATTATTACGGCCCAGAATTGTTAAATTTAATGAAATATAAAGGCCAAAACTCTTCCTTTAATTTGAAGATTGGTTTAACATACTTTGGTCGAACCCGAGTAGAGTTTATTCAACCTGTTGATGGTGATTCAATTCATAGAGATTTTTTGAAAGAACATAAATATGGTGTTCAGCATCTTGGTATTTATGTTGATTGTTTAGAAGAAGAAAAAAAAATTGCTATAAAAGAAGGCTTTGACATAGTAATGGAAGGTGCTGGTTTTGGGATGGATGGGGATGGACATTTCGCATATTTAGATACCATTGAAAAATTTGGTGTAATATATGAAATTATTGAAAGACCAATACAGAAGAAACTTCCAACATATATTATATCTAAGGAAACTTTTTATCATGAATAGAAGACAAGAACAAGAGTTACAATTGCTAAAAGAAAATCATTTTTTATCAGTAAAGCAACTATCTGAAAAGATGCAAGTGTCAGAAATGACTATTAGACGAGATATTCAGTATTTAGATAAAAAAAAATTGGCAAAGCAAGTATTTGGTGGAATTAAGACTGTTCCTATTATTGCTAATTATGATAGAGATTTGGAATTAACTATCAATCGAGAACAAAAAATTAAAATCGCTAAATTTGCCGCTAAATTGGTGAAAGATGGAGATATTGTTTTTTTTGATACAGGAACAACAGTTGAGTTGATTGCAGAATATTTAGACAAAGATTTAGAATGTACATTTATCACGTTTTCTCTCCCAGTAATAAATAAATTGCAGAAATTGAAGAAAAGTACTTTAATAGTTT
Source organism: Pleomorphochaeta sp. (assembly GCA_028532815.1). Lineage (GTDB taxonomy): Bacteria > Spirochaetota > Spirochaetia > Sphaerochaetales > Sphaerochaetaceae > Pleomorphochaeta. The sequence goes on from JAQQAS010000001.1 coordinate 12,601, forward strand.
GTGGAGGAAAATATTCTCAAAAATCTAATTCCTTTATTTCAAATGAACAAGCTCTTGAAATTGATAAATATCGCGCAAATAAAGCTTTCATTGGTATTACCGGTTTTGATTATGAATTGGGTGTTACTTGTAGTTATATTGATGAGAAGTCTCTTAAGCATGCTTTAGTGACAAATAGTAAAGAAGCCATAATTGTTACAGACTCTAGTAAATTTGGGAATGTTAGTACTTGTATTTTTGGGAGAGCTGATGAATTTGATAAAGTTATTACTGATGCCAATATTCCTAATGAATATAAATTATTTTTAGAAAATCTGGGAGTTGAAATTATAATAATAACTTAAAAATCTAGTATATTTTTATTTCCATATATTTTTTCCCAATCATTTTTAAAATCTATAATAGTTTTTTCAACTAAAATATTATTAATAAAGCTCTTCAAAATTTCATCTGATACAGTACACGCTTGTGCTCCATTTGCGAAAGCAGAAACAACTTGATTTGTGTTTTTGAAAGATGCTGCTAAGATTTTTGTTTCATTATTAATAATTTGTGGCAATTTTGCTAAATCATATATTATTTCATTAGCAGATCCATTATTATTTTCAATTCGATTGTAATATATAGCGATATATTTTGCCCCTGAAAGAGCACTTAGTACACCTTGCATGGTCGTATATATAGCTGTTGCCGTGATGTTGAATCCATGGGTGCTGAGAAAATTTATAGCCCTGATTCCATCTTTTGTAGCAGGTATTTTTATGTAAATATCATTTCCCAATATAGCTTGGATTTTATTAGCTTCTTTTACAATACTATCATAGTCTTCAGATATAACTTGAACATGTAGTTTTTTCGTATTAGATAGTATATTTTTTATTTCTAATAAATGTTCAAATAGATTAACTTTATTTTCTTTTGCTATAATCGAAGGGTTGGTAGTAACCCCTGTGATGGGACACCAAGATATATTTTCTTTTATTAAATCTATATTACTATTATCTAAATAAATTTCCATTGGTAACTCCTGTTTTTTTAGGTAGAAAATATTTAATGTTCATTTCGTCCTTTAATAAGGATAGTCCTTCACTAATGTTTTGTGTTTCGCCCATAGCTATCATTTGCATATTAATGTTCCCTAATGAAGATGCTTCGGATGGCCCAGCGACTACTTTTAGATTACATTCGTCTGCTGTCATTTGATTTAAAATCCAATTTTTTGAGCCACCACCAACAATATGTATTTTGTCAAAAGTTATATTTGTTATTTTTTGCAGCTCTATTAAGGTGTCTTTATAAGTTTTTGCTAATCCTTTATATACTGCGATCATATATTGTCCTTCATTCTTAGGGATCTTTTGATTGTTTATTTTGCACCATTTATCAATTCTATCTAGCATTGGACCGCCAATAGAGTTTGGGGGCAGGAAAACTTCTGCGAGAGGATTAATTATCCCTTCAAAATCTTCTTCTTTATTTGTCATCTTATCTAGTCTTTCAAAGCTTGTATCTTTGCCCATATCTTTCCAACATTTTATACATTCATGCTGAATTAACATTCCCATAACATTTCTTAATAGTCTAATACTGCCATTTGCTGTAGCTTCGTTTGTAAATCTTTTCTTGTATGCCTCAAGTGTTACAATTGGTTCTTTTAAAAAACACCCAACAAGTGACCAGGTTCCACTAGAAATAAACATTGTGTTTTTTTCTGAGCCATCCATTATTGTAGAAACAGCTGATGCAGTATCATGCTCAGCACAATTTATAAATACAATCTTAGAATCAATACCTAGTTCTTTAGCAACTTCTGGTAGAATTTCACCGCGGATAGTTCCAGAATTAACCAAAGGGGAAAATATGCTTTTTGGAAAGTCTAAGGCCTCAATAATTTCCCAATTCCACTCCTTAGTGAAAGGATTGTATAGTTGAGTTGTACTAGCATGTGTTCTTTCACTCTCCATAATCCCTGTAAACCAATATCCAAATAAATCTGGTATTGATAAATAATGTTTGACACAAGAAAATAATTGTGGTCGATTTATTTTAGTTTCATACAGTTGATAGATTGTATTAAAAGACTCTTTATCAATTCCAGTCATTTTAAATATTTTTTCTTCTCCACCAACTTTTTCAATCACTTCCTCCATTACAGACAAAGTTCTTGGGTCTCTAAAATGAGATGGTAGTGTTAATAATTGTCCTTTTTCATCTAGTAAACCGTAATCAACTCCCCAAGTATCGAAACCAATTGAAGTAATTTCTTTTCCATATTTTTTATAGGCAAGCTTCAATCCAGTTTTAATTTCTTGAAACATTGATAATATTTCCCAATATACATTTTTATTTATTACTCCATAACGAGTATCAAAGTTATAGATATTGTCTAAACCTTGATTTGCTCCTCCTACTGAGATTCTTCCATGTGATCCGCCTAGATCAATTGCAACATGTAATTTGTTCATTATAAACCTCTATTATATTTCTGCTATAATTACTTCAACACCTTGTTTATTAGCTTCGTTAATAAAACTTTTAGGACAATTTGAATCTGAAACAATAGTTGATAATTCAGTAAGTGATAATATCTTGAATAATGCTTTAATACCTATTTTAGTTGAATCTACTAAAAGTATCGTTTTAGAAGCATTTTGAGACATTTTTCTAAGTAATTGTGAGTTTTCTTCCATAGCAGTTGAAACTCCAAAATCAGAAGATACTCCATCTGCACCAATAAATAAAACATCTACAAAATAATTATTAACTTGCTCAATAGCATTAGCTCCAACATTAGCATCTAATAATGGATAATATTTACCTCCAATAAAATTAATCTCAAAATTCGATGTATTTTTGCATACTTCTAATGTTTGAAATGAATTTGTAACTATTTTTATCCCAATTTTATTAGTTAAAAAAGTAGGAACCAGTGCAGCTGTACTGCCTTGACATATCATTATTGAATCATTGTCATCAATTAATGTCGCAGCTTTTTTAGCGATTGCATTTTTTTCTTTCAGTTTTTTCTTAAATCGAAATTGCATAGGAACATTTAAGTTATTATAAACTTTTCCATTGCTACGATAAATTAGCCCTTTAGTTTCTAAAAATCTTAGTTCTGTTCTTATCGTAACAACAGATAGTGCTAGTCTTGTGCTAATTTCTGTAACCGGTAAACCTTCTTGTCCTTCTAACATGTCAAGGATTAAATTTTGCCTTTTACTAAATATATTTTCCATTTATGGCCAATTATTTAATATTTCGCATTTATCATCACTTAGTGTATGGCTTCCTGGAATATTTTTACATATAATTTGCATTTTTGCTGCTCTTTCTAGTAATTCCAATTTATCAAACGCTAGAAGTAATGTAGGGGCTGTAGTGATTGCTCCATGATTTTCCATTAGTAGTACCGTATTTTCTTTCATTTGATTTGATACTGCAATGGCCAATTCTTCTGTTCCCATTAGTTTATAAGGAACATTGACAATATCTCTAATTACCCAATATGCTTCAGCCGTATATCTTGCTGTTAGTTGGCATTCTAATGACGTGCTAAAACTACTTGCATAAATAGGATGTGCATGAACAACTGCGTTCATGTCAGGGCGTGCTAAAAGAGTTCGGCGGTGCATATCAGTCTCGATACTCAGCTTGAGATTAGGAGTCATATTTTTGCCATCAAATCTTACAATAGCAATCTGTTCTGGTTTAAGTTTTCCCTTATCCAGAGCTGTTGGGGTGATACAGAAATATTCATCGTTAAGCTTGAGAGATATGTTACCTCCACTTGCTGTTGTTAGATGTCTGTCGTACAATCTTACCATAAAATCCGCTACGGATTTTCTTTCATTATAAAATTTATTAATATCCATATACCAACGATACCACAAAAAAATAAAATTGCAACGAAAAAAACGAAAAAATAATAATATTAATACGAAAATTGCGAAAATAATGATTTTGTATCTAGGTAACTATGCATTTTAATATTTAACTCCTTAAACATTTATAATTTTTACCTAATTATTTGTTTCTTTCATAAATTTGATTCCTTCCATGTAATTATTATCAAGATTTAGACCAACAGAAAGGTGAATAATAGCTCCTATGCAGCTATCTTCTTCGACAGTACTTAATTTGAGATTTTTTTTATAAATTTCTTCTATTATCTTTTTTAAATTATTATTTTTCTTTATCCCATTGCCAGTACCTATTAACAAGTCTTTGGTTTTTTTTATTTCGTTAGGTAGCAAAGTATAGTATTCATGTATTTCTTTAACTACACCTTCTAAAAGAGCTCTCAGGATAATTTTAGGATGAAAATTTGATTTTTTTATACCGGTTATGTTAGCATTTAATTCAACGTATCCCCTTTTTCCTAGAAAATATGGCTTAAATATTATTCCTTCATTATTTACTTTAGCAATATCAATTTTATCCAAAGCGTTATATATGGAGATTTCACTTTTTGCTTCGCATAAATTTAAAATTTCAGAGAAAAAATTTGCCAATATTTTAACAGAATCTCCCCCAGATAGTGAAAAGGCAACATATAAATAACCATTTCCTAATGGTCTTTTTTCAAATCCTTTTAATGTTAATGAATGTTCACTATAAAAGGAAAGTTGGCCTGATGTTCCGTAATTTAACACTAATGATCGATAAAGGTCTTTAGAACTACCTAGAAAACTAGCTTGATTATCTCCAATAGCTTGAACTAGTTTGATACCTTGAAATTCTCCTATAACTGTAGGTTTCGATATGACTTTTGGAAATAAATATTTTTCAGAACTGAATTCTTTAATTAATGATTGGTTTTCAGTATTCCAAATTCCCATTGAAGCTGCCATTGATATATCTGTAATCGGGATTGTATTATTTGCTAGTCTCATTAGTATATAGTCACCAATATTACAAAAATATTTAGAATTTTTATCAAAATGAGGGTTTTGTAAATGAGTCACAATACCATAACCGGTGTATACTTTGAATTTTAATATTTTACTGATTTTTTGTTCAACTTCAGGTTTTGAACCCCATGGGTTTTGCCATGTATAAAAAGGTGTAATTGCTTTTCCTTTTTCGTCGACATATAATATACCATGCATCTGAGATGATATTGATAATCCTCTAATTTCTGATTTAAGGTTCTTAGCTTTTGATATAAAAATATTTATGATTTGTAGAACTTTATCAAGAATTTCTTCTGGGGATTGTGTAGCATCTTTTTCATTTATGAAATGATTTGCAATGGTATTTGATAGTATAGTCCGTTTGTTTGTTCTATCAAAGAGAACTCCGCAAATAGTGGTTGTTCCTATATCAATTCCGACTAATAACATTTATAATCCTCCAATTTTATGTTTAACCCTAATGATATATTAAAATATGTATGGATGCTACAAATATTTTAAAAGGCGGATAAATATGTTTTAAATAATATTTTTATTAAACAATTTTATCTAAGATATATAGTTAAAAAGGTTGTACATTAGTTAGTTTAATATGTGAAAGTATAAACTTTTTATATAGTATACTTTAAAAAACTTTATAACTTTTTAAAGTTTTATTAACTATACTATTAAAAACTTCTTAGTGATAAATTTAATCCATTTTATATAATTTACTCTTCCTTATCTAAATATAAGTGGTAAACTTATAGATAGATTAATAACAAAAATAAAGATTAAGAAATTTTTTTTGATAATGAGGGAGTTTTATGAATAGAAGACAAAAAGAAGTATTTCAAAATATAATGATTAATAAACATATGACCCTTAAGAAAAAGGTAGAAATTCCAAATAAAAAATATAATTTGAATGTGAAGAAATTGATTTCTCAAATGACATTGGATGAAAAGATTGATTATATTTCTGGGATTAATGAATTTTGTATTAGGGGAATAGAAAGATTAAATCTAAAGGAAATTTGGACTACAGATGCAACAGCTGGAGTTAGAGGATGGGATGAAAAAGTTACAGTATTCCCATCTCCTATTGCCATGGCTGCAACTTTTAATCGTGATTTAGTTTCTAAAGTAAGTAGTGAGATTTGTAAAGAAACAAAAGCTGTTGGTGCTTCAATTCTTTTAGCCCCTGGTGTAAATATTGCTAGAGTTCCCACTTGTGGGAGAAACTTTGAATATTTTGGAGAAGATCCATATCTTTCTGGTGAAATGGCGAAAGCCTATATAGAAGCTGCTAATAAGGAAGGTGTTGTTACAACTGTTAAACACTTTGCTTGTAACAATAGTGATTATGATAGACATAAAGCAGATAGTGTAGTAGATGAGAGAACTCTTCATGAAATATATTTACCAGCATTTAAGAAAGCGGTTGATAGTGGAACTTTAGGTGTTATGACTAGCTATAATTTAATAAATGGTGTTTATGCTAGTGAAAATGAATATTTAATTGAAACAATATTGCGAAAAAAATGGGACTTTAAAGGTTTTGTTATATCAGATTGGACTAGTGTTTATTCAACAATTAATGCAGTTAAACATGGTGTCGATTTAGAAATGCCAAAGGGTGTTTGGTTTACTAAAGATAAAATAATGGATGCTTTAAATAATAATAAAATAAATGAAGCAGATATTGATAAAAAAATTTTTAATATTCTAACTGTTGTGAAAAAAGCTGGTTTATTAGATGATGACAAACAAGTATCAACTTTTGAACTTCACTCAAAGGCTGCACAAGATGCTGCCTATCAAGTAGCTATTGAATCTATTACCTTATTAAAAAATGATAATAATCTTCTGCCTCTTGATAAATCAAAGGTTAAGACAATAGTTATTATTGGAAAAAATAGAGATGTGATTCCCTCAGGGGGTGGTTCCTCTCATATAATTCCAAAGGTAAAAATGGTTAGCCTTGAAGAAAAATTGAAAGGTGAAAATTTTGAAGTTGAGAGTTTTAATAGAAAATGGTTTAAAGACAAGGTTAAAAGAGAAATTGTTAGGAATTCTGATTTAGTAATAATAAAGACAGGTTTTGATAATGTTGATGAGAGTGAAGCTTATGATAGAGACTATGAGATAGAGAAGAAAGAAGTTCAATCAATAATTGAGGCAAATAAATTAAATAGTAAGACTATTACTATTATTAACTCAGGAGGTGCTTTTAATCCTAATTGGGTAGATAAGGCTCAAACTCTATTACTTTCTTATTATTTAGGAGAAAAAGAGAGTGATGCTTTATTTGATATAATATTTAATAAAGTTAGCCCTTGTGGAAAACTACCATTCACTATTGCTAAGAAATTTGAAGACTATGAAAGTACTAAATATTATTATCAAGATTATAATAAATTTTCAGTAAAACGAATTAGAAAAGGTCAAGGTAATCCTAATATAAGAAAAATTAAAAAAATTGAGTACAAGGAAGGTCTACTAGTTGGTTATAGAGATTTTAGAACTAATAATAAAGAAGTTGCCTTTGATTTTGGATTTGGTTTAAGTTATGCAACTTTTAAATATTCAAATTTAGATCTTATTAAAGATGGTGATAAAATATTGGTTAACTTTAGTATTGAAAATACAAGTAAAGTGGATGCAAAAGAAACTGCCTTTATATTTGTCCATGCTATAGATAGTAGGGTATTTAGAGTTGAAGAAGAACTAAAAGGTTTTGAAAAGGTTGAATTAAATGCTAATGGAAAAAAGAGTGTCACCATAAAATTAAATTTAGATGCATTTAAATACTATAGTGAAGAGAAGCATGATTGGGTTCTTGAAAACTGCAACTTCGAAATAAGGGTTAACTCAAGTGCTAATAAAATAGAACTAAGAGAAAGGTTATTAATTGAATGAAAAATATTGATTTAACTATTTTTTTTAAAAGTTTAGGTGATAGAAAATTATCTTAATTTGAATTGTATTTTTATTTCTAAAAATGAGAATATTTGTAGTTATAAAAAAGTATATTTCAATACTTTATATTAAAATATATTGCTAATAAAAACATGTTATAACTTCTTGTAAATAATTTTAATTCTCATCAATTTAAAATTAGTGTGTTTAAAATATTTACAAATGCTAATATAGCTGTTAAATGACTATCTGCTATTTATTAATTATATGGGTCTAAATTCTTAGTAATTAAGAAAATTTATATAATTATTTGTATCTTTTTTCCTTTATGGGTGTTTGGTCTTTACGAAAAGGATTTCAATTATTTGTTATTACAACAAAGTAAGTTGATTCTTAATGATAAAAGCTTTTGTAATATTAAATATTTTCATTACAAATTTTAATTTTTAAAATTATGTTTTCAACAAATATTTTATAATGACAAATGAACATTAGTTTTAATTTTAGTATGGTTCTTTTTATTTTTAAATTACTGCTTGGGGCTACTTTTAATGAAAAAAAATATTTCTATATTATTAATTCTTTGTTTTTTTAGTTTAACTTCAATTTTTGCAAGTTTTGAATATAAGTTTGATGCTTTTTCTTTTGATCCTATTTATAAAGAGTATTTTGCTGATAGAGCTCGACCAGATTTTAGTATAAGTCAAATTTCTTATTATGATGGCTATCCTGATAGAGTTTTACAAGATACACATGTAAATGTAACTGATTCTAATTGGCAAGATAATAAATATGTTAAAGTTTTTCTTTTTGATGAACTAATTCAACCAGAAAATAAATTTATTGCTCTTAAAATGGGTGAAACTATGTCTGTAGCTAGGAGTACTTTTATTTTTGATCATTGGCTCAGTCCAATTTCTTTTGATATATCTATGCAAGCATTGCTTCAGAATTTTTATAGAGGTTCATTTGACGATACTGTTAGCTATGATGGAATCTACTTTCTAGGTGGAACCTTTAGATTTGGGGACGTTGTTTCTATGAGAATGGGGCTTCATCACTATTGTTCTCACTATGGAGATGCCACTCTTAAGAGGATAAGAGCAAATTTTGACGATGGTTTTGGAGATGATTTTTATGACTTTGGATTTACTTACAAATATGTTCGTATGAATGGTCTTGTCTTTGGACTTTCTCTAGATTTGACACCTAACTTTAGAGTTTATGGTGAATATAATATTCCTCCACAAGATATTAATAGTATTAGACCTGATATGTTTGCGCCAAATTGGGTAACTAGAGATGGAGTTGCTATAAATGGAGATTACCCTGATTCTTATAAAGCTAGAATAATAAGTCTTGGTTTTGAATATTCTTTTTCATTATTTAAGAATCTTGGTAAAACTACTATCGGTTATGACCTTCATATGTATGAAGAAGGAAAGATTCAATATTCTATTGAAGATGATGATGATGATTTTGAATATCACGAAGATGATGAAAGTGATGAGTACTCAGCATTTCATTATGCTTCTAAATATTTTTTCGATTCAGATGCTCCATGGGAGTTAGAACATAATATTAAAATAGCACAAGAGTTGGATAAAAATATTTCTTTTGAAATAGCATATCACCATGGGCGATCTGTTATGAACAGCTTTTTCTTCCAAAATACATCAACTTTAACTATGGGGTTAAGATATAACCCAGATTATACTGTGAATGTGTTCGATTCTAGTAAGAACTAATTAGTTTTTATATAGCTATAGAAATTACAAAAACTATAGCTTTTTATGTTAAATATAGGTTTGTATTATACCAATAAAAATATTAGGAGTTTGGTTTGAAAAAAAGGTTTGTTATTGCTCTATTATTGAGTTCTGTAGTCTCTTCATCTGTTTTTGCTAACGTTGATTATAGTTTTGATATATTTTCTTTAGATCCATTACATAAAGAATATTTTGCAGATAAAGGCAGAGCGGATTTAAGTGTTAATTATTTACACTTTTCTGAAGGTTTCCCTGATATAGTACTTCAAGATACCTCTGATGGTAGAATAAAAGTTTGGGATATATCAGACTATATGGAATCTAATGATGTTATGATGCAATATAAATTAGGTGAAACTATTTCATTATTCAGAAATACTTTTAGATTTGATTCTTGGATAAGTCCTATTTCATTTGATTTGTCAGCACAAGCATTATTGCAGTCATTCTATACAGCTGGTTTTGATAATAGCCTAGGCTATGATGGTATTTATTTTTATGGTGGGACAATGAGGGTTGCTAATGTATTCTCGATGAGAATTGGATATCATCATTATTGCTCACACTATGGTGATGATATCTTTAAAGCAATTAATAGTGATTCTTCTTTTACTGATTTTAATTATGGTTATAAATATATTAGAATGAATGCTTTTGTAATTGGACTTTCACTAGAACCTACTTCATGGGCTAGAGTTTATGGTGAGTTAAATTATATTCCAGAAAATGTAAGTACTATTAGACCTTTGATGTTTGCACCAGGTTGGTTTAATTTAAATAACTCTAATTATGATGAAGATTATAATGCAAGAATTGTTAATGTAGGTGTAGAATTTAACTTTCCTATTTTTAAAAACTTAGGTAATACTACTATTGGATATGATTTACACATGTATGAAGAAGGTAAAATTGTATATGAAGAGATAGATGGTTATAACCCATCTTTCGAATCTGATGAGCCCTGGGAGTTAGAACATAATATAAAAATTGCTCAACAAGTTAATGATACAACATCTTTTGAAATTTCATGGCATAAAGGAAGATCTCCAATAAATTCTTTTTATTTTATGGATACTACATATTTATCCTTTGGTGTGCGATTTAATCCTAGTAATACCATTACGTTAATTGATACAGATAAATAATAACAAAGGATATAATAATGAATTTAAGAAAGAAATTATTGATAAGCATTCTTTTTTGTGCTTTTAGTTTATCTTCTATATACAGTGCATTTGAATATGATTTCGAACCGATTTCGCTAAATCCTATTTATAAGGAATATTTTGCAGATAGAACTCGCCCTGATATGAGTATAACGACTCAGTTTTTTTTAGAGGGAACTCCTGATAGAGTACTCCAAGAAACAACTGATAATAGTGGAGTCCATAGCGTTAATGTTTTTGAGTTTGGTGATGACTTTACTGATACTGGAGCTCAAACTGTAATAAAAGTTGGTGAAACATTATCTTTTGCAAGAAGTACTTTTACCTTTGATAATTTCTTAAGTCCAATAGCTTTTGATTTCTCATTTCAAGGTATGATTCAATCCTTTTATACCAATAGCTTTAATTACGGAATAGGATACGATGGTATTTACTTTTTCGGAGGTACTATTAGAATTGGAGACGTTTTTTCAATGAGGCTTGGACAACATCATTATTGCTCTCATTATGGAGATGCTATATATAAACTTGTAGATAAAAAGTATTGGACTTTAGATGATTTTAATCTTACTTATAAATATATTAGAATGAATCCTTATGTTATTGGCTTATCAATTGAGCCAACTTCAAACTTTAGAGTATATGGGGAGTTAAATTTTCCAGGAATAAATATTGTAGTATTAAGACCATTTATGTTTGGACCTACCTGGTATGAGAGAGCTCAAAATGATTATGGTGATGATTATAATGCTAGAATTGTAAATGTTGGATTTGAATTAAGTGCTAATATATTTAAAAACTTAGGAAAAACAACTCTAGGTTATGATCTTCATATGTATGAAGAAGGTAAAATTTACTACGATCATGTAAATGGTGGTTCTATAGAATTTAGAGAAGATGATCCATGGGAAATGGAACATGATGTAAGAGTTGCACAAGAGATAGGAAATTCTTTATCTATTGAAATCTCATATCATAATGGAAGATCACCTTTTAATAATTTTTATTTCTTACATACTCAATTATTAGGTGTTGGTCTTAGATTTAATCCTTAATTTAATTTAAAACAAATTATAAATATGATGAAGCTAGGTGTATAATCTAGCTTCTTAATATTTTATAACTTCATCTTCCATTTTGATAGCAGATGGTATTTTTCCAAGTCCTGGCATTGTTAAAATCGAACCGGTTAAGGGAATAATAAAATTTGCTCCAGCTGATAAATTAACTTCTTTTACGGTTATAGTAAAATCCTTTGGTACGCCTAGAGCTTTAGGATTATCAGATAATGAATTTGGTGTTTTAGCAATACATACATAAGCATTATTGAAGCCCATTTGTTCATATTTTTTGATTTGTTCATTAGCTTTATCTAAGTATTTTACTTCTTTTGCACCATAAATTGTTTTAGCAATTTTTGAAATTTTATCTTTAATGGGAGTATTAAGTTCATATATAGGGTTAAAATACTCGCTATCTGAATTTACCATTTCAACAACTTTCTTTGCTAAATCAATAGTGCCATTTCCACCTTTAGAGAATCCATCTAAAAATGAAACAGTATAGCCTTCTTTTATACACCATGAAGTTAGAGCATCAATTTCATTCTTTGTATCATGATCAAAGTGATTTATAGCAACTACTATTGGAATATTATACTTTTTAACATTTTCAATGTGGGCTTTTAAATTACTAACACCAGAAAGAAGAGCTTCAACATTTTCTTTTTTAAGATCTTTGTAAGCAACACCACCATGCATCTTAAGAGCCTTAACTGTTGCAACAACAACAGCCCCTGATGGTTTAAAATCTCCTTCTCTACATGCTATATCAAAAAACTTCTCAGCACCTAAATCCGCCCCAAAACCTGCTTCTGTTATAGTTATAGGAGCTAATTTCATAGCTAACTTTGTTGCAATAATTGAATTACATCCATGAGCAATATTAGCAAAAGGGCCACCATGCACTAGAACAGGATTGTGTTCAACAGTTTGGACAATATTAGGCTTTAGAGCTTCTTTCATTAATTTCATAACAGCATTTGAAACTTTTAAATCCGCAACTGTTACAGGTTTATTATCATAAGTATAAGCTACAATAATTTTTTTAATTCTAGAGTGGAAATCTTTACTATTTTTAGCTAGGCATAAAATAGCCATTAATTCAGATGCAACAGTGATTACAAAATGATCGTCTCTTTCAACACCATTAAATTTACCAATTCCCACTTTTATATTTCTAAGAACTCTATCATTCATATCAAGAGCACGAGTCCAAACCACTTTCTCTGGATCAATATTTAGTAGATTACCTTGATAAATAGAATTATCTAGAACTGCAGCTATTAAGTTTATTGAAGAGGTTAGTGCATGAATATCTCCGGTAAAGTGTAAGTTTATATCATCTTTAGGGGCAATGGATGCTAAGCCACCTCCTGTAGCACCTCCTTTAAGTCCAAATACAGGGCCTAAGGATGGCTCTCTTAAACAAAGCATAGCTTTTTGATTTATCTTAGCCATACCTTCAGATAGAGCAATAGCCGTTGTTGTTTTTCCTTCCCCAGCTTTAGTTGGAGTAATAGATGTAACTAAGACAAGTTTACCATTTTTTTTGTTTTCTAATTCTTTATTAATAGATGGATCTATTTTAGCTTTATATTTACCATAAGGTTCAATATATTTTTCATTGATTCCAACACTCTGTGCAACTTTCTCAATTGGTAAAAGATCCATTAAATACCCCCACAAAAGGCTAAATTATTATGAGTTGTAATATAACATAACTTGTTGCTTAATTTCAAAGGGTTTTAATGAAATAATTAATTTTTGCAACAAAAGTGTTGGATTAATTAAATATTTGTTGCAATTTTATAATAAATTTGTATTTTGTATTAATTAATGCAACAAAAATAAGACAATAAAATTATATTATATAATATCAATTTGGCACATTTTCATCGCTTCAATAGCTCTTTTGTGGCTATCTGGGGTTACTCCTGCACATAGAGCTTCTTCAACGTAGATAGGTATGTTAAAAAAGTTTGCTTTCATAAGTAAAGCATTAGAAATAACACAAATATCAGTACAAAGACCAACTAAAGTAATACTTTCAATATTTTCTTTTTTAGATAGATCTCTCATATAAGCTTCAAGCTCAACACTTGCAAAAGTTTTTTTATCAAAAGGCTCTTCTTTAACAAATTCAAGTAATTTATCACAAATCTCCCACCCATATGTATTTTCAATACAATGAACAACTGGTAAATGTTTACCTTCTTCACTATTTAAATAATCTTTATCATGAGTATCACGAGTAAATAATACTTTACCGTCAAAGCTTCTAACTTTTTTTACAACCTTATCAACAATACCAAGAGCTTGCTTTGTACCCAAAGTGCCATCAATAAAATCATTTTGCATATCAATAACTAAAAGAACTTTCAAATAAATATCCTCCTTTGATAAAATATATTTTAATATTTATACAATAGCTTTGGCATGATTAATTGTCTATAGTAGCATGTAGTGGTCAAATTATAAATCATGATAGTAAAGATTATGATAATTTAGTAGATTTAGGAACTACAAAAAGAGGGGATCCTGTTTGGATTAATAAATATGTTTATGATGCAGATGTAGCTATACTTATCGGACATACAAAGGGTAATCCATATGGTGGATATTCTGGAGGTTACAAACACTGTGCAACAGGTATTAACCACTGGACAAGTATTGCAGCACACCATGTTCCAAGTGTAATGCATAGAAAAGACTTTACTCCTGTAAACGGTGAGTCTTTAATGAGACATAAATTTGATGAAATTGGTATGAAACAAGAAGAAGGAATGGGTAAAAAGTTCTTCTGTTGTGATGCTGTTTTAGATACAAAATCAAGACAAATTGAAATAAATAGTGGTTATGCAAAAGAAATGCAACCAAAGTCTTGGATTACTGGAAATAAGAGAACTTATGTACATTGGGCAGAGAAAAAATATGATGTAATAGTATTTGGTATGCCTCAATTCTTCCACTATGGAGATGGAATGGGAACCAATCCAATTATGTTCATGCAAGCTTTAAGTGCTCAAGTAATTAGACATAAGAGAATTATGAGTGATAACTGTGTAATAATTTGTAGTTCTTCATTAGATGGTGACTTCCATGAAGACTTATGGCCATATACTCCAGAGATGGTTGATATATTTAATAACTATAATGTATTACCAGATATTAAAGATATTGGAGCTGCGTTCTCACTAAGACCTGACTTTATTGAGAAATATAGAAATCATCATGCCTTCCATCCTTTCCATGGATTTTCAATGATTTTTTGTGGTCATATTGCAGAAATGAATACTAGTGCAATATACATGGTTGGTGGACAAAAACCTGAAACTGCTAGAATGATGGGCTTAAAAACAAGGGCAACTTTTGAAGAAGCTTTAGAAGATGCTAAGAAGAAATATGTAGGACCAAATCCAAATATTTTAGCTCTTCCTAAAACCTTTAAAACTGCAGCTGTCCATTTATGTATGAAAAACGATCCTAATATTGGACCTGAATTTTGTCATTAGAAATATAGATTGATTTGTTTTTGAGAGAATTATTGCTAAAGATTTGGCAATAGTTCTCTCGTTTATAGTTTAACTTTTAAATGAATAATATAATGAAAACTTTCCAAACTTGGTAATTGTTTTACCTATAAAAAAGCTCCCAATTAATATTAGGAGCTTTATTTCCACTTTTTTAAATTAATATTCCATTATTCACTATATCTAGGATATTCATTACACAATAGTCTATAAGGCTTTTCATCTTCTTCAATTTCTGGAAATCTTCCCATTTTTTCATAAAAGAAATTATCATTAACATCATCGTTACACATAGAGACTTCACCAATTAAAACATCTCCACCTTCAGTATCAAAGTCATGATATTGATAAGGCCAGATTGTAATACTTTCTCCAGGTTTAAGATAAACTTTAGTTCCTGCTGGAGCTTTATAACTTCTTCCATCACTGTTTATAGTAACATCTTCTTTAGATAAAGAGCCGTCTTTTTCTGCATTATAAACAGAAATAATTAAAGTTCCTCCACCACGGTTAATAATGTCTTCACATTTGTAAGCGTGGTAGTGCATAGGAGCTTTTTGTCCTTCAAAAAGCATTAATAGTTTTTCAGCATATGGTTTTTCATATCTTTTATCATTTTGATTACCATTTCTCAAAGTGATTAGAGAAAAGCCAAGTTCATAAAAGTTGTTTAAACCAAAATCTGTAATATCCCAACCAAGTTGATTATCTCTAATTTCATCATACTCATGATTTTTTGTAAGCCATTGTTCATAACTGAAACTACAAAAGGGCGGAATACTAAATTTATATTTTTCTAATAAAGCTTCAAATCTTTTAATAACATTATTAATTTCTGATCTCTTCATATACACATCCTTTTGAATAGATATCAAATAATTCCATTACTTTTTCATAACTCTTCATAGCAGAGGTTCCATCAACACTTGCAAGTGAACAAACAGCTGTAGAGCATGCAACCTTTAAAGCTTTTTCTAAATCAAAACCTCTGTCAATTGAAATTAAGATTCCTGATAAAAAAGCATCACCTGCACCTGTTGTTCCTTTTATATAACTTTTGGGTACATCCAAAGATTCTGCTTTGTAGACTTTATTAGTATTACAATCTAAACCATAATTAAAGAATTTAGAATGAATAACAACCCAGGTAGTAACTCCAAAGCTTTTTATTTTATCAAGCGCTTTAATAATATTTTCTTCAATAATGTTATCATCACTATCTTTTATTTCAATACCACTGATGCTTTGGGCCTCAAGTTCATTTACAGTACAATAATCACTATATTTAAGTGCACTTCTTGCAACTTTAATTGTTGTTTCATCATTTTTAGATACCATATCAATGGAAGTTTTCATTCCATTTTGTTTGGCTAAATAAAGAAGTTTAGCAATTTTTGAACCATAGTCTTTATCCTCGTCCATCAACTTGCCAATTAATCCAATATATTCAACTTGAAGAAGAGAACCTTTTGCTTTATCAAGCTTTACACAATTAATATCGAAGTCTCTATTTGATGCAGCATCAAAGAAAAAAGTTCTTTGTTTAGTAGAAAGAGAGTCCATAACATGGGTAGTTGGAGTATTTTCTAATACAACAGTATTACTCATATCAATATTATTATATTTGCTAAACTCTTGTTTAATAAGAGATGCTCCCTCATCTTTGCCTATAACACTATTAACAACAATATTAATTTTATTATCTAACTTTGCTAAATCTAATATTAGATTACCAGAGCCTCCAATTGAGGCACTAGTATCACTAATAGTTGCTAGACTACTTTCACTTGGATATTTATTAATGAAGTAGTGCTTATCTAAAATAACAGGACCTACTACAATAATTGATTTACTCATTAAAACTAAAAACTCCAATTGCTTTTTTTACATCCTCTTTCATAGCATTTTTTGCTATTACTGGAATGTCATGGAAGAAAATATTATCATCTTTACTCATAGAAGATAAATGATTGAATACTGCCTTACCACCATATAATGTCATATAGGTATAGTAATTGATTTTTCTAATTCCATTTGTAATTGCTGTTTGGAATTCCTCCTTTGAAAGACCAGAACCACCATGCATTACAAAAGGAATATCGATAGCTTCTTTTATCATTTTAATTCTATTTAAATCTAAAACAGGTTTTTCTTTATATAATCCGTGAGATGTTCCAAAAGCGATAGCTAAAGCATCTACATTAGTTTTTTCAACAAACTCTTTTGCAAGCTTTGGGCTAGTATAAATATCATCTAAATTAACAAAGCTTTTAGCTGATTCACTAACTCCTCCCTCTCCAAGTCCAATATCTGATGCAAAGATGTGTCCAAGTTCTGCTTCAACACTTACTCCTACACTATGGGCAGCTCTAACTACTGCTTGAGTTTCTTTAATATTTTCTTCAAAAGAGGAGGCCGAAGCATCAATCATTACAGATGTAAAGCCTAATCTAATTGCTTTTATACAAGCTTCAAAGCTACTGCCATGATCTAAGTGAACACAGACAGGAACGCTTGCTTTTTTAGCAAAATGCAACATTATTAAGGCAGCCTCCTCAATTTTCATTAAAGGTTCATGAACACCAGCATAATTTAATATAACAGGAGTGTTTTTTTCTTCAGCAGCCTCAATTATGGCTTGAGCACTTTCGAAATTTGGTACATTAAAAGCTCCAATTGCAATTGATTTTTCATTTGCTATTTTCATAACATCATTTAGATTTACTAACATATATATACTTCCTTTTGTTTATAATATTATTATTTGTTTCTGTTTCTTAAGAAGTCAATAAATACTGCTAATAAAATAACTGTACCTTTAACAACATATTGCCAGAATGAATTAACGTTCATTAAGTTCAATCCATTATTTAAGAAACCAATGATAAGTGCACCAATTATAGTTCCACCAATTTTACCACTACCACCACTCATAGATGTACCACCAACTACAACTGCAGCAATAGCATCCATTTCAGCACCTGTACCAGCTGTAGGTTGACCTGAATACATTCTTGAAGCAAGAACTACACCAGCAAGTCCTGATAATAGACCAGTATATGCATAAACATAAAATTTAATTTTTGAAACTGATATTCCACTGAAATTTGCAGCTTGAGTATTTCCACCTACTGCATACATATGTCGCCCAAATTTAGTATTATTCATCAAAAGTGCCGTAACTATTAAGACAAAGACTAAAATTACAACTGGAGTTGGAATAGGGCCTATATAACCGGCACCAATAAACTGCCATTCTTTAGAAACAACACGAACTGGAGATCCACCTGTGTAAACGTATGCAAGACCACGAGCAATATTCATAGTTGCAAGAGTTACAATGAAAGGAGGAATAGTAGTTTTTGAAATAACAGTACCATTGAATACACCAATTAATATAGCAACTATTAAACCTAAGATAATAGCTACAGGTATTGGAAGGGCATATCTTGCAACACCAGCTGCTGCAACACAACCACTTAGAGCAATAGTAGATCCAACTGATAAATCAATTCCACCTAAGATAATTACCATTGTCATACCACAAGCTAGGTAGAGGTTAGTTGAAATTTGTCTTAATACGTTAAACATATTTCTTGAGGTTAAAAAAGCTCTAGTTGTTGGTGGATACACAGCCAAAAATACATAAAGAACAACAAAAGCTATAATTATACCAAGGTTTTCTTTTAAGAATTTATAAGAGCCTTCCTTCATTTTTGAAGATTGAATTGTATTAGTTTTTCCCATTTTTTTAAATTCCTTTTTATTCTGCAGCCAAGTGCATGATATTTTTTTGAGTTAATTCAGTGTGATTTAAACAACCCTTAACATAACCGTGAGCAAAGACGTAAACTCTATCACTCATGTTTATAATTTCCGGAAGCTCACTAGAAATCATAATGATTGAAAGACCTTCCTTAACAAGTTCATTCATAATTGAATAAATTTCAGCTTTAGCTCCGACATCAACACCACGAGTTGGTTCATCAAGTATTAAAAGTTTAGGTTTAGTTGCAAGCCATCTTCCAATTAGTACTTTTTGCTGATTCCCCCCAGAAAGGTTACCAACAGTTTGTCTTAGAGAAGGTGTTTTTGTATCCATTAAATCAATATATTCTTGGGTAATTTCCCCTTCTTTTTTCTTGTTTAATCTAATACCTTTTATAAATTCACTCAAAACTTCAATCGTTGTATTATATTCAACACTTTGAATTAGGTACAATCCTTCTTTTTTTCTATCTTCTGGAACTAGAGATATTCCATCTTTTAGAGCTTGTTTAGCATTTATATAGTGTTTTTTATCTCCTAAGAAAACAATATCACCACTATAATCTTTGGTAAGGCCGAAGAGACATTTTACTGTTTCACTTCTACCAGCTCCAACAAGACCTGCAAAGCCAACTATTTCTCTCTCTTTAACTTCAAAAGAAACATCTTTAACCATATTATTGTCACATAAGTGGTTACAAGATAAGATTGTTTTACCAACTTCAAGGTAGTTTCTTGTATAATATTTCGATAGCTGTCGTCCAACCATCATATTAATAAGCTCTTCCTTAGTTGTTTCACTAACTACCTTTGTTCCAACATATTCACCGTCTCTAAGTACGGTAACTCGATCACAAATTTCATTTAATTCACTCATTTTATGAGAAATATATATAATACCAACCCCTTTTTCTTGTAGTGTTCTCATAATTGAAAAAAGAAAGTCAACTTCTTTATCAGAGATGGAAGAGGTTGGTTCATCCATAACTAAAATTTTTGAATTAAAAGAAATAGCTTTAATAATTTCAACCATTTGTTGTTGAGCAATACTAAGATTTTTAATAAGAGTTGTTGGTTCAAAATCAAGATTATAATCAACAAGGAGTTTTTTTGCATCATTGTTCATTTTATCCTTGTTAACAATGATACCTTTCATAGGTTCACGACCTAAGTAAATATTTTCAGCAACACTCATATAGGGAACTAGAACAAGTTCCTGGTGTATAATTGCAATTCCATTTTGTTGAGCTTGAAGAACATTTTGAATATTTACTTTATTACCTTCAATAAATATTTCACCTTCATTAGCTGCATAAATTCCCCCAAGTACTTTAATAAGAGTAGATTTACCTGCACCATTTTCTCCAAGTAGTGCATGAACTTCTCCTCTTCTTAGCTCAAAACTAATATCTTTTAAGGCGTACACACCAGGGAATTGTTTGTGTACATTTTTCATTTTGAGTAAAACTTCATTATCCATAATTTATTCCATTTTTTATTGGTTTCTAATAACTAAAACTATAAAATACTTAAGGAGTGAAATTCACTCCTTAAGTAGCTGTTAAAACCTATTGCCAGCCATCAGTTCCAAAATCATCAACGTTATCAATTGTGATTAAGAAAGTAGGAACAGGGTATCTTGAATCAACACTTTCACCATTCATGATTTTATACATAAGATCTACACTAGTTGTTGCAATGTTGATTGGAGATTGAGCACCAGAACCTTCAATTAATGAATCTTCACCTCTTGCAATTTCACTCTTAATATCAGGAGATCCATCAACACCATAGATTAAACAATCTGTAATTCCAGCAGCGTTTGCAGCAGCTAAAGCACCAAGAGCTGTTGGGTCATTACCACCGAAGATAGCAACAACATCACTGTGTGCTTGTAATAAATCTTCACTAATACTCATTGATTTTTGAAGGTTACCTCTTGCATCTTGTTGAGCTACAATATTAAAACCTTTACCATCAATTGCATCTAAGAAACCATTAACTCTGTCTGTTACAGAATTCATAGTAGGAGAATCTAAAACAATAATATCTCCACCTTGTGGAACTTTTTTAACTAAGTCTTCGCCACAAACTTTACCTGCATTGTAGTTATCACTACCAGCGTATGTTGCAACATAACTCATATCAGCAACTTCAGTGTCGAAGTTAACAATTGGAATTCCAGCAGCTTTTAATTGGTCAAGAGCTGGGATAATACCTTCAGCTTCAGCTGGATTTAAGTAAATACCATCAATACCTTGAGCAATTAAGTCTTCAATTTGTTGAATTTGACGTGTAACATCGTTAGCTGGGTCTACAGAAATAAGAGTATCTCCCTTTGCTTCTACTTCATCTCTAATAGTTTTTTCAATCAAAACAAAGAATGGGTTTGATTGGTCCATACAAGTAAAACCAAATTTATAACCTGTTTCTTCTTCTGCTGCTCCTTGAGCAAAAACACTTGTTAGAATAACTGATGCTAACAATAATGATACAATAACTTTTTTCATAAAAAAGCCTCCTTAATTTTTATACTTTAAATTATAAGGAGTATGTGTAGGTGCACATCTGAAATTTGTAATTACTTTTTTATGACAAATGTAATATATTAATTATCTAACTTTGATTGGATAATTCTTTGAAGCTTTTTTAGAGCAATAGATGTGTCCATTTCATTGCTGATTACATCATCTATTTCCTGTTGAGCTATAGCCATACATTCATTGTATTCTTTAAATTTTTGTGGAGAAATACTTTTATCCATAATGGTATATAATAAACTATTATTATATTTCATATCGTTTTCTTCCATATTTTCTAATAGTATTTCTGCAATATTGTCGCTATTTGCAACTTTTTTTAAGGCAGATGCTCCTTGAGAGAATTTGTAGATTTGTTCTTGGATTTTAAAATTATGAGTAAAGGCTTTAAGTAAATCAAAAGCTAATGCTTTATTATTTGAGTTAACATTTATTGCCATAAGTAGAGATTGCATCTCACTAATATTGTCCCCACTTGGACCACTTGGCATTGTTGTAAAGTCCCATTGATAATCTAAATACTTATTAATTTTATAAGGATAAGCTGTGTATGTTCTATACTTTGCAAAACTAATTGGCATAAAAGCAACTTTACCCTTATCAAAATCTAGTTGGGTTAATTGTTGGTTATCATTTATTGAATTTATTCTTTGCATAAATTGTATTGATTCAATAACTCTTGGATCATTAAAGTTAGAAGTAGATCCAATATCATTGAAGAGAGTAACTCCATTTGTGTATGTAACATCTAACCAATTTAAATCACTAACTCCAAATGTATCTATTTTATTATCATTATTCACATCTTGAGTGATTTCTCTGCACACTTGTATAAAATCATTCCAAGACCATGAAGAAGAGGGTAGTTCAATATTATTGTTTTCTAAAAGAGTTCTATTAATTGCCATAAGGTTTGGATTAACCTCATAGGGCAGTGCTAACTGTTTATTTAAATAAGTCCCTGAGGTATAGGCAGATTCAAAATAATCATCTTTTGAGATATTTGGATCTTTTTCAATTAGCTTTTCAAGATTAAGTAATAAGCCAAGTTCAGCATATTTATTAAAATCTTCATTTAGTATAAAAAATACATCAGGGAGATCTCCTTTAAGTGCTTTCTCACTTAGCCAAGCTGAGTAATCATCACGCCTAATTCCTGAGTAGTAGTGAACATTTACATTAGGGTGAATTTTTTTAAATTCTTTTATTGCATCATCAATATTTCTATAACTATCTTCACTTGCAACATTCCAGTTACTACCTGCAAAGATACCAACTTCTAAAGTAGGCTCTCTTTTATTCGTAACAAAAATAGCCATTAAGATAATGGGGATTATTAAGATAAGGGGTAGTAATGTTGTAAAGATTTTCTTCATAAATAATTTATGTCCTATCGAATAGTCTTTTTTGAACAGCCCAAATTGCAAGTTGAGTTCTATCTCTTAGTTCTAATTTATCTAATATTGAACTTAGGTAGTTTCTAACAGTACCTTCTGAAAGATTCAGTTCATTTGCAATTTCTTTATTAGATAAACCTTTTTCTATTTGGTGGATGATTTTCCACTCACTATTTGTAATTGATTTTACAATACTTTCATCAATATCAATTTGAAC
The DNA here is from genome assembly GCA_028532815.1 of Pleomorphochaeta sp. Classification (GTDB taxonomy): domain Bacteria; phylum Spirochaetota; class Spirochaetia; order Sphaerochaetales; family Sphaerochaetaceae; genus Pleomorphochaeta. The sequence continues at coordinate 35,865 of JAQQAS010000001.1, forward strand.
ACTAGCATTAGCCAACTTTGAAAAAAGTTTAACAACTTTAGATGCAACATCAGGGTTAATCATTGATTGACCACTGTAGACAGTGTTAATAGCTTTGCATAAATCTTCAGTAGAAGTTCCTTTTAGAAGATATCCACTAGCACCATTTTTTAGAGCATTAAAAATATAATCATCATCATCAAAAGTTGTTAAAATAATAATTTTTATATCAGGATACCTTTCTTTAATCATTTTAGTACATTGAACACCATCGAGTTTTGGCATTCTTATATCCATTAATACTACATCGGGCTTTTCTTCTTTTATAGCCTGCAGAGCTAAATATCCATTTTCAACAATGCTAGTAACTTCAAAATTTTCTTGTGCATTCAAAACTATCATAAGAGATTCTCTAACAAGTTGTTGATCATCTGCGATTAATATTTTAATCATTCTTATTTTTCTCCCTATCCCTTAAAGGCACTTTAGCTCTAACTGTAAAGCCTTTGTTGTTGATGTACTCAATTGAACCTTTAATACTTTCTATTCTCTCTTTCATATGACGAGTTCCAAACCCAGGTTTTATTTTTTTACAACCAATACCGTTATCTTTGATTTCTAAAAATAGATTGTTTTTTTCATCTTTGATTAGATTTATATCAATAATTGAGGCATGGCCATGCCTAATTGCATTTGTAATACTTTCTTGTACAACACGGTAGATAGCATTTTCTTCATATTTTTCTAAATTAAAGTTTTTTTCAATAGTGTAGTTTATTTTTATCCCAGTAGCATGAATAGTCTTTTCAATCATCTCAATAATTGATTTAGATAAACTTAACTCTTCACTGCTATCTGCTCTAAGGGTTGTAACACTGGTTCTAACTTCTTTAATACCACTTTTTGCAACCTCAGATATAACTTGGAGTTTTTCTTTAGTAGAAGTTGGATCTTTATCTAAAGTAGCAAGGCAAGCATCAACTCCAAAAGATATTGCAGTTAGAGAGTGTCCTAAAGTATCGTGTATTTCACGAGCTAGTCTATTTCTTTCTTTAGTTTCTCCCATCTTTTCTTTAATATCTGCTAATTGTTTAAGCTCTTCATTAGCAACAGATAATTTTTTATAAAGTGCATTAATTTCATTAATTCTTCCTCTTTGTTCTTGAATAACAAGAACACAGAATACAATGAAACAAATTAAGTTAAAGCCCGTTAAAGTATAATAAAAGGTCAAAATAATTTGCCTAATTTGCTTAGGGAAATAGTTAATATATTCACTTAGAGAAAAGAGGTTAACATAAACATCTAAAATAGAGAAAGTTGTTAAAATATATAATAGAACCCCAACAGTAATAGCTATGTATTTGTTTTTACTTTCTATGTAGTAAACAACATTAGCTAAAACCCACAGTATTATACCATTGTAATTAAAATCAACTAATTTCATAAGAAGAATTGAAATTGCAGCATCAAATAAGATTGTAAGTAAAATGTTTTTTTTATTCTTCTCAAAAACAAATTGTCTTAAATAGAAAGTAAAAATTAATAAAATACTACCTAATATACTTAAAATTAATAATCTAGTTGGCTTATATGGTAGCTTTTGCAAACTGTTAATAAAAACTCTTGCATTGTTATCAATACAAACAAGAGTAGTAGTTGTGTTAATTAAAATTAAAATAAAGATAATGGCAAAGATATTAATACCAAGCATGACATATTTAATTTTTCTTATTTTATTATCATTCATAACTCTACTGCCATCCTGTTATATCGAAATTATCAATATTCTCTTTAGTAATTAATTCTACAGGAACATATATTAAAGGCTCAATTTCTTCATTATTTAACACTTTATAAGCTCTTTCTACAGATTGCTCAGCCATTTTTAAAGGGAATTGTGCACTAGTTCCTTCCATATAACCTTTATTAATCATAGCTTTTGCATCAGGGGATCCATCAATTCCATAGATTAAAATATCATTATCTATTTTAGCTTTTTGAATTGCAGCTAAAGCACCAAGGGCTGTTGGATCATTACCTCCAACAACAACATCAAATTCACTACTATCTTCATCTAAAAACTTTTGCATATTAACCATAGAGTCATTTAGGGTAGAAGAGCTATAACCTCTAAAAATAATATCATACTTATAATTATTTTCATCAAAAGTATCAAGAAGACCCTTAATCCTTTGACTAGTTGAATAAATACCTTCATGGTTCATAATAACAATTTTGGGATTAGTCTTCTTTTTCATAATATCATAAGCAATTTGAACACCGGCACCATAGTTATCACTTAATATTATTGTTTCAACAAACTGTTTAGCAAAAACATTAGTATCAACATTAATAATTGGAACACCTCTATTTCTACATTCTAAAAGAGCTGGGGTAATACTACTCCAGTCAACTGGATTTATAAACAATAAATCAACACCTTCATCCAACATATCTATAATTTGTTGGTTTTGTTTAAGTTGACTTTGTGCGGGGTCTCGAGTAATTAGAGAATCTCCATTTGCATCAATGATTTCTTCCATTTTAGAATTAAGGGCTATGAAGTATTGATTATCCATAGTCATATAAGTAGCACCAAAAGTGTAATGCTTTTTTGAGTTTTTGTAGGAATTAAAAAGTAAAATTGTAATTACAATTAAAAGAGACAATGTAATTGAATAAATAATTACAAATGCTCCCTTATGACTTTTACTAAATTTATTTCTATCCATATCTAATTAACCCCTACAGTTTATCTATTATTGCATAGAGCGATAAAATTTCAAGAAATAAAAATATAAATAAATTGACCCTTATTAATTTAAAATCAATACTTTTCTACTAAATTATATGAAAAAAGTTAAAAGTCTAAAAGTTTTTATTAATAAAATAGTCTAATTCAAATTAGACTAATTTGAATTAGACTAAATATTTTTAGCTTTGTGAATTTCTGATTTTGGTATATATCTATATTCATTAAATAATAAAAGATTATCATTGTTTTTAGCTAAATCAAGTACTTCCTTAGTAAAGCCTGTAGCTGAAAATAACCCATATGTTATTTTTTCAGTTTTAAAGATTTTAGATTTTTCAACAAGGTTATTAAAAGTTGAAATATCTACTGTTTTTTTATTAAAAAATTTACACTCGCCTAGAAATAGTTTGTTATTAATTTTGTCTAATGATACTACATCGATTTCTATAGAATGATCCCTATTAAAGTAAGAGCCTAAAGTATCAATATTCCATTCAATTTTTTTATTTTTGATTTCAGTTATAAATAATTCTCTGCAAACACTTTCAAAAACCTTTCCTTGGAATTGAAAATAAAAAGTATCATTAAAGTGTTTATATGCACTATCAAATAAGCCTCTTTCAATCTGCGACTCGAAAGGTTTAATGAAGTGAAAATAGAAATTAAGAAATTTATCATTAATTAAATAGATTCCTTTACGGCTTTTTTTGTTTTCAGTTGCTGGTAGTTCTTTTTTTATTATAAGTTGTTCTTCGAGCAATTGTAAGGCAGGGCTAATTTCATTTGTTTTTTTATTTAAAAAACTTGCAATATCTGTTGGTTTTGTATGTCCACTTCCTATAGCATTTATAACAGAAAGATAGGAGTTGTTTAGATTGTATGAGTGATTTAATAATATTGCAGGCTCAATAAATAGGTAGCCACTTGTATTTAGACAAGTCTGTTTTACAAATATTTCAATATCATTATTTTGAATTAAATTTAGATATAAGGGGATACCTCCTGTTATGGAATAAAATCTAACTTGATCTTTAAAATTTTTAGTTTTCATCATTTTTGTTGCATCCGTAAAAGGTAAAGGATTTATCTTAATTTGACTTGTTCTTCTTCCGTATAGAGGAGAATTGTAATTTAAAGCACTTTTTTTCATAATTGATACTAAAGATCCACACAATATAAGCATTATATTTTCTTTAGACAAATATAAGTCCCAAATTTTTTGTAAAATGGAAGGGAAAGCTTTGTTTTTTGAAACAATATATGAAAATTCATCAATAACTAAAATGTTTTTTTTGCTTTTATCAATTGTGTTTAAATATATATTAAAAGCATCTTCCCAAGAAGTAGTGATGTAATTTTTTAACAAAGGATTGTTTGTTGATAAATATAAGGTGTTGATAAAATTAGAAATATTAACAACATCTTCATCTTCAGTTGCCTGAAAAAACATAGAATCTTTATCTTCAATAAATTTTTGAATTAGTGTTGTTTTTCCACATCTTCTCCGTCCATAAATGATGACAAAGCTATGGTTGTTTTTATATTCATTATTTAAATGGGTTAGTTCATTTTCTCTTCCTACAAACATAAAGCGGCTCCTTAATTAAATTATAAAACAATATATTTTAGTTGTAAATAGTCTAATTTGAATTAGTCTAATTTAAATTAGACTAATACTTTATTTGCTTTATTTTGTTAAATAGCAATGTTTTTTTTTAAGGTAAAGAATCTACTTATTAATTATGAAATAGGTGTTTGAATTAGCCTAAATAATGCTAATTTTTAATTATTTAAATTTAATTATTTTGCGAAAAATTAGCAATATTATGTAAGTTTCACACCATCAGCGTAATATGCAAAGAATTTTCTTTTGAAGATAATATCTTGAGGAGAAAATTATATGAAATTAACTAATTATCAAAAGTTTATTGTTGAAAAATTCAAATCTTTAGATCCACCAATAAGTAA
>JAQQAS010000002.1 GCA_028532815.1 Pleomorphochaeta sp.
AATAACTTAATTTATTTGATTACTATTTAATTTTAAAATTAAATAATTGAAAAGTAAATTATGTTTTATGCTCTTATAAGATTCAAAACTGAATAGTTATAAATAACAATATTTTCAAATTTCTAAAATGATAAATACTTGTGTAACCAATTAAGACTTAACTCTTTCCATTGCCCACAATATTCATCAACCTTATAACAATCGGCACTACACATAGAAAGACCATGCTCACCATTTGGAAACATATGAAATTCACAAGGTACATTGTTTTCAACTAAAGAATTAACATATAAAAGACTATTTCTAACATCTACAGTTTCATCATCTTGGGTGTGCCAAATAAATGTTGGACATGTATCTTTTGTAACATGATTTTCTAAACTCAATAATTCTATTAATTCATCTCTATTATTTGTAATAATTTCTTTAGAACCTAAATGAGAATTTTCCTTCATACTTATAACAGGATAGCAAAGAACACATGCATCAGGAGAATTTAAACCATCTCTAATATTAGTAAGTTCTTGTATTTTAGGATTATTATATAAAGTTGAAATAGAAGCTGCTAAATGAGCACCTGCTGAAAAACCTATAACTGCAATCTCAGTTGGATTTACATAAAAAACACTTGCCCTATTTCTAATTTGAACTAAAGCATCACTTAATTCTAATAATGGATTTAAATCAGATGCGTCCTCATTAATTGAATAATTTAATATAAAGGTATTAAAACCTTGGGCAAAATAATATAAGGCTACAGGATCTTTCTCCCTATTTGAAATTTTTTGATACCCACCACCTGGACAAATAATCATACCACTTCTTATATTTTTTAACAAATTTTCATCATCAAAATCATGGATGTAACCAACTAATGGAACTTTCTTAGGTCCAACGGATAACTGTACAATTCTCACTTTATTCTCCAATTATACTTTTTCGGATAGAGAGGACTTGAACCTCCGACATCTTGCTCCCGAAGCAAGTGCGCTAGCCTCTGCGCTACTATCCGATTAAATAATACTCTAGTAAGATTTAAAGAATGTGTCAAATAATTTGCTTGATATTTTGATTATTATAAGTTTTAATGTATCTTATGAAATTTTTACTTAATAAACTAGCTTTTTTGACTATAATGATTTTGCTATCTTTAAACCCTCTTTATTCTCTTTCTCTCACTAGTGAAGTTACAGATGCAATACAAATTGATGAAATGGGAAATGGTATTTTCCCAGTAAGCTTTTTTGTAACATATGATGTAACAGAATTTAATTTTATTGAAGATTATGCTACCAAGATGACCTTTGATTTAAATGGGGGATATGATGAGAGAGATGTTTTTCAAGACCCTATAACAGGACTAGAAGATTGGTGTGATAACTATGATGAAGTTGAAAATTCAACTTATTTAGACTCGGAATACGGGGCTGTTTTTACAGGATGGGAAATGAAACTTACTCAACCTTTACCAATTTCTGAAAAAATACCTGGAAAAATTTCTGCCTGGGCAAGTGTAGCAGGTCATTATGAACAAGCAATTGAGGCTCTTGAAATATATAGAGATGATGATCCTTATGCTGATATTACATTTTTTTCACTAATAGCTGCTGAAAATGATTATTTTTATGGTATCCCTGAATTAAATGGGAATAGGTATTTATATGATTCCACTTTAAATATAGGATCTATTTATAAGCATAAAATTAGTGGAATATCTATAACTCATGAATTATCTTTAAAAGTTGCTCCAACTTGGTTTTTTAATAATTTAGATTATTTTGGAGGTAGTACAAGCTACACTCGCTTAGATTCTGAGTTAACTCTATCTAAATCTCTATATAAATCTTCATATGATGACTTTTTTAGTGACAGTAAATTCAGATTATTTAGCATAACGATAATGGATGAGCTTGATTATAGATATTTAAATGGAACTGCAGTTCCTATGTATATATCAGATTATAGTAATTTACATCATGATGTTAATAATAAATTATCTCTTAATTTTTATGGACCACAAATTTTTGCAAAAGATTGGTATCCTAAACTACAACTTTATTATTACACCGACTTTAGATGGGGAAAATTGAATAATTTAGACCCACAATATGATGATGAATACAATAGTGGTGAATTATCTAATAAAATAGGTGGTTATATTGATATGAGAATTTTAGGAATTATTCATTTTGGATATCAAATTTATTATGAAATAGAAGATGCGGATTTGACAAATGAAGCATATTTTTACGTTGAAATATAATAAAAATTAGTATTCGAGCAATTTATTTAATAATTAATTCATTGACAGTAATTGTTTGAAATGGTATTTTTCAAAAGATATATCCTTTTAATTGGATAAGAACTTTGTAGGAGAGGTTTATACATGCCTTCAAATGACAACAAAGGGACTGAAAAAAGTTCTAAAAAGAATGTGAATATCAATTCACATAAGAAAAAGAAAGTTAGTGTTGGTTGGATTTTCGGAATGACAGTTCTAATCCTAATCGCAGTTTCATTCGTCGCAGCACCAGCAATAAGTGCTATTGTTGGACAATCCGTTACTACATCATTAACGTTTGGTTCATACGATGGAGAAGAAATTGCTTATACTCAAGATTCTTACTTTTATGATCAATATCAAGCATATGGATCTCAATATGAAGGATCAACTTCAAATAGTGATTTAGCTCTTTATAACATTTGGAAAAGTGCTTTTGATAGTACTGTTTATTATGTTGCCATTAATCAAATGGCTGATGATATTGGCATTTTAACTACTGAAAACACTATCAACGATGCTATTATAAATAGTGGTTATTACAATGTTGATGGGAAATTCAGCAAACAAGCTTATGAAGAAACTTCAATAGAACAAAAAGAATCTATTAGAAAATCTATCACAAGAACTCTTCCTTATAACACTGTTTTATCTGACGTATCAACAGCTTTAACAAGTGATGCAGAAACACAATATGTTGTTTCAATGGCCGATAATACTAGAAGTTTTGACTATGTAGTATTTGATAGCTCTTCTTATCCTAAGGAACTAGCTGCTCAATACGGTTTAACAAATCCCCAATTATTCTATAGCATTGATTTATCAATTATTAGTGTTGAAACAGAAGAGGATGCAAACAATCTTATTAGTCAAATCAACAGTGGTTCATCTTTTAGTGATGTTGCAACAGAAAGCAGTTTAGACAGTTATGCTGCTAATGGTGGAGAAATTGGGGTTGTTCCTTTTTATGCTGTTCAAAACAACTTTAAAGACCCACAAGAAGCTATAGAAATTTTATCTGGTACTGAAGGAAGTGTATTTGGACCTTTAGAATCAGCAAGTGGTTGGGCAATTTATAAACTTAATGCAACTCCAGTTGCTGCTGATTACACAGACGAAGATACAATCAATATGATAAGAACATATATTGCAAGCAATGATGAATCTATCATGGATAGCTATTTACTAGAAAAAGCTAATGAATTTGTTGCAAGTATTGATGATGATTTTGAAGCTGCTGCAGAAGCTGCTCAATTAGAGGTTAATGCTGTAAGTTCAACTGCTAAAAACATTTCTGATTCACAATATATGAGTTCATTCAGTTATAGTGATACAAATGGTACTTTAGCTAGTGCTGCTACAGATGAAACTGTATTAAAACAATTGTTTGATGCTGAAGTTGGTTCAACTTTAGATCCTCTAAAAGTTAGTACATCATATGTTGTTGTAAATGTTGCATCTGAAAGTACTGATTCTGGTATGGGTGAATATCTAGCTAGTGTATATCCATATTATGCATCACAGCACAATACAACTGATTTACAATATGCAATTATGGCATCTGATAAATTAGAAGATAATTTTATGACTGTATTTATTGAAAAGATTTTAGGCTCTGCAAACTAAACTAAAATCAAATACAATCAATTTTTGAATATGTTAACTGGGACTGATATTATTTCAGTCCCTTTTTCTATTTTAAAAAACAAATTAGTGTTGTACAATATTTATAAAGTAGAGGTAACATTATGCAAAACGAAATAACTAGCCCAACAAAACTTTTAACAACAAAAGGCAAATTAGCTAAAGAAGGTTGGGCACGACATCCCTATTTCAATTATGTGAGAAAAGAAGTTAAAGCTAATAAATTTAGAATTAAAGAATGGGATTACTATGCTATCACTAATCAACAAGAAGGATATACCATTACTGTAACAGTTAGTGATTTAGGTTACTCTACCCTAGTTTCGATTGCATACATTGACTATCAACTAAAAAAATATTCTTCTGTTGATAAAGTGGTATTACTGCCCTTTAAAAGAATAAATTTACATAATAATTCTACTGATAATAGTTATATTAGTAAAAGTTACAATAATGTTAGAGCTTGTTTTGTTAAAAGTGGCAATATAAGAAAATTAATGTTTAGCTCTCCCCAACTTGTATTACCCAATGGACAAATAGGACTAGATGTAAATATTGAATTGGTTCAAGAAGAAGATATGGAATCCATTAATATAGCTACAAGCTGGGAAAAAAACAGAAAAGCTTTCTATTTAAATGAGAAAATAAACTGTATGAAGGTCAATGGTATTATTAAGAGAGGCTATGAGGTAGAAGAAATTGAACCAAACACAACCTTAGCAACTCTTGATTGGGGAAGAGGAAGATGGACATACAATAATACTTGGTATTGGGCAAGTTTATCTACACTAATTGATGATATTCCTGTTGGATTTAATTTGGGATATGGTTTCAGTGATAGGCAGCCAGCTAGTGAAGATGCTATCTTTTATAACAATAAAATTCATAAACTAGATAGAGTTAAGTTTGATATCCCAGATAACTTTTTAGAAAAACCATGGCAATTCAAAGATAATGAAGGTAGATTAGATTTAACTTTTAATCCAATACTCGATAGACATGGATATTTTAACTACGGAATTATAAAAAGTGATCAACATCAAGTTTTTGGAGAATTCAGTGGAAAATTAATTTTAGATAACAAAGATATTGTATTATTGGACAAACATTTGGGTTTTGCAGAGAAAGTAGCTAATAAATGGTAAATCATAGTTGTAATTAGTTATGTTTTATGGTTTATTAATGACGGACATAAATTTAATTAAACAAACAATTACTGATGCGCAGTAATAGTTTGAATCAAAATAACGATATAGGAGTTACATGCCAGATTTAACTAATTTTAAGAAACTAGGTCTAAGCGAACAGACCTTAGAAGCCCTAAGTGAAAAGGGATTTGAAGAACCAACAAAAATACAAGAAGAGTGTATCCCACTTTTATTAAAAGACCAAGTCGATGTTATAGGACAAGCTCAAACCGGAACAGGTAAAACAGCTGCCTTTGGTCTACCGATTTTAGAAATTGTTGATCCTTCAATTAGATCGGTGCAAGCATTAATACTTACACCAACAAGAGAACTTGCAATACAAGTTGCGGATGAAATCACCTCATTAAAAGGTGGTAAGAGAATTGAAGTTACATCAATTTATGGAGGAGCCTCCATAGATAATCAATTGAGAAAATTAAGAAGAGGCGTTCAAGTTGTTGTTGGTACCCCCGGAAGAATCCAAGACCACTTAAAAAGAGGTTCATTAAAATTAAACCAACTTAAATTTGCTGTACTCGATGAAGCTGATGAAATGTTAGATATGGGATTCATAGAAGATATTGAAAATATTTTATCTAAAACTCCAAATGAAAAAAGAATGCTTTGTTTCTCAGCAACAATGCCAAAACCAATTCTATCATTAGCAAATAGATTTATGGTTGAACCAACTATTGTAAGAGTAAAGCAGACAGACATAACTAAGAATTTAACAGATCAAGTATATTTTGAAGTTAGAGAAAGCGACAAGCTTGAAGCACTTTGCAGAATTATTGATATGGAAGAAGCTTTTTATGGTATAATTTTCTGCCGAACCAAAGTTCAATGTGATGATATTAGTAGAAAACTTCAAGATAGAGGTTATGATGCTGATGCTCTTCATGGTGACTTATCTCAAAAACAAAGAGAACTAATTCTAAATAAGATGAAAAAACACAATCTCAGTATTATTGTAGCAACCGACGTTGCCGCTAGAGGTATTGATATTAACGATTTGACTCATGTTATCAACTACTCTATTCCTCAAGCTCCAGAGGCTTATATACATCGTATAGGAAGAACTGGTAGAGCTGGTAAGATGGGTACTGCAATAACATTTATTACTCCATCTGAATTTAGAAAATTCAACTTCATTAAAAGAGCTGCAAAAACTGATATTAGAAAAGCATCAATTCCTGAAGCTAAAGAAATTATTTCTATTAGAAAAGATAGAATTGAAAGTGAATTATTATCTCTTTTGACAAACAATGTTGAAAATGAACAATTCATTCCAATTGCTAGAAAAATGCTTGAATCTTATGATAGTGAACAAGTATTAGCATCTGTATTAACACACTTTTATAAAGATGCTCTTGATGAAAGCAAATACAAGAATTTATCTTCTTCTAGACGAAATAGAGGCAACGATATGCCTTCTAGATTCCAAGAAAATGAAGATGGGTTTGTAAGATTGTTTATTGCTAGGGGTAGAAAGGATGGTCTTGGAAAGAGAGAATTAGTTTCTTATCTAACAAGCAAAGTTAAGGCAAATGATCAAGATATCCAAAATGTTACTGTTAGAGATGAATTCTCATTTGTTTCTGCACCTTTTGAAGTAGCTGAAGATATTATTAGAATTATTAATAAAGGAAACACTAGTAGCAAACCAATTGTAACTAGAGCTAAACCTGATAATCCTAATGGAAAGCACTTAACTAGAAATAAAAGATCTTCTTCAAGAAGGAGCGAAAGACGCCCATCAAGAAAAAAATCAAATGATGATTTCCAACCATACGGCAGAGATTCATATGGAGATAATGATTGGGATTCAAAACCAGCTTCATCTTCAAAGAAAAAACCTCATGGTAAATACAATAAAAAATCTCGTAGAAGATAGCTATATTAAAAGTCTCCTTAAAAGGAGACTTCTTTTATTAGCTTTTTTAGATTATAATTTTTCTTTATATTTATAAAATTCCTTATCTGCAATTTCTAATAAAGGGATACAACCAAAGGATATTGGAAGAGTATTCAAATCATCCTCAATAGACTTCCTATAAGATTCATCACTAGAATATCTACTTAGAATATCTACTTGCTTAGCAACATCATCTTCAGCCCAACCTATTTTTTTAATATCCATAAAGTCTATAAAGGCTCTTGAGGTATATAAAAGTTCACTCATCAAGAAAGGTCTTTTTAAATACAAAGACTCTAACAGAGAGTTCGCACCAGTTTTACCAATTTGAACATCACAAGCTTTAATATATAAGCCAATATTATCAACAAAGCCTGGAGTAACTAAATCCAAATTCGGATATTTTTTCTTTAATTCTTTATATCTAAATTTAGTTGTCTTAGAAAAATTACCTAGTACTAAAATTTGCCAATCAAGTTTTCTACTAATGATTTCTTCAATTAATTGGACATTTCCTATACCTTCCCCACCAAAATTAAGAATAATTGTATATTTGTGCAAATTCAAATTCAATTGCTTTCTAGCATCTATCTTTTCAACTTGACCAAATTTCATAACATCATGCTTGAGTGGAAATGGAACTACCAAAATTCTATCTGAATCAATTCCTTTTTTTATACAATTTTCTTTTCCTAATTCGGATGCAACCAAAAATCTATCAACTTCATTAGAACTACCTATTCTAGGGTTATCAAAAACATCTGCAACATATACAAATAAGGGAATATTAAATTTAGACTTTCTAATAATAGTTGTAAGAATAGGATGTGCTAAATAATTTGTACATACAATATAATCTGGTTTTTCTTTCTCATACCAACTTTCAAAACTTTTTACATATCTATTAAAATTCTTAGCAAGAAACTTTATTCTATTTTCAACAAATGGCCCATCTAATTTATCATCTAAAATCCTCTCCATTTTAGGATGATGCAAATTTGCTCTCCACCATTTTTTTACAATTTGATTCCATTTATTGGCTCCCAATAATAAGAACAGATTATCTAAAGATGCCTCATTACCCATCTTTTTATAATGATTAAACAAAGCTTTAGCAGGAACATAATGCCCTTTACCAGCGTCGACGTAAATAAATGAAACTTTCATTTTGCCTCTATTTTATTTTTTAAATTTCAAGACATCAAAATTAGAGATATATTCTAAATGCTCAAATGTCCACGCTTATACTAACAAATATAAATACAGTTGTCCATAAATTTTAAATTAAATAAATGTGTGAAATGTATTAAATATAAGAAGCTAACTTCAAACAGCATTTATTCTTCATTATTAAAATATTTACATTATTTAAAATAAAAAAACAAATGATATTTTAATTATTATAAGCTCAAATGATCATCATATCTATCTGAAAGAATCTCTCTTACAAAAGATTTATCCTTCTTTAAGATTTTTGAACCCCTAGTAATTTTGCAAAGGCTAATTTTATGTTTAGCGGCAATCTCTCTTTGAGGTATTCCTTGGTATAAATCTTTAAGTAAATCCCATCTTAAAACAAAATCTTGCTGCTCTCTATCTGTAAACATTTCACTAAACAATCTTTTCATTTCGTCAGGATCAGTAGTATCACAAAATATTGAAATTAAATCATCAAAATCATTCATATATATATCTCCATATGTCTTATTCTATAATAAAGGTGCAAATAATCTTAGAATCAGTCTAAAGAACCGCTTTATTATACCAACAGACATAACATCATTATAATTTATCTGCTTACTTACTACAAATAAATTTTCCATATCCTTTTTTACATCATATATAATAGAGGACCCATAAAAAGCAACGCCACACTCAAAGTGTAAATAGAAGGATCTATAATCTAGATTTACAGTACCAATAATGGATACTTTATCATCAGAGATAAAAGTTTTTGAATGAATAAACCCTGGAGTATATTCATATATCTTCACTCCATTTTTTATTAAATCAAAATAATAAGATTTAGAAACTTCATTTACATATTTCTTATCTGGAATATAAGGGACAACAATCCTAACATCAACACCACTTTGCGCTGCAATTGATAAAGCATTAAACATACTTCTTGTAATAACTAAATAAGGGGTTGTTATCCAAACATAATCTTTTGCCATATTAATAATTTGCAAATAAGAAGTTTCAGCCATAGCAACTTCATCAAGTGGATTGTCTCCAAAAGGTTGAACAAACCCATTTGATTTGGATTCTAAAGTTGGTTGAAATTTTGTTAAATCTCCATCTAATCCGTTTGTAACATCCCACATTGATAAAAACAACACAGTAAAATCCCATACGGCTAAACCACAAATTTTAACAGCGTTATCTTTCCAGTGTCCAAATCTTATAGTTCTATTAATATATTCATCAGCAAGATTTAGCCCACCTGTATAAGCAATATTTCCATCAATTACACAAATTTTTCTATGATCTCTGTAATTTAAACGGCTATTAATATGAGGCTTTACAGGGTTAAATGCACGAGCTTTAAACCCAATAGCTCTTAAACGTTTTGAATAATTACTAGGTATTCCTCCAATACAACCAAAATCATCATATAATATTCTAATTTCAACACCTTGTTCTTGCTTTTCTTTTAAAATATCTAATACTTGGGACCACATTTCTCCAAGAGAAATAATAAAAAATTCTAAAAAAATAAAACGTTCAGCTTTTTTTAATTCTTCAAGAAAATCTGGAAAAAATTCATCACCTGTTGAAAAATAAAATGCATCAGTCTTTTGCCAAGGAGAACTAAAGGCCGCTTTAGAGATATAACTAGATTGTCTAGCTAAATCAGGATCAAAATCAATCAATTTTGTGTAGACCTCTTCCTTGCTAGTGTTAAACTCCCTTGTTTTATTATAATTTCTCACAAATTTTGATAATTTTTTCTTGCTAAATAAGGATAAAGTTTTCTTTCCAAAAATTAAATAAAACAAAGCTCCATAAACAGGAAAAATCATTATTATTAATAGCCAACCAATAGCATACTCAGGTTCATGTTTATTAAATATTACCCAAATTCCAAATACAAAAGAAATAACAACAAATACTTGAGACCAAACAGTGTTGTTAATTGCTCTAGAAAAAAGTAAAATAATTATAGTTATTTGGGCCGTTATTAAAATGGCTGAAAAAAACAATCTGCTGGTAATAATTTTAATTAATTTTTTCAAATTTTATTCCTGACAATAAAGTTTTAATAGCATAAAAGCTACTATTTTAGCTTTTATGTCCATTAATACTGTATTTTTACTTTTACTAAGAATTAGATTTCATTTTCTTTATTGGCATTTACCCAGAAATCAATAGGATAAACTGTATATCCAAATTTTGCAGATAGAGTACTTGGATCTACTTTAAACAATGAAGGAAGTTCATGAATATATACCCCTTTCTCAATCTCATTTTTAACTAAATTATCTGGTAATATTATTTCTAAAGCTAATTTATTTATTTCTGATTCTAAAGGATCTGTATAAATTGATTTAGTTCTAAATCTTACACTATCAGATAATAAATTAATACCATCTAAATCTGTTAAAACAAATTTAGCAATTAAATAAGCAATACTTTCCTTTACAACGCCTGCAGGTCTATCTCTATTCATCAAAAGATACCAACCAGCCCCTTTATCAAACTTCTTGGTTTCTTCACTCTTAACTCGAATCAATTTACCCGTAATAGCAGGGTTCAACATTGGAGAGCAATAAATTCCCAAATTCATTCTTTGTGCTAGTTTAACAACATTAACCGGACCTTTCTCTTGAAATTCAGGTAGTATTTGGAAAAAAGTTTCTTTATCCATTTAGATGTCTCCTTCAACTAAATTATTAACCCATTTTTATTCGGGCAATATTTTATATTATTTTAGCATTTTTTTATATTTTTTACAAATTATTATTTTTTAGCTTTTCAGCCTTTTCTTTCTCATATTTTAAGGCATCACGCAAAGAAAACTCACAACCACAATATTTTTGTCTATATAAGCCTAATTCTTTGCTCAATTGAATACTTTTAGCATATCCATCTTTTTTCTTAAAGTTCTTTTCAACAAATCCTGTATACTTGTTTCCAATTTCAAAAATTTTCAAACTATTTTTGTATCTACTAACGGTTAATGTAGTTGTAAAATATTTAATTGAAAGCTCTTTTGCTTTCTCTTGCGTCATCGATAAATTATAATCAAAACATACAGAGCACCGCTCACCACCCTCTTTTTCATCTTCATAACCTTTTACTCTATCTAGCCAAGCTTCATGATTATAATTATTTCTTAGAACTTCTAAATTGTGAAATTGAGCTAACTTTATTAGTTCACCAAATCTTTTATTATTTTCATCTTGAGGATAAATATTATCATTGGAAAACCAAAGAATAACTTGATACCCTTCTTCAATTAATCTTTCAACACAGGTTGTGCTACAAGGAGCACAACAGCAATGAAGTAATATTCTTTTATCATTTTCTTTATTGTCTATCATTTAAATTACCTATATATCAAATAAGATTATATTAATAATCTTAAAAAGTAACAACTAACTATCTTTTCTTATTTATTTGTTTATTTTACTATTTTTGTTTATTATAATATAAACAGATGACAATAAATAACAATATCTTATAGGAGTTATTAATATGAAAAGTAAATATGGTGCTTTAGCAGCAATAATATTATGTGTAACTTTAGGATTTCTTCCTATTTCTGGGATAATCAAAGTTATTGGAATAATAATTATTTCTATAACAATCTTATACGTAAACAGATCAATGTATTATTTTATTAAAGGCAATAGAATATACATGAGTAAAAAAATTGAAAACAAAGATAAGACTTGGGAATGTTATAGAAAAGCATATAATGCTAACCTTATAGATAAATATAAAGTCACAATGGCAAGTATATTAATTCAAAAAAATGATCATAACTTTGGTGGACAAATATTAGATTCAGTAATAGAAAAATCAAAAGATAAAAAGTTAGTAAAACTTGCTAAAATACAAAAGAGTATGGTATTTCAATTAAACGGTGATATTGAGAAATCAATAGAAATATTAGAAGAAGTTAGACATGGTGGATACTGTGATAAAAACTTGATGATCAACCTAGGAACATACGTTCTCTATCAAAACGATTTAAAAAAAGCAAAAGAATTAATTAAAGACACTAAAAAAGATGAAAACACTAGTAGCGGTATTGCCGATAATCATGGATGGTATTGGATATTAACTGGACAATGGGAAAAAGCTCATACACTCTATTTAGATATTCTTGATAGAAAACCACGTTTCCCTGACCCTTATGTTCATGCTGCACAAGTTTTTTTACATTATAACAATCTTGAAAAAGCAATTGAATGTTTAAAAGAAGCTGTAAGTAAAACCTGGACAAATACTATCTTCTTCAAACAAGATATTTTAACTCAAATGATTAATGGCTTGGAATCTGAAAATAAAGAATATATTGCAACTTGTATAAACGAAAGTGTTGAAGATGTTGCTAAAGGCAATACATATACCCTTCTCGATGAAAATGAAGCAAAAAACATTATGAACAAACCAAAAGATAAAGAACCTATAGTAGAGAAATCTGACACTGAAAGTGAGGACTTAGAAGAACAAGAAGAACAAACCTTAGAGAGTATTGATGATGAACTTCCAAATACAGAACTCACTGAAGAAGATTTAAAATGGGAAGAAGAACATCAATAAAAATCACTATTGTATTAAATTATTTTTGTTTTTTATATTGAACAAAATAATAACATGTGCTAAATTTCATCTTGCACGCCGGCGTGGTGAAATTGGTAGACACGATAGACTCAAAATCTATTGGGGGCGACTCCGTATCGGTTCAAGTCCGATCGCCGGTATAAAAAAAGATTGTTAATAAATGTAGCAATCTTTTTTATTTTTTTAAATTCAAAATCAATTAAATCATTTTAATTTATTGCCTTAACACTGTTTTATATGTATGGAAACCCTATGAATATAACTTGTTTATATAGACTAAGTGTTTTATCATAATTGGTATTGAATGTTATTGTATTTATAATTAAGATTACCATAATTTGTTAAAAAAAATATAATGTATAAAAACGATTGCAAAAATTATTATTTTATATTTATGTTATTATTTTTTGGTTTTTTTGCACTTCTTAGAGAAGAAATTACTTAAACTTATAGTTTAAATATGATTTAAATCAGATTAAATGATTAATTTCATATTTTTACTTTTTTTAACTAAAAATTAATACTTAAGAAAAGATTCGGAGGGAATCAAATGAATATTGCACTGATAATTGCTGGTGGGAATGGCCAAAGAATGCACCAAGATATACCAAAACAATTCATTAATGTCGAAGATAAACCTGTTATAATTTATACTCTTGAAGCATTTCAAAGACATCCAGATATTGATTCAATATTTGTTGTTTGTTTAGATGGCTGGCATGAAATCTTATCAGCATATGCTAATCAATTCCAAATAACAAAACTTAAAAAAATAGTTTCTGGAGGAGTCAACGGACAAAACTCGATAAAAAATGGAGTCTTAGCCATAAAAGAAATATA
>JAQQAS010000003.1 GCA_028532815.1 Pleomorphochaeta sp.
TTACTTATTGGTGGATCTAAAGATTTGAATTTTTCAACAATAAACTTTTGATAATTAGTTAATTTCATATAATTTTCTCCTCAAGATATTATCTTCAAAAGAAAATTCTTTGCATATTACGCTGATGGTGTGAAACTTACAAAGATGGTTGTTAAAACGTATATTAAAAAAAAAGCAAGAAATGAAATTTATTAAGATTAGAATCCGCTATTTAATCACTAGTTATTATTTTAAAATTTCATCTTTAATTTTTAATGCTTCTTCAACATAATTAGTAGTTAGCATATCTACATTATTAATAATTAAATCTCTCATATTATCTTCATTATCAACAGTCCAAACATTAATAAAATAACCTTTATCGTGTAAGTGATTTATAGTATCTGCATCTAAAGCAAGCGGAAGGGAACCAGGATCTCTACTTTTACTCATTTTATATTTGGCTAAAGAAGCTAAAGATGCATCTAGCTTTTCTAATTGAAAAGCATAGGGACCAATATATTTTGTCTTTACCCTATTAGCCTCTTTTTCAATACCTTTAACCTTATCTAAAGTAGATCCAGTCATACAAGAATCTTTTTTAACTAAGATTACAGCAGGAATTGTTGAATCTTTATCAATTAGCTTAGAAATAGATGATTTAGAAAAACTAATTATAATAATGCTATCTTCCATTTCAGTTTCATAAACTAATTCAAGAACCTCATCCACAATATTATTAGCTTTTATTTCTAATATCCCAATCATATCATTTTCTTTTAAAAACGTTAAAGTTTCTAAGAGAGTAGGAATTTTCTCACCCTTATATTTAGAACTTTTCCAACTACCTGCATCTAAAGTAGCTAAGTAATCATAAGTTAATTGATTTACCTTTCCCTCTCCATTAGTAGTTCTATCAACAGAATTATCATGAATAACTACTAAAACATTATCACTACTAATTTGAACATCAAACTCACAAGCTTTAGCTCCTACATCCAAAGCAGCTTTAAATGAACTAATTGTATTTTCAGGAGCAATTGCTGCATAACCTCTATGTGCAACAACTAAAGTTCCATTTTCTTCTACATAATTAGTTAACACTTGAGAAACTTCACCACTATTATTAGTTTGACAACTTGAAAATAAAAATAATACAAGAAAAATGGAAAACATAGATAAAAAAATTTTAAGAGAATGCGATTTCATGGTATCTCCTTATATACAAATGATACAAATATTTAGACGCATAGTTAAAGAAATTGTAGGTATAAAAATAAATCTAATTATATA
Organism: Pleomorphochaeta sp.; assembly: GCA_028532815.1. Classification (GTDB taxonomy): domain Bacteria; phylum Spirochaetota; class Spirochaetia; order Sphaerochaetales; family Sphaerochaetaceae; genus Pleomorphochaeta. The sequence goes on from JAQQAS010000003.1 coordinate 1,273, forward strand.
AAAAGCTTAAGAGTGTATTAACTATATGTCAACTCTAATCTATTTGTATGAAGAGAGTTTAGAGTAACATTAAATTTATAGTTAACTTAAATTAAATCTTTTTATATCATATACTCTAATCAACCTAGGCCTATTATACCTTTGAGCTAAAATACAAGGAATATTTACTAATAAAGCATACAGAAGCATTAACCAAATAATATAAAAAGGACACCAAAACCCAAAAACCCAGAAAGGAATAATTTGAAGCCAATGTGATATTTCAGCCCTCCCAGTCTGATAAATAAATTCTCTAATATATTCCTTATCATAAGTTTTAAGATATTTTTTTTCAAAGCCATTTTTTTCAACCCTAGCACCATCTGGAAGCAAATGTTTCCATTTATGGATTTTAAAAATTGTTTTATATACTTTTCCACCGTTCTCCCATTTATGACATCTTAAAAAGAAAGAATTTGGATTAAATTTTTTAACATCAAAGAGATTACAAATAAGAGTCACAATTAACTGAATAAGTGGCCAAACTATAAAAAAAGAAATAACCATTTCCCATGGAGTTAAAAATATTATTTGCACGTGTCACTCCTATATAATCGTCTTCCTTTCCAAGTTGTTGTTTTAAATAAATAAGTACAGAAAACAGAATAAAGAAATATAAGAAAAAACCCTAATAAATAGAAAGGATATAAAAGAGAAACAAAAAAGGGGAAAGATCCGATATGCCTTGAATTAATATATAATTTAAAAACAGTAAGAATATAAATTATCACTAATATTCCAAAATAATAAAAATTAAGATTTTTATAAGAAGCAATCAATTCGAAGGGAAGTGCTGTTAAAAACCCTATCCACAAAAATACCATTAAAAATAAAGATGGTTTGATTGAGAGAGATGCTTTTGAGAAGTTTTTAGACCAGCCCTCTAATAATTGGGATAACGATTTTGGGTACATAGTAAACTTAATTATAGACCCTCCAAGTAGCAAATCAATATCTATATTTTTACTATTATAATATTTACCTAAAAACAAATCCTCAACCACATCATCTTTAGCTTTCTCATAACCACCATTTTTTAAAAACATATCTCTTTCAACTAAAAAAATTGGACCATAAAAACCAACATATTTTCTTTTATTAAAAATAGATAGATAAGTTACACAAATTTGTATAAAATTAAAAAATAGAGACAAATACTCATGAGGCTTTTTTACTATGTGAAAAGGTTGAACTGAAATGGGAGTTTTAACCTTTTGATAATGTGCAACTAAACTACTAATAGCACTTTTATGTAATCTTACATCACTGTCGATAAATAAAAGCAAATCACCACTTGCTAATTTAGCACCATTTTGGCAAGCCCAAGGCTTACCTTTCCACCCCTTTTGCAATGAATTTACTAATAAATATTTAACATCATGTTTTTTTATAATACTAGCACTAGAGTCCGTAGAATTATCATCTACACAAATAATCTCATCAATATCATAATCTTGTAATTCTAAATCACTTAATATATTTTCAATATTATTTTCTTCATTTCTTGCTGGGATAATAATTGAAACTTTTGGCTTGATAGTAGGCTTACTTTTAGTCAAAGTTGGAAACTTATTAAATAAAATAAAGGAAACAATAAATCCAATAAAAATTATAGAAAAATTAACCAACATGTAAAAACTTCCTTTGATTTAGTTATTGAAACATGAAATAATTATTACAACATAAATAACATTATAATGGAATTATATCATAAATATGGTAATATTATAAAAAAAAGGAATTTTTATGGGACGAGATACTTTAATAATTGGTGGTGGAATATCAGGTCTTGTAACAGCTGCCTATTTATCAAAGAATAATCTAGATGTAACTCTTATTGAAAAATGCGACAAAGTTGGTGGCTTAATTGGAAGTTTTGAAAAAGATGGTTTTCTATTCGACAGTGGTATAAGAGCTACAGAAAACTCAGGGTCCCTTTTTCCTATGCTAAGAGATTTAAAAATCAACCTAGAATTTTTAGAAAATACTGTTTCTATTAAAGTTAAAGACAAGATTATAAAGGTAAAGAATGAAGATAGTTTAAAAGACTATGAAACTATGTTAAGTAGCATCTTTACTGAAGATAAGAATGAGATCCATACAATAATAAAACTTATTAAACAAATATCTGATTTTATGGAAGTATTATATGGAATAGATAACCCATTATTTCTAGATATGAAACAAGATAAAGACTATTTAATGAAAACAGTCTTACCTTGGATGATAAAATACAAAAAAACTATAAATAAAATAGTAAAATTAAATGAGCCTGTTAATGAGTATTTATCTAAAATAACAACAAACAAAGCATTAATTGATGTAATAAGCCAACACTTTTTTAAAGATACCCCAACATTTTTTGCTCTAAGTTATTTTAGATTATATAATGATTATTATTACCCAAAAGGTGGTACAAAATCTCTAATTGAAGCATTAGAAAATTACATTATCTCAAACAATGGTAAAATTATTAAAAATACAGAAATCAAAGAAATAAATATAAAAGATAAAACAGTTAAAAGTAATAATAAAACCTTTGAATATGATAAACTTATATGGGCTGCAGATCTAAAAACACTTTACAATATTGTAAATATTGAAGGTGCTACTTCTTTAAACTTGAAAGAATATAATAAAAAATTAAATGCTATAAAAACTTCTCATGGAAATGATTCTATCTATACACTTTACCTAACAACAGATATAGAAAAAGGATATTATAAAGATAAATGTAGTGAACATACATTCTTTACACCAAGCATTGAAGGCTTATCTTCAATGGAAATGGATGAAAAAGAATTACTTAAAACATTAGAAAATAATCCTAAAGATAAAATAAAAATATTAGATTCATGGTTAAAAGACTTTTCAAAAAAGACAACCTATGAAATATCAATACCAGTATTACGTGATACAACCTTGGCACCAAATGGAAAATCTGCATTAATAATAAGTATGGTATTTGATTATGATTTAACACTTTGGTTAGAAAAAAATAATTTGTATAAACAATTCAAAGAAAAATTAAATACTTACGTAATAGAGTGTTTAACAGAAACGCTTCTACCTAATTTAAAAGATAAAATTATAGACAGTTTTAGCTCATCGCCTCTAACAATTCAAAAATTACTTAATAATAGTGAGGGAGCAATAACAGGATGGAGTTTCACAAAAGAAATTCCCGTAGAAAGTAGAATGAAGAAAATGGGCAAAGCTATTATTACCCCATTTGACGATATTATACAAACAGGGCATTGGGTGTTCTCTCCATCAGGTATGCCAACTTCAATAATTATTGGAAAATTAGCAGCTGATAGAATTGTTAGAAAGAAAAAATAATTTTAGGCAAATGATAAACGTCTAAAGGCTTTCTTATATAAATTAGTAAATAATTCATAAATTGCACAAACTTTATCACTTAAGCAAACAACAGCACTTTCTTTTGATTTTGGTAATGCTAAAGTGATGGGGAACATATGTTTAAGAATTATATCAATTTCTTTAAGAGATAGTATCAAATCCTCTTGAGCTGCAAGAGCTGCTTTTTTAGGATGTTGTCTTAAATGTTTTTTCTTATTCTCTTCACTTTTATCATGACAATCATATAAATAATAATCATGTAAAAGAGCACCTCTAATCAATTGATAATAATCAATTCTTAACCTTAAAAGTTTGGATATAAACATAGAAACATAAGCGACATTTACACTATGTCTTAAAACAGATGTTCCAGCATGATGAGTATAAGCTCGAGTTTCTAACAATCTTGTATTTTTACAAAGTTGATTAAATACTTCCGAAAAAAAATCTAAATCAACTCTTTTCTTTTTATTTTTTTTCACAAGCAAAGTATATGTATAAATTATAGTAATTACTAGAGGCAACTAATATATTAATCAAATAAAAACATATAATTCACACAATTTAAATAATTAATAAATCAAGTAATTTACAGAGCATTTAGTTTAAAGTTCTCTTGCTTTTTATTATTGAATTCTTGATAATACTAATAAATATAGGAGAATATAAAAATTGAAAGAAACTGAAATAATAAGAGATAAAATGATTGAATATTACAAGGGAGATCCTCAAAGAATTCAACACTTTATAAAAGTAGAAGCTTTTGCATCTATGATTGCTAAAAAAGAAAATGTAGATACCCATACAGCAACTATTATTTCAATCTTAGGTTATATTCATGATATTGGTATTAAAATAGCTGAAAAAGAATATGGCTCTAGTGATGGCAAATTACAAGAAAAACTTGGAAAAGAGCCATCATATAATCTTGTCATTGAGTGTGGATTTTCAAAAGAAATAGCTCAAAGAGTTAGCTATGTGGTTTCCCACCACCATACTTATAAAAACATAGATGGACTTGATTATCAAATTCTTGTTGAAGCAGATATTATAGTAAATATTTATGAAGACAATATTTCTAAAGATATACTTCCTAATGTTATTAAAAATATTTTTAAAACAAAAAGTGGTATCCACCTTCTCCAACAAATATATAACTAATCTCTAAAACCACCAAATAACTTAATTTTAAAAAAGAAAGCTTGATAGAAGAGGCTTTTAGTTTTATCATAGAAACTGAAAATTAATTTTAAGTTTCCAGAGATATAAATGAAAGAAAAAATAATAAACCAAACTATAGAATTATTTAATGAATTTGGACCTAGATTTTCTATGGAAACACTTTCTAAAAAATTAAAAATAAGCAAAAAAACTCTATACAAATATTTTAGTTCAAAAGAAAAATTACTTGAGTACATAATTGATGAAAGTTTTAACGAGATTCATCAAAAACAAGAAATTATCTATAATTCAAATCTAGGATGTGAAAGTAAATTACGAGAAATTCTCACTACAAGTTTTTCAAGAGAAGATTCTATTAGATTTGAGAAAATTCAAGAAATAAAAAAATATTATCCTACCCTATTTAACAAAATAGAAGAAAGATACAAACAACAATGGGATTATGTTGAAGAACTATTACTTGAAGGTGAAAAAAATAATATTTTTGAATTTTGGAGCATATCATATTTAATTGCACTAATGAAAAGTGCAATGTCTTTAGTTATTTCACATCTAGATGGATCAATAAGTTATAAAAAGGCAATCAATCAATCTATTAATAATATAGTAGACAGTATTAAGAAGGAAGATTAACATGTTTTATTTTTTTCTAATTATTATTTTATGTTTTATCATAATAAGAGTCACCGTTATAATCGCAGCAAACAGAGTATGCAAACCAAAGGTTAGATCATGGGAAGAAACAAAAGAGATTGAAAGTAAATATGATCAATGGGCAATCTATGACAAAATTGAAAAAGAAGAGTTAGATTTTACTTTAGATGATGGTTATTTAATACACGGCACCTTTATAAAAGCACCAACACAATCAAATAAATATATAATATTAACACATGGATTTAGATATTCTAGATTAGGTGGGGTTAAATATTTAGATATATTCTTAAAAAACAATTACAACATATACCTATATGATTTAAGAAATCATGGTAAAAATATTCATGGTGGAATAATTCAAATGGGAGAGATTGAACACAAAGACTTATCTCAAATTATTGATAAAATCTATGAAAAATTCGGATCTGATATAATTCTTGGATTACATGGTGAGTCTCTTGGTGCATTCTCCTCCATGATGGCAACAAAACTAAAAGCTGATAAAATTAAATTTGTAATAGAAGATTGTGGTTATTCCTATACAAGAGATGAATTAATCTATCAACTAAAAAAACAGATGAAAATGCCAGTTAGCTTTTATGAACTAGTAGCTAAATATGCAAAAACTAAATATAACCAACATTGGGATGATATGGATTTAAAACCTATCTTAAAAAAATCTAATATTCCTATGTTATTTATTCATGGAAAAGCTGATAAATTTACCCCGCCACAAATGGCTAAAGAACTATTTGATGCTCACCATGGTTATAAGAAACTATGTTATATAGAAAATGCACAGCATGCACAAAGTGTTGTTACTGATTACAAGCTATATAAAGATACAGTAAATAGCTTCTTAAAAGACATAGGATATTAGAGTACTCTCTATTATTAATTTACTTTTTAACTAAAAATAATTACCCAATTAAGCTAAACTGTCCGAAAACCAAGACTTTTTTTACTCAGTTGGGTTAAATTGTCCAAAAAATAATCTTGCTATTACTTTCCAAAGTAGATATTTTTTCCATTGAATTTATTGATTGAGGTAAAATTAATGGGAAAAGAGAGCAAGAATAAAAGAAAAACCAATATTTTTAAAATTATATTAAGGTACATTGTATTATTCATAATACTAGGTTCATTAGTATATTTTGTAGAATACAGAATCAACCATACAGAAAAGATTTTATACGTAGCTCCTAAACCTACAGTAAAAATAGAAAAACCACATATTGGAACAATAAAAAAAGAAGTAACTTTTTCAACATATATTGAAGCTAACGATATGATAGCAATTATCCCTTTTGTTCAAGGAACTATTACTAGCTACAATATAAAAGTTGGAGACTTTGTAAAAAAAGATCAAGTAATCGCAACAATTGATTCAACCCCATATGATCAACAAGTACTCCAAGCTCAAGCAGCTTATGATGCATATAAAAGCACATTTGATAGAGTAGAATCACTTTACAATAAAAAAGCTACTACAGCCCAAAATTATGATGAAGTTAAAGCTAAAATGGATGCTGCAAAAGCACAATTAGAACTAGCGAAAGTACAAAGAGATTATGCTAGTGTAAAAGCAACAGTAGATGGGACAGTTTTATTAGCACCACAAGCTATTGGAAGTGTAGCAGCTGCCCCCAACCCAATAGCAGTAATTGCAGACTTAGAATCCCAAATAGTAAACATACAAGTTCCAGAAAAATACTATGACATTTTTGTAAAGAACAAAGATCAAATAGAAATTGAATTAACACGCCCACAATCACAAGCATGTGCTAGTGCAAAACTACTTTCAATTGATCCCTACATTCAACCAGAATCAAAAGTTTTTATTGTGAAAGCAAAACTCGAAGGAGATTTAACTTTCTTTAGACCAGGTATGTACACACTAGCAACAATTACGTATGAGAAAATTGATAATGCATATGTATTAAATCAAGAAGCAAAAAAACTTGATGGCTCATTATATTATTATGATGAGGCTGATCAAAAAGCTCATTATCTCTCTAATAAGTTTATATCAAGCGATTCTCAAAATAATGAATTGTTCCAAGTTCCTGAAAAATTCTCTAACTATTACTTCATAGTTGAGGGACAAAACACAGTATTTGATTTACAGAGCGTAAATGTGATTAAAAATAACTAGGAGCTATTAACACCATGAAAATATCACACTTTTCAATAAAACACCCAACAATTATACAAATGATACTCCTAGCTCTAGCAGTATTTGCAATCTATTCCTTCTCTGGAATGCCCCTAGAGTTTATAAGTAATATTAACCAACCATCTGCTACAATTGTAACAATATATCCTGGAGCAAGTGCAACAGATGTTGAATCAGATATTACAAAAATATTAGAAGATGATTTTGTAACACTACCAAATTACAAATCAATGGACAGTGAATCTAATAATTCATATTCAATGATTACAGTTAATTTTAATGATGGAATAGACCCTTATGATCAATTAGCTGAAATAAGATATAGAGTATCTCAATTATTAGACGACTTACCAGATAATATACAAGGAGAACCTAGTGTATTTGTTGGTGGAGCAAATATGCTTCCGGTTATAACTTTCACAATACAAGGTGGAGACGATATTGCCCAACTAACTAGTTATGCTAACAATGAATTAAAACCATTAATCAATCACATAGATGGAGTTTCAACTGTAAATATATTAAACGGAAAGGAACTAGAGGTAAAGGTTAAGTTAAGACTAGATGATTTAGCTGCAAAGGGAATAAGTGTAGCAACAGTATATAAAGCCTTAGAAGCTGGTAATGTAAAATTACCAATTGGGGATGGAGAATATCAAGGAAGGACAATAGATATAAGATATGAGGGCAATTACAAAACACTTTCAGATATCAAATCCCTTCCAGTTGGAATGTCAAATAATGTAATTATTAGAGTAAAAGATGTAGCAGATGTAAGCTTTTCTTATCCTGATAATGAATATTACGTAGATAGCCCTGAAGGTTCACTTTTAGTAGTTCAAATCACAAAAAGAACCGAAGGGAATGTTGTTGATATATCTAATGCATTAAAACAAACATTAGAAGAAGAGAGTGCTAGAAAAGGAAACGCAGTTACCTTTGATATAATCAGTGATGATAGCAAAACAACAAAAGTTGCAATTCAAACAGTTTTAAATTCTGGTGTTTCAGGATTAATAATGGCAGTGTTAGTAATACTCCTATTTTTAGGAGATTTACGAGCTACATTAATAATTGGTCTTTCAATACCGATTTCCATACTATTAACACTAATTGAAATGAGAATTAGTGGAATGAGTATGAACGTTCTTGCAATAGCGGGGTTAGTAGTAGCACTTGGAATGATAGTTGATGGATCTATTGTTATGATAGAACAAGTTTATAGATACTATCGAGAGAGAAAGAGAAGAAGAGAAGACAATATATTAATTGCTGCAGATGAAGTTGGCCCATCTATATTTGGATCAGTAATGACAACAATAGTTGTATATGTGCCAATACTATTACTCAACGGATTAATTGGACAATTACTACACGACATATCTTTAGTATTAATATTTGCCCTATCCTCATCATTTTTAGTAGCAGTTACAATTGTTACATTCTTAATGAACAAAATATTAAAACCTGTTGCTAATATACCTAGAAAACGTCTATTCAACAAAATAATGGACTCCATTGAGAGAGGTTATAAAGTTGCCCTTTCTTGGTGTATCAACACCCATAGGTACGTAATATTATTATCAGTGTTAATATTTGCATTTTCTCTTTATATAGTAACAGCCCTAGGCTTTACCTTCCTCCCCTCTGTAGATACAGGAGAATTTGATATCTACATGAAATATCCTCAAGGATACAGTCTAGAAAAAACAAGAGAAAAAACTCTTGAAGCTATGGAATTAGTATCAGCTTCAATTCCAGAAGCACAATCAATAGTTATATATTCAGGAGATAACGGAGACTTCTCAGGACAACACCCCGCAAACTATGCACATATAAATGTAGTATTATCCGATGTAAGTGAAAGAGATAGGAAGGTTCAAGAAATAATACTTGAAACACAAAAACTATTATCAGCAAAAGTAATAGATTGTACAACAACAGTAACAAATGGGGGTATAGACAAATTAATAGGATATGTCTCAGGTGGAGGAGGTTATGGAATAACCTTAGTAAGTGAAGATTTAGATTTACTATATAGCGAAGCTAAGAGAATTGAAGCTGAAATAGCAAAAAATCCTAGTGTAGTCTCAACCTCATTAAATACAGATTTCGATAGCTCAACCTTAATTTTAGATATGAGTCATGATTATTTAAACTCCTTAGGATTAAACAGTTATGAAGCTGGAATAACCTCAATAATATTATTTAATGGACTAGATGCTGGAATATACCACTCTAAAGACGGAGAACAATATACTATAAAGTTAGAAAGCAACATGGTAGATGAACCAATTACACCCGATACCATTGCAAAAATGCATATTATATCATCTCAAGGACAAGAGATAAGTTTCGCTTCTCTTTCAGATATAGAAATAGAGAAAGCAGTATCTACAATTAACCACAGTGATAGAGCAAAGCAAATTACAATTAATGCAAAATTAGTTAATGAAGATACAGCTCCAATTACATTCCATGTAAATAGGTATTTAAAAGGACACCCATTAGCAGAAGGAGTAAGCAGCAAACCTGGTGGAATACTTCAATTAATAAATGAATCATTAACCCCTATGGTAAGTGCTATTCTAATTGCAATTTTCTTAGTATTTACTGTAATGGTATTTCAATTTGAAAACTTTAGACAACCAATAATTGTTATGGCCACAGTACCTTTCTGTATAATTGGAGTTGTATTAGGTTTATTATCATTTGGCTCTACAATGAGTATTGTAAGTGTCTTAGGCCTCTTATCATTAGCTGGGATAGTAGTAAATAACGGTATTATATTAATTGATTATTTCAATCAAAAAAGAGCACTACAAAAAAATAACAAAGAAAACCTAAGAAAAATTGTTCTACAAGGTTCAGCTTCAAGACTTAGACCAATTCTAATGACAACCCTTTCTACAATGTTTGGAGTATTTCCAATGGCAGTTGCTACAGGAGTTGGTAGTGAATTATACGCACCTCTAGGACAATCAATTGCAGGAGGTCTTATAACCTCAACTCTAATATCCTTATTCGTTATTCCTATAATTTATTACGTAGTTGAAGAGAAAGTAATTAAGAAAAAAATTAATAAAGGAATTTTATTAGAAGATGGAAGTTTAGTAGAGATAAACATTGAAGATGAACTTGAGAAAGTAGACAAACAAACACTTATGTCTAGACAAAAATTAAGAGAATTATTGAAAGCCTCTAGAAATCAATCAAGATCAATTAAAAACGTTAGCACTAAAATAAATAAGAACAACAAGCAAAGAGATAAAAATAACGAGGGACAAAAATGAAAAAACAAAAACAAACTATTTTATTATTAATAGCAAGCCTATTATTAATTATTTTTAATATTAGTTGTAGCAGTGTATTTACAGCAACAATTAGTGGAACAGTAAAGGCAGAACCTAGAAATAACAGTAGTGCAGATGAGCAGACAAATCTCTCTGATGCAAATGTTTATGTATTCTTTAATGAAAGTGAATGGACAAGCTATAAAGAACAGTGGGACAGTAAAAATGAAGCAACTACTAAAAGCATAATTACAACTATAAAAATGCCAAGTGTAAGTGACACAGTTAGAACAACCACAACTAATACAAATGGCGGCTTTTCAATTGCAACTATGTGGAATACGCCCTCACCTCTTTTTGGGAAAGATGGAGATGAAAAGAACTTTCATATAGCTGTATATCATAAAGACTATGGAATGTTTTTTGATGATACTGAATACTCAGTATTCTCAGACTCATCTCAAAATATAAGTTTTATTTGTGAATATGATGAAAAACAAAAAGTTCAATATTCAATAACAATAAACACTTTAGATTATTCAGATAATAACTCTGAAATACCCCTTAGCAGTGTAGATCCCAAAGTTGTTATAAAATACAGTTTGATAAGTGAAGATGGAGATGTATCTAACATTGGAGAAGAAACACAATCTTTTGAAGATTTACCAACATCTAGTACAACTAACGCAACAACAAATACATATACATTTATTTGTGATAAATACTATTGGGATGAAAATGATGAGAAATACACCTCTGAAAAAGTATATCCTGTTGGAACAATATATTTTTATGACAAAGGTGCTGAAGGAGAAGAAACTTGGAGAATGTGCGATGAAGAAGGAGCTGACTTATCCTCAACAGGGACAGAGTTCTCTATTACAAGTAAAAGCACAAATCTTAGTAAAGATATATATGTTGATAAATTGAATAGAGATTATAGGATAAGTTTTGATATAGATTATCCAACAGATGATGATACTAATGATTACAGTGGCACTCCACCTACAATACAAACATTCTCACCTAAAACAATAATAAACGTATATTTTGATGGCTATAACAGTTCTACAGATTCAATAGAAACACCAAACTCGACAATTGAAGAGAATGAATTGTATAAGACATTTACATATAGTGTTGATGAAGTGCCTGAAGATGGCTATTACACCTTCAATCTAAATAGAATGTTTGATGAAGATGGAAATGAAATATTTGCAAATGTTACATATCTATTAGAAGACGATGAAAATGATGAAGAATATATCCAGACAAATAGTGATGGCACTATAATTAATGAAGATAATACATTTGATAACACTTTAGTTTCATACTCATTAGATAATTACTCAACAACAGTTGATACCTATGTAGATAGAGTTAAACTAAAATATACAATTGAATTTAATTTAGAAGATTATGAAGATGGATCAACAATAACTCTACAAAGTGAAGACAGTGCTACTGAGTCAACTTTTAATCCAACAATAAAGCTCTTAATACTCCCTTATGATGGAGATAGTACTACATTAAGTTCTTTAGATTTTGAAAGTGCATCATCACAAACCCCGAATGATAAAATAAGTAATAACACATTCTCATTCGATTGGGAAAAATATGATAGTGATGGTAATATTCAATACCCCGCTGTTAAATATTTCTTATACGACAATAGTAATCCACTATACTGTCAAGTTGCAAGTGATGATAATGTAGAATTCACACATATAAAAGACCTAGATAGTGTTAGAAAAAATGTAGATACTCTAGCCTTCAAAAAAGGCATATTAAATGAGAGTGTAGATGTTGAAATGGAAAAACTTGAAGAAACATATTACTTAAACTTCTCTCTTAATGACATAGAAGATAACAATAACGAAATTAGTTTTACCACATTTGACCCAAAAGTCAAATTAAACATTTACAAAACTAATACTGACAGTGAAAATCTAATTTCAACAAAATATTATAAACAAGCTAACTCAAGTGGAACTTATTCATTTACTTGGCAAAAATATGGAGAAGATATTGATTTAGAAGATTTACCAACCACAGTAGACACAGATAAAGTTTATCCAATAGTTAAATACTATTTATTTAACACAGATACTAGCTCATATCAAATGCTACAAGACTCATCAACAACGTCCCCTCAAGTTGTAACTAGCATAGAAGAGGCCCCTTCAACATCTATATTTGTAGAAGGAGAGAGTCAAAAAGACATAGATGTTTACATAAGAAGTAAGCAAATCAACTTTAACATTAGCTTTGATATTACAAACATTGCAAGTGATGAAGAAATCTCAATAAGAGAAATAAACCCAATTGTAAAGATCTATTACAATGATGGAGAAAGTGACAAAGTTGACACCTTTAATGACATACCAAGTGATGGAATCTATCAATTAACTGTAGATAGAACCTCAACAAGTATTGATACAGATATTAGTGTTGATTTAGAAGATAAAAGATCTAAAGTTCGATACAGATTATGTAGCAATGATCCAGATAATAGTGATCCAAGTCTTAGATACACAGTTGATGGAGTAGATACAGCACGATATCAAGAAAACTTTTCTTTAACAAAAGCAAATGATAATGAGCTACAACTTTATGTAAAAGACTATCAATATCCCACTTCAATAAGTTTTGAAGGAAGATTCATCGATAGCGACAATGTTGATGATAATGGGCATGATGTTTTCTTAATTGCTCAATACAATGGAGAATTTGATGAAGAGGACTACATAAAATTATCATCACCTACTCATACTCATTATATGAATAGTACCGATTCCTATAACACTTCAAATATTGAAAATGGATATTTTTCCACTACATATACTCAATCAAAAATTGCACAAAAGAATGAATATGACAATAGTTCAAAATATTTAGTACAGCAATTTAAAATAGTAGTAAATGAAACAAAAAATGAAACAAATGCCACTATCGATAATTCAGATTATATGAGTATAGTAGACATTAAAAACAATGGTACAAGTTCAACTTATGTCTATGTAGATACTTCAACTACATATACAAATTAAGGATTTAGAAATGAAACTAAGAAGAAAATGTTCAATTTCCTTATTACTTTTTATATTAACAATGCCTTCATTGTTTGCATTTACACACCAACAATTAGCAATGAAGGTAATGTTAAACAACCCTAGTTTATCAAATAGCAGGAAAGATATTGAGTTAGCAATACTTGATGTTAAAGATGCAAAAGCAACGCATCAACCTACTATTGAATTTCAATCAACTGGGACATATATGATTAACCCACCAATTGGAAAAATAGTAGTTAATCCTGAAGATTATATAAGTGGCCAAAGTGGAACGAGTGGAACACTCTCCTCTCTTTCTGCCCTAGGCCTAGATGGACCTATAACAGTATATAAGGGGATGGAAGATACATACTATAATTTTGCAATACAACTTACACAACCACTATATACTTGGGGAAAAATTAATACAGCTGTTGATTTGTACAATAAGGTTGTAACAATAAAGAGTATCCAAAATTCATCATTATATAAAAAATTAGAAAGCGAATTAGAAGCAAGAGAATCTGCCATTTATTATATAAAATTGATGAATCAAAACTTAGAGGAACAAATTCTATTAGCAAACGAATTAATTGAAATAGTAGAAGATGCAAAAGAAAATCAATTAGTTCTAGAACAAGATGTATTAGAGGCAAAAATACAAGCTAAACAAATTGAAATTGGAAAGAAAAAACTTCAAAAAGAAGAAAATACACAACTTTCAAAAATAGCTGAGCTTATAAATGATAATTCAATAAATAGTAAATCAATTGAATATGAAGTAAATGAGATTGAAATAATAAATATAATGCAAACAGATTTAGATACGTTAATTGAAAAGACCACGTCAATAAACAATGATAATATAAAAATATTATCAATATTAAAAGAAGTAGATGAAGATCAAACAAGCATAGCAAAAGACAGTATATATTGGAAGCCTGATCTAGCACTTCAAATAGATGCTAGTTATTCAGGATATAGACTTCCCCTTGTTGAAACAGGTTATTACACCCAAGATAGTGCAGGACTTAATATAACAATAGCATTAAAATCAACAATATGGGATGGAGGCAAAAAACTTAATGATATTGCTAGAAAAAAAATTAATGAATCAAAAGAGGATTTAGATCTCATAGAAGCTAAAAACCAAATAATTCAAACATTAAAAGATAATTTATATACAATGGAATTAGCTTCTAGTAAAATAGAATATCAAGAACTAAACTCACAAATAATTGAAAGTAAGATTAACAACTTAACTAAAGAGTATGAAGAAGGATATACAGATAAAACAGAAGTATTAAAAGCAAAACTTGAACTAAAATCTAGTGAGTTAGAAACTCTACAACAAAAAGCTGAACGAGCTACAAGCTATTACACAATTAGCTATTTATTAAATTAATAATATAGGACAAAATACACATTAAATGTCACTAGAATTTAAATCTATTGGCATTTTTTTATTTTATTAAATAAATTAAAATGTTATAATCAAAAAGTATTTAATCAAAACATCAAACAAGGTAACAAAATGAAAAAAATTGCAGGAATTATTGGGGGAATGGGTCCTCAAGCAACTATAGATTTATTTCAAAAAGTAGTTTCAAACACAGAAGCTTCTTGTGATAATGAACATATTCACATTTTAATAGATAACAACACAGATATACCAGATAGAACAAAATCTATTCTAAACCATAGTGATTTACCACTTAAGTATCTAAGTCAATCAGCTAAAAACCTTGAAAAAAGTGGTGCCTCTTTTTTAGCTATGCCATGCAATACTGCACATTATTTTTACAACAGACTACAAAAAGAAGTAAATATTCCAATAATAAATATGATTGAAGAAACTGCTAAATATTTAAAAGAGAGAAATGAAAAAACTTTTTTACTGTTAGCTACCACAGGAACTATAAAAACAGAAATATACCAAAATATCTTTAACAAATATAATTTAACTATAATCAAACCCAAACAAGAATTTCAGGATGAAATAATGAGTGCAATATATGATTATGTTAAAGAAGGAAAACCTTATGATAAGGTAAATAAATTTAAAGAATATTTGAATCAAGAACTAGTTAATAATATAGACAATATTATATTAGGTTGTACAGAACTTCCTATATTATTTGAAAACAATAAACTAGAATATAAAACTGTCGATCCAACATTAGTCTTAGCAAAACAAATAATTATCAATGCGGGATATAATATTAAAAACTAAGGTTGCTTCTTAAAATAACTATCTTTAGCTTTTATAAGTTCATTGGTTATAAAAGCTTTTGCTTCAATAGTTTTTGATGCAACAGGATTTGTGTTTACAAAACCATGGTATACATTTTCAAAAACCATAAGATTATTTTCAATATTTGCTTTTGTTAAGTTATTAAAATAAGTCACAGTTTCATCAAAAAAAGGATCTAACGTGCCTACATATGAACTAGCTGGAGGAAGATTTGAATAATCTTCACATCTAGCTGGGGAAGCATAAATTGGAACATTTTCAATGCCATTTAAATAAAGATCCCAAGCAAATCTATTTTGTGGTTCATTCCATATAGGTGCATCATTATCCTTCATAGATTGAGTTTGCATTCTATCATCTAACATTGGAGAGATTGGAAATTGATAAGCAATAGAAACTTGATTTAAATCCCTTGCTAGTAAACAAAGACTAACAACAAGACCACCACCAGCACTCTTACCCATTACAAAAACTTGATCACTTCTAAAACCTAATTTACTGCTATTGTTCTTCATCCAAAGAAGAGCTTGATAACAATCATCAACAGCAGCGGGGTAAGGAGACTCTAAAGACCTTCTATAATCGGGGGCGACAACAACACAATCTAAAGAATTTAATATATGTTTAATCTCCCCATGACTATTCTCAGGATAATTTAAAACAAACCCTCCTCCATGCAAATATAAAATGCCCGGACAATCATGATTATGATTTTTTCTATTATAAACACGAACTCTGACTTTATTTCGTTTATTCTTATCTTCAATGAAAAATTGCTTAGAATTAAACTTTTTTAACGGTTTTCCAATTAATCTAGAATTAAGCTTATTAATTTGTTTATATCTTTTTATAGTTGGATTTAGGATTACCTTAGCAAGCCTAATTCCAACTCGATATTCTTTATCAATCATTTCTTTATCTATTTTCATCTTTAAACCTATAACTTTTTAATATATTTATTATTATAGTAGTAAACTTAAAAAATAAATAAAAGGGTCAAATATTATTGTGTAAAAGATTTTATTTTCTTAAATCTGAAGACAAGATAAATTAAAGCAGAAATTAAATAGACTGCACCAACAGCTAAAGAAATATAAAAATACATAAAGTTCCCAGAAGTTGCAGCTAAAGCCGGTAAATTAGCACATAAAATTAACGGTATCATTATAGGAAAAACAATAGCTGCAGAATACATATAATCTGTAGAAACACTAGAGTCCATATTAGGTTCAACAATTCTAAGTAGAGCTAAGCCTGTAGGTAGAGTTCCTGTTGCACATCCAAACAAAATTAGCATACGTTTAAACCAATTGTCTGTGAATACTTTTTTACAATACCATGGTAATAATTTTATAGCAATAAATGATCCAAGAATAATCAATAAAACAATTTCAAAGATATAGCTACCAATAGCAGCAATAGATATTGCTCCTAAAGAAGCAGAAATAGTTAAATCAATACTAAAGCCGCTAATTCTATTACAAGTTGAAGTTTCAATTGATGGACCAATTCCCACAACCTTAATATATTTTCTAACTAAAATAGCAATTATTGATGAAAATATAAAATTTAATCCCCAAAGACTTTCACCAAATTCAACACCTAAGGGACCTATAAATGATAGTAAATAAGTTAATAAAGTTAAAGTTAAAAGACTTAATAAATAAGTAGATAAAACAACAGCAATATGATAAGTTAGAGAATCTAAATTAAAATATTCAATCATACCTTGATGTTTTTTTAATTCAAACTCTTCACTATCTTTAGGATTTTCAACGTATCCTTTTGCAATTCCCCAGTTAACTAAGATAACACCACCAATAGCACCAACCAAAAAACCAGCTGCAGCTATAGAAAGCGCTACAGAAGTTGCACCAGTAAATCCCATAGGCTCCCAAGCCATAGAAATTGAATAAGCTTGTCCTGGTCCTAATTCAAAACCTAAAGGAAGTAAAAAACCAAAAGCTGGGAATAGATTAGGAGAAACAGTAACAATTAAAATTAAAGTTAATAAAAGGCCTAAAAAAGTTTGAAATCCATACTGACTTATTGTCCCAAAAACATTTGCGAAAATATTACTAGTCTTTTTATTTTGGAAATCACCATCTTTTGTTCTAAGCATCATAGCAATAAAAGAAATATTAAGCATATGATAAACTAAATTTCCTAAAAACTCTTGAGTAAGCCCAAAAGAGGGAGCTATATAATTATAAAATATCAATAAAACAAAACCAGCAATTATTGGAGCAGGAATTAAAAACTTGCTTAAAATAGAAATTTTATGCCTTATGAAAGCCCCAATTAATAGGGCAAAAGAAATAGCCCCTAGATGAACCATAATACTATACTGTAACATTATTAGTCTCCCATTTTTGGAAATATTTTAAAGAATTAAGCTCCGATTGTAATCTAAAACTAAATAATTGATTTTCATAATAAAATTCAATTGATTGTTTTACAGACAATACCATACTTTCAATTTTATCAATCTCAAAATTTAAAATCTTCCCATTCGACAAAGTAAAGACAATTTTATCATTCAATAATTGACAAGTATATTTTTTGGAAATATATTCAAATTTTTTACCGACACCTTTTCTAAAAAAATCACCTTCATCTTTATCAAAGTTAATTTCATGTTTTGTAATATATTCCTTTTGAAAATCATTCCACTCTGGGAGTGTTTTAAATCCAAAGGAACTCTTTTCAAAATTTAGATAGGGAGTCAAAGTATCTTCAGTTCCACAATGAGAACATTTAACAGTGTTTTTATCACCTTTTATAACTTGGTGATTTAAACATTTTGGACAAATATAAAGTAAACGTTGAATACCTTCTGCTCCTTTTTTACAAGGGAAAGGTCTCTTTGTTTTTTCCTGCCATTCTTGATGATTAAAATAAAGATTATTTTTTACAACTTCTGTTAATTCTTTTACTGATGACTGTTCTATTTCTTCAACACTAAGAATTTTTTTTAGCCTAACAACAAGAAGCCCACGTCTTTTTACATCAGCCCATCTAGGGTGTAAATCATATGCTCCTTCAAAAGATAAAAAATAAACAGGAACCTTAAATATTCTAAACATCTTTGCAGTAGCTTTGTGATTAATCTCCAAACTATTGCCATCCCAAGTACGAGTACCTTCAGGAAATAGCCCAACAATAGATTTTTCTTTAAGTGCTGAATTAATTGACTTAATAGTAGTTAAATCACTTCTTCCTTGTTGCTTTGCAATACATGTTGCAAGATTAGAAAGACAAAATTTAAGAAACTTACCTTTAAAAAGGTATGCACCTGCAACCCATCTAACATGAGGTTTCATAGCAGAATAAATAAAAATTGGATCAAGGGAATGACTATGGTTACCCACAATCAATGCAGGCCCTTTTATTTTATTTAATTCTCCACCATCCTCTAAAACAACTTTAACCCTTGGGTTAAGATAAAACAATTTATATAGAGGTTTAGCTATATATGATATAAATATTGGTTTTTCTTTTGACATCGATAAAATGATAAAGTATAAATCGAAATTTATAAACATAAATTTTCTACTTTAATAAAAAAAAAATATTAAATGCCCAAAAAAAATAATATTGTGAAAATTAATTAGTTAAAATACATCCTTCTAGATTTAATAACCTTCTTTTCATATCTAATCCATATGCATAACCAGTTAATTTCTTATTTGAAGAAATAACTCGGTGACAGGGTATAACAATTGGAATTGGATTCTTATTATTTGCTAACCCTACAGCTCTATAAGCTTTTGGATTATTTATCTCAATAGCAATATCTTTATAACTTTTAGTTTTACCATATTCAATATTCAATAAAGCAAAATAGACTTTTTTTTGAAACCCTGTTGCATCTAAAAGCAACGGTATATCAAAAACCTTTCTTTCCTGATTAAAATATTCTTCTAATTGTTTATTAACAAAATCGCTAAAGCTATTCTTTATAGAATCTATATTATTTTCTTTAACTAATTTTAGAGAGACTAACTTATCATCCTTATAACCAATAATATAATTTACAAAATCATTTTCATAAAAAGCATATTTAACATTGTCCAAAGCCATTTACTCCTTTAATAAAGTTTAAATTAAAGAAGGGCTTAATTACAATAAAAAAATAGAGCCTAAACAAATAAGCTCCATTTTTAATATATTATTTATTAAAGCAATCTAAAATTTTTCAATAATTTCATCTTTATCCAATCTTGATTTAGGTAAACTAGCATTAAAGTCATCATCGCTATGGTAACCTAAAGCAACTACAACTTTGGATGCAAAGCCCTTTTGAGTTAAGTTAAATTCATCATCTAAAATATTCATCTCTAAACCTTCCATAGGAACTGCATCAATACCTAAGGCTGCAACAGATACTAGAAAGTTACCTAAATTTAAATATAATTGCTTATCAAACCAAGTTTGTAAATCATTATATTTTTCTTTATGAAATTGTGTAAAAGTTGATCTTGCCTTATGATTGGTTTCTTTAATTTCACTATTGGCATATCTTTTATCTTTATCTTCAGTTTCATTAATATGCACAAGATAATCCTCATCCACATCAGTTTTTGATGCAAAAATAACTACTAAAGAAGAATCAGTTACTTTCTTTTCATTAAAACTGAAAAAACCTTGAGAAGCCTTTGCTACTTTAGCTTTAGCATCATCACTTTCTGCCAAAATAAAATGCCAAGGTTGTATATTTGTTGAAGAAGGAGAAAGTTGTAAAATTGTTTCAATTTTTTCTAAATCTTCTTTGCTAATTTTTTTATTCTTATCAAACACTTTTGTTGAGTATCTTGTATTTAATGCTTTTATTATATCCATATTATCTCCATGAATTAATTTTATAAACATAAGGTAACCAAAGCTAACAAATAAGTCAAACTAATTTTTTACAATTTGTTTCATAATCTCCAAAGTATAATCAATTTCTTTTTTCTTAGTAAAAACACCTGGACTGAATCGAAGAGTTCCACTTGGATAAGTATCCATAGCCTTATGAGCTAATGGAGCACAATGAAGTCCAACTCTTAAAGAAATATTATTATCGTTTAATTCCATAGCTATTTGAGAAGGATCTCTTCCAATTACATTAAAAGAAATAGCATTTGTTCTATTATTAATATCTAGATTTCCATAAACTTTTATGCCATCAATTTTAGACAAACCTTCAACTAATTGTGAAATTCTCTCCTTATAATTATTAACCAAACTATCTCTATTATCTTTCCAATATTTTAGTGAAGCATTAAAACCTGCAATTCCAACTAAATTTTGGGTACCAGCTTCAAGATGATCCGGTAAAAACTCAGGCATTGATAAAAGTGCACTTTTAGAACCAGTTCCTCCCGCTATTAAAGGTTTAAGATTTAATAAAAAAGAAGAATCATTGGATAAAAAGCCACCTATTCCCATTGGACCTAAAAAACCTTTATGTGCAGTAAAAGCGATAGCTGTTATACCATCAATATCTAAATTCACAATAGGACTACTTTGAGCACTATCAACAAATAGCATTAAATTATTATCTGATGCCACCTCTTTTGCTCTATCAATTGGTTGAATAATTCCAAAAACATTAGATGCATGATTAAAAATTATAGCTTTTGTTTTTTCATTAATTAAATCATTAACATTAGAAAAATCAACAACCCCCTCCTTAGTATTAGATAAAACGGAGTAATTAATTTTATGTAAATTTAAAACTCTAACAACTGAGTTGTGTTCAAAAGGTGTAATTAATACATGATCCCCTTCTTTTAAAGAACCATAAATTAATTGATTTAGAGAATGTGTAATGCCACTAGTAAAAATTACATTTTTAAAATCCTTACAATTATATAGTTCTTGTACTAAAGATCTAGTTTCTAATTGGAGCATAGAGGCCTCTATTGCACTCTCATAAACACCCCTAGAGGGGTTACTTGAACAAGTGGTTAAAAACTCACTAATTGAGTCAATTACTTGTTTTGGTTTTGGAAAGCTTGTTGCGCTATTGTCCAAATAAATTTGATTTTTGTTATACATATTAAAATTTTATCACTGTTTTTTGAAAAAATCCATTGCTTTTTTCAAAATATAATGGTTATAATCAATATATATATATTTTTATCCAAAGGGAGTTAAGATGAAAAAAGAAAAAACTATGATTATTGTCACTGGAGCTATAATTGGTATAGCTGCAATATTATTAGTTATGTTGGGAAATCCTAAAAACATGGGATTTTGTATTGCTTGTTTTATAAGAGATATTACAGGAAGTTTACAACTTCATAGTGTAGAAAAACTACAATATGCTAGGCCTGAAATATTCGCTATCATATTAGGATCATTTACTGTTGCAAACATAAAAGGAGAATATAAAACAACTGGTGGATCTTCCCCAATACTAAGATTCTTCTTAGGATTCTTTATAATGATTGGTGCTTTAGTATTCTTAGGTTGCCCACTAAGAATGGTTTTAAGACTTGGTGGTGGAGACGGTAAAGCTGTTTTTGCATTATTTGGATTTATTGGCGGTATCTTTATTGGTTCTAAATTCTTAAACCAAGGATTTTCACTTGGAAGAACATACAAAATTGAGAAATTTGGAAGTTATGGATTTATGGCTGCTATCCTATTATTAACAGTATTAACTGCATTTAGCTTAATTGGAAAACCAGAATTAGAAGCACATGCTCCATTTATTGCAAGTTTTGTTTTTGCAATTGTAGTTGGTGTTATGGCCCAAAGAACTCGTTTCTGCATGGTTGGTGCTTATAGAGATATGTTCTTATTCAAAGACACTACATTATTCTTTGGAACTTTATCACTATTTGTTGTTGTTTTAGTTGGGAACATAATTACAGGAAACTTCTCATTCTCAATTACTGGTGAAAATGCAATTTGGTATTTCTTATCAATGGGATTAGTTGGTTTTGCAGCATCTCTAGCTGGTGGTTGCCCGTTAAGACAATTAATTTTAGCTGGTGAGGGAAATACTGACAGTATCATTACAATAATTGGTATGGTATTTGGTGCAGCTATTGCACATAACTTTAAAATGGCTTCTTCCCCTACTACTGTAAACACAAATGGCAAAATCGCTGTTATAGTAGGCTTAGTTGTAATTACTGCAATCGCTGTATTAATAACAAAACAAAGAAAAAATGAATTAAAGAAATTAGGATTATAGGAGAAATAAAATGGATAAAGTTAAAACAATTGATGCAAGAGGATTAAGTTGCCCAGTTCCAGTAGTACTAACAAAAAAAGCTGTAGAACAAAACCCATCTTCACTACAAGTTATTGTAGATAATGTTGCTGCAAAAGAAAATGTAAGTAGATATGCAACAGCTATGGGTTACAATATTAAAGCAGAAGAAAAGGATAATGAGGAAACCTTATTAACTTTAGAGAAAAAATAATGAATAATTATGTATTGACTTTTAATACTCAATTAGACGCAATTATTGCAAAAAAATATTGTGAAAAATCAAATATACAATGCAAACTCGCTCCCGTTCCTAGATGTCTTTCATCTTCGTGCGGGACTTGTGCGTTTGTAAAGATTGACAATATAAGCTTACTGAGCAACTTGCAAATTGAGGAAATATTTATTAGCAATAGTGGAGAATATAAAAAATATGAAAGATGTTAAATTAACAAGCATGGTTAAAACAAGTGGGTGTGCAGCTAAACTACCACCTAAAAAATTAGAAGAAGTTTTAAAAACTCTTCCAAGCTATAAATCCCCTCAACTTTTAGAAGATTTTAGTGGAAACGAAGATGCTCTCGCTTATGATCTTGGCGATAATAGAATTATGGTTCAAAGTGTAGATTTCTTTCCTCCAATGGTAGATGATCCTTACACCTTTGGCCAAGTAGCTGCTGCTAATGCAATTTCAGATATCTATGCCATGGGATGTACTCCTTCCTTCGCTTTGAATCTATTGTGCTTCCCTTCTTGCTTAGAAGATGAAGTAATGAGACAAATCTTAAAAGGTGGGCTTGATAAAGCTATTGAAGCAAATTGTGTAATTGCTGGTGGTCATACAATAAGTGATCAAACCCCGAAATACGGTTTGTGTGTATCAGGTTTTGGAGAAAAAGATAGACTTTGGAAAAACCATGGAGCAAATATTGGAGATGTTTTAGTTTTAACAAAAAAAATTGGTGTTGGAATAATCTCTACTGCAATCAAAGCTGATATGGTTAGTGAAGATTTGAAACAACAAGCAATAGATTCAATGACTGAATTAAATAAGAAAGCTAAAGAAGAAGCTCAAAAATTTGATATTTCTTGTGCTACAGATGTTACAGGTTTTTCTTTAATTGGACATTCAATTGAAATGGTTGGTCAAGAAAATTATTCAATCGAAATTAATAGTAAAAATGTATTAATGTTTGAGGGAGTTTTAGAATTAGCACGATTAGGAATCCTTCCAGGTGGAATGTACAACAACAGAGATTTTAGCGATAAAAAAGTAACTTACGCTAAAGACATTACAACAAATATGATTGATGTTTTACATGATCCACAAACATCAGGGGGATTATTATTAGCTTTAAAAGAAAAAGATGCTATAGAATTGGTTAAAAATCTAGAAAATGCATCAATAATTGGAAGAGTTATAGAAAAACAAGAAACTCCAATTGTTGTAATATAGATTTATATAATGATATTTAGTGATTGTATAACCAGTTTCAGTAATCTGAAACTGGTTATTTTCTATTAAAATAGTTTTAAGAAAGATTATTCGCTAAATTCAGCTAACCCTTCAACAGCAACAACTCTAACTGGACTTGAATCAATTCCTTTAATTGGTAAAGGTAAGAAAATAATCATAAAGATTTCTTGTGTTAATTGTTCTAGATTTTTTAATACTTCAATAAAAGTAATATTTTCAGCCATTAAAATATCGTGGAAAGGTTTAACATCTTCATTAGAATTTTCGATTGATACACCATCACCAAAACCAACACTTTTTACACCTTTTTCTTTGAACCAGTTTGCAGATTCAACACCAATAAACAATCTCTTATCAACATCAGTATTAGTTAATTCAGTAAATGGAGTTAATTTATAAGGGGAATCAATAATTACTACATCACCTTCTTTAACTCTACCTCTTGAAGCTGCTTCTAAATCTTCAGCACTAATGTGAGCATTAGGTTCACAAGTTGTAATATTTAAATAAACACAACGACCAATGAAATTTGTAACAGGCAATGTTAGAACATCTGGCCAATTATCATCATGATGGTAAGGGGTTTCAACGTGAGTTCCTAAATGAGTTGTTAAATCCATATCAGTGTGGAAATCTGGAATAGGTCCACCTGTATTAAATCTTCTGAGTTTACAACGTCTGCTTTCTGTTTCTGGGTCTAAATGTTTTGAAAGATCAATAACATTAATTTTAGTATTATCTAGTAACATTTTGCTTTTCTCCTTATTACTATTTTTTATCCATTTTGTAGCCTGATTGAAGTAATTAAATAAACTCTATACCATAAAAATTCAATAATTCATGTTTATTTCAGGTTTATCAATATCATAATTTTTAATAAATAAAAAAATATTTAATTTTGTTGACATCCTTTTTTTTCCATGTTATATTTCTTAAATACTGCAACCGGTTGCAAATTATAATAGCAGTTAAATGCTATAAAGTAAAGAATTAAAAAATATATTTTTTATTTTTTTAATAAAATTTGGAACCGGTTATAGAAATTATACATTTATCAAAGGAGATAAAAATTATGACTATTTATGAAATAGCTGAAAAAGCTGACGTTTCTGCTAGCACAGTATCTAGAGTTATAAACAATAAATCTTCGGTAAATAAAAAAACCAGAAATAAAGTTCAAAAAGTACTCGATGAATATAATTTTAGCTTAAACGAAACAGCTAGAAGTCTTTCAACTAACCAATCTAAAATGATTGGTATATTAGTAGCTGATATAAGAAATTCACACTATACTGATATAGCTTATGAAACAGAAACTAATCTATTAGAAAATGGTTATTGTTCAATTATAATAAATGCAGGAAATACTGCAGAGAGAATGAGAGAGAGTATTGAAATCTTAAGTAAAAGACAAGTTGATGGAGCAATAATTATTGGTTCAATATTTCAAAATAAAGTTGTAGAAAAAACCCTCAAAAAGAATTTTAATGATAGACCAATAATTTTCTTAAATGGAAGCTTACCAAACAAAAATGTATATAATTTAGTTGTAGCTGAAGATGAAGGTGTTAAAGAAAGTGTATACCTACTCAAAGAACATGGATATAAACATATATTATTTATGAGTTGGATGGAAACAGCAAGTAACACTTTGAAAATTAAAGGCTACAAAGAAGGAATATCAAATCTTGGTTATACTACTTACCTATTAAACATAACCGAAAAAGAAATTAAAACACATAATTCCGATGTTCTAATTAATTACCTCAAATTGAATCCTCAAATTGATGCAATAATATCATCAGATGACTTATTAGCAACATTAACAATCAAATGCCTAACAGAGAATAATATAAATATACCAAATGAAATTGGAATCATTGGAATTAATAACAGTGAATACTGCTATATTACAACACCTTCTCTAACATCCTTAGATAATAAACAAAGTGAACTTGGACAATTAGGTGCCCAATCTTTAATAAATTTACTCAACAATAAATCTGTATCAAAAAAAATTCAAATATTCCCAGAAATTATAGAAAGAGAAAGTTTGAGATAAAATAGGAGACAACATGAAAATTGCAATAATTGGAGCAGGAGCAATGGGCTCAATTTATGGTGGTAAATTATCTAGTGCTAATGATGTATCATTAATAGATAATAATACTAAAGTAGTTGAGACAATTAATAAAAATGGCTTAAAGCTTGAAGAAGATAATACTGTTAATACTTATTATCCAAAAGCATATACATCTTCTAAAGAGATAAAAGATGTTGATTTATTAATCATTTTTGTTAAGGCTATCTATTCTAAACAAGCTATTGAGGAAAATTTAAATCTTATTGGAGATAACACTCTAATTTTAACTTTACAAAATGGTGCTGGACATCAGGATTTATTAAAAAACTATGTCTCAGAAGATAGAATAATTATTGGTACAACAGAAGATGTTGGCAAAGTATTAGATTTTGGTTTTGTTGCAAGATCAGGTTTTGGTAAAACAAATATCGGCATGATTACAGATAAAAACAAATCAGTTCTTACAAAGGTTCAAGAAGCTTTTAATAATAGCGGTTTCAACACAATTATTCACGAGAATATTAATCAATTAATTTGGAACAAACTATTTATCAATACTACACTAAGTGCAACAACTGCATTATTGCAATGTGAAATTGGGTACCTTGGTGAAAACAAATTCGCTCTTGAAATGGTAGAACAACTATTAGATGAAGCAATTGTAGTTGCTCACGCAATGAATCTAAAAGCTGATAAACAAGCCTTAATGCAAGAAATTAAAAATATAACAATAAATTCAAAGAATGGGGTTACATCCATCTGTGCCGATATCAGAAATGGCAGAAAAACAGAAGTTGAAACTATAAGCGGTGCTATTGTAAGTGCAGCAGCTAAATTAAACATTGAAACACCAACACATAAATTTGTTGTAAAACAAATTCATGCATTAGAAAAATAATTAGGAGCAAAGAAATTGATTTCTACAAGTTTACCTGTTATAGAAAAACAACCTTGGTTAGCAAAACCTTTGAAAAAAGCCTTAGAATTTTTAAGAGATAATGATTTGAAACAGCTTGAAGCAAAAACCTATGAAATTAATGGCAAAGATATGTTTGCTCAAGTAATTGATTTTGAAACAGCAGATAGAGAAAATATTAAACCTGAATCTCATATTAAATATATTGATTTACAATATTTAGTGACAGGGGAAGAAAAATTAGGTTTTCTAACAAATAATAATGAATATAGTTATGATGAATATATTGAAGAGAGAGATTTATGTTTATACAACAGAAGTTTTGATAATGAATCATTCACTATCGCAAATCCCTCTTCAATCAACCTTTTCTTTCCAAATGATATTCATATGCCTGGAATTAAAGTTAATTCCAAAATGAAATTAAGAAAAATCGTTATAAAAATTAGCGTAGAATACTTTAACAAAAATTATTTTTAAAGCACTAAACCAACATAAGAAATATATTTTAAAAAAAATCCATTTAGGTAAGAAATATTTTCTTGACAAATCGATAGTTATATATCAATAATTAGGAAATCGATTGCAAAAAATTTCAAAAAAGGAGCAATATATGAGAATTCAAGCAAAAATTATGCAAGATGAATTTTCAAGAATTCTACTATCTCGTGGATATTCTTTAGAACTTGCAACAGAATCAGCAAAGAATTTTGTAAACAACAGCTTAGATGGAATGTATTCTCATGGAGTAAATAGATTTCCAAGAGTTATAGAGTATATAGATAAAGGCTACATCAAAGTTGATGCCAAAGAATCAGTTGAACAAAGCATTGGAGCTATTGAGATTTGGAATGGCAATTTAGCAATGGGAAACTTAGTTGCAACCCATGCAATGCAAAGAACAATTGACCTTGCAAAGATCCATGGAATTGGTGCTGTAGCAATAAAAAATACAAATCATTGGATGAGAGGTGGTGCATATGGATGGCAAGCAGCAAATGCAGGTTGTGCAAGTATTTGTTGGACAAATACAATGCCTAATATGCCAGCCTGGGGTAGTATTGAAGCAATAATTGGTAATAACCCTTTTGTTTTATCTATTCCTAGAAAAAATGGAAAACATGTTGTTGTTGATATGGCACTATCCCAATTCTCATACGGTAAAATTGAAGAATATAAACTTCTTAACAAAGAATTAGCAGTCTATGGAGGATTCAACAAAGAAGGAAAATTAACAAAAGATCCAAAAGAAATTGAAGAGAGTTTAAGACCTCTTCCTGTTGGATACTGGAAGGGTTCAGCATTATCGGTTGGATTGGATATTTTCGCATCATTTATATCAGGAGGCCTTTCAACTCCTTTAATTGGACAAGAGTGTGAAAGCGAATATTCACTAAGTCAAATAATGATTGCAATCGATGTCAAAAAACTAGATAGTTATAACAATTCGGATGATATTTTAGAAAAAACTCTTGAATTATTAAAAGCAGCAAAAAAAGACAAAGAGGATACGGAAATTAGATATCCTGCAGAAAGAGAATATAGAACAAGAGTAGAGAATTTAGAAAAAGGAATACCAGTAAACGAAGATATTTGGGATAAAATAAGGAAATTATAGAATGACAATTTATGATATCGCAAAAGAAGCTGGCGTTTCTGCAAGCACCGTTTCAAGAGTTATTAATAATAAGAAAGGCATTAAAAACACTACTAAAACAAAAGTTGAAAATATTTTGAAAAAATATGACTTTCACCTCGATGAAAATGCTAAAGGACTTGTTACTAAAAAAACTAAATTAATTGCTATTCTAGTTGCAGATATTCGTTTAGAACACCACAACAACATTTCTTATTTAATCTCTAAGAAATTAATGGAGTTTGGTTATTGCACTATTGTAATCAATGTTGGAACTACAACAGAAGATGTTGATGATGCAGTTGGAATATTAAGACAAAGAAAAGTTGATGGAATAATACTTGTTGGATCAATATTCCAAGTTGACCAAGTTGAATATTCAATCAAAACCTTTTTTTCAGATATACCTGTAATTATGGCAAATGGATACTTACCTTTAGATAATGTTTATGGAATAGAAATTAATGAATACCAAGGAATTAGGGATGCTGTAAAATTACTTTATTCAAAAGGTTATACTAAAATTGCTTTTATTGGGAGTCTCAATACAATTAGTAATAGGCAAAAAAGAAATGGGTATTTAGACCAATAAAGATGTCACTCATACCAAGATGAACCAATAGTATTAGATATAGATAAAACGAACGACTCATATGAAGAAATACAAGAACTTTTTTCTACATATAAAGGAATTGATGCTGTTATATTCAGTGATGATATTCTGCTATTTAAGCATTTAAGATTTTTTGAAGAAAATGGTAAAAGAATACCAGATGATTTAGGTTTAATTGGAGTTAATAATGATTTTTTCTGTACACTAACAACCCCTACTCTGACAACAATAGATAATAAGATGGAAGATACAGCTCTAGCTGTAGTAAGCACTCTTATTGGCGTTCTAAATGGGGAGCAAAAAGTTAACAGAATAATGTTATTTACAAAGATTATAGAAAGAGAGAGTACTAAAAAGCGTTAAGCTAAAAAATAAACAATATTTACAGGAGTAAAAGATGAAAAAACTTATTAGCGTTAGTCTTGTTCTAATGGCAGCAGTTTCTTTTGCATTTGCAAGCGGAAATTCTGAAACAAAAGAAGGGAAACCATTAAATTTGATTGTAGCACACAACCAAACTTCACTAGAAAACCCATATGCATTTGGGATCATTGCATTTAAGGAAAAAGTAGAAGAATTATCTAATGGTCAAATTACAGTTACTTTACATCATGGTACACTTGGTGAAAGCGAATCAGAACTAGTTGAAAAATTACAATTAGGTGCTGCATCTATGGTAGTTGCATCTCCAGGATTCATGGTTTCAATTGGTGTTCCTGAAGTTGATATGTTCTCTTTAAACTACTTATTCGATGATTTTGATAACTGGGCAGAAAATGTTGATGGCGAATTTGGAGAAGCTATGGCAACTCTAATTAACGAAAAAACAAACAATAGCTTCAAAATCATGAGTTATTGGTCTTCTTCTGTAAGAGATTATTATGGTAAAAAACCAATTTACACTCCTTCAGATCTAAAAGGTATTTCAATTAGAACTCAATCTTCACAAGTACAACAAGCTTTCTGGCAAGCATGTGGAGCTATTCCAACTTCAGTAGCTTGGGGTGAGTTATATCAAGCACTACAACAAGGTGTTGTTGATGCTGCTGAAAATGACTACACAAATTTCATGTTAAAAGAACATCATAAAACTACTAACGGTCATTATATCAGTGAAACAGATCATGACTTTACAACTAGATTATTATTAATGGATGGTAATTTCTATGATAGCCTAACAGCAGAACAACAAGGTTGGATTGATGAAGCTTGTGCATATGCAGGTAAAATTGAAAGAGACAAAGTATTTGAAATGTACAGCACATCAAAAGAAAAAGTAATTGCTGATGGTGCTGAAGTTGTTGAACATGCTGATATGGATATTGATGCATTCAAAAAAATAGCTTATGAAATTCAAGACGAATTTGCACAAGAAAATAATATGCAAGATTATCTTGAAATGATTAGAAACACAAAGTAATAAAAAAAAGTTTGTTATTTTTAATTATCCTTAGCTCTTAAATGAGCTAAGGTAATTGTATAAAGAAAGGGATTATATGGACAATTTTGTAAAAAAAATTAATAGTATTCACATTTTCGTAAGTGCAGTTTTCCTAGCTATATTTCTAGTAGCTGTTATTACACAAGTAATAACAAGATTATTAGGAATCGCTATGTTATGGACTCAAGATGTTGCTATGTATTCATTTATATGGTCAGTATTTATGGGTGGCACAGCAATGGTTTACCCAGAAAAACACTTTGCATTTACCTCATTAATTGATAAAACAGAAAGCGAAAAAGTTAAAACAATTATTCATTTAGCTATTATGCTACTAATGTTATTCTTTTTAGCTATTATGTTTTATTATGGAATAATAATAACTAAAAGATTTTGGAATTATAAATGGGTTAATCTTCCCCAAATGAAAAGAGGTTGGACTTGGTTATGTATGCCAGTCAGTGCCGCACTTGGTTGTATCTATCTTATAGACAAAACAATCAAAGATGTAAATTCATTAATTAGGGGGAACAAATAATGGCTGCTTTGTTAGTTATATTTTTTATCATATTAATCATTATCGGAGTACCAATTTCCTTTGCTTTAGGACTTGTTTCCTTTGCAGGTATTATGTCTCTACCAGAAATTCCAAATATGATTGTTTTTACAAAAATGTTTAATGGGTTAAATAGTTTTACTCTTTTAGCAGTTCCACTATTTATTTTGGCAGCAAACTTAATGAATGAAGGTGATATTACAAAAAGATTAATTAAATTTTGTAATTCATTGGTTGGACATCATCGTGGTGGATTAGCTTATTCTAACGTTCTTGTTTCCATGATTTTCGCAGGAATATCTGGTTCTTCTCAAGCTGATACAGCTGGTGTTGGAAAAATATTTATCCCATCAATGGAAGCTGATGGCTATGATAAAGGAACAGCTGTTGGTGTTACTGCAGCATCCTCAACTTTAGGATCCATTATTCCTCCAAGTATCACTATGGTTGTATACGCTGGAATTGCAAATGTAAGCACAGGAGCTTTATTCATGTCTGGCTTAATTCCAGGAATTCTTCTTGGTTTAGCTATGATGTCAATCATATTTGCAAAAAGAAAGCAATTCCCAAAAGAAGAAAAAGTCCCTACAAAAGAAGTAATTAAGCTAACTTTTCAATCACTACCTGCGCTGTTTACTCCCGTTATTTTAATTGGTGGTATTGTATCTGGAATATTCACACCAACTGAATCTTCAGCATTTGCTTGTTTATATGCTTTAGTAATTGGTATGTTCTATTACAAAACTATTAAAGTTAAAAACTTACCAAAAATTTTAATTGAAACAATGAAATTAGGTTCTCTATCACTATTTGCATTAGCTACAGCATGTGCTTTAGGGGAACTACTTAGTTACTATCAATTAAACGTACTTGTAATGGACTTTTTTACAGGCTTACATGGTGGTTCTTTAGTATTCTTATTAATTGTAGTAGTATTCTTTATGTTTATTGGAACATTTATGGATGCTGTTCCTGCGATGATTTTATTTGTACCAATTGTATTACCATCAGCTATTCAATTAGGAATTAGCCCAATAATTTTAGGATTAATTGTTGTTGTAACACTTGCACTTGGCTTAGTAACACCTCCATATGGTTTGTGTTTATTACTAGCTTCCTCGATAAGTGGAATAACAATTGAAGATGCCTTTAAAGGAACTCTTCCTTACTTCTTATCTTCTTTATGTGTATTATTATTATTAATACTATTCCCTAATTTTTGGTTAAGTATTCCTTCAGCCATATTCCCAGCATTATTTATATAAAAAAATAAAAACTTTTACGAAATATCCACTATTTGATAATTTTCAAATAGTGGATTTTTTTTCAGTCCTTTATCAATTAATTTTG
The DNA here is from genome assembly GCA_028532815.1 of Pleomorphochaeta sp. Taxonomy (GTDB): domain Bacteria; phylum Spirochaetota; class Spirochaetia; order Sphaerochaetales; family Sphaerochaetaceae; genus Pleomorphochaeta. The sequence goes on from JAQQAS010000003.1 coordinate 34,572, forward strand.
ACTAAAGCGCTAATTTAGAATATCTTTAAGATAATAGGAGTCATTATGAATAAAATATATTTAGCAGGTGGTTGTTTTTGGGGTACACAACATTTCTTTTCTTTAGTAAATGGTGTAACTAGTACTAAAGTCGGCTATGCCAATGGAACTATTGAAAATCCTTCTTATGAACAAGTTTGTTCAAAAATTTATAATTTTGCTGAAACTGTAGAAATTGAGTATGATGAAAACCAAATAGAGCTTGATTCTTTATTAAATAAATTCTTTATAACAATTGATCCTACATCATTAAATAAGCAAGGTGGAGATAGAGGACTTCAATATAGGACAGGAATATATTATTTAAATGAGGAAGATAGAAAAATTGCTAAAAAAGCACTAGATAATCTTCAATCTAAATATTCTAAACCAATTCAAATAGAATTATTACCCTTAAAAAATTTTTATAACGCCGAAGATTATCATCAAGATTACCTTAAAAAAAACCCAACAGGATATTGCCATATACCTCTTGATATTTTTAAAAGAGCAAATGAATAATTATTGTTTTATACAAATTTATTAAATTCGAGAATAAAAAATCTTTTCATTTAGCAAACTAAACTTATTTTTATTCCATATCTCTAAATATCGAGAATTAATCCTTTAAAAATGAATAAAATATTGTATACTGAATAAAATATTATCTTTTACAATATTAATATTTGTTAGAAGAAATAAAATCAAATTGAGAGTATAATGAAAAAGAAAATCAAACCTATTGTTATTTTTATTTTGCTTCTAATATATGAGATTTCTTTATATTCTCAAAGCACAGATGGTAATTTAAAGTATAAAATTGATAATACTCCAATTGTAGTTGCTTGTGTAAAAGATAGTGGATATATAAAAAAAATATCACCAACAACCTATAGTGGTTATTTAGTAGATTATTTAAATAAACTTGGAGAATATAACAATCTACACTTTAAATATATTTTAGTTGAAAATGAACTTGAAAGTAGAAATTTGGTAGATCAAGGAATTGCTGATATTGCTTGTTTACAATATAAAACACCTAACTTAGAAACTCGATTTTCATATAGTAATATTCAATTAACAATTTTAAAAACGAATCTATATACCTTAGCTGATAACGATAACTTATATTTTGATGATTTCAAAAATTTTGATAAAATGACAATTGGAATTCGAGAAGATTTTTCATCTCAAGAAGAATTAGCTTTATATGCCAAAAATGGAAACTTTACATATTCTCTAAAATATTATCCTACAGAAACAGCTCTTCAAGAAGCCCTTTATAATAAAGAAGTTGTTTCCATTGCCACAGATTATATTATTAATAAAGAATATAACTTAAAAAAGATTGGGTCAATTTCTTATAAACCTACATATATTATCAGCAAAAAAGGAAGTTCATTAATACCGTTAATAAACAATTCAATCGAATGGTTACACGAAAATGATTCTAATATTTTCAACCATCTCAAACAAATGTATTTAAATAATTCTAGCACTTACACTGAATTTACAAGAGAAGAAATTGCCTATATAAAGCAACAAAATACTTTGAGAGTTGGACTTTTTCCAGATACATATATCCAATCTCGATTTAATAAAAAAACGGGAGAATTCGAAGGTATAATTGTAGACTATATGAAAGAACTTGAAAAAGTTTCTCACCTTAAATTTGAATTTGTTCAAATACCACACGGTTTAAAGGTTCAAGATGCAATAAAACAAGACTTATGTGATATTACCCCATATTTAGGAAGAAATGAAGAAACACTAAATGATGAAAATATTGCTGCCTCAATTAATTACATTAATATGAGAGAATTAATAGCAATTAGAAAAGATAATCCCATTAAACTAGAAGAAATTCAAACAATTTCTTGTCCCGCTAATTATCAGGCGTTATTAAATCATGTAAATAATCAATTCCCTAATTGGAATGTAGTAAAAACAAATGCAAATAATATCTTAGATCCATTACAGGCTGGAATTGTTGATGTCGCAATCGGTAATGAATACGAAATTAAATATTTACTTCAAAGACCTAAATACAATGATTTAATGCTAACTGAAGAATTTTTTGTTGATATAATATTATCTTTAGGTATCTCAAGCCACAACAACCCAATACTTTTATCCATTTTAAACAAATCAATTAGTAATATAGATGGGAATACCTTAGAATACTTTAAATTAAAAGGCCTTGTAACTAACTATCAATATACTTTTTTTGATGCGTATTTCACTAATAGTTTATTTTTCAATCTACTAATCTTTTTATTAATTTCTGTAATAATTGTACTTTTGATTTTTACCCGATATCAGAAAAAAGTAAATGAACAAATTAAAAGAAAAGAAAAAGCTTTAAATTTGAGTAATCAAAGATATGAAAAAGCAAACCGAGCAAAAACAGATTTCCTTGCAGCGATGTCTCATGATTTAAGAACCCCAATGAATGCTATAATTGGACTAACAGAATTATCAAAAAGTAATTTAACAAACGTAAATGATCTTGAGCTATATATAGATAAAATCGATATCTCAGCTAAATATCTTTTAGGCCTTATCAACGATATATTAGATATTTCTGCAATAGAAGATGGGAAACTAATAATAAATGAGGAACCATTTAGCTTAAAAGAATTAACTCATGAAGTAACTTCAATGTATAATGTAAGTAGTGAACAAAATAATATATCATTTTCATCTTCAATTGATAATATTTCATATGAAACTTTAATTGGTGATTATTATAGGATAAAACAAATAATTACTAATCTATTGAGCAATGCTTTCAAATTCACCCAAGAGAAGGGACAAGTTGAACTTGTTTTAAAAGAAACTCCGATTAATAAAGAAATGATTGAATTAACAATCATTGTAAAGGATACAGGAATTGGCATTTCTGATGAAATCCAAAACAAAATATTTAATAAATTTGTACAAGCTGATACAGGAACTCTAAGAAAATTTGGCGGCAGTGGATTAGGTCTTTCCATTGTTAAGAATTTAGTTGAATTAATGAATGGGAAAATAGAATTAGAGAGTAAAATTGCTGTAGGATCGACTTTCAAAATACAGCTACCCCTTAAAGCAAGCAACAAAGGGTTTAATTGTCAAAAATTTTTTGATAATAATCCTTATGATAAACACAGAATTCTTGTTATAGATAAAGATACACATTTTAATGCATTCTTTCAAAAAACTATTAAACAAATAGAAATAGAAAACTCTTGTACTTCAAATTTAACAACAGCTCTAGAAAAAATAAAAAATAGTATTGAAAATAATAATGCATACGATATTATTTTTATTGATTATAAAATAAAGAATTCTTATGATAGGGATGTAATTAAAATTATCTCTCAAGCATATAAAACTATTCCACATTATATAGTCTTAACAGGGTATGATAAATCCTATTTAAAAAATACTGTTAAAAATGATTATATAAATTATTATATTAAAAAACCAATATTCTTATCTTCGATTAATTTTATATTTAATAAAATTGAGAAGACTCAAAAACAAAAAATTATAGAAATTGAATCTCAAAATAAAATTTCAAAAGCACAATTAAGTAAATTAAGAATATTACTTGTTGAAGATAATGAAATAAATCAACTTGTTGGTCGAAAAATATTAGAATCTTTTGGTTGTGAAATCATTATTGCCAATAATGGTAAGATGGGTTTTCAAACGTTCTTAGAAAAAGGTGAAAATTATTTTGACATTATATTAATGGATATTCGTATGCCTATAATGGATGGATATAAAGCAACCACTTTAATAAGAAATCAAGATACAGAATATGCAAAATCAATTCCAATTTATGCAATGACTGCAAATGTTATGAAAGATGATATTGATAAAAGTCTAAGCTTAAAAATGAATGGCCATATTGCAAAACCAATAGATAGTAATCAATTATATGAGGTTTTGTATAAAGTTTGGTTAGATAAAAATAAAAATTAAAAAGGGATGTCGACATTAGGTAACATCCCCTTTTACTAAATTTTAAGATATTTTTTTAATCATCTTCATCTTGATCTTTAACTTGATAAATTAAATCAATAACAGATCCATCTCTGTAAGTTACAATACCAACAACTTTATCAGTATACTCAATAGATTTTCCTCTACCAACTAAACTCATTGCTTTATCTCTAAGGTTTTCAATTGTAGTCAAGTTAATATTAGAATTTTTAAACCTCTCAATTAAATCAGTTCTAAGAGGATTTATTGCAACACCTTGGTCCGTAACAACAATATCAACAGTTTTCCCAGGAGTTACAATAGTATTTACTTTATCTACAACACTAGCGATTCTACCTCTTGTAAGAGGGCAAACTATTATTGAGACTGAAGCACCTGCTGCTGTATCTTGATGTCCACCAATTGCACCCCTAATACTACCATCAGAGCCAGTTAAAACATTTACATTATAATCTACATCAACTTCTAATGCAGATAGAATGACTACATCTAATTGATTAACTGCTGTCCCAGGATTATTAGGACTAGCATAATAATAAGCAGACATCTGTTGATGAAATCTATTATTCTTCAAACTTTTGGCAGCTTCAAGATCGAAAGATTGTACATCTAATATTTTCTTAATTAAACCTTCTTCATGTAATTTTACAATTACACCAGTAATTCCTCCTAACACAAAGTCAGCTTTTATATTTTTTTTCAGCATTTTTTCTCTTAGAAATCTAGCTGTTGCTAAAGAAGCTCCGCCACTTCCCATTTGGAAAGAAAATCCATCTTTAAATACCCCGCTCTGCTCAATAACTTCAGCAGTGGTTTCAGCTATCAATAACTCTTTAGGATTTTTAGTAAATCTAGTTGCCCCACTCATTATTCCATTTGGATCTCCAATTGCATCTACTTTTACAACATAGTCTACATCACTCTGAAATATTCCTGCAGGAACATTAGGAAAAGGAACTAAATTGTCAGTTAAAACTATTACACAAGAAGCATATTGAGCATCGGTTTTTGCATAACCTAAAGAACCACAGATTATACCATTATCATGATCTCTAGAATAGCCATTCGCATTTCCAAAAGAATCACAGGATGGGGCTCCTAAAAAGGCAACATCAATTTTAATATCCCCATTTTTAATTGCATATGCTCTTCCCCCATGGGATCTAAAAACAACTGGAATGTCTAAAAGTCCTTTTGAAACAGCTTCTGCTAATTCACCTCTAAGCCCACTAGTTTCAATTCTAGTAATTACACCATTTTTTACATGCTCAATTAAAGGAGAATGAACACTTAAAAGGGATGAGGCTGCAAGAGTTAAATCTTTTATTCCTTTTTTTGCAATAACTTCCATAACCTTATTTAAAACAAAATCACCATCTCTAAAATGATGATGGAATGAAATAGTCATGCCGCTCTTTAGTTGAGATTTCTCAATTGCATCCTCTATACTAAATAAAACTTTAGATTCAAACTCTTCTCTTTCTTTACAAGACTTGATATCTTTATATACTCTTTCATTAGTAAATAAAGGATGTTCAACATCTAATTTTCCAAATTTTGGAAGGTTTTTAATATCATTATTAATCATTTTTTTCTCCAAATATTATAAAACTCGTGCAGCTTTGGCTAATTGAATAGTTCTCTGAGCTCTTAGAACGATAGGCATATCAATCATTTTTCCATTTAATGAGACAACACCACTTTTTTTAATTTTAGCCTCTTCGATAGCATCCATTATTTCTAAGGCCTTATCTATCTCTTTTCTACTTGGAGTAAATATTTCAACAATAGGCTCTATCTGTCTAGGATTAATGATTGATTTGCCATCAAATCCTAATTTTTTTATTAGGAGCACTTCATTTCTAAATCCTTCTTCATCGTTTAAATTTGAATAAACTGTATCTAATGCATCAATTTTAGCGGATCTTGCGGCATGTAATAGCATAGATCTAGCAAACATCAACTCTACTCCATCAGCATATCTTGTCGTTTTTAAGTCAGTAACATAATCTTCAGCACCCAAAGCTATTGCGATTAATCTTTTAGAAGCTTTTGCAATATCTCTCGCATTTAAAACTCCTTCAGCACTTTCAATTGCTGCCATCATTTTTGTTGAACCTTGTTCTATCTCAAACTCAATTTCTGCCTTTTCAATTTCTTTTTCACAGATTAATACATCGTCAACATTTTCTGTTTTAGGCAATCTTATAACATCAATTTTAGAAGCAACCATAGCTTTAATATCCATAATTCCACATTCAGTTCTAGGGTTATTTATTCTAACAACTAACTCTTTATCACCATAATCTATGGCTCTTAGAGAATTATATACTAAATAACGAGCAGCATCTTTTTCACTTAATAGTACAGAATCTTCTAAATCAAACATAATACTATCACATTTATATATATAAGCATCCTTAACCATCCCAGGATTATTACCAGGAACGAACATCATTGTTCTTCTTAATCGATCTCCCATTATTTTTTCTCCCAAATATACGAAGTTGAATCGCAGGCTCTATATAAAGCGGTAGAAGTTCTAGCTTTTATAACACAGTCTAATGCACCCTTATCAATTGCAGTGATTTTTGCATTTTTAACACCAACAAATTCAGCTGTATCTCTAATTACTTGTTTAATTTGATCCCCAAACTGCTTTTTTACAGGGCTCTCTAAATGGATACGAATTCCATTATCTCCTTCTTCTTTTTCCACAGTGATTAAAATATCACTTGATTCCAAAGTTCCCGCTGTAGCGACTTTTTTAACTATCAAAGTATGCTCCTTCTAAAAATAAAAAACAAAGTGCATAAATAATTTTAGCAGGATTTCTCCTGCTAAGCTTATTATTTATAAATATATAAGTTTGTTTATTTTGATTGTAATTTAATTGGCTAGGTTGAATGAATAAAAGAAAACTATTGTGAATACAATTAGTATTTAATGTGTTTGATAACAAAAGTCTAAATAAGTATATGTTATTTATAGAGTTAAACAATCTATTATAGGTTATAAAAAAATTATATTTTTTTATTATACTAGTTATCATTGTTTACTCCAAAAATTATACAAATAGATATTCTAATACTCTTGAAATATTGTAACACGTATATATTATTTGTAACCCCCTAAATAAGTATTTTAGACTAAAAAACTAAAAATTATTACTTTATTTTTAAACATGAAAATAGAAATAAAATAGAATTATAAAATATTAAATGCAATCAGATTTCTATTACTTTAAAATAGATATTTTAATCATATAAACTGTAAACAACTTATACCTCAATACTTAGTAATTTTTTATTTATCATTGTAAAAAAAAGCCTTACTATAATCTATCAAAAATTCAATTTTAAAAAAAATCTTTTAATGAGTAAATTTCAAATGGAAAATAAAAATATATTAAGGATACTACTTGCTTTCTGCATGATTTTATGGGCAAGCATTGGAGTGGGAACAAGAGTAATAGATCTTAATTCCTTCGAATTAGCCTTTTTTAGAGCTTCCTTGGCACTACCTATTTTAATTATATTTCTAAAATTCTCAAAATCACCTAATAAAATGCTCCCATTAAAATATATAGTTTATTATATATTTACATGAGCTTTAATTGGACTTGCTTGGGTATTCTTATTTCAAGGATATAAATATACAACCCTAACAAATGCTGTACTTCTATATAATATGTGTCCTGTATATGTAATGATATTTTCTAAATTCTTTTTGAAAGAGAAAATTACATTTATAAAGTTTGTTTCTATATTAGGATGTTTCTTGGGCTTATATCTTCTAATTCAGCAAGATCTAAATCTAAAAGGATTATTAAACCAAGGATTACTATGGGCTCTATCATCAGGGATTCTTTGTGCAATTATTGTAAAATTAAATAAAAAAGCAAATCAAAAGAATAATAATATAGACACTATTTCTATAACATTTATACAGTTACTTGATGCATCTCTTGCCTTACTTACCTATCAAATTAAAAACGACTCATTCATAAAGGTATTAAACTTTATAGTGAGATGCGAATCAAGACACTTTCTATAATATTTCACGAATATTTCAGTAGTTTTTCCTCTTGTTTCGCTGCACCAGTAAATGCATTATAATAGATTTCATTTGGGGCATAATATCCCAAAGATTGGTGAGGTCTGGTAATATTAAAATAATTAATAAACCAATCCAATCCTTCTTCCAATTCAATCATTGTAGAGTAATCATGAAGAAAAATATGTTCATATTTTAGAGTTCTCCAATTTCTCTCCATATATATATTATCCATTGCTTGTCCAACAGAATCCATACTAATTCTAATGTGTTCTCTTTTTAATACTGCAAGGAATTCTTTTGAGGTAAATTGGCTACCTTGGTCACTGTTGAATATCGACGGAACACCATAAACCTCTATAGATTTCTCTAAACATTCAATGCAAAAATATACGTCCATTGTATTACTTAATTTCCATGAAAGTATTTTCCTACTATAAAGATCTATTATTGCACATAGGTAAACAAATCCATGAGGTAATGCTATATAAGTAATATCTGTAGCCCATACTTGATTTACATATTGGACAACCATGTTTCTCAACAGATAAGGGTATTTCTTATGATTTACCCCTTTTTTAGCTCGAGAAGTATTCTTTACTGCTATAGCACTATATATCCCTAATTCCTTCATTAAACGCCTTACAATGCTCTCTGTTGCCCAATTATATCCTTCTTTTATTAAAATAACAGATATTTTTCTGTAGCCTAAAAAAGGGACAGGAGACCAAGCTTTAAGTATAATCATTGCTCTTTCATAATTAATCTTTCTTTCTTTTTTATATTTTACTTCTCTTTCTATATGATGATTTAACCAATCCTTATAGTGACTTCTACTTATATTTAATATGTTACATTGCTCACTTATTGTACATTCAATAGTATGTCCAAATGAAAAATATTTAAGACCTGGAGTAATAAGTTCGCAAAAATCTAATCCAATAAATTCATCTTTTTTTTTAAGAGCTCTAATTCAAGCTGAGATTTACCATAAGCTTTGGTAATGAAATCTATTTTATCTTTTGCTTCTTCTAATTCTTTTTCAGTTTTTGTATTTTTCTTTGATTCTTCAAAAGGAGATAAATCATGCCGTAATAAACTTTTTTTCCACAATGAAACCATACTTGGTGTAACTTGATATTTTGCTGCAATTTCTTGTACTGTAGCTTCTTCTTGTATTGCTTCTAACGCAACCTTTAGTTTTGTGTCTTTGCTAATTGTCCTTCTTTTTCTACCCATAATTAATATATTATTCCTTTGGGAATAAACTAACAAGGATTCGTGAAATTATTTTTCTGTTGTCTAGTAACTCGTCTCAGTATACTTAGACTTGTCAAATATTATTTTATTATTGATCCTAGCGATAATTCATACAGCAATAGCATAAAAATATATTTTTCAACCTATAAAAAACTTGAAGTAATTGAAATTGTATCTTTTAGTTATTTTGAACCATTATTTACAATACTATTTGGGAGTCTTATTTTTTAAGAAAAGATTATTTTAACACAGGCTATAGGAGGCACCTTTATTTTAGGATTCACTTTATTAGGAGAGATGTATAATATAAAGAAAAGAATTAATTTTGGTCTATAATAACAGATTCTAGAACTTTAAATAATTCATCAATATCTATGGGCTTAGCTAGATGAGCATTCATACCAGCTATTTTAGCTTCTTCAATATCTTCAGCATAGGCGTTAGCACTATAAGCAATTATTGGAATTTTTTTATCAAACAGCCTTATTTGTTTTGTTGCTTCTAAACCATCTAAAATAGGCATTCTAATATCCATAAGAATCGCATCAAAATAGTTTTTCTTTGCTTTTTCAACAGCCTCTTTTCCATCATAAGCAACATCAACAATTATTTCTCTCTGTTCTAATATCTTTTTAATTATTTTAATATTTATTTCAGTATCATCGCAAACAAGTATTTTTTGTCCTTTAAAAATAGTTGAATCTACTCTACTTTTATTTATCTTTACCAATTTGTTATATTTTTTGGTCTCATACTCACTAGCAAGTTTTAAATCAATTGATAAAGTAAAAGTTGTACCAACCCCTAATTTACTGTTGCAAGTAATTGTTCCATTCATTTGGTCAACTAACTTTTTACAAATATTAAGACCTAGCCCAGTACCACCTTCAGATTTACTTAAAGAATTATGCTCTTTAGAAAAAGGTTTGAATAACTCATTTTTTATAAAGTCTTCACTCATCCCAACCCCATTATCTTGAACTACTGATGTTAGTTTAACTGTTTCATCATCAAGAGAATCAAGAGAAGATGTCCAATTAATAGTACCCTTTGATGGAGTATATTTTATAGCATTATTTAATAAATTAATTAGTATTTGTGAAACCCTTTTTTCATCAGCATAAACACATTTTTCAAAATTATGACAATTTGAATTTATAACGAATTTTATATCTTTCTCACTAGCTCTTCTTTCAACAACATTTTTTACTCTTTTAAAAATTTCACAAGGTTGAATTATTTCATAAACAAACTCAAAATTATCATTTTGAAGTTTTTGGCTATCTAATATGTCATCCATCAAGCTTAAAAGATATGATGCTGAGCTATTTATACCTTTAAAGTATTCTTTAATTTTCTTATCTTTAGCTTCATTTTCACCAAAATCAGCTAATCCAATAACAGCACCAAGAGGAGTCCTCATATCATGACTCATTCTAGCTAAAAATACGCTCTTTGCTCTATTTGCCTCTATTGCTTCTTGTTTTGCAATATTTAACTCTTCATTACTTTCTTCTAGTTCAACTCTACGTTTATTACTTGCAATAATATATACGACAATAAAAAAGAAAAAGATTAATATTAATATACCTAAATATTCAATGCGATGAGATATAAATAAATCATATAAGGTTGGTGTATAAATAATTTTAGCAATATTAGTATCAACTATAGAATTTAAATGTTTATTCTTTATTTGTGTAATACTCTTGTTTAAAATATTATATAAAACTCTATTATCTGCTGATTTAACAACAATATCTAAATCAGATTGATAAATTGGTAAAGGATATCTTGTTAAATTTGAAAACTTTGGTTTTGCATTCAAATAATTGAAGCTAAAACTTGAATCAATTAAACAATCAATTTTACCTTCAACTAAAAGAGAATATCTTTCTTCTAAATCCGGTTCATATATTATTTCCCAATTTGGATAATTTTCTTTAACAAAATCATTTAATGAACAATTGTCTTTTGGGATACCAATTTTTTGAACATAGTCTTTATTTAAAACATTTGATCGTTTTGTTATTAATTCCATAGGAATTGACATTACAGTGTCACATGTTAAATATTCACTATTATAGTTAAAGTGTTTTAAACAATCTAACCCTATTGCAATATCAGCTTTTCCTTGTTCTAAAGAAGCCGTCAAAGATAAGTTCTCTTCAGTTGTAATTAGTTGTAAATTTAACTTTGAAATGTTATTTATTTCGCGAATAATATCAGGAAAGATACCAATAATTTCTCCCGCTGAATCAATAGAAGAAAATACATTTTTGCTTGATGGGGTTACGACCTTAATTTCTTTTTTATTTTCTATAAAGTCTTTTTCTTCCTTAGTAAATTCTGTAGTTATTGCACGTGGGTAATATTTAAAATACAAAGCATCATAAGTGTCTAGAGAATTGTTTAAAAAAGCAGATAAAGCATCATTAATTAATCTTGATTCACCTTTTCTTGTTATATAATATGTGGGCAAAGAATAAAATCTATCTAGAATATAATAACTATCAACTAAAGCACCTATCCCAAAAGTGGCTAAATCAATTTCACCTTTTTCCAAAGAAGTTCTTATCTCTTGAACTGTATTAAATGGGATTAAAATTGGATTATCTATTTTCCCATTTAAATATTCTAAAATAGGATCTATTGTACCTGGTCTATTAAGATATCCAATTTTCTTATTCGCCATTTTATCATATTCTTGATAATAGTACTCTTCTGTGGTTGAACACAATAGCGCATCAACATGCCTAACCATTATATTAGTGAAATCAAATTCTTGATCAATATCACTAGTATATAAAGAAGACATGACAACATCCACATCTCCATTTCTTAATGCATCTAAACTTTCAGCTTTATTATTAAAAACTATAACTTCTGTTTGTCTTGATAAAAAAGGAGACAATGCGCGAAAGAGTTCTGGTTCAAACCCAGTTACTTCACCATTATCTTTAACAATAGCTGTTGAAGCATTATTCCAAACGGCCAACCTTAAAGGTTTTGTACTATTTACAGCACTTAATGTTGATAATGTTGTTACTACAATAAGAAAGATGATAAGCAAATATTTTAGTGCTTTCAAATTTTTTTTCACAATATGTCCCTTTTTCCCTAATTTCCCTAATATCAATTATGCTCTACAAATAGCAATTTATCAAATATAATGTATAATTTATCACTAAAATTGATAGGATAATAGCAAAATTAAAATTTTTATTACAATAATTACAATTTAGATGTCAAATCTCACACATTTTGCTTGCAAATCAACTAATCTAAACACTATTATTAGACACAATTCAAACAAAATAGAATAAAATATCTAAAAAGAAGGTATGTTTTGAATAATCAATATCAAATAAGTACTATATCTATTTACAATAAATACCGCCTTACAAATCTAATTAATTTTCTAAATACTCAAGGTTTAGATTTTGATAATAATGTTAATTTCACAGTTATAATAAAAAATGAAAAAGAGCAAATTATTGCTACAGGTTCTTTAGATACTAATATTATTAAATGTCTTGCAGTAGCTCCAAATCACCGAAATGAAGGCTTATCTGCTACAATTGTTTCATACTTGATAAATAAGGCAGCATCTGAGGGTATTAGAAAATTATTTGTTTATACTAAATGTGAAAATGAAGATATGTTTAAAGATCTTGGTTTTTATGCTATTGAGAAAACAAATAAAATATTATTAATGGAAAACATTAAAAATGGTTTTACAAATTATTTAAACAATATCAAAAAAGAAACAGAGGCTTTTATACATATAAATAATATTCAACCCAAAAAAATTGGGTGTATAATTGCAAATTGCAATCCCTTTACTAAGGGCCATTTATATTTAATGGAAACTTCTGCTAAAAAATGCGATTTACTACATGTTTTTGTTCTAAGCGGGTCAAACAAATTCTTTACTGAAGAAGAAAGAGTTACTTTAGTTAAGCAAGGTATAAAAAATCATGATAATATTATAGTTCATTATGCTAAAGATTACATATTATCCCCTTTAACTTTTCCAACATATTTTATAAAAGAGAAGACTCAAACTTCAAATATTAATTGCGAATTAGATGTAACAATTTTTATAAATAAAATTGCTCCCCTATTAAATATAACACATCGTTTTTTAGGAACAGAATCAAATGACTTAGTAACAAAAGCCTATAATGATTATTTAACTAACGCACTTAAACATTCTAATGTTGAGCTTGAAATTATAGATAGGGAAAAAGTGGGAAATATAATAATTTCCGCTAGTAAAGTTAGAAAATATATTGAAAATAAAGAATTTGATAAAATAAAAGATTTTGTTCCGAAAACAACTTATGAATTTATTCTAAATAAATTTAAACTTTGATCAGTTTCTAAAAAGTAAATAAAATAAACTAAAGCAAGTAGATCCGCACTACCTCCAGCACTTATTCTTTTTTCCATAAATTCTACATCTAATTCTTTAGCTAAATCAATTAAATTATCATTATTATCAAAAGATTTTTTTATCAACTTTTTATAATATTCTAAAGAATTAAAATCACTTCTTGATATAATATTTGTATCATCTATTTTAGAAATTATCTTTAAAAGAGTTTTAACTCCAGAATCATTAAAATAACAACATTCAAGCTGCTCTTCAAAATAATTTATTATATCATTAACAATAATATCAAAACCAGTTATTGCCTCACCTCGAATTCCTCTAACATTATATTTTTTATATATTTCTTGCCCATGAGATAGCTCATTATTCAAAGTAATATTTTCAAAATCTAACAAACAATCTTTAGATAAATTTGAAATAGTTTCAACTAATTTTTTTCTAGAATACCTTATTTTATTTGAATACATCCAACCTAAAGCTGCTAAAGTTATTGCAAAGATAAAAATAGCTCCTTTGTGAGTATTGATATTATTTGTAACTTTAAACATTCTGTATTCTGCATTTTTACCAAGTTTTCTTAAATTATTAAATAATGAATCTAGTTTTAATCCTCCATTATTTATGCCAAATAAAACAAATTCTTTAAAAAAAGGTTCAAGGCTAATAGCACTGTTTTGAAAAAGATAAACATCAAGATCAGTGTGTGATCCATTATTACATAAATCTACTAAACCCGGTTTGGGTGTTGTATTTACCTCAAATAATAAGGCTTTTAAGGTTAGATTTGATAATATATTTGAATACTTGTTTTCAAAATATTCACTCATTATTTCAATTTCTTTTTCTACAAGCTCTTCAACGCTATGAGTTCTCCCTCTTGAACACTCATATGCATCTCTATCACATAACAAACATTTTCTATAGGGCATTGAATAATAGGATCTACTAACTTTTTTTCCATTTTTATCCAATACATCAATATCAAAAAGTCTTCCAAGAGGAAATCTCTCCTCTATTTGTAACAATATTTTTTTTATTTCAATTTCATTTCCATCTACCACTAAATAGGCCTGATAACCAGCTTTTCTTTTTTCAATAACTTCTTTTAAGATTTTAAACTTTTCAATTTCAAGTTCTTCTTTAATTTTTATTAAACCTTCATAAAAAGTTTTAACTGTTAAATCAAAGACTTTATAGGGCCCAACTATATTCAAACTAAATGTAATAAGAGTGGTTTTAAATTCACAAATTAGTTCTTTCTGCTTTAAAACTCTTTCATCTTTAAAATGTAATATATCTTCAACTTTAATATATTCAGCTGCTAAATAGTCTTTATATCTCATAATATAAAACGATAATGGTAATATAAAGTTTTAGCAAGCAATAATATTTTGAAAAAAGATATCAAATTGTTTATATAAAGCAATTAAATTAGTTTGAATCGTTTGAAAGTTTTGCCATTATATTCTATAATGAAATATCAACACTTTTAATTTAAGGAATTGAATTTTGAAAATAGGGATATGTGACGATAGTCTAAATGATATAAAATTAATCTCAGCAGCAATAAAAAAATATTACTCTTCAAAATTTCCAAAAATTACATGTGAGTTATGCGTATTTACAGATGCTATTGAATTTTTAAATAATTATAATGAAAGTAATTATGATTTACTATTTATTGACATCTTTCTAAATGATACAAATGGATTTAACATAGCTCAACAGATAAATAAGGAAAAAAATACACCGATTATTTTATATAGTTCATCTAAAGATTTTGCAGTTGAAGGTTATCAAATTAATTTATTTGGATATCTACTAAAACCTTTATCAATAAATAAACTATATACTTTTCTAGATAGATTTCATGAAGTTAATCAAACTAAAACTATTTCTTTTATGAAAAAAGGAAAAGAAGAAATAATCCTCACAAAAAACATACTTTTTATTGAAAGTAAAGGAAGACAAGTTTATATCCACACAAATAAGAATCAAAAATTAGTATATTATGATTCTCTAGATAACGTGGAAAAAAGATTAGATGATCCAAAATTTCTTAGAACACATAAAAGCTATTTAGTAAATATGAAGAAAATTACTAAACTTAACCAAAGATGGTTTGAAGTTGAAAATGGGGAGCATGTTATAATTAAAATAAAAGAATACAAAAAAATTGTTCAACAATATCATGATTTCATTATCAAGGAGAACATAGATGAATGTTTCTAATGAGATTAGTCATTTTTTTGTTGTTGAACCACTCTATCTCATTCAGTTACTAACTTGTTGGAATTTATTACCACAAAGAGGAAGTAGAAAAAAGAACCTAATATTTATAACTGTAACTTTTTTGCTTTTACTGATTCCCTATAATTATATATTATTCAATAAAGGCTTTGATGCTGCAACACAATCAGTTTTCTTTATTTTAACTGTGCCAGGTTTTATATTATATTTTATTATAAGTAAGTATAGAGATGGTAGACTTATCTTTAGTTACTTTTTCACAGACTCAATTATTTCTATTTTTAACTTTATTTTTTATGCATTGGCTCTTAATTATTTTAAGCAATTAAGCATTCCCTTTATAATTGCAAGAGATTTAAGTATGATTTGTTTTGGTTTACTATTTAATTTATTTTATATAAAAAAAGTTAGAAAAGCCTTGCATACTACTCATGTTAATTGGAATCTCATTGCATTAATATCGTTTTTTGCGGGGATTTATGTTTATTATGAATTAATTGCAAGAGGATCCATATTAGATAGACAAGATGAAATACTGCATATTTGTTATACATTAATTTTATTAGCTGTTGTATTTTTAACTTTACTATGGACTATGCTAAAAATTGGCGAAAAAGAAAAACAAGAGTTAGAATTAATTAAAAAAAATAATGCACTTGATTTAATTAGAATTCAACTAAAACAAGTAGATTCAACTTACAAGCAAATAAATGAAACATATAATAAACTAAGATATATACGGCATGATATAAATAAAGAATTAGCAATTCTTGATGGATTATGTATTGAAGGCAATATTTCTAAAATTAAAGAACACATATCAAAAGTAATAAAAAAAATTCCAGAATCAAAAATAATTAAATATTGCTCAAATCATATGCTAAACTCTATTTTAAATCATTATAATCAATTAATAGAAGAACAAAATATAAAATCAACTTTCTCAATAAAAATAAAAAATTATGATGATTCTTTAATTTCAGATATTTGTATTATTCTAGCAAATGGAATTGATAATGCCATAGAAGCTACTACTAAAACTAATGATAAATTTATAAACGTTGATCTGAGAGAAACTGAAAACTCAATTATTATTTCCATCACTAATTCTTTTAATAAAAAGAATATTAAAGTTATTAATAATAAGCTAATAACAAACAAACAAGATATAGAAAATCATGGCCTAGGGTTGAAAATAATTGAAAATCTAGCTAATTCTCATAGTGGTAATATGATTTATATTATAAAAGATAAAACATTTAGATTAGACATTTGGCTAAATAACATAAACTAATACCTCCAAATTAGATTTTTAATTCATTGAATCCGATTTAGATGTATTTTATAAAAAAATATTGTTCTTATAAATTTTTAATCAATTCAAAAACAATTTTTCCAGAATTATCTGCAACTATTTGATACCAATTTTCATATTGTTCATGAGAGAGCCCATCTGCCTTATCGCTCAAACTTCTCACAACTACAAAAGGCACATTATATTTTGAAGCAACATAAGCAACTGAAGCTCCTTCCATCTCTACTGCTTTAGCACCTAATTCTTTATCTAAATATTCAACATAGCTACTATTTGCAACAAACTGATCTCCAGTTACAATCAAGCCTTTAAAAACTTTATTTTTTCCTACAATATCGACTGCAGCTTTATAGGCTAAATCTACAAGAGATTTATCACTATTTAAAAAAACTTTAGGCACAAAATCACTATCTAACTCAACTATTCCATCTTGATTCAAATATCCATAATCATGAAACATCAGAGATGTTGCAATAACTACATCGGTTATATTTACATCATCACTTACTCCACCAGCTACTCCAGTAAAAATAAGTTTTGAAATATCAAATTCATTCAACATTATCGCAGTACATGCTGCTGATAAAGTTTTACCAACACCTGCTTTGACTAATACAATTTTATGACCATCTAAAGTTCCAATGTGAAAAGTATTACCACCAATTTCTTTAACATGAGAAATTTTAGCTTTAGATAACAAGTAATCCAACTCTACATCCATCGCACTCATGATCCCAATAGTTTCACTCTTTTCTTCATCACTCACTTCATCAGAAATATTTACACAACTTACTGTTAAAAAAAACAAGATAGTTAATATGAAAAGACTCCAACGCTTCATTACCATCTCCCAAAAATATATTTAAATTTTATCAAAATTAGTGCTTATCTTTTAACATAAAAATAAAAAATAAGCACTACTATATATACTCAAAAATTAGCAGTCAAATGACTGCCAAATTAAAAATTTATGTCCGTTTTTCTCTGTCAAAAGCAATACCCAAAGCAGCAGGTTCTTGTTTTTTCTTGTCCCTCGAAAAAGCTAAAGTTAAGATTACCAAAACATATGGTAACATTACTGCAAATTCATAAGGGAAATTAATACCTTGACCTTGAACAGCTAATTGGAAACTTTGAGCTAGGGAGAACAATAGAGCACCCCACATAATTTTTATTGGATCCCAATGACCAAAATAAACTAGAGCTACAGCTATAAATCCTCTACCTGCTATCATTTCATCACTAAACATTTTAGCTTGACAAAGAGATAGATATGCTCCAGCCAATCCTGCTAGTGCACCACCAACAGCTAATGCTTGGAATCTAACTCTATTTACATTAATTCCTAAACTATCAGCAGCTCTTGGATAAGTCCCAACAGCTCTTACTCTTAAACCCCAAGGAGTTTTAAATAAAATATAAACTGATAAAGGGACAAACAAGAAAGCGATATAAACTAAAATATTATGAGAAAAGAATATTTGACCTAAAATTGGTATTTTTGACAATAAAGGAATATAAAATTTTCCAATGCCTGGAATACTTTGAGTTCCACCAACAAAGTGTCTAAATAATGTTCCTGCTGCTCCTACACAAAACAATTGCATACCAATACCAGCAATACCTTGTTTTGCCTTAAAAGTTATAACAACAACTCCAAAAACTAATCCTAGTAGAGCACCAACTAAAGCTCCAGCTATTATTCCTAAAAAGTTATAAATCTCAGCTGTTGCACCACCTTGGCCAACAGAATAAGGAATCAACATTCCAATAAAAGCACCCATTGCCATAATGCCTTCACATCCAAGATTAAAAATACCAGATCTTTGATTAAACATCTCTCCGATACTTGCTAATAATAATGCTACACTAAAAGGAATTCCTAAGGCTAATATATTAACTATAAAATCCATTATTTAGCCTCCTCAGCATGGAATTTTTTCCATATTTTATCCATTAAATATTTATCATTTAGAACTTGTTGAGCTGCAACAATTACTAAAATAATAATACCTTCTAAAACTTGTACCATATTAGCTGGAACTCCAACAATTCTTTGAGTCATATCAGCACCTACTAATAGTAAACCAAACAGGAATGAAGCTGGAATAATACCCGCTGGATGGAGTCCACCAAATAAAGCTACAACCAAACCAGAGAATCCATAACCACTAGTTATACCCTCAATGGCTCTGTGGTGAACACCTAATATTTCAACACTACCTGCAATTCCTGCAAAAGCACCAGATATTACCATTGATACAGTTACAAAAAATGCAACTTTTATTCCACCATATTTAGCAGCCTTTTCACTTGCACCTGCAGCTCTTAGTTTATAACCAAAGGACGTTTTCCATAACAAAATATAAATAAATATTGCTAAAACAAATACTAGAAATATACCTGTATGTAACCTAGTACCTCTAATTAATCTATCAAGCCAAACAGTCTTTTCTAATCTCATTGATTGTGGAGTTCCACTGCCTAATGTTAATTCAGCTGGATCAATCATTGGGCCTCTTAAAAAGAAAGTATAAAACTGTGCAGCTATATAATTTAACATAACGGTTGAAAGTAATTCGCTAACCTTCAATTTTGCTTTTAATATTCCAGGAATAAAACCCCAAATACCACCACCGATTGCACCACATACTACAATAATTATAATATTTAAAGGTCGAGGAACATTATAAAATGCAAGAGCTGCCGCTGTAGATGTTAAAATACCAATAGCCATTTGACCTTCAGCACCAATATTAATAATACCAGATCTATAGGCTACAGTGATTCCTAAAGCAATTACTGATAAAGGAATCGAACGAATAATAACTTCAGTTAATTGAATCTTATTTTTTAAAGGCTCTGTTAATATAACAAGATAAGTTCTAAATACATCTGCATCTATTGTTACAAGTATAACAGACCCAATTAACAATGTTGCAATAACAGCTATTAATATAATTGAAGTCTTATATAAAATTTTAAATTGTCTAGTCATTATTAACTCCTGCCATTAACATACCTATTTCTCTTCTTGTTGCTGTTTTTGCAGGAAGAACTTTTTGAATATGCCCTTTAAAAATAACTGCGATATTATCTGAAAGATTCATAATCTCATCTAATTCTTCACTAATTAATAAAATTCCAACACCATTTTTTCTCATTTCAAGCAACTTAGAATGAATAAATTGAGCAGCCCCCATATCTAAGCCTCTTGTTGGATAAACGGCAACTAAAAATTTAGGTTTTCTTGCAATCTCTCTTGCAAGAATAACTTTTTGGATATTCCCTCCCGAAAGAGCTCCAGCACTTAAGGATGTATTTACACAACGAATATCAAATTGTTCTCTTAATTTTTCAGCATTGTCATTGATTGCTTTATTATTAATTATTGTATGATTGGAGAATTGTTCATTTTCTATGTCTTTTAAAATAAGATTTTCTTTAATAGAAAAAGAAGGAACAATTCCTTCAGTATTTCTATCTTCTGGGATATATCCCATACCTTTTTGAATAATATCTATTGGTGATGTATTTTCAATATGTTCGTTTAAAAAAAGGATCTCACCGCCATCTATTTTTCTAAGACCATTAATAATTTGGGCTAATTCAAGCTGTCCATTCCCAGATACACCTGCAAGACCCATTATTTCACCAGAGCGAACTTTTAAATTTAAATCATTTAAAGCTAAGAACCCTCGAATACTTTTAACATTAACATTCTTTAATTCTAAAGCATAATCCCCAAATTCTTTCTCTTCATTATTTTCAGGCATTTTAACTTCTCGACCTGTCATTAACGCTGCTATATCGGAAGAACTATAATCATTAGTATCTCCACAAAAGACAATCTTACCATGTCTCAATATTGCTAATTTATGTGACAATTCTTTAACTTCTTTTAATTTATGAGAAATAAATATCATAGGAAGTTTTTTATTCATTGTCTTCAACAATTGAATTAACTCATCAATTTCTTGAGGAGTTAGAGCACTTGTTGGTTCATCTAATATTAAAAACTTTGCTCCTAAGCATAAGGTTTTAACTAGTTCAACTTTTTGCTGTTCTCCGACTGACAATTGCCAAATGTATGCATCTGGATCAACCACCAAATCATATTTTTCACCAATTTCTTCAATTTTGCTGACAACAAAATCCATATCAAGTTTAACTTTTTTCCAAGCTTTTTTTAAACCTAATGCTATATTTTCTTTTACAGTTAAGTTAGGAACTAACATATATCTTTGGTGAACCATTCCTATACCACAACCGAAAGAATCATTTGGGGAAGTAAAACAAACTTTTTGTCCATTTAAAATAATACATCCACCATCACTTTGATATAAACCCATTAAAACGTTCATCAAAGTTGTTTTTCCAGCTCCATTTTCACCAACTAAAGCAAAAATTTCACCTTCTTTTACTTCTATGGTAACATTATCTAAGGCTTTCATTCCTGGGAATGTTTTTGTAATGTTTTCCATTCGAAGACTTGTAATCTTATCCATAATGCACCTTTTAAAAAGGACATCTATTTATACATAGATGTCCTTAATCAGTTATTGTTTCTTATAATTGAGAGTAATCTACACTTTTCCAATCAACAGAATTTGGATTATTAACAAATTCAGAAATCTGAGCATTAATAGCATCTTCTAAATCACTACCATATAAATCACTTAAAGCTTCATTAAATCCGAAGATAAATCCACCATTAGCGAAGTTCATTGGTACGCAATAACCACCTTTAACACCATTTTTAACATTTTCTACTAGAGAAACTATTACAGGAGCATAATCATAAGATGATGCAGCAACACATTTTAATTGGCCTTCTGCCATTTTTAATTGTGCTAAATCTTGTCCAACCCACCAGATGTCTTCATCTGGATAATCAGCTGTTGCTCTAAGAGCACCTAAAGCTTGTTGTGAAGAACCTGTTAATACATCAACACCTGCTTTAATTTGAGATTGAGCTACTTCTCCAGCTTTAATATAATCAGAGAAAGAACCTGTATGAGCAACCATAACTTCAACATCAGGTTTTACACTTTTTGCACCTAAAACAAATCCTCTGTTATAACGAGCTGCGTCTCCACCATCAACTGGACCAACAACACCTAAAACATCAACTTTTGAGATAGTTGCTGCAATTATTCCAGATAAATAACCTGTTTCTTCACTTTCTGGCATATAAGTTACAACATTTTCTGGACCAACTTCAGCACTCGTTCCAAAAGCAAAAGTTACATCTGGATATTCATCAGCCATTTCAAGAATTAAATTCTTATATTGAGCACCATGACCAATAATAATATCATAACCATCAGCAACATATTGTCTTGCAGCAGAACCAGCATCAACAGGTTTCATCTTTTCACTATAACTATATTCAATTTCGCCTGGCATTCTTTCTTGTGCAGCTAAGATACCATCGTGCATTGCTTGGCACCAACCCTTGTCATCAATAGTATTTTCTACAATTAATGCAACTTTTACTACACCATCATCTTCTTTTGCAGCGGATTCTTCACTTCCACCTTGTGCAAATAATGATGCAGACAACACAACTAACATTAAACTTAATGCAACAATTTTTTTCATATGCTTTTTCTCCTTATCGTATATGAAAGGCTTTAGAGGATAATTCCTCTTAATTCCAAAAACTTAAATGGTCCTTCAAAATAGCTTGTTTTAAAGCTTCATCTTTTGTTGGGCCACAAACAACCATATCTCTTTGTCCATGTTCTAAAACTTTGTGACAAGGTAAATCAAAAGTAGGATTTTCACTGTGATCCTTTGTACAACTTAATAATTGCTCTTCAGTTAATCCGAAAACTATCCTACCCACATTTGTCCAATACACAGCACCTGTGCACATAACACAAGGTTCAAAGTTTGTGTACAAACTACAAGTTTCTAAAAACTCAGGACTATATTTCTTTCCAGCTTCAATCATTACAGCAGTTTCAGCATGTAAACATGGACTTGCATTTTTATTATTTCCAACTTCAATTAATATATTACCATCTTTATCAGCTAATAGGGCTCCAAATGGATGACATCCTCGCTCTAGAGCCTCATGAGCAATACGAACAGTTTGATATAATAATTTTATATCTAACTCATTTAATTCCTTAAGTACAATGTTTGGCATACAATCTCCATTGAAAATAATTATAACATATTCAACATAGAATACAATAAATTTATTATATTATTTGAATAGCTATTCATATTTATATTCACTATTTGTATAAATTTGCATTTTTTATGCAAATTGTCAATCTATACCAAAATAAAACACTCGAAATTTTTAAGATTTAAAGAATAAATGTAATCTCATTATAAAACAGATGTATAATAAAACCCACTTTAGAGCAAATCTGATAAAGTACTATATAACTCATCTTTATTAATAGGTTTAGCTAAATGTGCATTCATTCCTACATAAATACTTCTCTCAACATCATGAGCGAAAGCATTTGCACTTAAAGCTATAATTGGAACGGTTTTATTAAATTCCCTTATTTTTTCAGTTGCTTGTGTTCCATCCAAAATTGGCATACGTATATCCATTAAGATAGCATCATAATTATTTTCTTTAGCTAGATTTACACCTTCTAAACCATTATTAGCTATGGTAACAATAGCTTGTTTTTCTTCTAAAAGCTTTTTAATTATAATTTGATTTATTGAAACATCTTCACAAACTAGAATTTTTTTATTAATTAATTTTGATTCAGAATATTCATTATTCTTATATTTTTTATATTCTAAAACTTGATCTTTATTTGGAACTTTTAATGGCAAGTTTACATAAAATGTTGTTCCTTTGTGTAATTCAGATTCACAAGTGATAGTACCACCAAGAGCTTCAACTATATTTTTTGTAATAACTAAACCAAGACCTGTTCCGCCCTCTATTTCTGATAAACAATTTGCTTCTTTTGAAAAAGGTTCAAACATGTGTTTTTGAAAACTTTTACTCATACCAACACCATTATCAGATATTGTGTGATATGCAATTATTTCACCTTTTTTATTTTTCTTAACAAGTAAATTCCAACTTACCTTTCCTCCAATAGGAGTATATTTAATTGCATTATTTAACAAATTAACTAGGATTTGCTTAAATCGTTTCTCATCAAAAATAAGGAACTTTTCTTGAATTTCGTTTTTTCCAGAATAAGAAAAAGTAATATTTTTCTCATTAGCTCGTAATCTTACAATTCTCTCAATTGCTTTTGCAGTTGTTCCAAATTCTATAATACTGTTTTCAATATCTATTGTATGGGATTCTATCTTTTGGAAATCTAACAAATCATTTACTAAAGATAATAGATAATCTGCATTTTCTTTAATCTGATTAAAATATTCACTAAATTTCGTAGGATTATTATCTTCAAGTCCAAACTCTGCTAAGCTTAAAATAGCGCCTAAAGGCGTTCTCATATCGTGACTCATTCTAGATAGAAAATCTGATTTTGCACTATTTGCAACAGCGGCCTCTCTTTGTGCTTTTACTAATTTTTTGTTTATCCTTTCTAACTTCTCATTTCGAACAATTTCTTTGGTCGCCAAATCTGTAACATCATATACAACAGTATATAGACTTCTATCTTTTGCTCTAAAAGATAAGGCCCTTTTATGATATATTTTATTATCTATCTCAATAATATAAGTAACAGAATAACTACTACTTTTAATTTTTCTTGCTCCTTCTTCACAGGATGTAATTCTTTTTTGACCGTAGGTATCAATTAAATTTATATGGGAATGAATATATTCATCATACTCTTTATATGTATAACTACTATAACCAGCTGGAAATCTTATAAAATTATTGTCACTTGCTAAAACAACACAGGTCTTAGTGTTAGAATCTTGTCTCATAATAAATTCATTCTGCTCTGAAACAATAGCATTTAACATTTTTTCCATTTCGAGTCTTTCAGTTACATCATAAACATTTATAACCAATAGCATATGTTTTGTTGTAGGATCTTCAATGAAATTATAATTAGCACGCAAGGTTACAATTTTGCCTTTAATATTTTGGTGATACTCTATACTATCGCTCTTATTGTCTAAATAATTTTGTTTAAATCTCTTAATATCAAAAAATTCTAGAAAATTCTTCTTATCTTCCTCTCCCACTATATTATTATAGAAATCTGAAATAACTTTAGAAAAGTGTTTACCTTCATGGTCAGCTTTCTCAGAACTTAAAAAATAAAATACAACTAATTCAGTTTCTAAATCAAATCCATATAAAGCACCAACTTCAACATTCAAATTTTGTTTATAAGCAATTAAAGCTTTATATAAATTAAAAAGCCTTTCGTTTCTTTTTTCAGATGTAATATCTCTTATATATTCAATATAAGCTTCTTCACCATCCCATATAGTTTCAACTAAATGGACTTGAACTTTTTTATTATAATATTCACAATCTAACTCAAAAACATTATCAGCAATATTTGAAACTACAATAGGGCAATTGTTACAAGGATGATTAGTATTTCTAAAAAATTTAAAGCACGTAATTTTATCTATTGCTCCTTCATCATGTGGAAAGAGATTTTTGGCAGCTTTATTCAAATAGAGTAATTTAAAATTCTTTTTAGCAATCACAGCTACGGCATTTAAACTATCTTCGGCAATACTAACTTGTTGTGCTTGGACGTTTTTCTTAGAAGAAATAGTTCTAATTAGAGAATGAGAAATTTTTGTATAAGTAAAATAAATAAAAAAAGATTTATCTTTAACTAAATAAGAGGAAACACAGTTTAAATAGAAATAATTATTATCTAAAGATTTTCTTGCCCTAAATGTAATTTCATGAGAAATTTTAGGCTTCATAATAATCTGTTTTGAAAAAGCTTCTAATTTCTCTCTATCTCTATCATATACTAAAAGATTTTCATCAATACTAGAATTCAAATATTTGAGAGCTTCAGTTTCTTCTATATTAAATAATTTACAAAAACCCAAGGATACATGTAAATAGCGAATCTCATCCTTTACAACTTGTGCAATACTAATTGGCATAGGTAATTGACTGAAATATTTTTTCTCTTCATTAGTTAAATAATATTGCACTTATTTCCTCCCAATCTAGTAATAAAACTAATTATACCATCTTGAAGGTTGGTTCACAACTAACATTTACTTAATACTATAAGTCTTATTCAAATATCACTTGAATTATTAAATGCACCCCCCTCTACTTTTTTTATAGGTTAATTAGTTGCAATAAATATTGCAAAAGATATAGTTGCATTTAGTAGTGCAAGATAATGTTTATTTAGTTATTTAGTTGTTTCACTCTTGTTTTCTGGATTTAAGAGGATTTACAATATTTTATTCTTGTTGGTTTTGTGTTTGGTTAGTTATTCAATTCAAGGAGGAACTAAAATTTTTGAATAACAACTTTAAACATTTAACTTCTAATGAAAGACATAAAATACATGGATTACTAGGTAAGCAATCCTTTAAACAAATTGCTAAGGAAATTAATAGGTCACCTTCTACTGTTTCTAGAGAAGTAAGAGCTCATATGCAGCTTAAAAGGAAAGGTGCTAAATGGAGTCATTACTTTAATGACTGTAAATTCAGAAAAACTTGTACTAAAGTCTACATGTTTGACAATACTAATTGTCCTGGGAAAAGATGTTCTACTTGTGGGAAGTGTAATTACACTTGTAAAGATTTTTGTTAAAGAGGAATGTCCTTTATTAGATAAACCATCTTACGTTTGTAATAATTGTAGTAATTATTTTAGGTGTGATTTAGAGAAAAGAGTTTATGATAGTATATATGCTCAAAAACAATACAAAGCTGTATTAGTTGATAAAAGAGCTGGAATTGCTATTAATGAAGCTGAATTCCAATTTACTAATGATTTGATTACACCTCTAGTGAAGAAAGGACAATCTTTTCATCACATTTATGAAACTCATAAATATGAAATACCTGTTAGGGAAAGAACACTTTATTCATATCAGCATTCAGGGTT
The DNA here is from genome assembly GCA_028532815.1 of Pleomorphochaeta sp. Taxonomy (GTDB): domain Bacteria; phylum Spirochaetota; class Spirochaetia; order Sphaerochaetales; family Sphaerochaetaceae; genus Pleomorphochaeta. The sequence continues at coordinate 61,884 of JAQQAS010000003.1, forward strand.
ATTTGATGTTGATAATTTTGATCATCCACGTCTTGTCAGATTTAAAAAGAGAATTAACACAAATAGGACTAAAAGGAAAATTGATAAAAAATGCCGTATAGGTAGAACCTATGAAGATTACAAAGACTTTATTGATAATCATCCAGACATTCCTATTGTACAAATGGATAGTGTAGAAGGAACTAAAGGAGGTAAAGTATTGCTTACTATTCACTTTGTAAACTGCTCATTAATGTTAGCTTATATTAGAGATAGAAACACAGCACAATCTGTTATTGATATCTTTAACAATTTATATGAAAAATTAGGGCATGAAGACTTTAAAAGATTATTTCCTTTGTGTTTGGGGGATAACGGGTCGGAGTTCAGCTCGCCAACAGAAATTGAACAAACAAATGATAATATTATCAGAACAAAGGTATTCTATTGTGACGTAATGTGCTCATTTCAAAAAGGTGCTTTAGAGGTAAATCATGAATTACTTAGGAGAGTAATCCCCAAACATCAATCAATAAATCACTTGGATCAAGAAAAAACAAATTTAATGATGAGTCATATCAATTCTTACAAAAGAGGAAAGTTAGGAAATAATACTCCATACGAAATCTTTGAAAGAATGTATGGGTCAAATATATTAAAAAAATTAAGCATTACTTACATCCAGGCCGATGAAGTAATGCTTCGCCCAAGTCTAGTTAAATAACTAGAAAACACTAAAACAACCAAACACTAATACTTATGGGCACAGTAGAACCAATAAGAAATCGTAAACAAAATGATAGTGATTGCATTTAGTACTGCAAAAAAACAGATTATTTGCCAATCTGGGTTTTTTGCGCCCTTTGGTAATGACAAATAAACATCGTACCTTAATTTTTAGGCAGAAAAAGCAAAAAGTCAAACGAAAAAAATATTTTTCATCTAACTTTTTACTATTATGATTGCAGTAAGTATTGCAAATGCTCAAAAGGTTGCAGTTAATATTTCAATTGAGCAGTCTTATTCAAATATTATAATTGTATAATATAATTTTCAATTTTTTATATCTATTTAAAATTCATTTATTTAATATAGTAAGCTTTTTTGATAATAAAACTATTCTACTGTTACACTTTTTGCTAAATTTCTTGGGTGATCTGGATCATTTCCTCTATTTACTGAACAATAGTATGCATATAATTGAGTAACTATAACACTGAGAATTGGGGATAAATATGCATCCGTTTCAGGAATATGGAAAACAGTATCTGCCACTGTATCGAATTCCTTATTATTTTCATAAGTAATAGCTAAAACTTTAGCACCCCTAGCTTTTACTTCTTTTATATTAGAATCCATCTTGTCATATAAAGTTTTATTACAACATGTTGCGACAACTAAAGTGTCTTCATCAAGTAAAGCTATAGGACCATGTTTTAACTCCCCGGCAGCAAATGCTTCAGAATGAGTATAATTTATTTCTTTTAACTTTAGTGCTGATTCTAAAGAAATAGCAAAATCACTTTGACGACCAAAATAAAATACTTTAGGTTTATTAAATTGTCTTGCTGCAAATCTTTGAATTTCTTTTTGTCTATCAATAATCAATTGAGATTTAGTAGATAGAGTTTCTAATTCAGCCATTAATTCTTTAGCTTTTGTTTCATCTTTAATCAATGCACAAGTTAATAAATAAACACACATTAATTGAGTAGTAAAAGCTTTTGTCGATGCAACTGCAATTTCAGGTCCAGCTTGTGTATACATTACATAATCAGATTCTCTTGATACTGTAGAACCAACTACATTTGTTATTGCAATTATTTTAGCACCTTTTTTCTTAAATATTCTCATTGCTTGTAATGTATCAGCAGTCTCACCTGATTGTGATATTACAAGGCATAAATCATCTTCAAAAATTATTGGATCTCTATATCTAAATTCAGATGCAACATCCACTTCAACAGGTATTCTTGCATAATGTTCAATAGCATATCGTGCGATAACACCTGCATGGTAAGCTGTTCCACAACCTACTATTACTACTCTTTTTGCTTTCTTAACAGCTTCGGTAATATCTCCTAAGTCTAATTTTCCAGCATACACCCTTGCTTTAAAAGTTTGCTCAATTGCATAAGGTTGTTCAAAAATTTCTTTCAACATAAAATGTTCAAAGCCGTTTTTTTGAGCAGATTGCATATCCCAATCTACATGAGTAATTTCAACATCAATTTTTGAACCTTCAACATCATATATATCAACACTAGTTGGTGTAATTTTTGCAATTTGATTATCATCTATATACTGAACTTCTCTTGTATATTCTAATAAAGGTGTTACATCACTAGCCAACAAATTATACTTTTCACTTCTACCAATTATTAATGGACAATCTTTTCTTGCAACAACTATTGAATTAGGTTCAGATTTACATACAACTGCAATAGCATAAGAACCTTCTAACCTTTTTAAAGCCTCAGTTACTGCTAAAAGTAAATCTCCATTGTAATGAAAATCTATTAAGTGAGCTATACACTCAGTATCTGTCTCACTTCTGAATTTTACATTATGTTTTTCTAACCAAGCTCTTAGTTTTACATGATTTTCGATAATACCATTATGTACAACAGCTATATCATTACTAACATCTGTATGAGGGTGTGAATTAATGTCACTAGGCTCACCATGAGTAGCCCAACGGGTATGGCCTATACCTACAAAACCTTCAACAGGTTGTTTTTCAACAAGATTAATTAAGTTTGATAATCTACCTTTTGCCTTTCTTATTAAAAGATCTCCATCATTTAATACAGCAATACCCGCAGAATCATATCCTCTGTATTCTAACTTTGATAAACAATCTAATAAAATAGTAGAAGCATCTACTCCGTCTTCCTTATTTGAACAAAAGCCAACAATTCCGCACATAAATAAATCACCTTTAATTAAAATTACTTTTATTATAGCAAATAAATAAAAGTTTAAGTAGTGTTAATTTATTAAGAAAAGTATAATTTATCCTTGACTATTACGTTAGGTAATAGTTTATGGTTAACTTATATTACCAATAAAGGAAATAAATTATGCAAATAAAGGAAGTAGCTAAATTAGTTAATATAAGTGTTAGAACACTGCATTATTATGATGAAATAGATCTTTTAAATCCCAAAAAAATAAATTCATCAGGATATAGAATTTATGATGAAGATAGTTTGAAAAAACTTCAACAAATAATGTTTTTAAAAGAGTTAGATTTCTCATTAAAAGAAATAAAGGCAATTCTAGATAATGATAAGTTTGACTACAACAAAGCTTTTTTAAATCATAAAAGCTTATTAGTCAAAAAAAGAGATAGGTTAAATAAATTAATTAACTTACTTGATAAATATATTGAAGGAGAAAATAAAATGAGTTTTAAGGAATTTGATAATAGCGAAATTGAAAAAGCAAAAAAAGAATATGAAGCTGAAGTTATACAAAGATGGGGTAATACCAAAGCATATAAACAAAGTAAAGAAAAAACATCTACTTACACAAAAGAACATTGGAAGATTATTCAAAAAGAAAATAAAGAAATATTCGACTCTTTTGCAAGAATAAAAGAAAAAAGCCCAGCTTCTAAAGAAGCCCAAGAATTAGTTATTAAATGGAAAGAGTTTATAAACAAATATTATTATGATTGTGATAATACGATGCTAGAATCCCTTGCACATCTTTATATAAGTGATGAAAGGTTTAAGAAAAATATCGATAAACATGGAGAAAATACTGCTCAATTTATTTGTGATTCAATTCTCCATTTTGTGAAAAATTAAATATTGATAAATTTTCATTTGTTATTTAATATTAGCTATGGAAATAAGAGAATTAACAATAGATGATTTAAGAAGTTATAAACAAATTAGGCTTGAAGGATTAAAAAACAACCCTACCTTTTTTGGAAGTAGTTATTCAGAAGAAACTAGACTTTCTACACAACAATGGCAAGAAAGATTAAAAAAGCAACCTAATAAACTAAATCTTGGATTGTTTTATGATAATAAACTAGTATCAATTATATCTCTTATTCAAGAAACAAAAGAAAAAAGAAAACACTGTGGAACTATTTTTTCAGTAATGACAAAAGAAAAATATCAACACAAAGGACTTGCTTCCATTCTTTTAGGAGATTTAATCACACGGGTAGATAACTCCAAAAAAATAACTATATTAACTTTAAAAGTAGGTAGTTCTAATTATAATGCTCAAAAATTATATAAAAAATTTGGTTTTGTTGAGATTGGAACTGAAGTTGATAGCATCAAATACAAAGATAATTACTACTCTATGAAAATTTTCCAAAGAGTAAATCATTAATTTTACTATTTTAATATATCTGGAAATAAATAAAAAACTTGCAAACTTAATATATTTATAATATAATGTGTGTACGTTAACGCAGTATAGGAGTATAACAATGAAACACATAGGTGATTATAATTTTTGGTTTTTAACTGGATCTCAAGATCTATATGGTCAAGAGACACTTAATGAAGTATCAAAACATTCCAAAATAATGGTAAATGAATTAAATGATAGCAATGATTTACCTTGTAAATTAATATATAAAGATACACTACTTACTGCTTCAAGTATTGAAAAAACAATAAAAGAAGCAAATTTAGATGAAACTTGTGTTGGTATAATTTGTTGGATGCACACTTTTTCTCCTGCAAAGATGTGGATTAATGGCCTTAATGCTTTAAGTAAACCTATGCTTCAAATAAATACTCAGTTCAATAAAAGCCTTCCTTATAATACTATAGATATGGATTTCATGAATTTAAATCAGAGTGCTCATGGAGATAGAGAATTTGGATATATTACTGCAAGAATGGATATTAATAGAAATGTAATTGTTGGTTATTGGAAATCTAAAACATTTAAAAATAGAATGAGCAAATGGATGCGAGCTGCAGCTGCAACAACTAGTGGTAAAAATTTAACAGTAGTTCGTTTTGGTGATAACATGAGGGATGTTGCTGTAACTTGTGGAGATAAAGTTGAAGCTTATATTAAGCTTGGATGGAATATTCCCTACTACGGTATTGGCGATTTAGTTGAAGAAATAAATAAAGTAAAGGATTCTGAAATTGATTTAAAAATGGAAGAATATCAAGCTGAGTATACTATTGTTGAACCAACAAAGTACAATCTTGAACATATAAGAGAGCAAGCTAAAATTGAAATAGCCTTAGAAAAATTCTTAATTGAAAGAAATGCTGAAGCTTTTACAACAAACTTCCAAGATTTGCACGGATTAAAGCAACTTCCTGGCCTAGCTTGCCAACATTTAATGGCAAAAGGTTATGGGTTTGCTGCTGAAGGAGATTGGAAAACTGCAGCTATGGTTAGAACCATAAAACTTATGGGAGAAAATTTAGAAGGAGGTTGCTCTTTCTTAGAGGATTATACTTACAATCTTGAAGAAAATAACATGTTTAATCTTAGCTCTCATATGTTAGAAATATGTCCATCTATTGCTAAGGGCAAACCAACTATTGAAGTTCATCCTTTATCAATAGGGGATAAAGAAGATCCTGCTAGATTAGTATTTGACTCTAAAGAGGGAAATGGCTTTACTGTATCAATTATTGACTTAGGAAACAGAATGAGAATTGTTGCAAACAAAGTAGATGTAATTAACTCAGAAAAGTCTTTTAAACAATTACCAGTAGCTAGAGTATTATTAGCGCCAAAACCCAATTTTATAACAGCAAGCGAATGTTGGATTTTATCAGGGGGTGGTCATCATAATACATTTACAACTCAAATTGATTTAGAAACACTGGAATTTTACTCAGAAATGGTTAAAATAGAATTACTAAAAATAGATGAAGAGACTACTTTATCATCTTTTAGAAATCAAGATAGATGGAATAGAGCATATTATGGATAAATATAAACAATTAAAAGAAGAAGCATATCTTGCCAATTTAGAAATACCAAAACAAGGTCTTGCAATTTATACTTGGGGTAACGTTTCAGCTTATGATGAAAAACTTGGAGTTTTTGCAATCAAACCTTCTGGAGTTTCATATGATAAACTACAAGTTAATGATATGGTAATTGTTGATTTGAATGGAGACAAAGTTGAAGGGAAATTAAATCCTTCTTCTGATACTCAAACACATCTTGAACTTTACAAGAATTTTGATTCAATTGGAGGGATTTGTCATACACACTCCCCATATGCTACAGCGTGGGCACAAGCTATGAAATCAATTCCTTTATTAGGAACAACTCATGCTGACCATTTAGCTAATCCTATTATTTGTACAAAGCCATTATCAAAAGAACAAGTTGAAAATGGGTATGAGAAAAATACAGGTATATTAATTTATGAAACTTTTAAAAATCCAACTTTGGGACAAGAAATTTTAAATGTTGGCCCTTATCCCAAGTCTCCATTGATTGCTAAAGAAAACCCTATGGTACTAGTTGGTGGTCATGGTCCATTTAGTTGGGGTAAGGATGCAATTACTAGTGTATACAATGCAAGAGTTTTGGAAGAAGTTGCTAAAATGGCAATGTGGGTTAATAATTTAAATCCAAACTTCAATCAACTCCCACAGCATATTATAAAAAAACACTATGAAAGAAAACATGGTAAAAATGCATATTACGGTCAAAAATAGATTAGCTTTGCAAATTTGCCATTTTACCTTATAATTTGAATGAGATAAAACCACTTTTATCTCATTCATTAATAGATAAGGAAATGAATAATGAAAATAGCTGACATAGCAAAAGCAGCCGGAGTCTCAGTTGGAACTGTTGATAGAGTTCTACACAATAGGGGCAGGGTTTCTCCTCAAACTAAATTAAAAATTGAAAAAATCATAAATGAATATGGATATACTCCAAATGCGATGGCTAGAAGTTTAAAAAATGGTTCTAAATTAAAAATTGGTATATTAATTCCAAAATTAGATTCTGAAAGTGGTTATTGGAATAAAATCTATAAAGGAATTATAAAAGCTAGTTTAGAACTAGAGGCTTTTAATGTTTCTATTGTAAAAGAAGAATTTGATAGAGATAAAAAAGATAGTCTTTTAACTTCTGGTCAAAAATTAATTGATTTAGGAGTAGATGCAATAGCACTCGCTCCAGTTATTCAAGAAGAATCATATAAATTTATAAACAAATTAGATGATATGAAATATGCTTTTTTCGACTCATCTTTATCAAATACTTCTCCTATTACAGAGAATTTGCAAGTAGCATATAAAGCTGGATGGTGTGCGGCTAGGGTTATGCAACTTTTTACTCAAAACAAAAAGAACTATATTTGCATCCAAATGCACGATAAGGCGTATAATCAAGAACAAAGAGCAAAAGGATTCAATGATTTTTTTAAAGATTCAGATGCAACTTTATCAAACTATATTTGGAATCGAGAATCAAGTATTTCATTTACTTCATTTCTTGATACCATATTATTTGAAAATTCAATTATTGATGGTATATTTGTAACAAACGATGCAACTAGCATAATTTCTAAATACATCTCAACCCAAATTAAAAATAATATGCCTTCTATAATTGGATTTGACCTTGTTGAAAACAATAAAGAAGAATTACTAAAAGGTAATATTTCTGCAATCATCTCACAGTCACCAGAAACACAAGGTTATAAGACAATAATGGAAATATTTAGAATCTTGTTTATGAAACAAAAAAATTCTGTAGATAATAAACCTATTCCAATAAATATAATACTCAAAGAAAATTTACTCTAAATTACAAAGCCACTACTCTAAATTGAATAGTGGCTTTTTACTATATGAAATTATTATCTTAATATCTCAATAGCTTTTCGCTCAATATCTAATCCATCATGATATCTTTTAAAGAATACATTAAACCCTTCTATATCTTTTTGATCAGCCATTATAGTTGATTTAGTAGAATTTATAAAAACCCTATTTTCTAAATAATCTTCTAAGTTTTCTTTACAGTTTACGAATGATGCTAATATTGCAATTCCCCAAGCTCCACCTTCACCCGCACTAGTTAACACAGAAATAGGGGTATTTGTTGCAGCTGACATGATTTTTTGTCCTACTTCAGCAGTTTTAAATAAACCTCCATGACCATTAATTTCATCAACTTTAACATTTTCTTTTTCAAATAAAATATTTAAACCCGTCCTTAGTGCACAAAGGGAAGTAAATAATTGAGATCTTATTAAATTTCCGACACTAAGTTCACTATTTGGTTTTCTCACAATTAACGGTCTACCTTCTTCAAAACCTGTAATATGCTCTCCACTCAAATAGCCATAAGATAATATTCCATCACAAGAATCATCAGCCTTAAGAGCTTCAAATAATATAGCATCATATAACTGAGGTTTTGTTAACTTTCCACCAGTTAAATTCATAACTTCAGTAAATAGTTTCATCCACTTATCTATCTCACCGCTGCAATTATTTGAATGAGCCATAGCAACAGGTAAACCTGAAGGAGTTGTGACTAAATCTAGTTTTTCATAAAGCTTAGAAAGTTCTTTTTCTAAGACAATCATTGCAAATACACTTGTTCCTGCAGATACATTACCTGTTCTTGCCTTAACTGAATTAGTAGCGACCATACCTGTTCCAGCATCTCCTTCAGCAGGACACAAAGGAATTTTAGAATTTAAATCTCCATCTTTATCTAATAATCTAGCACCCTTTTCACTTAAGTAACCTGCAACTTCTCCAGCAACTAAAGGTTTTGGTAATATATCTTTTATATCCCAATTATAATTTTTAGATAATTCTCTGAATTTAGAGATCATATTTGGATTATAATCTTTTATAGAACTATCGATTGGGAACATACCAGAAGCATCGCCAATACCAAGATTAAAGGATCCTGTTAATAAATAATGAACATAACCAGCTAAAGTATTAATTTTACAAATATCTTTAACATGTTCTTCATTATTTAAAATAGATTGATAGAGATGAGCAACACTCCATCTTTGAGGAATTGTATAATTAAATATATCAGTTAATTTTTTACTAGCCTCACCAGTAATATTATTTCTCCAAGTTCTAAAAGGAACTAAAAGGGAATCATTTTTATCAAAAGCTAAATATCCATGCATCATAGCACTTATACCAATTGCTTTTAAATCTTTTAAAACAACCCTATATTTATCATAAATATCCTTCTTTAAATCCATATAACAAGAAGAAACACCTTCCAATACCTGTTCAAGATCATAAGTCCAAATTCCATTTTTTAAAGAATTTTCCCAATCATATCCACCAGAAGCAATTGGGTTATTTTCACAGTCAATTAGTATTGCCTTAATTCTTGTTGAACCTAACTCTATTCCTAAAGAAGTTTTTCCATCAATTATGTCTTTTACAATAAATTCTTTATCCATTTTTTTTCCTTTGCGTGTTCGTTAACGCCTATAGTATACCACAACAATTTAAAATCGCAATATAATTTAAAAAAATTATAACATGGCAAAGATGATAAAAAAAGAATAAATTTTTATGATATAAAATGACAACTAAAAAAGCTAAGAGCAAAAAACTCTTAGCTTAGAACTAAAATAAAATCTGAAAATTACAACATTTTTTTACAAGTATCTACAATATTTTCAACTGTAATACCGTTTTTAGCTAATAAATGTTCATAAGGTGCAGATTCACCAAATTGGTCTTGAATACCAATTCTTTTAAATTTGCATCCACCTGTTTCTGCAACTACTTCAGCAACAGCACTACCAAGTCCATTTATAATATTATGATCTTCTACGGTAACTATTGCTTTAGTTTCTTTAATTGCCTTTAAAACAGCTTCTTTATCTAGAGGTTTTACAGTATGCATATCCAATAATTTTACTGATATCCCCTCTTTTTCTAATTGTTGAGTAGCTAAAACACCTTTAGATAAGATATCACCAGTACAAATAATTGTAACATCACTACCTTTGTTTAATTCAACTGCTTTACCAATTTCAAATTTATCATCGCTTTTATATATTGAAGGAACAGCATCACGAGTAAAGCGAAGATATACAGGACCATCATATTTGGCAGCAGCTTTTACTAATTCAAAAGCAGATTCATAATCTGCAGGAGCTACAATTGTCATGTTTGGAATAGTTCTAAATATTCCTATATCTTCAATTCCTTGGTGAGAGGCACCATCATTAGCTGGAGTAAATCCTCCATGAGAGCATGCAATTTTAACATTTAATTGTGGATAGCATACTTCTTGTCTAATTTGTTCTAACATTCTCATTGAACCAAAGACAGCATAAGTTGTAACAAAAGGAATTTTACCAGTTGTTGCTAAACCTGCTCCAACACCTAGTGCATTTTGTTCAGCAATACCAACATTTACATGTTGATTTGGAAATTGTTGACTAAAAGGAACTGTTTTACAAGATTTTCCGATATCACAATCAACAACATATATATTTGAATCATTTGCTGCTAATTCAAGCATTGCTTTACCATAAGCTTCACGAGTTGGTTTTCCATCTCTTATTTGCATACCAAGCCTCCTTTTACTTCTTTTATTGCTATTTCATACTCTTCATCATTTGGAGCCACACCATGCCAAGCAACAACATCTTCCATGAAAGAAACACCTCTACCTTTTGTAGTGTGTGCAACAATTGCAAAAGGTTTGTTAGTTTTTGTGTCTCTAATTTTATCAAAAGCATCTGTTATTTCTTCCATTTTGTGTCCATCAATTTCTAAGGTTTCACAACCAAATGCTTCAAATTTCTTAACCATGTCTCTAGAAGGCATTACAACATCACAAATATTGTCGTTTTGTAATCTGTTTTGATCTAAAATAATTACTAAATTATTTAATTCATATTTGCTAGCTGTTTCAATAGCTTCCCAAATTTGACCTTCGTTACTTTCCCCATCGCCAACTACACAGAAAACTCTGTAGTCTTTATTATCTCTTTTAGCTGCTAAAGCCATACCCACTGCAACAGATAATCCTTGTCCCAAAGAACCTGTTGAAATATCAATACCTGGGCATCTCTTCATATCTGGATGACCTTGTAGAATAGATCCTTCCTTTCTTAAAGTATGAATCTCTTCATATGGGAAATATTCTTTTAATGCCAAACAAGAATATAACACAGGACAAGCATGTCCTTTTGATAATACGAATCTGTCGCGATCTTCCCATTTTGGATCATTAGCTCTTATATTTAATTCATCGAAATATAAAGCTGCTAAAATATCAGCAGAAGAGAGAGATCCTCCTGGGTGTCCAGATTTTGCTTCATGAATCATAGTTAGAATCGTTGTTCTAACTTCTATAGCTTTTTCCTTGAGAAATTCAACTGAATTATTTTGTCTCATGGGCTAGCCTCCTTAAAAAGAATACAAAGTTTTAATTTTTTATCTTAAAATACTATATCATACAATAATTATCCTGTCATTAAAAAAATTCTGTATACAAGATTTTTTTTCTTGACTTTTTATTTTTATCCTATACACTAAGTATATGTACTATATATAAGAGGTAAAAAGATATGAAAATTGTTGTATTAGATGGGTATACACTTAACCCTGGAGACTTAAATTGGTCTGCTTTAGAAGCTTTAGGGGAAACTGTAATTTACGATAGAACAAGCAAAGAAGATATAATTAGTAGAATTGGTGATGCATCTGTTATTTTAACAAACAAAACACCACTCACTGACGAAATATTTGAAGCTTGTAAGAATATCAAGTATGTTGGCGTTTTAGCAACAGGTTATAATGTTGTAGATGTAAAAAGTGCAAAAGAGCATGGAGTAATAGTTACCAATATTCCAACTTATGGAACTACGGCTGTAGCTCAATTTGTTTTTGCATTACTACTAGAATTATGCCATAGAGTTGGACACCACAGTGATAGAGTTGCTCAAGGAGCTTGGGCTAGTTCAAAAGATTTTTGTTTCTGGGATTATCCACTAGTAGAACTTTATGGAAAAACTATTGGAATTATCGGATTCGGTAGAATTGGGCATCAAACTAGTCTAGTTGCAAGAGGATTTGGAATGAATGTTTTAGCTTTTGATTCCTATGTAAATAAAGAATGGGAAAAAGAAGGTGTAAAATATGTTTCTTTAGATACTTTGTTAGAAGAAAGTGATGTTATATCTCTACACTGTCCTCTATTCCCTGAGACAGAAAAAATAATTAATGCAAAATCATTAGCAAAAGCAAAAGATGGTGTAAAAATTATAAATACTTCACGTGGTCCTTTGATTGATGAAGATGCACTTTATCAAGCACTTGAAAGCGGGAAAGTCAGCGGTGCTGCAATGGATGTTTTAACAGTTGAACCTCCAAAAGGTCATAACAGACTTTCAACTCATCCCAATTGCATTGTAACCCCTCATATCGCATGGGCTCCAAAAGAAAGTCGTTTGAGACTATTAAATATTGCAATTGAAAACATTAAGCAATTCATTAACAATACTCCTGTTAATGTTGTAAATAAATAAGCAATTAGCTTATAAATTAATACCAAGTTATTTTAATGAATAATTTGGTTTTTTTTAAACTAAAAAAAGCTCTGCACTTGCAGAGCTTTAACTATGTTATTAAATATAATTTTATTTGAACATATGTTCTTCAACAAATTTCCAAACATCCATATATTCTTTACTCTTAACAACTTCATCAAAACCATCTTTCTTCATTTGCTCGACGATTTTTACCATTTTTTCAGTGAAGCGATTATTTGTTTCAAATACCTTTTTAATATCCCATCTTGTTGGAGAGGTATCACTTGTTAAGTAATCACTATAACCATACTTCATCAAATAATAAACAAACTCTAAAGTTTCAATTGGATGTTTTGATCCACAGAAATAATCCCAATCCCACAAAGCATCATTATCATTAATATGAACATAGAAAGGAATATTACAAGCATGTAAAATAGAAATTTCTTCAGCAGGATTATTATTACCATAAGTTGAATGTCCGAAATCTATTGTAACACCTAAACCCTTTTTATCAATTTCTTTAATTAATAGAATAGTTTTAGCAGCGTTATCTAAAAAACAAGTCCCACGAATTTCACTTGGTTTATATTCAATAAATAAACAAATTTCACTCTTATAATCTGCAGCTTCAGAAAAAGTTTCTTTTAATCTATTCCAATTCTCTTCATAATCAGCTTGGAAAGCAAATTCATAACCATCACCTAAAGGACAACAAGTTACTTTATCTGCTCCAACTGCCTGAGCAAAATCTTTTGCATCTTTTATAAATTGAACAGCTTTAGCTCTAACGGATGGATCTTCACTAGTTAGCCCTCCATTAACAAATTCAGGTTCAGCTTTAACATTAACGTTAATTGCAGCAATTCCTAAATTATACTTTTTCATTAAAGCTTTAGTCTCCTCAGCGTTATTAACTTCATAAGGGAACACACATTCAAGAGCTTCAATTCCTTCAATCTGACTTGCTATCTCAAATTTTTCAGCAAGAGTTTTTGGTTGGTTATACTCATTAAATCTATCTTTAGATTTACCTAAAAATGAGGAAATTACAGAATATTTCATTTTTTTCTCCTAATTACCAATGTTATTATTTCTTAAATAGCTTACCCCTATTGAGTAATCCATCATTACATTTTCTTTATTACTACTTATTTCTAAATCATAGCTCCCCTTATATCCTGATAAGATTAAAGCTTGATTTAAAGTTTTAAAATCAATATCTCCTTTACCTAAACTTAGGGATAAATTTTCTTTACCAAAATTATCTTTTAAATGTGTTGAATAAATCTTCCCATTCAATTTAGAGGGCAATAATGATAAAATTTCTCCACTACAATATGCATGACCTGTATCTAAGTTATACCCAAGATTGTCCGCATTAGTATCTTCAATTAACTTTAGTAAACCATCACTACCACCAATAATTGATCCAGGTAAAATTTCTAAAGCTAAGTTAAAATCATATTCTTTAGCTTTTTGAGCAAAAGTTTTAAAGATGTGTACAACTCTTTCCCAAATTATTGAAAACTCTTCTTTTTCAATATCCTTATTTTCAAATCTAGAAATAGGAATGATAATCGTCTTCACTTCTAAAAAATTAGCTTTTACAAGTGCACATACCTTAGCAAAATCTTCAAAACAAGACTCATCAAATAAAGAGTCAAAACTTTCAGTGACATGAATTAAAAAATGTGCAACAAAAATATTCATCTTTAAATTAAGAGATTTTGAAATAGAAGCTAATTTATAGCTTTTGTCTTTCCACTCTTCTATTCTCTTCTTTTGATAAATCTCTCCTTGAAAGCTTTCAACTCCCAATTTTTTTAAACTACTTAAACCATCTATATAATCGTCTATACTGAAATCAGTAGTATATTTGGAAAAGAAAAAGGATGGAGAAACACCTATCATATTAACCTCTTATTAAAAATTCTGTATTCAAAATTTAATTTATCATAAAATGGAATTAGTAGTCTGTCAACAAAAAATTTATTATTTTCTTTAATTATTTTAATTGGTATGATAATATAAATTAAAATTTTAAATACAAGAGAAAACAATGTTGAACGATAATAGTATTATAATATTTGATGATTTAGGCACCAAAGCGTATAAAAAATTAAAAGAAATGATAATTTCAGGACAATTAAAACCAGGTCAAAAGTTAAACCAAGTTAAGCTCGCTGAGAAACTTGGAATAAGCAGAACACCTTTACTTCAAGCAATGAATAGATTAACTAGTGAACAGTTAACTGAAACAATTCCTAGACGAGGGACTAGAGTTAGAAAATTTACAAATGAAGATTTATTATCCATTTTTGAAATAAGGGGCCGATTAGAACCCTATATATGTGAATTAGCTGCAAGATCAATAAATGAAGAACAAATTCTTCTCTTACAAGAAAATATAGCAGAGATGTCTAAAGCTATTGAAAATAATGATGAGGCTATATTTAAAACACTTGATAATGAATTCCATTCTATAATCATTGAAGGATCAAACAATTCCTTCATCGCTGAAGTTTTACAAAAATATGTGCCCTTAATGCATGCAGTAAATCTATTAAAACCAATGGAGAAATCTCTTCAGGATCATAAAAACATAGTAGAGTCATTAATTGAAAAAGATGGATTAGGTGCTTCTCAACTAATGCATTATCATATTTATGGATCCACTAAGAACAAACTATTACAAATTCTAAGCCAAAGGGGTTAACATGGAAACTAAGTTGGAAAACAAATCAGTTAAAGATTATATATATGACAGGATTAAAGAGTTATTAGAAAATAATGAATTTGTTGTAGGAGAAAAAATTAACAAAAATGATTTAGCATCAAGATTCAATATCAGCTTAACTCCAATTAACGACGCTTTAAACAGATTAGTTGGAGAAAATTATCTAGTTCAATATCCTAGAAAAGGATTTTTTGTTAAAGAATTTAGCCCAAAAGAACTTTGTGATTTGTTTGAAATCAGAGCTGGATTAGAAGGCATTGCTGTAAGGTTATGCTGCGAGAGAGCAAATGAAGAAGAAATTAACGAACTAATTCATAGTTTTGATATGTTTGAAAATGGAATAACTGCAGATATGATTAAAACCTATACTACAATAGATAAAAATTTTCATAAAAGAATTATCTTTCTTGCCAAAAACCCTCTTATTTCTCAAGTTAGAAATTCTTTAGGCTTTTTAAGTAGAACTTATCAAAAAGGATTAGTAAAACCAATGGAAATTTCTCTAAGTGAACACCATGAAATTATTAATGCCTTAAAGAAGAGGGATGGAAAACTTG
This sequence comes from Pleomorphochaeta sp., assembly GCA_028532815.1. Taxonomy (GTDB): domain Bacteria; phylum Spirochaetota; class Spirochaetia; order Sphaerochaetales; family Sphaerochaetaceae; genus Pleomorphochaeta. The sequence goes on from JAQQAS010000003.1 coordinate 77,674, forward strand.
CCCAAATAGCTATGGAAACTCATCTCCTAGGCTCTAGAGATAGGATTTTAAAAACCTTAGAAGAAAAAAAATAATATTGATTTTAAACTAAAATGACAGGGGGGAGCTCCCCCTATTTTTTTTATTTTTGTTTTTTACATACAAAAATCATTTTAATTATTAAAAGAAAATGAAAAATAATGAAAAAAAAACTTGACAATTCAAGAATCCTATTAATAAGATATTGTATACAAAATTGAAAAATAATAAAAATCAAAGGAGATTGTTATGAAAAAGATTTTATTAGCTCTTATGATGGTATCCCTAACTGTGGGATCTATTTTCGCTCAAGCTCAACAGGAATATCCTTCAAGAGATATTACTGATATCGTTGTATGGGGTGCTGGTGGTGGCACAGATTCTTGTAACCGTATTATTATGGAAGAAATGGGAAAAGTTCTTGATGTTAATATCAACGTAAATAACGTTACTGGTGGTAAAGCTGGAATGATTGGTATGACTGAAGCTTACAACAAACCTGCTGATGGTTATACTCTTTGTGGTTTATCTGAATCAAATACAACTGCTGCAGTTTATGGTTGGGATCACACAATGGATGTTTGGGACTTCTTTATTGTAGGTGGATCACCTGATATTTTATCAGTTACTCCTGATAGCCCATATCAAACACTTGAAGATTTAGTTAAAGCTTCAATAAGCAATCCTAATAGTATTAAAGCTGGTGCTGGTGGACCTGGTTCTATTCACCACTTAAATTTATTAGCATTCATGGAAGGTTCAGGTGCTCAATTAGCATTTATCCCTTATGATGGTTCTGCTGGATCTCAAAACGCTGCTATGACTGGTGAAATTACAGTAGTTATTACTTCTGTTGCTGAACAAGCTGAAATGATTAAAGCTGGTAAACTAAGACCTTTAGCAATGATGACACCTGATGCTTATACTCTAGCTAGTACAACAATTCCTTCATCTTTTGATATGTATCCAGAATTATCAAATTTCTTACCATTAGGCCAACAAATTGGTTTTGCAGTAAGAGCTGATGTTCCAGAAGCAAATAAAACTATTTTAGAAAATGCTTTCTCAGAAGCTATGCAATCTGATGCAGTTAAAGCTTTTGGTGAACAACACTATTACAACTTAAGTGGTAAATATGGTGAAGAAGCAAAAGAAATCTTTAAGAATTTAGAATCAAAATTCTCATGGACATTAAGTGATTTAGGTTCAGCAGAAGTAGATCCTGCAACACTAGGAATCGCAAGAAAATAATTTAAACAAAAACTTAAAATACCCACTGGGTAATAGCTCAGTGGGATTTTTCAAGGAAATAGGTATGGACCAGAACGACAAAAATAAAAATATGAGAGGTGCCGACATTGTTATTAGCATTCTCTTTTTAATTTTAGGGATTTTCATATTAATTGGAGCATTTCAAATGCCATTAAAAGACTCCTACGGTGGTGTTGATAGCGTTTGGTATGTTTCTCCTGCATTAATGCCTATTATTATTGGTATTGCAATAATTTTATTATCATTGGCTATTTTATTATATGCTATCAAGCAAGGTGGATGGGAATTACTAAAAGCTACACATGCTGAAAGAAAAAAAGAACCTATACTCAACGAATCAACAGTAAGAATGCTCGCAACCTTAATCCCTCTTTTTTCTTTAGTATTTGTACATCTTAGAATGTTGGATTTCTGTATTGCAGTAGCACTTTATTTAACATATACAATTAGTGTTTTTTATTTTGAAGATTATAAAATTTTAAAAGACTCTTTAGGCTTTTATTCAATTCTTATGGTAATTAATTTATTAGTAAGAATCACCGGTTTAAACACAATGCTAGATGGCCTATTTGTATTTACAACTGATATTCTTGCAGTAATCGAACTTATTATATTAATTTTATATCTCCGTAAAAAAGTTAATGCAAGCGATATAAAAGACACATTAATCAAAAAATATCACCAAGCTCTAGGTGTTTCACTAATTACCCCAATAGTAATTGCAGCAGTATTCCGTTTTGCATTAAGAATTCCAATGCCTAAAGAAGGATTCATAATGAATTTCATGTACTTAATTTACTATGCAATTAAATAGGGAGAGGATATAAATGAACATATTAAATCAATTCTCGGTTTTCTTCACCCAAATTGGATCTATTTTAACTAGTCCAGGCCAACTACTATTACTTTTTGGATGTACATTTATGGGTATCATCTTTGGAGCACTACCTGGATTAACTGCAACTTTAGGTGTAGCTCTTCTTACAACATTAACATATGGAATGAGTTTAAATGTTGCAATGGTAGCTCTAATGGCCATATATGTTGGTGCTGTATACGGTGGATCTTTTTCAGCAATTACTTTAAATATTCCAGGAACTGCCGCTTCAGCAGCTACAGCAATGGAAGGCTACCCTATGGCAAAAAAAGGGTTAGCCGGAAAAGCTTTAGGATTAACAACTACAGCTTCAGCTATTGGAACAGTTTTTTCAATACTTTTCGTAGTTGTGTTTATTCCACTAATTTCTGAACTAGCTTTACAATTTACATCTGTTGAATATTTCTTACTCGCTTTTTTTGGAATTCAAATTAGTGGAAGTATTTCTTGTCCTGACACCGTACAAAAAGGTTGGTTAGCTGGATTTTTTGGTCTTTTCTTAGCTATGGTTGGAACAGATAGTTTACAAGTATATCCAAGATTTACTTTGGGCTATTACCCATTAGAAGGTGGAATTGAAGTTGTTCCTGTATTAATTGGTGCATTTGGTATACCACAAATAATCCAAGTATTAAAAGAACAACAAGCACCACCTAAAGCTACTAAATTAGATAAAATTATTCCTTCTTGGAAATCAATTGGTAAAAGATTAGGACATATAGTTAGATCTGCATTAATCGGAGTTGGGATTGGTTCAGTGCCAGGAATTGGAGAAGATATTGCAGCTTGGGTTTCTTATGGTACTGCTAAAGGTACTTCAAAACATCCTGAAGAATATGGTACAGGTTGTGAAGAAGGAATAATCGCGACAGAAGTTGCTAACAATGCTTGTATTGGTGGAGCAATGATTCCTCTACTCTCTATGGGTATCCCAGGATCTCCTCCTGCTGCTATGCTTCTTGGTGCCTTACTACTTCACGGTGTATCCCCAGGACCAATGCTTCAAATTGATAGACCAGGTTTTATTACTGAAGTTGCAGCAATATTACTTCTTGCATCTTTTGCAATGTGGTTCTGTGGAATATTCTTAGCTCCAAGAGTTGTAAAAATTTTACAAGTTCCACCAGCTTTATTTATGCCTGTAGTTGGTATCTTATGTATAATAGGCTCTTATGCTTTAGGACTTAAGATTTTCAATCTATATCTTATGATTCCAATGGGAGTTATAACATATTATTTAGTAAAATATGGCTTCCCTGTCCCTCCTCTCGTAATTGGAGTAATACTGGGTAAAATGGCTGATGCAAATCTAAGAAGAGGTTTAATGGTATCAGAAGGTTCCCTAAAACCATTCTTTACTAGACCTGTAGCTTTAATTCTTATAATTGTAATCTTTGTAACCTTTATTACAAATACTTCAATGTACCAGAATTTTAAAGCTAGACGAAAAGCAAAAAAAGCTTAAATATAAATTAAAACTAATTATAATTTATTAAATTAATAATTATAATAACTTTAACTTTCCACTTACTATTACAAAAAGAAATTTTTGTAATAGTATTTTTTTCTCTACTTATAGAACAAAATTATATTCTTTATTTTCATACTTTTGTACAATTGTCCTAATTATTATTCCAAATGATAATAAATAATATAAGGAAATCTAAAAGCATATGGACAAGTGTACAATTTTACTAGAAAATTCAAGGAGTGAACTTCTATCAACAGAAGTTGAACATGGCTTATCATTATTAATTGAAATAAATGAAGATAAAATGTTATTTGATTTAGGATCAACTGGGTTATTTTATTCGAATGCAAACTTAATGAATATCAATTTATCTTCAGTCAAAACGGTAATATTATCTCATAGTCATTATGATCATTGTAGTGGATTATTATCATTCTTAAATAAACAAACAATACAAAAGCTATATGTTGGTTCAGGATTTTTCAAACCCAAATATGCATTAAATAATAGCACAATCACATATCTAGGATGTGGTTTTGATCGACAATATATCGAAAAAAAGAATATTGAAATTAATGAAATAAAAAATATTAATAAAATTAATGAAGACTTATATCTCGTAACAAATTTTAAACAACATTATAACCATGAACAGATTCCTACTAGATTTGTACATGGAACTTTAGACAATTTAACAAAAGATAATTTTGTAGACGAAATTGTTTTAGTGAAAAAAAGAAAATCAGGATTAACATTAATAGTTGGCTGTGCCCACCGCGGAATTTTATCAATTATCAAAAGTGTTAATTCGTATTTTGAAAAAAATATAGATACTGTTATTGGTGGAATTCATTTAAAAGATGTGAGTGATGAACGTCTTACTTTAACAAAAGATGAATTAATTAAATTAGGTATTAAAAAAACATTTTTATGCCATTGCAGTGGGGAAAAAATAACTAAATTGTTGAAAGAAGATAATATAATAGAAGCTAATAATGTGGCTACAGGAGATATTATCCTATTATGAGCATAAAAAATATAACCACAATAGCACAAGATATAATTGCAAAAACAGCTTCAATTGTAGCTCCCAATACTGTAAATTTAATGGATGAAAATGGGATAATCATTGCAAGCAGTGATCAAAACAGAATAGGCACTTTTCATTCAGGAGCTCTTTTAGCCATAAAAGAAAAAAAAGAAATTGATATATTCCCGGATGAAGTTAAAAGTTATGAAGGGGCTAAGCAAGGAGTAAATATCCCTATAATAAAAAAGGGAAAAGCCATAGCTGTAATTGGAATATTTGGGAATCCTAATGAAGTTAAACAAACTGCCCTTCTTCTAAGCATTAGCACTTCATTATTTTTAGATCAAGCTGCAGATATGAAAAGAGAACAACGTAGAATGGCTTTAAGATCTAATTTAAGTGAGATATTATATACTAAAAATTGTGAAAATGATTTTTGTGAAATAATTGATGCTTTAGGAATATCTATTACTTTCCCAATACAAGCTATACTACTCTCTTTCACTGATACAAAGCTAACTTATAATCAAGTTTATCAAATTTTAAAAGCTAAAAAATTAATAAATAATAATACTGATATTCTTTTAGAATACCCCTCTCATTATTTATTAATAAAAAGTAAGTTAAATTCAGAATTAAATATATCAAAATTTAAAGCTCTCTTACTCGAAAAGAATTTAACTAAAATAGTAATTAGTCCAACAATCTCTCATATTAGTGATTTACATTTTTCTATTCTTATCTCAAAGGCTCTAATGTCATTACCCTACGATTATCAATTTTATAATGGTGATAATTTTGATGATTTAGTTTTACTTGCTTTTGATGATAAGTCTAGAGATTATTTATCTAAATATTATTCAGATATGAAATGTAAATTAGATAGTATTAATTCATATTGGTTATATCCGACAGTTGAGGCTTATATAAACAATGATGGAAAAGTGCAAACAATAGCAAATAGTTTAAATATTCATAAAAACACATGTATTTATAGAATTAACAAAATTCTAGAAATTTGTGAGCTAAAAGAGTGTACATGTTTCACAATTTTCTACTTTTTTAGAGCGATTATTCATTTAAAAAAAATCGACTAATAATCGATATTTTATAGGAGGGAAAAAGAATGTCAGGGATTTATATGTTTTCAGTGATCATTCTATCAGTTATTGCAATGGTATTGGCCATTAGCAAATTAAAAATTCATCCATTTCTAGTATTAACAACTATTTCTATTTTGGTTGGTTTACTATGTGGTATGGATGCCGCTACAGTTGTTGATACTGTAAAAAGTGGGTTTGGTAGCATTTTAGGTGCTATAGGTATTGTTATCTTAGCTGGAACAATAATTGGTACAATATTAGAAAAAACTGGTGCTGCACTAACAATGGCAAATTCAATTTTACATCTAGTTGGAAAAGATAAATCAGCATTAACAATGGCAGCAACAGGATATGTAACAGGGATTCCTGTATTTTGTGATTCAGGTTTTGTTATCCTTTCCCCTATTGCAAGAGCACTCGCTGAACAGAGTAATAAAAGTTTAGCAGTATTAGCAACAGCTCTTTCTGCTGGCTTATATGCAACACACTGTTTAGTACCTCCAACTCCCGGGCCAATTGCTATGGCTGGAACTTTAAATGCAAATCTTGGTCTAACAATCTTGATTGGTTTAATGGTATCAATCCCCGCAACAATTGCAGGATTATTTTATGCTACAAAAGTAACTTCAAAAGTTGATATTAAACCAAATCCTGAAAATACAGTTGAAGAATTACAAGAAAAATATGGGAAATTACCTTCAGCTCTTCACTCCTTTGCTCCTATTCTCGTTCCAATTATTTTAATTGCATTTAAATCTATTGCAGACTTTCCTTCAGCCCCTTTTGGAAATGGATCCTTTGCAAACTTCTTATCCTTTATTGGTAACCCTGTAGTAGCACTACTAATAGGGATAGCTATTGCAACAACTTTAATTCCTGTTTCAGAAAAACCAAATAAACTAAACTGGGTATCTAAAGGTGTTACAAATGCTGCTGGAATATTAGCAATAACAGGTGCAGGTGGTGCTTTTGGAGCGATCTTAAAATCACTTCCAATTGCTGAAGCTTTGGCTGGATCTTTACTAAACTTGCATATTGGAGTTTTACTTCCATTTATTATTGCAGCTTTACTAAAAACTGCAATGGGAGCTTCAACTGTAGCTATGATAGTAACATCTGCTATGATTGCTCCATTAATGAGTACTTTAGGATTCGATAGTGAAATTGCTAAAGTATTAGTCATTATGGCTATTGGTGCTGGTTCAATGACAGTATCTCATGCAAATGACTCTTACTTCTGGGTAGTTTCACAATTTAGTGATATGAATACAAAAGAAGCTTATAAATGTCAAACTGGTGTAACTGCGGTAATGGGAATAACAACAATTCTAATAGTACTTATTATCTCAATATTTATCTAACCGTTGGTATCAATTTAAATAAATCCATAAGTATTATTTTGCTTATGGATTTTTTTGTTATAACAAATAAGAGAATAAAGCTTTACTATAAATGATTAATGAGATACTTTTATATTAAAATTATGAAAACTAAAACAAAATTGATGACCTCTGGGTCAATTAGTAAAAATATAATTTACTTTGCATTTCCCATTTTTCTAGGAAATTTATTTCAACAATTATATATGATTGTTGATACTATCGTACTCGGAAAATATGTTGGTCGTGAAGCTCTAGCTGCAATAACATCATGTGGTCCTTTAATCTTTTTAATTGTCGGACTATTTACTGGAATTTTTATTGGAGTTGGCGTTGTTATTTCAAAATTATTCGGAGCTAAAGATTTAATAAAGGTTGAAAAGGCCTTACATACAACTGTGGCCTTTGCTCTATTAAGTGGGGTAACACTAACTTTAGTTGGATACTTCTTTGCTCCAAAATTATTAATTTTAATGCAAACACCACCTTCTGTATTAGATGATGCAACAGATTATGTTCAAATTTATTTCTTAGGGATAAGTGCCCTCATTTTATTTAATAGTGCTAGTGGAATACTTCAAGCAATGGGAGACAGCAAACGCCCATTATACTTCTTAATAGTTTCATCAGTATCGAATATTATACTTGATTTAGTATTTGTAATATATTTCAAGCTAGGCACAAAAGGAGTTGCTTTAGCTACAATAATCAGTCAATCAATTAGTGCAATATTATCATATAGAATTTTATTAACTACTAAAGATATATATAGAATATCAATTAAAAAAATCAAATTAGATATCCCATTATTAAAACAATTTTTAAAAATAGGGATTCCCTCTGGAATACAGAATTCTGTAATTTCTATAGCAAATGTCTTTGTTCAATCTAGTATTAATATTTTTGGACCAATAGCTATGGCAGGAAATGGATCAATGGTAAGAATCCAAGGCTTTGCCTTTATTCCAGTAACCAGCTTCGCTATGGCAATGACAACATACACAAGCCAAAATATTGGAGCTGGGGAATTTTTAAGAGTAAAAAAAGGTGCAAAATTTGGGATAATTTCTTCTATAGTTCTAGCTCAATCAATCGGATTAATTATATTTATCTTTGCTCCAAAACTAATTCTAATTTTCACAAATGACCCTAGTGTAATTGAAATTGGTATATTAAAAGCAAGAATCACCGCTTTCTTCTTTTTCCAACTGGCTGTTTCTCATATAATGGCTGGAATTTACAGAGGAGCTGGTAAATCTATAATCCCAATGGCTGTAATGCTATTATTCTGGTGTGTATTTAGAGTAAGTTATATAACTGTAGCTTTAAAATTCTTCTACGATATTAGAATAGTTTTCTCAGCATATCCATTAACTTGGACTCTAAGTGCTATAGTTTTCACCATTTATTATTTTAAAGGAAATTGGTTAAATCAATCAAAATTAAGCTTAACTAAATAACTTATTATTAATCACTTAGTTCTAATGTTTCTACTGCCGGAGGAAAAAGTTTACTAAAAGTTATAAAAGCCACAAAACTTATAAGCAAAGATAAAATTAAAGGCTCAAGATCAAAGATTTTAATATTTAATATCTTAAATATAATGAAAGAAAGACTTCCAACTATCATTGCTGCAATTGACCCTTGAGCAGAAGACTTTGCCCAATATAAACCAAAAACATATGGAATAAAAGCACCTGCTGCTCTTAATGAAAATACAAAGATTAAGATAGCTAAAATAGATCCAGAATTAAACAGAGCTAATAAATAAGCGACAAAGCCAAACATTGCTATAGATAGTCTCGATATAAAAATCAACTGCTTTGAAGAAGCCTTATTATCAAAATATACATTATATATATCATTAGAAAAAATACTACCAACAGCTAGTATATCTGAATCAGCACTACTCATAGTTGCAGAAAGCAAGCTTAAGAAAAGTGTACCAATTAAAAAGGGCGGCATAGCATTTAAAGCAAGATGAAGTAGTGAATACCTTAATCCATCGACAAATACAACTGAAGTATCTATATATCCCAACTTTGTAAGTGAAAATAACATTAAGCCTAATAGTGTTGGAACAAATGCAAATACTAATAATAAAAAGGCTGTAAAAATTGTTCCTTTTGTAGAATCATAAGAATGATTTATTGAAAAAAAGTTTACAGCTACCTCTTGCCCAACTGTAAATGTTGCAACATACATAATAACAAGAGATATTATTTTTGGAGTATCAAGACCCTTATATAAATTTAAAGACTCATAGGGGACGTGTTTTACAACATTTGGAAAATTATTACATAATCTAAGAGTATAAATAGATACTAAAATAAGACCAATTATTATAAAAATGGATTGGATAAAATCAGAAATTGCAACTCCCCACATACCACCTAAAAGAGTATAAGAAATTACAATAAATGCAATAATTGAAACGGTTATTTTATAATCAATTCCTAGCAATATAGAAAGGATTGTTCCTGCTGCAACAAACTGTATTACAACAAAAATTATCAAAGGTATAATCATAATAATAGCAGAAATCAAGCCAGATTTTTTACCATAACGTCTTCTAAAGTATTCTGGAATTGTCTTAACTTCCGTTTTTCTAAACTTCGGAGCGAATACACTAATGATGATAAAGGCAAAAACCATTGCTAAAATATACCAAGCTGCTGATAAACCCCAATCTCCAAAAGCTTTTTCAAACACACCTAATGTACTACCAATTCCAAGTTCAGTAGCAGCTATAGAACAAGCTAATAAAAGAGGACTTAATCGTCGCCCAGCAATTGAAAAATCTTCTTCAGCATCAACCCTTTTTGAGGAAAAATAACCTATTGCAAGCATCAATATAAAATATAATCCTATTGCAACAACAACAGAAAAACTCATAAAATAACCCCTATAGTTTGTTATATTATCATTTTATCAATAAGAGTAAATAATAAAAAATTGATAAAAAACAACCCAATTTTAATATTTTATATAGGCTGATATAATAGTTATAAAGGAATTAAAAAAACGATAACACTTATCTAAAAATAAATATTTCTTGCTCTTATAAGAATTTAGATTGTAAGCTCAAATATTTTAACCATTAAACATTTGTTAGCATACAACCTAAATTAACATTTTTCTAATACTATGTATATGATATAAGAATCAAAAATATATTACATAAAATATTACAAATAAATAATTATATAACAACTACAAATTAATTATTACAATTTCGATATTTTTTTTTACAAAACAACACAATCTATTATAGGATATATAATTATATTTAAGCATTTTCCTTTCCAGCTTTCATAACATTAGCTGGATCAAAGGCATGGCAAGGGGTTACAGCATATATCATTTGACACTTATCGCAATGATCTTCAAAAGTTTCCATTTGAAATTTATTTCCACATTCACACTCTATAGGTAAAGGCATAGGTAAAAATGCATTTGAATAACCCATCATTCTAACTTTATATAATACTTCTTTCCCATTTTCAAAACTACCGGAACATCCTTCGTGCATAATATTCATCTCCTCTAATCTATATGTAATGATTCAAGTTTAATTGACTGACCAAGTCTAATTAATTGTCTTTCTTTCATCAAAAATTTATCTACTTCTTCTAATTTTTTTAGCATTTGTTTTTCTTCATTATTGGTAAAGATAATTTTACTAATTCCACCATTTTTAATTACAATTCTTTTATCTGCCATTAAAGCTAAGATAGGATCATGAGTTGCCATTAATACAATTTTTTCTTCTTTAACTAATAAATCCAAGGCTTTCTTTCTATCAATTCCTGCATTTTCAATTTCATCAATTAAAACAATTGGAGATTTTGATAAAATAGCAGTATCTGCAATCATCAAAGCTCTTGATTGACCACCGGATAAACTTGTAATTGGAGTCTCTAAATCAAAAGTTTCACCTGCTAATAGATTTGCTTCCTCAATAATTTTTTTAACAACATTATCAACGTCTTCTACCAACCTACTATTTGCATGTAATTCTAAAAATTCTTTAACAGTTAAATCCATTACAAAATTCATATTTTGTGATAATTGAGCAACTATTTTGTTTCCTGAAGAAAACCTCCATTTTTTATCAGCTTCTTTATTGTTGATTAAGATTTTTCTTTTTGTGGGAGTATCTTCATCTGCAATCCACTCAATATCTGCTAGCAATCTACTTTTACCAGAGCCGGTTGGACCAACAATAGCTATTACTTCACCAACGTTGATAGTTAAATCATGAGTTTCCCTAATTCCACTCTTATCATAACCTTTTATAATAGTTAAACTTTCAACTCTATCATCTTCTATACCTAGGAAGTCTAACATTTGGTTAAAATATTCATAATAGTTATTTAAAGTCAACTCTTTATCTATTGCAAGGTCTTCTAATTCTTCTTCAGTGAGCTCATCAATAATAGAAGACGGACTTTTAGAAAAATCTTTAAAAAGATTTTCATTTTCACTAAAGTAATCTGCCATAAATGGATATTCTTCAATTACTTGGTTAATATTTAAATTTATAAAGTCTATTTTGTTCATTTGTCACCTAAATTCATTTTTCTAACGTTTCCTAGTTGGAAATCTTCACCAATTCTTCTTTCCCCTAAACAATAAGAACACAAAGCACTTGGCATAGAGAATCTCAATTCTTTCCCTTTTACCGTAGTAATTTGTTTATCATCTAGTATTAAAGTTGAAAGCTCAAAAGCACCCTGGCCTGTTAATCCATTAATATTCATTGTTATAGCCTTTGGATTAACTTGTCTAACTCTAGATGCAAATACTTCTCTTTCTGCTTGAGAGACAATATCACCTTTTGTAATCACAACAATATCTGCAGCTTTTAACATTGGACCAATCTTTTTGGGAGTATTAATTCCAGATAAATTATCTATAACACAAATAGCTTTAATATCTTTAATATATGGAGAACATCTATTACATAAACCAGCTGATTCTGTAATTAGAACATCTAAATCTATTTTTACACCCCATTGTGTTACTTCTTCTATATTTGAAACGAAGTAATGATCAGGACAAAGAGAACCAGATAATCCTTTTTTAACAGGTATATTTAATTTTTTATAAAGAACATCATCATCTGTGTATAAACAATCAAACTTTACAACACCAACTTTTAAGTTTCGTCTTTTTAGAGCATCAATTGTTTTAACGATTACAGAGGTTTTTCCTGAAGATGGGGGGCCTGAAATTGTAATTAGATTCATGCTATTTCCTCACTTGATTTATTAAACTCTTCGATACAAGTTTCTAAAATATTGCCAATATCATTTTCTTTAATATATTGCCAACCTACCCACATATATTTATTTTTCTTATCTATATTATTGTTAACTTCTGGATGAGTTGATGGAAATAGACCTGTATGACTTAATATTTCACCAACTTCTTTAGAAGCGAAGAATTCTGCAATTTCTTTAATTTTCTCCTCTTTTTTTGCTTTAGTTAACATAAAGATTGGAGATATTATTGCACCATCTTCAGGCCATATTGCATTCATAGGGCCTCCGAACTTAGCCATTTTTGTAAAGAAATAAGGCATTATTGTAACAGAAGGTTGGATTCTACCTACATTTGATTTAACCATTTGGGATGGATGCATGCTTTTTAATAATGTTTTTCCAAGTCTTCTAACACCATCTAATCCAAATCTTTTATATATATTTAAAAGAATAGCATTAAATAAGTCAAAATCACCAATTGGTAAACTTACACTATTATCAAAATCTCCACTAATTAATTCTTCCCATGAAGTTGGAGCTTTTTTATCTTTTAAGACTTCATCGTTAACCAAGAATACAGCAGGAACAACACTAATTATAGAATAATCCCCATCTGGATCTTTTAAAGATAAATAATCATTATCAAAATCTTCATTATATTTTTCCACTTGAATTAAGTCTTTAAAAATTTTTCTTTTCTTAAATTGGTTCATATACTTATCATCAAAGAAGAGATCAAAACCTGCGGATAAGAATATATCTGATAAAGACTCTTCATTCATGCTATCTTTTAACCAATCAACACCCATAGAAGCTGCTTTTAATTCAAAGTCTACATCATCCTTTTTATTATTTTCATCTAACCATTTTTCAAAAGATTCTAACAATGGAATTCTTACAGGACATGGTAAAATACCTGTTAATTTAATATCTGCTTTAGCATTCTTTTCATTTTCAACAAGGGTTGAATCTACTTCTTTGTTTTCAACTAAATTATTTAACTCTTCTAAAAATAAATCTTGATTTAATTTTTTAGATTTAATTAAAGTTTCTAATTTTAAAGTCTTACCCAAGGTTGATAAAAGCTTATCATTTTCAACCTGTGTTACACCATTTAGGATAAAATAATCCTTTGTTTGTGGGTATTTATCTATTATATTGTAAAGAAAATCTTTCTCACTTATTTTCATATTTTTGCCTCTTGTTATTATTTGATGTTCCCATATTATATGGTTAGAAATAAATAGTCAGTTGCATATGCAACACATATAAAAGAACTCCTACATTTTTAGTAGGAGTTTGTTTATATTACTATTAATAATTATTTTATTTTATTTAAAACTTTTTTATAGAAATCTACACCAGGTGGTAAAGTATATGTACAAATATTCTCATCAATAGCATGAACAGAATTAAGCTGCTGCTGATTAATTTCTAAAGGTGCAAATCTAAAAACATTCTCACAAATTGGAGCATAGTATCTAGCATCAGTTCCTCCAGTTAAAGTATAGGGAGAAGGAATAACATCATTCCAATTTTCTCTAATAACTTCTTCAACTAATTTAAATTCCTTACTATTATAATCGACTACTTGGCATTCTCCTGCAGGATTTAGTTCTTCAACTTCAATATCGAATTTTTTTGCCATTTCTTTAAAAATCCTAGTCATCTCTTTTGGACCTTGATGATTAATAAATCTTACATTTGCTGTTACATAAGCTTCTTCTGGAAGAACATTTAATCCATTAGCACCTTTAGCAGTTGTAAAGGCTACTGTTGTTTTAAACATAGCACCTCCCATGGTATTAACTTTTGGAATTACATAAGATAAGAGAGGAGAAAAACCTCTAGCATGTCTCATTAAAAAGCCCATAATACCAGGAGTTGTTTTTCCTAATCTTGAAAACATCTCAGCTGTAACATCATTCATTTTTGATTTTGTAGGATTATGTTTTTCATAGTAAGCAATAAATTTAGCTAATCTTTCAATAGGAGTATTTTTAGGAGGGGCTGATGCGTGACCGCCTTGACCTCTAGCTATAAATTTGTAATTCCCTGTACTCTTTTCTAAACTACCAATCATAGCATAACGACCCTTCACACCAGGCATTGGAGATTCAAGTATCATTCCCCCTTCATCAATAACAAAACGTAGGTGTACACCTTTATCTTTTAAATATTGGCAAGTTTGCTTTGCACCATCACCTAAAACTTCCTCTCCACAAGAAGAAGCAATATAGACATCACAAGGAGGCTCAAAACCATCCTCTATCAATTCATCTATTGATTGAAAAATACAAAATAAAGAACCTTTAGTATCTACAGTACCACGTCCCCAAATAACTCCATCTTCAATATGCCCACTAAAAGGGGGATATTTCCAATCTCCTGAAGCTTCTACAACATCTTGATGACTCATAAATAAAACAGGCTCACCATTTGGGCTTTTTGAGGACCATTTAAAAAGCAAAGATCCTTCAATATCTACAACTTCACAAGTTTCAAAAACGTGCGGAAATAGCTCTCTTAGAACTTCATGAAAATTATCAAACTTTTCTTTTTGTTTAACATTAAAAATTGAAACAGTTTCACATTGAATCATTTTTGCTAATTTTGAACTATATAAAGATTCTCTATCTTCCATTGATTATTCTCCTTTTCTTTGTGTTCTTCGAAAAAATAAATAAGAAACACCTATAGTAAGAGCTCCAATAATTATAATCATAGTACCGGTATCTCCAATTAAGGAAGGTATTCCAATACAAATTAAAACCATAGACACCATTGCAAATGTTGATAATTTTAAATCTTTGATAAAATATTGATAACCTAAGGCTCCAAACAAGGCAGGTAAAACATTATCAAAAGCTGGTTTAATAACAGGATTTTGTAAAATAGGAGTTAATGGAACAATCATTATAACACCAAGGGCTATAACTAACATAGTAGTTAGAGCTGATGTCGCAATAGATAGAGTCATAATTATTTCATCTTCTTTTGTTCCAGCTGTAGTCTTTGCAATTTCTCTAGAACTAAAAGCACAAGGTAATTTAAGATTTGTTAAATTACCTGTTAAAAATGATAAATAAACCCCGCCAACGCCAAGTAAAGGAACATATATCAAATACTCAGCTACACAAGAAGGTATATATATTAATAACACTTTAGACACAGCCGTTGAAAAGGCTTTCATATTTACTTGAGCATTTGTAAAATATGCAATTACAAAAGGAGCAAGTAAAAGAGCAATAACCCCAACAGAAAGAAAGAATCTACCCAATTTATGAGTATCTTCTATGTATTTATCATAATCAAATTGTGAATCTTTCATCTAATCCCCCTACAATATTAATGAAAAAAATACAGTGGCTATCATTGCAATTATCATAGATAGTGCAAGTGAAAAAGATTCTAATACTTTATGATCTTTTTTCTTAATTAGATATTCAAAAACTGCCATAACTAAAGCAGAAACAATAGCAGTTAGAACTGGTATAGAAGAACCATTGACTATAAAGGCTGCAACATAATTTCCTAAAAAAGCAGCACATAAGCCAATAAACATCGCAACCATTGCTATATTTGCAAATGAAGGTTTATTGGTCTCTTTATTACTTATAGTTCGTTGAGATATTTTTTTATTATATTTTTTCAATGTAAATATAGTTAATAAACATCCCCAAATAATTCCAAAAGTCATAACTAATAATATGGTAACTAAATCATCCATAGTTAATATAGAACTATCTAAAGTTTTTCCCACACCTTGTGCTGCAATCTGTGCAACGGTAGCTTCATATTGTAGATTACCTATTACTGATAATCTAAGCCAAGCTACAGGTACTCCTAAATTTCCACCTAATGCTAAAACACCTAATAAGATTGAAATACTTGGTATAGCCGTAAATGTTGCAGAGGAGGTTATTGCTTTCTTTAAAAGGGATTTTTCCATCCCCATTTTTATACCTGCCCGATAACTTCTAAAAATAAAAGTAAAACAAAAAACAGATACAAAAAATAAAATAACAGCAACTATAATATAGATAATTTTTGAATTTGCTAATGCTAAGTATTCATTCATAAATCCTCCAAGTAGGAATATCATTTTTAAAAATAAAAATGTGTATATTTATACAGTAGTATATCATAATAGGAATGTAAATAAATAACAAAAATTAAATTTATATAAATTATTTGTAATGATCATTATTACTTACTCGATTCAATTTGTTTAAGAAACAAACTAGAGTAAATATATTTTATTAAAATATAAGGTTTAGTCTATTAAAATTAATCTTAATACTTAATTTGTGTTATTACTATCTCATAATGTCAAAAACTTGATTAAGTGCTCTGCCATTATTACAAATAAAAATTATATAAGTTTAATCAAAAACTTTTTCATAATGTTAGACATTTTATTTGTATAAACAACTTTTTAAATTTATATAAATATAATAGAATTCAATAAATACAAGTTGAATTTTATGTTTATGATTAAAATAAGGGAATAAAAGAATATGGAATTTAAAAATGACTTTGCCTGGGGTGTAGCAACCTCTTCATATCAAATAGAAGGCGGCAACCTAAAAGATGGTAGAGGGAAAAATATTTGGGATGAATTTTCAAAATGGCCCAATAAAGTATATAATCAACATGATGGGCTAATAGCTTGTGATCATGTAAATAGATTCAAAGAAGATGTAAAGATTATGAAAAACTTAGGAATTAAAGCCTATAGATTTTCAATAAGTTGGCCCCGTATTTTACCAAATGGAACAGGTCAAACAAATAAACAAGGTTTACAATTTTACCATGACCTTATTGATGAATTATTAGATAGTGGAATAGAACCTTATATTACATTATATCATTGGGACTTGCCATTGACTTTACATAGACAAGGGGGCTGGTTAAATCCAAATATAATTTCAGCATTTGAAGAATTTGCAACTCTTGTTGCAAAAGAATTTACCCCCAAAGTAAAAAACTTCTTTACACTAAATGAACCACAATGCTTTTGCGGGCTTGGTTATGTCTCTGCAGTTCATGCACCAGGTTGGAAGTTAAATTATAATGATTCATTATTTTTAATCCATAATGCTTTAAAAGCACATGGTGCTGCAACTAGAGCATTAAGAGATAATGCAAAAGGGCAAGTCTATATTGGGTATGCTCCAACAAGCTCCCCAATAATTCCAAAAGACAATACTAAAGAATCAATAGAAATTGCGAGACAAAATTATTTTGATTTACCTAATTTAAATGAAGATTATCACTTTAGCACATCCTTATATAGTGATCCTGTAATACTTGGTGATTATCCAGAAGCTTATTATAAAAAGTACAAAGATTATATTCCAGAAGTTTCAAAAGATGACTTAAAATTAATTAACCAACCTTTAGATTATTTAGGCCAAAATATTTACCATGGAATTAAGAACTTTGGTTTTGAAAGTAATGATCCACATACTGATTTAAATTGGAAAATTGTACCCGAATCATTATATTGGGGTCCTAAATTTTTGTATGAAAGATATAAATTACCTATCTATATTACAGAAAATGGAATGGCAAATGCAGACACATTAGCACTAGATGGCAAAGTCCATGATCCTCAAAGAATAGATTTCTTAAATAGATATCTATTAGAATTAAAGAAAGCTATAAAAGAAGGTATTGATATTCGAGGATACTTCTTATGGTCATTACTAGATAACTTTGAATGGAGTGAAGGTTATAAATCTCGATTTGGACTAGTTTATGTAAATTATAAAAATCAAGAAAGAATACTAAAAGATTCAGCTTATTGGTATTCATCTGTTATTAAAGAGAATGGAAGAAATCTATAATAAAAGGTTCCTAAAATTTAGGAACCTAAAATAACAATAGCAATAAGAGGTTAACATATTCTTTTAATTATTGAGTGTTACATTAAACTTGATAATAGATAAACAAACGGCGAGTTCCAATAGATAGTTACTTCATTTGTTGAATAACTTTGAGCATTATCTATATAACATTTTGCAGGAGGTGTATTTACTAATGCTATTTTTGCATAATTGTCTTCCAAATATTGATCAGGTCCTCCAATAAGCATACCTTCCATAGGTTTTCCTTGTGCAATAGATGGTCTATGATGTGGATTCATAACTTGATTTGATCCAAATCCTGTAAGATAACAATATCCTAAAGAATTTGCTCCAAGTAGATAATCTAAATGGGATATTGCTGTTTGAAAATATACTTTTTTAGCTTTAATATCGTTAGCCATTAATAAGATCATAGCATTATTACAAACACTCATATTTGATCCCCAATGATATTTGTCAAGAGATATTTGATACCCATCATTTATACTTAAGTTAACAAGTTCATCAGCAACAGATATTAAATCGTTTTTAATTTCATTATATACTTCTTTATCTTGGAAAGCCTTATCTGTCTGAATGTAAAATTGATTTCCATATGCACCCATATCTTCCCAACCTAAATCTTGTGCAAAGTTTTTATCATAGTTGTTTTTAATATAATCATGATATTCTTTTTTATGAGTTGCTAAATATAGAGCACAAGAGGCAATATATCTTTCATCTTTATCATTTGTATCTGGGTACTCACCAGTTTCAATATTAGTAGGATTTCTAAAGGAGAGTTTTTTACTATCTTTTAAAAAAGTCCAAGCTTTTTGTGCCGCAGTTAAACACTTATCACTGTAGAATGGATCCTTTTCTTTATAGAATAGAGAAGCATAAGCCATAGTTGCTGCAAAATCTCCTGTAGCACAAGTTGAAACAGGTGAAACATAAAGTTGTTCTGTCTCATCTTCTGGCATTATAAAATCTGGGAACTTTTTACATGTAACTTTATGGTAAACTCCACCATCTTCTCTTTGCATTTTAAACATCCAATCTAACTCATACTTTACTTCAGTAAGAAGATCTATATTATTGGATTTAAATACATCTGGGTTTCTCTCAAAAGATAAAAGTAAGTCAATTACAGCTTTTGCACCAGGGACAACATATCTTCCATAATCACCTGCATCATGCCAACCACCACTTACATCTATATAATCATATGTTCCATGTACTCTAGCTTTTTCATTGTGACAAACAAGGTGATAAAAATCTTTAGCTCTATCTTTATCTAACTCCATGCCACATCTTTGTAAATAGAACATTTCAACGCTTGAAATAAGGGCTTTATCATAAATATTATTTTTAATTTCAAAGGTATAGCTTTTATTATTAGAGGATTCGGTTTCAATATGATATAAACCTTCATTATCAAATGAAGTAAAATCTCCAACACTTGTATATTCTTTAGACTCTAGATTCTCAATTGTTCTTTCAATTTTACCTTCATAGACTTTTTTACCTACTTGATTTACTACATAAAAGTATTTATCAAGACAATTACTAAAATAAACAGTCTTCTTTTGATTTGGAAGAAAACCTAATTGATTTATATTTATTGAAGGATTTTCCATTTTTTTCTCCACTACATCATTTTTTAATATTAATTTTACATCTGTTAATTTTAAAGTCACAGGAAGTAGATAATTCTCTTTAACCTTTCCTAAATTAAAAGCAAGTCTAGGGGCAATATCAGTTTCATCTTCCATAACGAAATCAAAGGTATATTCTCTTTGCATCTCATCAATTGTAAAATATTTTTGGGCATAAGAGTGGTAATCCCCACCATTTAACTGAAACCTTACTTCAATATCCTTTTTCTTATCACTAGAAGCTTTAAAACTTAAAGAGTAGAGTCCTCCATGAACTAATCTAAAACCATCATAGTAAAATTGAACACCATGTTCGATATTTCCAACCGTATTAATATTTATTTCAGCTCTTTTATAAAGGTATTTAATATTAGCACTACCACCTTCAAAATATGATCCCCAATGTCTAGAAGAATCACTAAAATCCCCATTATCAATTAAATTGATATTGGTTTGAAGATAACTAGGCTTTTGTTCAGTATTACTAGTCGACATTAAATCTATATCTTCTTGGGTAATTTCAACTGTTTTTGGTTTAACAGTTGTACTACAAGAGATGATTAATAAACTGCTTAGAACAAATAATAATACCTTTATAAAAGTCTTCATTGTTCTATCCTTTAACACTTCCTAAGGTTACACCTTGGATAATAAATCTAGATAAGAATAGATAAATTATTAAAAGAGGTAGAATTGCAACACAGATGAGCATATAAACTTTTCCATAGTCAAATTTCATATAATCAGCTCCTCTAAGTTGAGCAATTAAGATAGGGATTGTCTTTTTGTCTTTTGAGTTAATAATAAGGGCTGGCATAAAGTAATTATTCCAACTTCCAACAAAACTAAATATCATTTGAAGAGCAATAGCTGGCTTTAAAATTGGTAAAACTATTTTATTAAAAGTATAGAATTCATTAGAACCATCAACTCTTGCAGCTTCAACAATTTCAAAAGGTAATACACTTTGCATATATTGAATCATAAAAAATATAACAACTGGAGCTGCTGCAGCTGGAACAATCAAAGGATAGAACGTATCCATTAATCCAAATCTAATCATTAATTTTAAGAAACCTAAAGCAGAAATTTGTACAGGAACCATCATTACTAAAAGAACGAAACTAAATGCAAATTTCTTTAATTTAAAATTATACATATAAATTCCAAAAGCAGTCATTGATGAAACATAAACAGCTAAAATTGAAGCTAAAGTAGATATATAAACACTATTAATCAATCCTCTTAAGATTGGAATATTTTGATCGGAAAATAAATTCTTTGCATTTCTAAAAAAATACTGACTAGGAAGTAAAGAAAAGCCTTTTTGAATTTCTGAATTCAATCTTGATGAATTAATTATAAGAATGAAAAAAGGGAATAAGCAAACTAAACAAAGAAAAATCAACACAAAATAACATAAAATTCTATTTGCTCTTAATCCTTTTCTATAATTAGAAGTAGGTGTTTTAAGTTTTAAGTTAGTATTCATAATTAATTTTTTCCTCCTATGATTGAGTTTTCCTTCATAAGAGTTTTATAAACAAAAATCCCAAAGAAAGCCGTTACAATAAAAATTAATACCGACAATGCACCAGCCATTCCATAGTTTTTACTAGTTAAATGATTGTTTAAATACATAATTAAAGTTTCACTTGTTCTATCAGGAGTTCCTTTTCCATTTGTGAGAATCTGAGGAACATCAAACATTTGAATTCCTCCAATCATTGAAGTCATTAATGTATAAACAAAAATTGGTTTTAATAATGGTAATGTAACTTTGAAGAAAGTTTTTGAAGAAGATGCTCCATCAATATAGGCTGCATCAAATAGACTCTGATCTATACCCATAATTCCTGCCATCAATAATAATGTAGTATTACCAAACCACATTAAAAAATTCATTATTGCAATAAGACCCCTAGTTGTGATTGTTTGTGTTAAAAATCTAATCGGTTTATCAGCAAAATTTAAAGATACTAGTATTTGGTTAACAGGCCCAGCATCCGAGAATAATGTAAAGAATAACATTGCAAATGCACTTGCCATAATCAAATTAGGCATGTAAATTACAGTTTTAAAAAATTGTTGTCCTTTCAAACTTAATCTGTTACTTGTAAACCATACAGCTAAAAGTAAAGCAAACATAATTTGAGGAATAAAGCCAATTATCCAAATAACGAAAGTGTTTAT
Source organism: Pleomorphochaeta sp. (assembly GCA_028532815.1). GTDB lineage: Bacteria > Spirochaetota > Spirochaetia > Sphaerochaetales > Sphaerochaetaceae > Pleomorphochaeta. Next base: position 99,794 of record JAQQAS010000003.1, read on the forward strand.
AGCAAAGCGTGGAACTTCTGTTTCAAAAATAACTTTCTTATAATTAGCCCAACCTACAAAATTTGGTCCAACTTCTGTTAATCCAATTCTATAGTTTTCAAAAAAACTATAGTAAAAAGTCGAAAGTAACGGAATAAGAGAGAAAATTATATAGATTATAAAAAAAGGTAAAATAAAAAAATAACCCCAATGAGAATAACTAACGGAACTTCGTTTTTTTAATTTCCCTTTTTTTAACAACGTTTTTTCTTGCATTTATGTCTCCTCGATAATATTAGGAGCAAGACAAAAGTCTTGCTCCAATATTCATAATTATGAATTTATTTATTTACTTAAATTAGGGTATTTTTCCATTACATCAGTATAGAAGTTATTATAAGCTTGTTGCTTTGTAACAGTTCCATTGAAGTAATCTGCAAATGCAGCTTGGATAGATTCAGTCATACCTTGATCGTATGGTCCCATTGTGCTTCTATCAATAGAAGTTGCTGAATCTAAGAACATTGAAATGTGGTTTTGTCCACCTAAGAAATCATTTTTATAATCACTATTTGCAACTTCTTCCATTGATTCAACATTATTAGTGAAATCTCCCATATCTTTAGCAATAGCAACAAGAGTTTCTTCATCACAAGTCATTGTATATAATAAACTCTTTGCTAACTCAAGATTATCACTTCCTTCAGCAACACAAATCCAAGTTCCACCCCAGCTAAAGCCTTGAGGTCCTTTACAAAGTCCCCAGTCACCATAACTTCCGTTACCCATTGTTTTTGGTCCTTCAGGATCATCTAAAACAGCAGGAGCTAAACAGAAATCAATGAACCAACCTGGGCCAAAGTAACCTAATACTTTACCATCTTCAGCTGCACCAGCCCAAGATTCTGCTGACCATAGATTAGCTTTATTATTATAACCCATATCGGTATATGTCTTAGTTTGTTCAATCCAATTTTCAATTGAATCAGAAATTGTTATTTTGCCATTAGCATCAACCCAAGGAGTTTCTGCGTTATCACTAAATACTCTAAATGCATCATCATAACCACTTAGCATATAGTAACCTTTAGATTTAGCAGTTTTAGCTACAGCATTAAATTTATCCCAAGAGTTTAATTTAGCTTGTACTTCTTCAGGAACATCTGTGCCTAAAACATCTTTAGCAATTGAACGACGATAAATAAATCCACCAGGACAAGCTTGCCATGAAAGACCTTTTAAATTTCCCTTTGAATCTGTCATGATGTCTTTTGTATATTGGTACATACCTGAAATATCATCTTCAGTTAGTCCAACATCATTTATAACATCTAAAGCATATGGGGTATCTACATATTTTAGAGCATAGTCAGCTTCAACTAGGAAAATATCAACTTTTTGATCATCACTAGCACTATCTTGTGCAAGTAAAGCTTCATCAAGTTTGTTTTGATATGCATTATCAGCATTAGGTGTGATAATCCAATTTACTGTTACACCCTCAGGAACTAAACCTTTTGCTTCGAAATAATCTGTAAAGCGATCTTGGAATTCAGTATTCCAACAATAGATGTTAAAAACCTTTCCTTCTTCTTTTTCAGCAGTTTCTTGTGTACCTGCTGCAAAAACCATACTAGATAATGTAACTAATGATAAAAGAATTAAAATAAATCTTTTCATTTTCTTCCTCCAATTTTATTTCTGCTTTTTAAGCATTAAAGTTCTTTTACGGTTTCCCCTTTAAGTAGCTTACCAGTAACTGATATAATTTCTGGAATACTTAAAGAGGGTTCTTCAATTTGTTCAATTAATTTTTGAACTGCAATTTTTCCAATTTCAACGGAATTTTGTTTATAAGTTGTTAATTTAGGTCTTAAAATTTGACTTAAAAGAATTCCATCATACCCGATAACACTAATATCATCAGGGACTTTTAAGCCTCTTTGTTCAATAATATTTTTTCCACCAATAAACGAAAAATCATCCGGATATATAATACAAGTTGGTCGATCGTCCAAGTCTAAAAACTCTCTAGTTGCTAAAGCACTTAATTTTGGATCGTGATAACGAGCTTCTTTTATAAGTTTTTCATCTAAAATTAATCCAAGTCTTTTACAAGTACTTCTAAAAGATGCCATTCTTTTTTGGGTAACAGATGTATTTTCACCGTGAATGACAGCAACACGTCTATGCCCTTTTGAAAAAACATATTCAGCAATCTGTTTCATTCCATCTAAATTGTCAGAAAGAACGGAAGAGCATCTATCATAAACATAATCAACTGTTACAGTTGGAATCTCGCTATTCACCAATTCAATTACATCAGGGTTTGAAAAATCAACACTTGCAATAACAACTCCATCACAACCACGATATTTTGCATGCTCATAAAAGCTCATTTGCCTTTCTCCAAGATTTCTACTGATGAAAGTAATATCATATCCTTTGCTCTCTGCAGCGGATTTAATACTTTCAAGCATACCTGAAAAATATTCGTGTCTTAGCCCACTTGAGGTTTTATCAACAAATAAAACACCAATGTTCAATGTTTTATTTGTTTTTAAAGATCTAGCTGCTGAATTAGGTAAGTATCCCAATTTCTGTGCTGCATCTCTAACTCTTTGTGCAGTTTGCTTACTAATATCCTTTTGACCATTCAAGGCTTTGGATACTGTTGAGTTTGAAACCCCACAATATTCAGAAATATCTTTTAGTGTAACCAATTTAATCTTCCTCAATTTTTACTAAAACGTTTTCGTTCATTTATAGTTTTAGTATTAAACGCATTTTCAATTATGTCAAGAAATATTTCAAAGAATTATTTTTTTATTAAAAATGACATTTTTAAACATAAATGTAACAATAATTTAACAATTTGGATTAATATATATATTTTTTTTTAAAAAAAACTTTACAAATATATGAATCATGATATAAAGTAAAAAAGGCTCGAAAACGTTTTCGAATAGCTAACACCTTGAAAATTTGGAGAAAATGAAATGAAATTTGGAAATTTTGACGATAAAAACATGGAATATGTAATAAAAACACCTAAAACACCACAACCTTGGATAAATTATTTAGGCAACGATGGTTTTTTTTCATTAATATCAAATACTCTTGGTGGTTATTCTTTTTATAAAGATGCAAAACTTAGACGTCTTACTAGATATAGATACAACAATGTTCCAACCGATTTTGGTGGAAGATACTACTATATTAAAGAAAATGACAAAATTTGGAATATTGCTTGGCAACCTGTAAAAACAACTCTTGATAGCTATGAATGCCGTCATGGACTTGGATATTCTAAATTCACATCGTCACTAAATAATTTAGAAGCTGAACTAACAGCTTTTGTACCCTTAAAAGAAAATTGTGAAATACATAAAATAACTTTTACGAATACTTCTTCTCAAACAAAAAAGTTTAGTGTTTTCAGTCTCCTTGAATGGTGCTTATATAATGCTGTAGATGATGCAAATAATTTTCAAAGAAATTTCAATATTGCTGAAGTTGAAATTGAAGGTTCAACTCTTTATCATAAAACAGAATACAGAGAAAGAAGAAATCACTTCACATTCTTCCATGTAAATGAAGAAATTGATGGTTTTGATACAGATAGAGCTTCTTTTCTAGGAGCTTATAATGGTTGGGACAATCCTCAAGTAGTTGAAAAAGGTAAATGCTCAAACAGTGTCGCTAGTGGAAACTCTCCTATAGCAAGTCACCAACTAAACTTAAACCTTGAAAAAGGTGAATCCACAACTCTTATCTTTATGCTAGGATATGTTGAAAATGATGAAGAAAAAAAATTTATTGAAAAAAATGTAATCAATAAAGAGGGTGCAAAATCTTTAATTAATAAATTTGATTCTGTAGTTAAAGTAGATAAAGCTTTAGATGAAATTAAAATATATTGGAAAAGCCTTTTATCAAATTTCTCAATCAATAGTAAAGATGATAAATTAAACAGAATGGGGAATATATGGAATCAATACCAATGTATGGTTACATTCAACTTAAGTAGAAGTGCTAGTTATTTTGAATCAGGTACAGGAAGAGGTATGGGATTTAGAGATAGCTGCCAAGATTTACTTGGGTTTGTTCACTTAATTGGGGAAAGAGCTAGAGAAAGAATTATTGATATTGCAAGTATTCAATTTGAAGATGGCAGTTGTTATCATCAATATCAACCTTTAACCAAGAGAGGTAATGCAGATATTGGTTCAGGCTTCAATGATGATCCTCTTTGGTTAGTAGCTTGTGTTTCAAGTTATATTAAAGAAACTGGTGATATAGAAATTCTAAATGCTCCGGTTCCATTTAATAATGTAGAAGGAAGTGAAAAGCCCTTATTCGAACACTTAAAGAGAAGTATTCACTATATAATGAATAACTTAGGCCCTCATAAATTACCATTGATTGGTAGAGCAGACTGGAATGATTGCTTAAATCTTAATTGTTTTTCAACAGATCCAAGCGACAGTTTCCAAACTTGTAGTAACTTTGATTCTAAAAAAGCTGAAAGTGTTTTTATTGCAGCAATGTTTGTAAAATATGGTGAAGAATACATAGAACTTTGTAAAAGAATAAATGAAGTTAAAGAAATTGAAGAGGTAAACAAAGCTATTTCATCAATGACTGAAGCTGTAATTAAAGATGGGTGGGATGGAGAATGGTTCAAAAGGGCCTATGATGCATTTGGAGATCCTGTAGGTTCTAATATTTGTGAAGAAGGAAAAATATTTATTGAACCACAAGGTTTTTGTACTATGGCTAAAATAGGTGAAGACAAACAATTAGGAGAAAAAGCTTTAAAATCTGTTAGAAAGCATCTCGTAAATGATTATGGTGTTGAACTATTAAGCCCTTGCTATACAACTTATCAATTAAAACTTGGAGAAATATCAAGCTATCCACCAGGATATAAAGAAAATGGATCGGTATTTTGCCACAACAACACTTGGATTGTTTTAGCTTATGCTACTTTAGGAGATGGTGAAAACGCTTTTGATATTTATAAGAGAACTTGTCCAGCTTACAATGAAGAGATTAGTGAAATCCATGAAACAGAACCTTATGTATATAGTCAAACTATAGCTGGAAGAGATGCAAAATATTATGGAAAAGCAAAAAATAGTTGGTTAACAGGAACAGCTGCTTGGAGTTTTGTTGCACTTAGCCAAGGATTATTTGGCATAATCCCTGAATTTGAGGGTCTAAAAGTAACTCCATGTCTTCCAAAAGACTTAAAAGAATTTACCGCTATACGACATTTTAGAAATGTTACTTACAATATTGAAGCTAAAGAAGCTACTGACAATAAAAAAGGTCTTTATGTTGATGGAAAAGTACAAGAAGGAAATATAATTCCATATTCAGATGAAAAGAGTGAAGTAAAGGTAGAACTTTATTATTAAATAAATTGAGGTTATTACTTATTTTCTTAAAACAATAGTAATAACCTCGTTACCTATTAAAAATATAATAGTATTTTTCTTTTTATAAAAAAGAGGCCTCTTCAGTGTATTGTCTTATTTGGTTAATTTCTTGATCCGTAAAATTCAAATGAGTTTTTAACAGATTAAATTCATTAATAATATTAGTATCGGAAACAGTCATATTATCTGACGATATTGCAATTCTTACACCTTTATCAAAAAGTTGTCGAACAGGATGATTATCAACAGAATCAACGACTTTTGTCTGTAAGTTACTGCTTACACATACTTCTAAAGTAATGTTATTATCAATAAGTCTTTCTATAATGTCATCATATTTTACAGATAATATACCATGGCCTATTCTATCTGTTTTAACAGCTAGAGCCACTTCTAAATCATCTTTAGTACCAGCTTCTCCAGCATGAATTGTTAATGGTAAGTTTAATTGCTTTGCTTCTAATAAAAGTTTTTCAAAGTTTCTAGTTGAATAAATAGTTTCAGCTCCAGCAATATCTAAGGCACAAACAGTATCTCCTAAATATTTTTTAGCTAGATATATAGATTCTTTGTTTAAATCTTCATTACCTTGCCCTCTCATCATACAAACTATTAAGCCAGCTTTAAAATAACCAAGTTCTTTTTCTGCTTGTTTAATACCACTAATGGCTGCCTTTAAAATCTCTTCTTGAGAGAATCCATTATGGATAGATAACTGTGGAGCGAATCTTATTTCTGAATAATCCATTCCTAAATCTGCTAAATCTTTTACTAATTCATAACTCACTCTTTCTATAGCATTTGGTGTTTGTAATACTTTTAAAGGAATTTTAAACCGTTCTAAATATTCATCTAGACTTTTACAAGTACTTGGAACTTTCATTATTGTATCTAATTTATCCTTAGTTAACCCTAAGTCAATTTTTTGTTCTTTCATTAACTGCCAAACTGTATTAACCCGTAAAGATCCATCTATATGTAAATGTAATTCTCTATTTTTCATAACATTCCTCCAGGTGGTAGTCTTACAATAATAATCTATTTATTTTAAAAATACAAATTAAGAAATCCTAAATATTTATAAACCTTTGATAATAATATCATTTGAATATGCAATTATAAATAATTATTTTTCTAAAAATATAGAAAAAATTGTGTTAATATTTTTAGAACTTTCGACGGTAATAAAGCCACCTAATTTAATTACAGCAGCATGTACAATAGAGAGTCCTAGCCCTGATCCACCAATTTTTCTAGATCTAGATTTATCTATTCTATAAAATCTTTCAAAGATATGATTGATATCCTCTTGTGCAATACCTACCCCATTATCTTCTATGGAAACTATATTATAGTCCTTTAAAACATCACCCATATTCGAAATTTGTTTATAATATTTAGAAGAGATATCTTCTTTTTTAAACCTATCTAGATATATTTTTATTTGGGCATTAGAACCACTATATTTTATTGCATTACTTATTAAATTGTATAGAGAAGAATATAGTAATTCTTCATTACTATTTATTATAAAATCTTTCTCAATTAAATTTAGAGTTTTCATATTATTTTTTTCAATATTCAAGCTAAACTCTTTAATAATTGAATTTACTATATCATATAAATATAAATCATCTTTTTCTATTATATCCCTTTCACTTTCAATTGTTCCTAATTGATGTAACTGTTGAACAATTTTAGTTAATCTTTCAACCTCAATTAAACAAAGTCTGATGGTCTCTAAATCTAAATCCAAAACTCCATCTATCATTGCTTCTAATTGTGCTTTTAGATTTGTTAATGGAGTTCTTATTTCATGTTGGACATCTTGAGATAAACGCTTATCTTTTTCTATACTTTCGCTAATTTGATTTGCCATCTTAACTAAAGAATTGCTTAATAATGAAATCTCTTCAATGTTAGTATCATGTTCAATTTTTAACTGGTATGAGCCTTTTTCAATTTCTTCTGTCATTTTGGTTAAAGATTTTAAGGGTTTAGATAATCTTAAAGAAATAAAATGACCAATTAATAATGAAATAAAAAATGAGATTGCACCTATTATTAAAATAGAAGTTGTTAAGGAATCCCTTAATTCTAATTCTACTGTTGTCAATTGATAATTTTTATTTTGGCCATTTCCAAAAAAACTATTTCTTACATTAGATTTTTGAATTTCAACAACTTGATTTTCTCTACCTAATTCTTGTTTTTTATTATTTGCATATTTTTCAAAATTACTATCTACTGATAAATTAAAAACTAAGGCTACGATAACTGTAATTAGTAATGAAAAGGCGCCAAATATTAATGTCAGATGTCTTTTTATTGTTAAGTTAAATTTCAAAACTATATCCCATACCATGTTTGGTTATTATATACCTAGGTCTCTTTCTATCATCTTCAATCTTTTTCCTAAGACTTTTTATATATGTATCAATACTTCGATCAAATCCATCAAAATCATCTTGTAAGGCATATACAATTAAATCCTCTCGTGAAAATATTCTATTTGGTGACTTAGCCATTGTAAATAAAATTTTCATCTCAGTTGGAGTTAGATCAACTAACTTAGAATTTTTATAAAAAATATTTTTTTCAAAATCAAATTTTAAATTTCCATAAACAACAGGTTTTGAAACTAAAATGTCATTCTTACTTCTTCTCAAAACTGCTTTAACCTTAGCAATAATCTCTTTAGGACTAAATGGTTTTTCAATATAATCATCAGCACCCAAATCAATTCCTTTAACTAAATTATCCTCACCGACTTTAGCTGTTAACATTATTATTGGTACCCTAGATTCTTTTCTAACTTCTTTACAAACCTGTTCTCCTGAATAATAAGGCATCATTAAATCTAAAATAATTAAATCTGGATTTTCAATTTTATACATTCTAAGAGCTTCTTTTCCATCATTTGCAACAATTGTTTCATAGCCCTCTTTGATTAAATATGATCTCAATATATTAGTAATGTTCTCTTCATCATCAGCTAATAAAATCTTATATTTTTTCATTTCTTTCCTCAATTTAAATATATTATATCATATTATAGTCTATAAAGATAAAAGTACTAGCTGTTTATAATTTTCTAAAACAACTAGTACTAAACTTTTTCATTAGATATTAATTAGAGCTATTTAAACCATTGTTTTGAAAATATGGTCTCAATCCGTCTTCTCTCATATTTTGAGAAGTATCCAATCTTTGATAATTCTTTGATCTATTTTCTTTTTGAGGGGAATTATTATTAGCTCTTCTATTGTGATTATCTCTACCTTGATCACCTAGTCTACAATTTTCAGGTAAATTATCTCTAGTCACAATTTCATTTGTTTGAACATTTCTATAATAATTATCATCAACTGAAACATAAAGTGAAGAGTTCATTTGACTTCTCTCTGAAGCTAGTCCTCTTGTTTTATTATATTTCATACTACTCGCAAAAACACCCACGGAAACCAAACTAACAACTAATACTGTTATTACAATTCTTTTTTTCATTTTACTGTCCTAATATTATTTATTTCACATCTATTTCTTGTGATATATTAAACATAGAATATAAATGTGGTAAAATTGTGGTAATCATTCTACTAATTATACAAATTCTTTTTTTATTGATTATTTATATTCTTACCTTTAAACTAATTGAGAGGTATTTGTATGAAAAGTATATTAAAACCGGGGAGATTTATTATGGATTTATTTTTTTCGAACCCAAATAAAGAGGTTCAAAAACATATTGATGATTTTAATCTTAAATATGTTACACTTTTAGCATTAATTTTTGGAATTATTCAATTTTTTTATTTTTCCTTAACTTTCACTCCATATTATGACTGTCCCGATAGAATAGCATATCGTATTCTCTATTCTGTAAACACCATAATTTGTTTCTTTTTTTATTTTTCTGTAAAACTTTTTTATATAAAAAATAATAGAAAAGCACTATGGGTAGAAAGAATTCAAGCAATAGTAATTGTTGGAGTTACAGCTTGTACTATTTTATTAAGCAACCTTGATTTTAATTATGGTGGAGATTGTATAATTTATTGTTCTATTGTTTTAGCAATTACAACTTTAACCCTACAATCTTCTTTCCAAGCTGCACTGTATCATTTTATTGCAGGATCTTTTTATCTCATATTTTTCTTCCTCTATAAAGGAGGTTTTGATATTGGCTATGCAATTAAGTTTCTAGCCTTTATGATTCTTTGTTTTGCTTCAGGAGTTGTAAAATATAAACTATTTGTTGAAAGAACAGTTGCACAAATTGAATTAACTAATATAAGTGAAGAATTTAGACAATCTTCACTAAAAGATACCTTAACTTCTACAAAGAATAGAAGAGCATTAATCCAAGATAGTTACCTATTCTGTAGTGAAAAATGTTTCTTCTTATTTACAGACATTGATCATTTCAAAAATGTTAATGATTCCTATGGTCACCAAAATGGAGATTTAGTAATCCAATATTATGCAAATAAATTATGTTCAATATTTGGAAAAGAACATGTTTATAGATTTGGAGGAGATGAATTTATGGTTGTAGTTCCTGCAATGAACAAACAATCAGCAGACCAAGGATTAGAACTACTTAAAACATCTCTTCAAGATGTTGTTTTTGATAATGAAAGCCATTCATTCTCAGTTAGTGGCGGATATCTATTTACAAGACTTGGATGTGAAGACTTAACATTTAAGATTGAAGATATTCTTAGAAAACTTGACCATGCTTTATATGAAGTAAAAAATAATGGTAGAGGATATTTTATTCAAGCTTAGACATACTTTATAATAAAAAAAAAGACTTAGGATGTTTTAATTTGAAATCCTAAGTCATTTTTTTTTATATATGTAATTTATAGTTTTTGACTATTATAAAGATGTGAATATTTACCATTATTCTTAATCAAAGAATTATGATTACCAATTTCAATTATTTTACCATCATCTATTACTATAATATTATCTGCATTTCTTACAGTAGATAATCTATGTGCAATAACAATTGAAGTTCTACCCTTTGCTAATCTTGAGAAAGCTTCGGTAATTAATTGTTCACTCTCACTATCTAAAGCACTTGTTGCTTCATCAAAAATTAATATTGGTGGATTCTTTAAAAATACTCTTGCTATAGACAATCGTTGTTTTTGTCCTCCCGATAACCTAGCACCATGTTCACCAACTTGAGTATCTAAACCGTGAGGAAGAGATGCCACAAATTTCTCTAAATTAGCAGCCCTAAGAGCATCCCATAATTCATCATCTGTTGCACCAGCTTTACCATATTTTAAATTTTCTCTGATTGATGCATCAAATAAGAAAATATTTTGTTGAACAAAACCAATTTTTTTATGCAAAGAAGATTGAGTTATATTCGTGATTTCTTGATCATCAATATAAATTTTACCTGAAGTTACTTCATAGAACCTAGGAATTAAATTTGCTAAAGTACTCTTTCCGGCTCCAGATTCACCAACTAAAGCAATTGTAGATCCGCCTTTAATTGTTAGGTTGATATTCTTTAATACCTCTGTATTATCATCATAAGAAAAATTAACATTCTCATAACGGATAATCCCTTGACTAACTACTAAATCTTTAGATGTAGGTGAATCTTTTATTTCTGGATGGATATCCATTACTTCAATAAATCTTTGGAAACAAACTACACCTTGTTGTAATTGTTCCATAAAGTTAATCAATCTATCAATTGGTGGCAAAATAACTGTAATAAACAAAATAAAAGTAATTAAATCATATGCTTCTAATTGATTTGTATATATAAGTAAAGCACCCCCAACAATTGGGAATAAATAACATAAATTCCTTAAGAAATTCATAACTGAATGGAATTTTGCCATTGCATCATATTGCTGTTTTTTTGCCCCCATCAAAACATCATTACTATCTTTGAATTGTTTTTCTTGATAGTCTTCTTTATTAAATGATTTAACTTCTCTAATCCCTTGAATAGAATTTTCAACAGTACTATTAACATCTGCTAAAGTTTTTCTAACAGTTGCAAATCTTGTCTTTAACTTGCGCCCATAAACAACACCATAGATTGCTAATAATGGGAAAGGAACTAAGGTAATCAAAGCTAACTTCCAATTGAAAATAAACATTGCAATAAAAGCACCAATTATTGTAATAGTGCTTATTATTATATCCTCAGGACAGTGATGGGCTGTTTCTGTGATTTGGAACAAGTCATTTGTTATTCTACTCATTATATGCCCTGTTTTAGTTTGGTCATAATAACTGAAAGATAATTTCTGTAGATGTGAGAATAAATCACTTCTCATATCTGTCTCAATATATACTCCTAAAATATGTCCCCATTTCAATCTAATAAAATCACATAGCAATTGAATCAAATAGATAGTAAGAATTACAACAAATGTAATTATCATAGGACCCCAAAGTGCATTGGGGATATAAGTTTTAATTAAATTTCTTGTCACTATTGGGAAAAATACTGATACAGTTGAGAAAATTATTGCAGCAACTATATCTAAGATAAATAAACCAATGTATGGCTTATAGTATGAAAAAAACCTTTTTAACATTAACTTCTCCAATTTTTAAGTTCTTTCTAATTATAAAAAATATAGTAATAAATAACAATTAGATTTACACATATATCAGCTTTTTTGATTAATGAAAAGTAATCCTATAAAAACAAATACTCCACCAATTACATTTGATAAATCCAAATTCCCACTTAACATCCAATCTAATAAAACCGCTGCGGTAATTTGTCCAAAAAACATTAAGATTGTCATTATCAATGAAGAAATCCTGATAGCTAAATATGCGGAAAGAGCAACAACAATTATTCCTAACGGCCCTCCTAAATAATAATAAAAGGCTGGATATGATGTATGAGCAAAATAAGAAATTTCATTATTTGCAAATAAAATAAGGGCTATAAAAGAAAAGATTAATCCAATTATATAATTATAATATGTGCTCACCAAAGTATTACTTTTTTGAGATAGCAAAGCATTTGTAGTTCTTGATAATACAATGGTAACTCCAGAAAGAATTGAAAAAATAATAGATAATATCATAACGCCCCCCTAGTAAATAATCATTATAATTATTCCAAATAATATACAGGCTAAGCCAATATATGTTTTATAATTATTTTTAGTTGTATGATTAAACATGTGTAGAAAGTCTAAAATTAGTGAAGTCAAACTTTGTCCAAATAAACATAGAGAGAGCATTACTGATACTCCTAAATAAGAAAAAGCATAATTATTAAAAACTGTTGTTAACACACCTAGTAATCCGCCACTAAAATAAAAAAGGGGAACTTTATATTTTATTTTTAAAGATTGTTTTTTAAAAAATACAATAAGAGTTAAAATAACCAAGGCTGTTATATGAGCAACTAATGTTGCATGATAAACTCCAATAGTTTCAGTTAATACTCCACTTAATGCAACCATAATTGAAATTGTAAAACCAACCATTAGTGACAGGGCATAGTTCATATTCTTCTCCTTTAAGTAGCACTCTAATATGTTTAATCATTTTTAGAATATGACCTTTGTCATCTTTTTGATAATTTTTATAGTTTTTAAATTTAGTTGGTGGTAATATATTAATTATGTTAGAAGAATATATAAAATATGGGAAATTAGTTTTATTAGATAAAGGCTATTATCTTTGTAGAGAAGGGTTTGAACTAAATTATGTAACAATAATTCTTGAAGGAATTTGTAAAGTAACTAGGCAACAAGAAAATGGTAATATTATGAGTTTTGGATTCTACAACAATGATGGAATTATTGGAGATCTAGAAACTGTAAGTGACTCTAATATAGCTTCAACAAGTGTTGTGACCATATCAAAATTAAAAGGAATAAGAATTCCTTTAAAAAAAAGTAAAGAATTAATGAAAAATAATTTAAACTATTCTAATTTACTTGCAAAATATCTAGCACAAAAACTTTATTCTTCTTCTCATCAAACAACACAAAATATATTACTCCCACTTGAAGAGAGATTAACAATGTATTTAGTTAATACCTATCCAAATAAAATATTTGAAGGAAATCTCGTTCAAATTTCCCAAGAACTAGGAACTAGTTATAGGCATTTACTAAGAACCATAAAAAAATTAAAAGATGAAAATAAATTAATTCCGACAAATAAGAAGAAGAGATATATTATAAACTTATAAATATAACCAATCTAATTTTGATAGCCTAAATTATTAATAACACTCTTTTACTATACTGCAAACACTATCAACAGACCCTACAGTATAGTAATGAACGCCAACAACACCTTTAGCTAACAACTCTTTAGTTTGTTTTATTCCCCACCAAATACCAACATCTTTAACCTCTTCTTTTGTTTTAGCTTTAGTTATATTTTCATATAATTGTGATGGGATATCAATTGAAAAAGTTGTAGGGATTAAGGAAAGATGACCTTTTCTACTAATAGGTTTTATACCAGGAATGATTGGAATAGTAATTCCATTATCTCTGCATTTTTCTACAAAATCAAAATAGACTTTATTATCATAGAATAATTGCGTAACTATATAAGAAGCGCCCGCATCTTGCTTTTTCTTTAGATTAATTATATCAACATCCAAATTAGGTGATTCAAAATGCTTCTCAGGATATCCTGCAACCCCTATACAAAAATCAGTACAAACTGGATTTTTTAAATTTTCATCTAAGTATATTCCCATATTCATATTAGCAATTTGCTCTACCATTTGAGATGAATGAGAATAACCATTTTCACAAGGAATAAAGCGTCTCTCTCCATGAGGAGGGTCCCCTCTTAAAGCAAAAACATTATCGATACTTAAAAAGTTTAATTCTACCAAAGTATTTTCGATTTCTAAATCACTCATCCCACCACAAATTAAATGTGGTATAGCAGGTATATTAAAACTATATTGCAAAGCTGCAGCAATACCTATTGTTCCAGGTCTCTTTCTAACTACCTTTCTATGAATAACATTATTATCATCTTCTTCATAAACAATCTCATTTTGATGGTTTGTTATATTTATATATGAAGGAGAATATTCCATCAATTTCTTAGTTGATTTGAATATGGATTCAATATTATGCCCTTTTAATGGAGGTAATAATTCAAAAGTAAATAAAGGCTTATTTGCGTTTTCTATTATCTGAGTAACTTTCATAATTTTATTCCTCTTTTAATTCTAAGCCACTTTCAATCAATTTTTCAATTGAAACATTTTGAGCCTTACTTATAATTTTAATTTGTTCTACGCTAATTTTTCCACCATTAAAAAATTTAAGACCTTCACCTTGAAAAACAAGTGATGAAATACTAGCTTCTGGTACCATCATATAATTTTTTGTTAATTTAACTAAGGATGTTTTCTCCCCATCTAATAAATTGAAAATTCCTTTTTTATGCATATGGTTGGGACATGAAGGATAACCTGGAGCGACTCTAAACAAAGGAGCTGCCCACTGATCTATAAGGATAGACTCCATATTCTGCGAAAAGGCTTCAACTAACCTTATAGCTAAAAATCTTAACATTAAAAATTCACCTTCATCAAATATATTAATGTACTCATTTAGCTTAAGACCTCCTGTAACTATATACATACCAATATAATCTACTTCTTTTACGTAATCAGAAAGAGAAAGCGATGTTCCTTTTCTTTCTTGTCTTATAAAAGAAAATCGTTCTCTATTATCTACATATATACTGACTCCATCACTAGTACAAGGAAAAATCCCATATACACCTCTTAAAGACTTAGTCAAAGCTTCTCTAACAATTTCTCTTTGTAAAAAGTCTTTTGCTTCTTTAACTAAATTATTGAAGGCATCTCCTTTTGGAGGAACTGAATAACTAAAGGCAAACATTTTCCAATTAATTAAAGCTATTAACCTATCAAGATTTATATTATCTATAATTGTTGTGCCAATTTTCTTGGGTTTTGGAGAACTTGATTGTTTGATAAATCTATTAGCAAAAACGCTTTGATAAGAAATATTCTTAGATTCATCTTTTTTAAGTTTTTTAGTATTATTTTTTTTCTCAAGCTCTCTATAATCTTTAGATAATTTTTTAATATAAGGCGTTCCTTCTTTTGCAATTTTTAAAATTAAAGATGATAGATCAGATGCATTATCTGTTTGAAAAACCAAATAATTATATAATGGTGCAAGTTTTAATGCGGTATGCTCTTTACTTGTTGTAGCTCCTCCAACTAAGATTGGTATTTTTAAATCATTTTGATAAGCTAATTTGCATACATTTGCCATGTGTTCTAAAGATGGTGTTATTAACCCTGACAAACAAATAAAATTTGCTTTTTCACTAATTGCTGTTTCTATTATTTTCTCACTTGGAACCATCACTCCCAAATCTATTACCTTAAAGCCATTGCAGCGTAAAACTAAAATACAGATATTTTTGCCAATATCATGTACATCCCCTTTTACTGTAGCAAAAACAATAGTCTTTTCATTTTTTATTAAAGAATTTTCTTCTTGATTTTTATTCTTCCACTCTTCAATTGCTGGCTCAAGGTATGATACAGCAATTTTCATTGTCCTGGCGCTTTTAACTACTTGAGGCAAAAACATTTCACCTTTGCTAAACTTATCTCCCACTTCTTTCATTGCATCCATAAAAGGACCTTCAACAATAGATACCGGAGATATATTATTAGCCTCAACTTCCTTTAAAAGTGCATAAACATCTCTTTCTAAATTATTATTTTCTCCAAACCAAATTGCTCTTTTTACTCTTAACTTAGGATCTTGTATTAATGCTAAATCATCAACTTTTTTACCCGTTTTAACAGAAGATTTTTTAAAAATATCAGAGCTTGCTAAATCTATTAATTTCTCCCTATTTTCTAGAGATGGCTCAAAAAGTGCTTTTTCAATTACACTATATATTTCATTTGGAATTTTACTAATATCTAAATTTATTGTAGGAGTAACAATAGCATAATCAAGGCCTGATTCTAGTGCATAGTGTAAAAAAACAGTATGCATAGCTCTTCTTAGAGCATTATTACCTCTAAATGAAAATGAAAGATTACTTACCCCGCCACAGACTTGAGCATTTGTTAAATTGGTTTTAATCCATTTTACAGCTTTAATAAAATCAAGTGCATAATAATCACTTTCCTCAATCCCTGTTGCTACAGTTAAAATATTTGGATCAAATATAATTAAATCACTTCTAATTTTATTATTTATTAATAAATCATAACTTCTTTTTGCAATTTCTATTTTTCTCTCATATGTAGTTGCTTGGCCCTTTTCATCAAAAAGCATTACTACCATTTTATGTCCAAAATTATTAATAATTTTTGCTTTCGTTATAAAAGAAGTTTCACCTTCTTTAAGACTTATTGAATTGATTATACATCTACCTTGTAATTCACCTAGAGCTTTTTCTATAGTGTTCCAATCAGAAGAATCTATCATATAAGGTTTCTTTGAAATATAAGGATCACAATTTATATATCTTAAAAAAGATACCATAGCCGTTGGTGCATCTATCATAGAAGAATCCATACAAATATCTATTATATCAGCATTATGCTCAGCTTGATTCCTTGCTATATCTGAGGCTTCTTGCCATTTAGATTCTTCAATTAAAGATAAAAATTTTCTAGACCCTGCAACATTACATCTCTCTCCAATTATAGCTAATTGATTATTAAAATCTTGAGTCTCAAGACCACATAATTTAATCTCAAAATTCTTTTTATCAGAAAGATCTTTTGGTTTACAAACTAATTCATCTTTTTCATTTTTTTCATTAATTTTATCATATAATGCTTTGATATGAGCAGGTTTTGTTCCACAACAGCCACCAATAATATTAATTATTCCTTTTTCTAATATAGGGGATAAAGTTTGAACCATATGAGAAGGGCTCTCTCCATATGTTCCATCTGCTAAAGGTAACCCTGCATTTGGGTGTGCTGAAACTCTAAAAGGTGTTTGTTTAGATAATCTTTCAATTAGGGGGACCATATCTTTTGCCCCCATAGAACAATTAACACCAATAGAAAAAAGATTGTAAGATATAAGAGAAGAACTAAAGGCTTCTATACTTTGCCCAGATAATGTATGACCACTTATATCACTAAAAGTAACACTTACCATTATAGGTTTTTCTATCTCAGCTTCTAATTGTGCTTCTCTTATTCCTTCTAAAGCTGCTTTACAGATTAGTGTGTCAAAAACAGTTTCAATTAGTAAGATATCACATTGAGTTTCTAATAAAACTAATGCTTGTTCTTTATATGCTTCTTTAAAATCATTAAAATCATATTCTCTTTTTAAAACATCATCACTGTCTGTAGAAAAAGATAACATTTTCCCTGTTGGACCTAAGCTTCCAGCAACAAAAACAAAACGGGAATACTCTTTTCTCTCTACTTCCTCTGCTGCAGCTCTTGCTATTTCAACAGCGCTCTGATTGAGCTCTTTAACACAATTTTCTAAACTATACTCTTTCAAAGTAATTCTATTAGAACAAAAGGTATTTGTCGTAATTATATCTGCCCCGGAATTAAGAAATTCACTATGTATATCATAAATAACATCAGGTCTTGATATATTTAAAATCTCTCCTAAATTAGGGAAGCATCTATTTTTACCATCAAGAGAAGATGTATCAAAATCTTCGGGAGAAAGATTTTTTTCTTGGATTAATGTTCCCATAGCTCCATCAAGTAATAATACTCTTTGACTCGCAATTTTATTTAAGTATTCATTTCTTGTCATCTCATTCCCCCGATTTATGAAATAGTAAAATTTCATAAATATTATCATACAATTGATTTTTTAACAAATATTTCGGTATCATAGAATTATAGAGCCTTTATAGAAAATAATTTAGAATATTTTTTTAAAGGTCATCTCTTTATTATTTTCATCAATCAAATAGTAATCATCTATATTAAACTTTCTAATAACTGAAAGAGAAGTTGATTTATTTTGAGCTAAGTACTTTATGAATTTTCCTCTTATCATTTTAGTGTGAGTACTATAACTTTTTACTTTACCTTTAACATCTTGAACAAAATTAATTGTAAACAATTTATCCTGATTTAAATTCTTACTATATTCTTTAGAACATAAATTAATTATGGGTTCTTTAATAAATTCATCAAGTTCTTTTTTGTAATAATTATAATCAAAAAAAGGCACTTTCACCTTATAGTCAAGGCGATAATGACTAATATTATCGCTAGCTCTTAAAATTCCATATAAGCTATCTGCTATATACAGATTTTCTATTAAAAATTGAATTTCATCTTCTTTCAATGTTTGAACTTGGATATTTTTATACTGAAGTCCATTAAAGAAAAAAAGAGCAGGATGTACTTCTTTATTAAAATTTTGATAGGAGTTAAAAACATTTTGTGCAATATCACTGCTACACTTAAATGCTTTTTCTATTTTATCTTTATTATATTTTTTTAAAGAAGATACTAGAGCTTCTGCTTTATTTTGAAAGATAGGATTTGTTGGATTGAAATTATAAGGTTGAGCTAATTGCTCTTTTGCAGGACTAATTATTATTTTCATACTATTATATTAATATTTTAAATTTATAATTTCTATATATTAAAATCTACCCTTCTAAAAAAGAAAGGTAGATTTTAAAATGGTTGTTTTATAGGTAATTGATTAAATTTAATTGATCAATATATAAATTTATATATGCTTCAAATAAGCTAAGTTCTAAAGTATTTGCATTTAATTCTAAAGTCTCATAATCTAATACTTCATATTCATCTAATTCAAGTAAAGAAGCAGCCTCTTGCATTACTAAATCATTTTGCTTGGTTTGTAATTTTATATCTTCAATACTTTTCTTATCACTTTCAATCGAATTTTGTAATAATTCTATATTGTTTTGAACATTAGCAATTGTTGCAGCTGAAGATAATTTAGAAAGTTCAATTTCTTCAGCTAAATCATTTTTATCGTCCCCATTGTAATCACTGTAGCTAGTACTAAAGGATACAGTCGCTGTTAGAGATCCCTCTAAGTCTACACTTGCAGACAAATCAAAAGTTGGTTCCCACCAATCTAAATTATCAAAAGTATCTTCTAAAGTAATAGTTGAATTTAGAGCAGATACAACATCATAATCACTCATAGGTGAAAACTGTTTTCCATCTAATAATGTTTCTGCTTTTTCGCTTAGTTCAACAACTTGAGTTAAGTCAGCTAAAGGAATTTTAACTTGAGAACTACTTTCAATATCTAACAATTCATAAATATCTACTTTTGCACTATATAATGCAACTTCCAAATCTCTAATTTCATTTTGAGATTCGGTATAGGTTACAAGAGCATCTTGTACATCAACTAATGAAACAATATCATATTCATATAAACTTTTTTGCTCTTCATAAAGCTTTTTATACAATTCAACTTCTTCATTTTGATGTTCTAACTCCTTATAAGCTAGTAAGTAGTTCAAATATGCCTCTGTTATGCTAACAGTTAAATCATCTTTGTATTCACTCACATACACACTATAATTATCATAAAGTACTTCATTAGCAACATTAGTTCCAGAATTCTCTAACGGACTATAGGTAAAACCTAAGCTACCATCTAAGTCTGTATCAAGTTGTGCATTCAAAGAAAATTGTTCAACAATAGGAACATCTAAACTTAATGTTGTAACATTTGTCGTATCAGAAAAATCTGTTTCAGTTTCATTTTTAAGACTGATAGTAGAATCATAGTAAACAGGATCGACTACTAAATCATCTTCAGATTGCTCTAAATCTAATATCGCACTTAAATAATTAACATTATTATTTAGAGCAAAATTTACTAAAGCATCTATATTTTCACTTACGCTTGCAGCTAACGATGATATTGAAATCATCGTTATTAATACTACACTAATATATTTTTTTTCCATAATTTATACTTCCTTAAGTCCTTCGGCAATATTCTCTTTAACAACTGGTATAACAGGGATTACTCCAAACATACCACCAAAGACTAATATCAATATTGAGCTTTTTGCTAATGCTAACAAACTAAAACCTACCCCTAGATCTAATTCATTAGACAATTCTCCAAATAAGGGGGTTATTGTTTGTAATATTGAAGGAAAAGCAAAGTATGCAATAATTGCACCTATTACAACTCCTAAAAAACACATTGCCATTGACCAACTCCAGAATTCTTTAATAATTCTGTTTTTAGAAGCTCCTAAAGATCTCTCTAAAGCAATCTGTCTTTTCCTACTTAAAGCTTCAACTAACATGATACTAAATACTCCAAGAGTACTAACAAGCATCAATACAAGGCCTAAAATATTAACAGAAACTGTAAAGACTTGAACTGTTTTTCTCAAATCGTTCATGTAGGTTGTCTCTCCTTGCATAGAGCCTTCCCAAACTTCAACATCAATATCTTCACCATAATTTTGATATATTACTTGCTTAATTGTTTGTTCTGCTTCTTCAACTGAAGTTTCACTACTTTTAACAACTAGCATACCAGATAACATATCCTTAGCCATACTTGAACTCATTTCACTAGGCAAGATAGCTGTATAAGGAACAAGTAAATCACCTATTCCATAAACTTTTCTAGTAATTTCTGAAGGTATTTCATAAACGCCTGCTATTAAATATTGAGTTACAACATTTTGAGTTCTATTTCCAAGTCCTCTGGAAAAAGCGTCTCCTGGAGGCTGAACCCACTCTCCAACAGCATTTTCTGCAGTTCCAAAAATAATTTCAGCAGTCTCTTTACTAATCCAAACTTTCTTTGACCCTAGATTTAAATCCTCATCAGTCATTTCAACACCAGCTACAATCTCTAAGCCATAAATGTCAAAGTATGAACCTTCAGTTGCAATAGAATTTCTTAAATCATAAGAAGTGCCACTTACAGTGATTTCGTTAAATATAGATCTACTTACAATAGCTGTATCTTCAATAGTATCCGTATCGCTTATCAAATAACTTTGAATAGTTGAATCCCATTCACTAGGTCTTGTTTGATCTATGTCTCCATCAGCATCCCAAGTACCATTTGCAACTTGTACAACGATACCATTATTATTTAGTTGAGTTTCAACTTGTTCATCAATTATCTCAGTTACATTAAATGCTAAAATCAAGATAAATGAACCTAAAGCTACTGCAATTAAAGTTAATATCATTTTCATAGGAGAGTGTGACCACTGCCTCATCATCATAATCATAAATTTTTTCATAAAATATTCTCCTATTGAATCCTCATTGCATCAGCTGGTTTGATTCTATCAAATCTTCTGATAGGAATTATTGTAAAGCAATAAATCAAAATAGCTGAAGCTAATGCACTAATTAGAATCATGTAATTAGAAGAGATTGTTAACTCAAGAGCGCTTTGCATCTGTGTATTAATAGGTATTGCGATTAATACACCTAATACAGTTCCAATTACTATAATCATCAGAGCTTCTATAGAGAATAATAAATTAATATTTTTCTTTGTTGCTCCAAGTGCCATTAATATGCCAACATGCTTTTTCATTCTCAAAGTTCTACTTAATAGAATATGAGAAATATTTACTGAAGATATAAATAATCCAGAAAGAGCTAAAACTAAAAGCAATATACTAATTCCTGAGTTTCTTTCTACAGTTTGTTCAGCTTCCACTCTAGGGTTTGTAACAATTATTTGGCCTTCCCCATATTCACTAGTAAACCACTGATCTAACATTTGTGATACTGTATCCAAATCTTCAGAATCTGATACAGAAAATCTTAGTTGTGTATTTTGAGATAATCTTCTAATTTGAGAAAATTCACCGCTAGAAGTATTGTCTGAATATGGACTAAAGAATTGATAGTCATAACTAGTATCAGTTTCCTCAAGAACACCAACAATAGTTTGATAACCTTGTAAAGCTAACATTCTCTTTCCAATTAAAGAACTAACATCTTCATCATCTTCAATTAAAGTTTTTGCAAATTCACTTCCTAGTATTACTAAGGAATTTGTTTGATTATAATCTACTGATGAAAATAAAGATCCAGCAGCAGCTTTAATATCCCAAGCATCAAAGAATTGAGAGGTTACATTATAGCCTGAAATCTCATCTTCATCACTTAAAACTATACTATTATCAGATAATATGGAATCAAAACCATCTTCTAATAATTCATCTAACCTATCTTGTGGATTATTAGGTTGTACTACTTCTTCTCCATTTTCACTTGAAGATTCATTATTCTGCTCTGGAGGGGCAAAATTATTTGCTTGCTCTTGAAAGTCTTCATTTATCATCCTAAGTCGAGTTGAATTCATAATATATGAATAACTAATAGAAGGAATCATCTCTGCTGCATCTAAATCTGATTGTGCTAATATTGCATCTTCGTTTAATAGTTTTTCTTTAACAGGTACTTCCATTGAATCTGATTCTTCTCTAGTTGAAACAACTATCTCTTTATAAGAAGGAGAATTTAAAACTTGATTATTTTCATTTATTACATTAATAAATAAAGTTCCACCAGCTGCCAAAGCTCCAACTCCTAAAGCTACACTAATTATTAACAACCCAGATTCAGTTAGTCGATTTACAAATCTTCTAAATATAATCTTAAAAGGTTCACTTAGCATAAATAGCTCCTACATCTTTTGGATTTTCAACAATCTTTCCATCACGAACATTAATTATTCTATTTGCCCTTTTACCTTGATTAGGATTATGGGTAACCATAACAATTGTTACACCTGTTTTATTTACCTTTTCTAGAATCTGCATTACTTCATCACCCTTATCGGTAGGTAAGTTACCAGTTGGTTCGTCAGCTAAAATTAAATCAGGTTCATTAGAAAGAGCTCTAGCTATTGCAACACGTTGTTGTTCCCCTCCACTCATCATTGTTGGTAAGTGGTTCATTCGATGGGATAAACCAACCTCATCTAATAGAAAAGCCGCTCTATCTCTTCTCTTTTTTACAGCAACAGAAGCATATTGCATTGGAAGCATTACATTCTCTAATGCACTGAGTTCTGGAAATAAGTTAAAGCTTTGGAATATAAAACCAAAATGCTTATTTCTTATCCTAGCTTGTTCCTTATCAGCTAAGGTTGTAATATCGTAGCCTTCAAGCTTATAAACACCTGAAGAGGCAGTATCTAAAATTCCTAATATATGCATTAGGGTAGATTTCCCTGAACCAGAGGGACCCATAATTGCTATATATTCACCTCTATCTATATGGATTGAAACTTTGTCTAAAGCTGTTACTTTAGTTTCATCAAGATCATAAACTTTTGAAATATTTTCTAAATTAATCATGTATTTGCCTCTCTATTTTAATTGGATTACATCTTCTGATATAAATCCTTGGTATGATGATGTAATTATTTCATCACCAGCTTCTAATCCACTAATAACTTGTACCGTATTAGATTGGATATCTCCAAATACTACTTCTGTTTTGTAAGCTTTATCTCCATCTACAACATAAACATATTTTTGGTTACCGGTTGTTAGATAAGAGCCTCTAGGAAGTTGTAAGACATTTTCTTCAACCCCAAGAACAATACTTGCGACTGCAGATGCACCAGGGTTTAATGTAGTATCAGTTTCAGGTTCTACTCTAATTGTAATAGTTGCTGTTAGACCATCGGAGTCCATTGAAGCAACTTTACCAATGCTTACAATTGTTGCATTCATAGTTTCTGTTCCAATTGTTAACTCAAGGGGATCCCCAACATCTAATAATGATGCATACTGTTCATAAATATCTAAATCAACATATACTTGAGATCTATCAGCTACAATAAATAGTTCATCTGAAGATTCGATGTAATTACCTTCGATATAAAGATCTTCATTTATTGATAAAATCTCACCTGCCATAGGACTTGTAACATTTAAATCTTCAATATCTTCTTCTAATTGAGAAATATTTAACTCAATCATCTTGATACTTGCTTTTTGTTTATTGATATCAATTGATTGAATTGTTTTTTCATATTCTAATTCATTTTTTGTATCTTCTAAACTTTCGTACAATGATTCAAGAGTATCTTCAATATCTTCTAAAGAATCTTTATAAGTATTTTTTACAGAAGCTAAAGCTTCATATTTTTCTTTATCTAATAGAGTGTCTTCAATTTCATCCTCTAATCTATCTATTGATAATTGTAATGTTTGTAACTCATAATCATTTTGTTCTAACTGAGATTCTAACTCAATATTTGCTTGCTCTAATTCTAAAGTATATGTTTCCATATCATCTTCATAATCAGGAATACTAAATTTAATTAATACATCTTCTTTTGTTATAGAATCGCCTTCACTAACATATAATGTATCAACATAAGCATCTTCAGTACTAATAATTGTAACTTGGTTTGGAAGTACAACAGTACCACTAGCTTCAGTTGTTGAAGTCAAATCACCTTCAACTACATAAACAGTTGTATAAGATGAAACGGAAACAGTATCAGGGGTAACTGACTGATTTAAATACCAGTATATTCCAGCACCTAGTGCTACTAATAATAATAGGATTATAACAATTCTTCTTTTTTTCTTTTTTGAAGAATGAGGCTTTACTTTATCAACTTGTATAATTTTATCGTCTGAACTCATTTAGGGTTCCTCCTAGTGTTCTAAGAATATATAGAAAGAAATGTTTAATGGTTAAATGAGTGTAAACAGTTTGTAAACTATGTAAAACATAATTATTTAATTAGAATAAAAACTTTGATATTCTTTCATTCTAAGGTATTATCAAGATATGAACTTTTCAAAGAAAAATTTTAAATTAGTAATTACTTTATTTTCACTTATAACAGCTTCTCTTATCTGTTTATTTGTATATTTTGAATACAATTGGTTTGATAAAATAGCTGAAAATGAATATAAAAAAACCTATAATTCCATTGGTCTAAATATTAACAGAATTGTTACTCGTGAATTTGATAGAATTAATATGTTTATTAATTGGCTAAACACCTATCCTGATGTAGATAATGACTCTCCTTATGGATTAAGTGATTTTATAGCAGGAGTTTATGATAAATATTTTATTGACGAAGATCAAAATATTATTAAATCAATAGGATATGTAAATCTAAATGATGAAAATAGTGTCGAATTTATTTATGATGGTTCTAGTTGGCAAAGTAAAAAACTATCTAGTCAAACACTTGAACATTTAGATATGTTTACAACAACTCAATCCACTTTTTATGATAATGAAAATTTATATATCACAATATTTGTTAATGAAACAACATATATTTTCGTCAATCTTGATCTCAAGATATTTTCTAATAATGTCTTAATTCCAGCTATAACTGAAGCAAATAGCGAATTAGAAGTTATTTGGATAAATCAATCAAATGATGAAAAAGTTAATCAAAAAAACAAAGATGCTATCGATAAGCTGATTTTATACAACTTTAATCCAATTCAATCTTTAATTGAAGGTGCAAAAATTTCAAACACGACTTTAGTAATTCCAATAGTTAGACAACAAATATCTGAAGAAAATGATGAACAAAAGGCTTTTAGCAAAGATAATACATTTTTAAAGCCACCTATAATTTCTGAATCAATAAATAATATTGAGATAAAGGACATATATGCATTTTTAGGAGTAAAAGTTAATAATTCCAAATTTTATGGAACATATATAGAAAAAATATTAAGTTCTATCTTCATAGGTGGCATAATTTTGATTAGTCTAATTGGAGTCATTTGTCTTCTTCTACTATATCAAATAATTAGAGTTCAAAGACAAAGAGACAAGGAAAGAGAATTTACTGCCTCAATTACTCATGAACTTAGAACTCCTTTAACAGTTATTCAATCAGCATCAGATAATTTATGTGAAAATCTTATAAAACCAGAAAAAGTACCCTCCTATGGAAAACTAATAAAACAACAATCAACAAGATTAAATTCAATGATTGAAAACCTTTTAGTTTATTCTAAAATTGAAGGTAATAAATTCTATAATAAAATTGAAACAAAAGTAAATTTAATAAGCTTTTTCCAAATGATGGAATTACAAACTAAAGCAATTAGTTTAGAAAAAAACACACCAATTAATTGGGTTTTCAAAAACCTAGAAAAAGAAGTATTAATTGATAGACGGCTTCTTGAATTAGTAATATCTAATTTAATTAGTAATAGTTTATTTCATGCATACAATAAATACAGTGGTGAAATAAGAATTTATATTCAATTTATTGATCATAATCACACTATTCATTGTATAATTGAAGATGATGGTGTAGGTATTCCACTTAAAGAGCAAAAACTAATTTGGAATTCCTATTTTAGAGGTGAAAATTCTAGACACTCTCAGGAGAGAGGAAGTGGCTTAGGTTTGTTTATAATCAAAAAAAATATTGCAATCCTTGGTGGTAATATTAAATTAACCTCCCCATACAAAAGATTAGATGGTAAAATTAAAAGTGGTTGTCATTTTGAATTTTCAATTCCTTGTAAGGTGGTAAAAAATGAAGAAAATATTAATAATAGAAGATGAACTTGGAGTTCAAATTACTCTTGAAGATAGACTTGAAGCAGAAGGTTACCAAATCGTTGTTAAAGGGGACGGCATAAGTGGCGAAGAAGAGGCCAAAGCAAATGACTATGATTTAATAATTCTTGATGTTATGTTACCGAAAAGAGATGGGTTTAGTGTTTGTAAACATCTAAGATCTGCAAATATTAAAACTCCTATATTAATGCTAACTGCTAGAAATACAAATATTGATGTAATTATGGGACTTCAACAAGGTGCTGATGACTATGTTATGAAACCTTTTGATATGGGAGTTCTAATAGCAAGAATTGAATCTTGTATTAGAAGAAGTAGCATTAAAGAAGAGAAAATTGAAAAAAGTTGTGAAAATTATAAATTTGGAGAATTTACTTTAGATATAAAAAAAGGAACTCTAACAAAAAACAATGAAGACTCTATTTTATTAAATGCCCAAGAATTTAGACTCCTAGAATATTTTGTAACTCATCCTAATGAAATTCTTGATAGAAATAAAATTCTAGATGATGTTTGGGGATATGACACAGATATTTATACAAGAACAGTGGATGTACATATTGCTAAACTAAGATTCCATCTTGGAGAATCTCAAAAGCCTAACCATATTAGAACTATTAGAGGATTAGGTTATAAATTCATACCTTAAAATCAATCATCTTTTATGAAATGCATAATAGTTGCATAAATATACAAAATTATGTATTATAGCCATAATTAGGAGAGTTTATGGCAACTGTAGCAACTATTATTACATTTATTATTTATCTTATTTTTCTTTTAGCAATTGGTTTCTTTTTTTACAAAAAAACTACTAATTTAGAAGATTATCTACTCGGTGGTAGATCTATGGGAGTTTGGGTAACAGCCCTTTCAGCTCAAGCTAGCGACATGTCAGGATGGCTATTAATGGGTTTACCTGGTGCTGTTTTTTTATATGGACTTGGTCAAAGTTGGATTGCAATAGGATTGTTAATCGGCACAGTTTTAAACTGGCTATTAGTAGCACCTAGACTTAGAGTTTATACAGAAAGAACTTCTTCACTAACACTCTCAAGTTTTTTTGAAAATAGATTTAAAGATCCAACAGGATTACTAAGAATTATTTCTGCAATAATTACACTTATATTTTTTACAATATATGCATCCTCGGGTATGGCTGGTGCTGGTAAATTATTTGAAGCTATGTTTAATATTCCTTACACTGTTGCTGTAATTGGCGGTTGTGTTGTTATAGTATTATATACATTCTTAGGTGGATTTTTAGCAGTTTGTTGGACAGACCTTTTCCAAGGGGCTCTAATGTTCTTTGCTATTATTATAGTTCCAATTTTCGCATTAGTAACTCACGGCGGTTTTAATGCAATTACAGTAGCAGCTCAAGCTAAAGATATTTCATTATCCTTATTTGATTCAAACGGTAGTATTGTTGCTGTTATAGCAATTATTTCAACAATGGCTTGGGGCTTAGGCTATTTTGGTCAACCTCATATTCTAGCTCGTTTTATGAGTATCAAAGATGTAAAAGAAATGTCACGTTCTACAACTATTGCAACTATTTGGGTTATTATTTCATTATTTGGTGCTATTTTAGTTGGTTTAATTGGACTTACAATGTATCAAGAAGCCCCTGGTGGCGATGCAGAAAAAGTATTTATCTACATGATAGTAGATTTATTCAATCCTTGGGTTGGTGGTATTTTACTTGCTGCAATTCTCTCTGCAATCATGTCTACAATTGATTCACAATTACTAGTTTCATCTTCTGCATTAACAGAAGATTTCTATCAAAAAATAATTAATCATGATGCAAGTGAAAAAGAACTTATTTGGATTGGTAGACTTTGTGTTATATTAATATCCATTATAGCTATGGTACTAGCATTAAATCCACAAAGTAGTATCTTATCCTTAGTTTCATATGCTTGGGGTGGATTTGGAGCTGCTTTTGGACCTGTAGTATTAATGGCACTATTTTCTAAAAAAACAACTTGGAAATCAGCTCTATCAGGTATGGTAGTTGGAGCAATTGTTTGTGTTGTATGGAAAGAAGTTGGTCTTGGTAGCTTAATGTACGAAATAGTACCAGGATTTATCGCTAACTTTATTGTTATCTTAGTAATGAATAAGTTATCCCCACAAACTGATTCTGTAATCTTAGAAGAATTTAATTCTGTTAAAACTTCTTTAAAAAAGTAAATTTATAGAAAATAAATTATTATGAGTTATTTTTTAATGCTATACTTAACATACTTATTGTTAAGGAGGAAAATTAATGACTCATAATAATTACCATGTCGTTATCATTGGTGGTGGTGGAACTGGAATCGCAACAATGTATGATTTATGTCTTCGAGGTTTTAAAGTTACTTTAATCGAGAAAGGCGAATTAACAAGTGGAACAACCGGCAGACATCATGGCCAACTCCATTGTGGTGCACGATATGCTATGGGAGATAAAAATATAGCAAAAGAATGCATGGAAGAAAGTGCTATTCTTAGAAAGATTGCTCCCAATGCTATAGAATACAACATGGGTATGTTTGTTGCTTTATCAGATGATGATATGCAATATAAAGAAAATTTCATTCAAAGCTGTTTAAATGCGGGTATCCCTGCTAAAGAAATACCAACATCTCTTGCCTTTGAATATGAGAAAAATCTTAATCAAAATATAAAAGCATCAGTATTAGTACCCGATGGAACAATAGATCCTTGGAGACTTGCAATAAGTTTTGCCGCCGGGGCCCTAAAAACTGGAAATGCAACTATAAAAACATATCATCAAGTAATATCAATCAATAAAAAATCTAATAACATAGAATCTGTCACTGTTATAAATCACATAACAAATAAAAAAGAAATTATCAAAGCAGATGCATTTATTAATGCTGGAGGGCCATTCAGTGGTAATATTGCAAAACTTGCTGATATCGACATACCTGTTTCCCCATCTCCTGGAACAATGCTTGCAATAAAAAAAAGAATTTCTAATATGGTTGTTAGCAGATTACATAAAGCCGGTGATGGAGACATTGTAGTTCCTCAAAGACAATTAACAATAATAGGATCCACTCAATGGATAAGTGATAATCCAGATATAAATAGAGTACCTCAAAAAGATATTGAATTTTTAACAAATGCGGCTATTGAAATCTTCCCTTGCTTCAAAGACTATGAATATCATACAGCTTGGGCTGCAGCTAGACCATTATATGGCAAACATAACAATAGTGAAGAAGTTAGAAATCTTAGTAGAGATTTTGAAGCTATAGACCATGAACAAACTGATAATATCAAAAATATGATAAGCATTGTTGGAGGAAAAGCTACAACACTAAGAGGTATGGGCGAAGTTGTATCAGATTTGCTTTGTAAAAAAATATCTCTAGATATCAAAGGGAAAACCTCAGAAATTATTCTTCCACACTATAGAGAATATTATAGAGGAGGCTATAATGGACAATCAAATTAATACTTATGAAATATCTATCAAAAGATGTGATGATAATTATTTAAAATTTAAATTAAATCTAGATAAATCTCTCACAATAATAGATGCTCTAGATGAAATTAGAGTAAACCTAGATCCATCTATCACCTATAGACATTCCTGCCATCACGGATCTTGTGGTACGTGTGCTTGTATTATTAATGGTAAAGAAAGGTTAGCTTGCATGACTTTTTTAAGTGATTTCGAAGATTGTAATATAACTATTGAACCATTAAATTCGTTTAAAATTATATCGGATTTAGTTGTAGACATATCAAGTATGATAAATAAGATGGAAGGCTCTTCTTATTTAAGAGAGAGCGAATTACATAAAGATTCAATTAAACCTTACGGAATTATTACCTATAATAGATTTGAAAACTGTATAGAATGTGGATCTTGTGTTAGTGCATGTCCCGTTAAATCAAATTTCATAGGACCTGCCCCTCTAGCTTCAATCAATAGAGAATTAAATAAAACTCACGATGAAGAATCAATAAAAAAATTAAAAGGTAAAGCCTTTAAAAAAGATGGAGTTGATGCTTGCGATAAACATTATTTGTGTAGCAAAGTCTGTCCGACTAAAGTATATCCAGCAAAGCATATAAATGATTTAAGAAAATTAAAAGAAAAATAGATAAAAAAGACTTCCAATAATAATTATCTTCAATTAATTGGAAGCCTTTTTTCTTTTATCTACCAAGCGCCGCCACCGCCGCCGCCAGCACCACCTCCAACAGATCCTGAGAATCCAGAGGAAGAAGGTCCCCCACTCTTACTTGCATGATTTTTTGCATACTGAGCTAGAGGAACATTAAAAGATTTATTCATTCTATTTGAAACATTATTAATCCTTGAGAAATTATACATACCATAATAAGGAACGATGTACCAAGAAGGTTGAATAATTTCAATCTTAGCAAACTTCTTTTCCCAAGTTTTTGTTAACCCCATAACTTGAGCATAACATAAATGCTCAAAATAAAATTGAGGATTATCTTTTATCATCAATTCAATTTGATTGACTTCAAC
Source organism: Pleomorphochaeta sp. (assembly GCA_028532815.1). Lineage (GTDB taxonomy): Bacteria > Spirochaetota > Spirochaetia > Sphaerochaetales > Sphaerochaetaceae > Pleomorphochaeta. The sequence continues at coordinate 131,313 of JAQQAS010000003.1, forward strand.
AAGATTTAAGAAAGATTGATAACCTAAAAACTCTTCTAAAGCAGTCTGAGCATATAAACTTCTTTTTTCCGTCAAACTAAAAAGTAAAATAAGTAATAACATTGAAATTGAAGAAACTGACGAAATAATTAAATTTATAAAAGGTTGAACAATATTTAATAAATAAATATTAATATAATTAGCTAAGAAATAGACAACAGTTAATATAAGAATTGCAAAAATTGTAGCAAACCTTTTTCCAACTTTATAAATAGCCCATTTAGAATTTATTGAGGATAAAATAATTGTGGCCAAAATAATATAGAAGAAAGAGCCAACTAAAGTTAATGGTAAGAAAACTGATGTAGAAATATATGTAAATAATAATGAAAGACCACTAGATATAATTGCAAATAGGAAAATTAAAACTCTCATATTAGAAGCTTTTTGATCCTTTAAAAGTCTAGAATCAAACTTTAATTCACCAGCTTTATTTAATTTATTTAATGAAACGCCTAAAGCCTCACTATCTAATTGTTCTAAGTCTACTTCTTCTCCAATCTCTGTACCACTAAAAATAGCTTTAAATAATTTGTAATCTAAATCATTATCATCATCTTGTTTAACAATCAGAAAATCTACCTTTCTAATAAGTCTAACACTCTCATCTTCATTCTCTTTTATATCAATATAGCCTTTATGGGCCCAATAGATAAATGAAGCTCCGTAAGCAGTAGAAGAAAAAGCATTATTCATAAAGTAATCTAAAGATAAAGGAGTAAATCCATTAGGAGCCTTAAATCTTGATCTCTCAATCACCTTATCATCACGACCATATCTATTAAAAATAATATAAGCTAATAAAACTAATATAATATTTAATAAGATTAAAACTACAGCCATAACTTTTATTATAGTTTGATAGTCTCTTGCACCAACAAAGTATCCATCTTCCATTTGACATCTTAAAGTTACACCCTCTTTAGAATTTAAAGCAGTAACTGTTCCAGTAATTATTGTATTATCTGAAGATATATTTAGGCTAGAATTATCAACATCTGTGCTATTTAAAGAGCCCTTAGTTAACCAAACATTTTTTGGATCAATAGGCTTAGGAAATACAACCTCAAAAGATGCATTTTCTATTTCACAATCCCACATAGTTCCAACTAAGTTAAAATAGAACTCATCGAAATCTTCATAAACATCAGCACCAATATCAAAAGTGTATGATATAGAATATGGGACTTTACCTATGACAGTTAAATCAGGATCACCTACTTTAATTGTTAAAAATCCTCCAGATTTTTCACTACTAAAGGGACCTCCGTCAACTTTAATGTCACTAACTTTTATCTTATGATTTAAATAATTTTGATATGGAATTACTCTATAAAAACCATGCCTTTCAGTATCAAACTCAAAAACATAGTTCTCTTTGACTTCTAAAATATAATCTTCACTAACATTTACTTTTATCTTGTAATCTAAAATTCTATAATTTGCATAAAGAGAAACTATTGAAAATATTAATACAAGAAAAAAGACAAAGCTCTTCTTTCTTTTATTCATAAAATCTCCACTAGAATTTAATATCTACACGTTTTCTCTCAACTTCTTCAACTTCTAGATATGGACGTTTAGCTTCATGCATCATGCTAGCAACAATAGAAGAAGGGAATACCTCAACTAAGTTATTAAATTCTCTTATTACTGCATTATAGTACTTTCTAGCTTGTAAAATTTGATCTTCAATTTGAGTTAATTGAGTTTGTAATTTAACAAAACCCTCATTAGCTTTTAAATCAGGGTAAGACTCAGCTAAAGCAAAAACACTTTTCAAAGCCCCTGCTAATGATTTATCAGCAGCTTCTTTCTCACTTTGGTTTGTTGCATTTAGTGCAGTATTTCTAGCTTGAATAACAGCTGTTAAAGTTTCCTTCTCATGTTTAGCATAACCTTTAACTATCTCAACAAGATTTGGTATCAAATCATATCTTTGTTTTAAATGCGCATCAATTTGTGCAAAAGAAGCCTCAAATCTATTTTTCATTTTAATAATTTTATTATAAATTGAAATATAGATAACAACTAATAAAACTACAACTGCAATAATTATCCAAAGAGCCATAATCTCTCCCCCTTAAAATATAATCAATTAACTTTCCAAAAATTCAAATGAGGTTCTCTTGCCTCATCTTCTAAAATTGGACCAATAACATTTACTACTTTCGTACCACTTGTTAAAATATCTCTGCAGGATAGCAAGAGTGAATTTAAATGAAGTGGATCACTAATCTCATATAACCATTGTTCGCTCAATCCATAAATCACTGTGCCAATATTTGACCAATAAATTGCCCCAGAACACATAGGACAAGGTTCAGCACTACTGACTAACACACAATCTTTTAAGAACTCAGGATTATATTTTTTTGTTGCCATTGATACTAAATTCCTTTCAGCGTGAGAAGTAACATCCATATCGCTTTCAACAGTATTTTCAGCTTCTAAAAGAATATTACCTTCCTTATCTACTAAAATAGCACCAAAGGGATGATTTTTATGTTTCCTTGCTCTCCAAGCAACCTTAATCGCCTCTCTCATCATTTCATTAATATCAAAATCCATATTATCCTCCTAATAAAAATTTAGATAAACTTTTCATTAGCAACAAATAACTAAACTCTAACCATTAATATAATACCACAGATTTTAAAAATATGAGTAATAGATTATATTAATAATAATATTTTTTACAAATAATTAATATTGACAGAGTGAAATCACTTAGATATACAGATAAATTAAGCCAATTTGTAATAAGAAATACTAAAAAAAACGATAATAAAAATAAAATTATTGTTTTAGTTATTATTTACTTCAGTTTTAGCACAAGTAGATTGTCTAATAGAAATAGACGTAGGGATTAATATTTTCTTAGGAAAATAAAAACTATTATCAAGTTTTTCTTTCAATAAATTGATTGTGCTTATAGCAATATAATTCATATCAAGTTTTACAGAAGTTAAAGGAGGTGTTAAATATTTTGAAGGCGGAATATCATTAAAACCAACTACAGAGATATCTTGAGGAACTTTTATACCTTCTTGTGTTAATCTTGCGATAACACCAGAAGCCATTGTATCATTTGCTACAAAAACTGCAGTAGGGCGATCTATTTTTTTTATTAGAACCTTTGCTAATTCGAACCCTTCTCCATAAGATAATTTATTCCCTTCAAAAATAAAAGATTCCAAATTCTTACTATCTACAAAATTTTGATAAGCGATTTTTCTCCTATCATCAATTGCAAAGGTTAATTTCAAACCAGAATCTGAAATTACTTTACCTCCGATATATGCAATTCTTCTATGCCCTAAACTATATAAATATTTTAATGCTTGAGTTGTTCCTAATTCTGTATTTATCATGACAGAACTATATTTTTCAGCACTAGGAGAGGAATCAATAAAAACAATGTTATCACAAATACTAGATAATTGAGAAACAGAATCTTCATCAAATCTACCGATTGCTATTATTCCATCCGGAATTTTATTAATTGAAGAAATATATTTCCCATCAACTTTTAACATTTTAAAAGAATTTATATTTTCTTTAGATAATGCTTTTTCAACAGTAGTCATTAAATATAAATAGTATGGATCTTCAATCAAAGCTTTATTTACATACCAATCAACAATAGCAATATTTAACCTTTTATTATTTCTTGCTTTTTTTCTTGTTTTTAGAGGTACATATTCAAATTCATCAGCAACTGCTAATACTCGTAATTTAGTTTCATCTGAAACAGATAAAGATAAGTCATTATTCAATATTCTTGAAACTGTTGCTTGAGAGACTTTAGCTGCTTTAGCAATTTCTTTAATTGTTGCCATTATTATTCCTATTCAATAAAGTAATTTAAACCAATTTTATCACAAAAAACAACTAATGTCTAATTTTTTTATTTTTTTACTA
>JAQQAS010000004.1 GCA_028532815.1 Pleomorphochaeta sp.
TAATAAAATTAGTCAAGACGGTTTTTAATTTATTTGTAGGTCATTAATAAAAAAAAATGATTATTTTTATAAGTTTTCTATTTTATTCTATCAGTTTTATAAAAAACCATTAGGTTACTTAAAAATAACTGATAAAAGTAATATACTATATATACTTTATTTATGTTTTACTATTAAAAGTAAATATCATTAATATTAAAAAAGGGAGATAGGATTATTGTTGAAAATTACTAATATATTTAGTAGAAAAAAAAAGACAAAACCAGATTTAGTAAAACCGGATTTACATACTCATAGAAAAGCTCCTTTAGATCCTTTAAGATCCACAAGTTTAGCAGAGGAGGCTTTAAAGGAAACAAAAAAATTAATTGGTGAATTTGGAGGGAGACGAACAGGCTCTTCTTCGTGTAAAAAATGTGCAGATAAAATTAGTAAGAGGTTAAGTGAATATTGTGATTTTACTTCAAAGCAAGAATTTAAACATAAGGGCTTAGCTTTTGGCCTTTGGATACAATATATTGCTTATATTTATTTAATATCATTAGTACTGTTATTAGTTGGAGCTCCTTTTTTATCCCTATTTACAAATATTTTTTTCATCTACTATGTATATAGAGAGTTTATTGTATATAAACCTTTGTTTGAAAAAAATATTAAAGACACAGATGGTATTAATATTCATGGGATTATCGAGCCAGAAGAAGAAGTTAAACAAACAATTCTTTTCTCCTCTCATCATGATAGTGCTCCATTATTAAATAAAAATAGAGGCGATAAAGGTTATTTTATTAATGTAGAACTTCCAATTGTATTATTTGGCACATCTTGTGTTATGAGTTTAGTTCAAATAATTGTTGAATTATTAACAAAAAGACTTTTTCATATTGGCTTTCCTCCAATAACATCTCTTGTAATAATTCTCTTACTTTTATTAGCTACTCCTATTGTTTATAAAATTAGAAATTACTATTCTCAAGAATCTTCTCCAGGAGCTGGAGATAATTTAATTAGTTCAAGTATATTAATTCAACTTTCTAGATACTTTAGTTGGAGAAAAAAAAGAAAAGAAGGTTTAAAAAATACTCGATTAATTTTTGCAAGTTTTGATGCTGAAGAAGTTGGTCTTAGAGGCTCTAGTGTTTGGTTTGAAAAATATGAAGCTTTGCTAGAAAATGCTGTTCAACTTAATTTTGATTGTATTTATAATTCAGAGGAATTAGTTTTTATAGATAGTGATGTAAATGGAATGATGCCTTTATCTAAAGAACTTGCACAACAATGTGTTAAATTAGCTAATGCTATGGGATATGAGGCAAAAAATCATCCTTTACCATTCTTTAGTGGAGCTACGGATGCAGCAAGCGGTTACAGAGCAAATATTAAGGCTTGTTCATTAATGGCTATTGATTTTGAAAGCGGTATTAAAAATTCCTATTTTCATACAAAAGATGATACCGTAGATAAAATAGATGAAAAAGCTGTTGAAAAAGCAATTGCAATTGCAATCAAATTATCAAAAACGATTGATGATGATAATTTTTATGATAAACCTATAGTAGAAGAAAAAGAAATTGAAGAAGAAAAAGATTTATTAGATTTACTTAAATTTAATAAGATTTCACGTCGTTAAAAAGGTAACTCAGTAAACTCAATAATATCTTTTGCGTTTGACATTTCAATTATTTCTGATTTGAGTTTTTCACAATTAAGAAAGGCTAGTGTTCCTTTTATAGTAATTCCAACATTAAAATCTTCATTTTCGATAAGACATTTGTATTGATCTAAAATGATTTTGGTTTTTTCATATCTATCATAACTAGTTTTAATTATAAATTCACTTTTTTTAATTAATTCTTCACTGGTTATTTTTTTAAGAACTTCTTTTGCACTTTCCCCATATGCTTTAACTAGTCCTCCTGTGCCTAAAAGAGTTCCTCCAAAATATCTGATAATAAATACTCCAATATTTGTTAAGCCACTTCCTTTTAAAACTTCAAAAGCAGGTCGTCCTGCAGTATTTTTAGGTTCTTTGTCATCGCTATAACTATAAATTGTCCCTTGATTACCTATTATTGCAGCATGAACTACATGATTAGCATTAGGGTGTTCAATTTTTAATTTATTAACAATCTCTTTTACTTCTTCTGTACTATTTACTTTTGTTGCAAAAGAAATAAATCTAGATTTTTTAAATATTAGTTCAATATTTGCTTTATTTGTTGGAATTCTTAAATTCATAATTATAATAATAAGGAAGTAAAAAATATCAATCAAGATGTAATCTTAATAATAATGGAAGCGAATAGGTTATCTTGATTAATAAAATATAGTATATTTATAAAAATTAAATTATTAGGAAGTAAAATATGCAATTTGATGAAACCTCAAAGGTTATTTTTTTAGAAGAATTGAAAAAGAGTAATAAGAAAGCAGTCTACTTTTTTATTAAAAAAGATTGTTGTTCAAGCACTCTTAATGTAGATTTGACTGATGAAGGAATAATCGAAGATATTGATGGTGTACCAGTAGTATATGGTGATGATACCAAAGATGCTCTAGAAAATGCAAAGTTCGTTGTAACAGAACAAGGTTTATCTTTAATAGATTTAAAACCAGCTGAAAGTCACAGTTGTTCTTGTGGTGATGATCATGGTGATGAAGGGTGTTCTTGTGGTGATGGCGGTTGTGGCTGTCATTAAAAAAATAGGGGTAGTTTTTCACTACCCCTTTATTATTATAATTTAATTTTTTTTATTCAAAAACAACATCATGAGAGAGCATTTTTTCTCCATCAAAAATAAAGTTTCCAACGAATTTTTCACCTTTTAATGCTCTATCTAGCCAAAGCTTGTCATCTTCCCACATTTTATCTAAAGGTAATTCGTTTATAGGACACCAAAATGGAGTGGCCTCATCATTATCTCTTAGTTCACCTTTAGCCCCTTCTCCAAGATATACATATCCTCTCATAGAAAGACCATCTTTGAATTGGAAATTAAGAGTTCCAACATATTCTAAGTTTTCAGCAGTGTATCCAGTTTCTTCTTCAAATTCTCTATAAGCCGCTTCAATAGCAGTCTCTTCAAGTTCAATATGACCACCTGGTCCATTGATTAAACCTTTTCCAATTCCTTGTTTTTTGTTGATAAGTAAGACCTTATCTCCTTCTTTGACATAAGCGAGAACACACCTTTCTTCGGGATCCCAAGCATCCCAATCAATTTCATCCACGCTGTCAGGACAAACGAAAGTGTTATTTTCTTGTTCTTTTAGAAGCTTTTCTTCTTCCTTTTGTCTTTTCTTTTCTGCTTCTTCAGGATGTTCTTCTAGCCAACACGATTCACAAAGATTTTCATCACCACCTATGACTCTTTCATATTTCATCTTTACGCCACATTTTTTGCAATGTAATCTAAATGGCCAAACTCTATCTCTAAAAATTATTCCTAAAGAAATTGGAACAATAAGAGCAACATAACCTAAGTAGGTTGGAAGTTCTTTTGTTAGAACAATAATGATTAAAACATTATAAATTAATAATAATGCAGCAATATAAATTGTTGCAAAACGTTTTTTTTCTGAGTGGTCTAATTTTCGTTGAGAAATATTAACAAGCAAAACAAACATTAGAATCCACATAAAGTTATCTGCGAATTTTTGTAACATGAGATTAGAGTATCTGTATAATACTAAGTTAGTCAAGAAAGAAAGCTTTAATATAAAAAATAATATTTCTTTTTGTAAAAGGTATGAGTTGCCGTATTTCAAACAATAGAGTAAAATGAAAGGTATCTAAAAAGAATTTTGTTTATGGAGGATGTTAAGATTTTCTTAACAAGTTAAATTTATGAATATTGCATCATATATAGACCATACAGTTTTAGCGGCTAATACTACTAGTGAAAAAATATCAACTCTTTGTAAAGAGGCTATTGAATACCATTTTGCATCTGTTTGTATAAATAGTTGTCACGTAAAAGAATGTGCTAAAAAATTATTAAATACCGATGTATCTGTTTGTACAGTAGTTGGTTTTCCATTAGGAGCAATGAGCACTAAAGCAAAAGCTTTTGAAGCTGAACAAGCTATTAATGACGGTGCTGATGAAATTGATATGGTAATTAATATCGGTTGGCTAAAAGATGGTAAAGATGAATTAGTTTTGAAAGATATTCAGGCAGTAAAACAAGCTTGTGGTGATAAACTTTTAAAAGTTATTATTGAAACTTGTTTATTAACTGATGAAGAAAAAATAAAAGCTTGTGCTCTAGCAAAAAAAGCAGGAGCTGATTTTGTTAAAACTTCAACAGGCTTTTCAACAGGTGGTGCTACAGTTGAAGATGTTGCATTAATGAGAAAAACTGTTGGTGAAGAATTAGGAGTAAAAGCAAGTGGTGGAGTTCACAATTATGAAGAAGCTAAAGCTATGATTGATGCTGGTGCAACTAGAATTGGTGCTAGTTGTGGGGTAGCTATTGTAACTGGAGCAACTTCAGATGAACAATATTAAAAAAAATACAGAAGAAACTTCAGACTTTTTAAAGAGTTTGGGGTTTCCTTCTTTAGAAGTTCTAGATACTTTTACTCATTTTGATTTTACTTTACCCGGTAGACGTGTTCTTTTAATAGGGCCTATGGGATCAGGTAAAACAGAATTTGCTGCTAGGGTTTGGCGTGATGCAAATATAGCTCAAAAGAAAAGTGATAAAGTTAAAAAAGCAACTAGTTATAAAAACGTTGATAGAAGAAACGTTTTTTTTATAAGGTCTCAGGTTGATGGAGACAGATTCCATGATTATCCTGATGATGCTTTAGCTTTTAGATCTGGATATGTACGTTGTGGAAAAAATATTGCTAAGATTAAAGATTCTTTTGGTTTAGAAAAAGTAATTGAAGACAATCCAACTGTTGGAACATATATAATTGATGAAGCTTCATTTTTTGATGAAAGGCTTGCATATGTTGTTAGAAATAATAGTCTTGATAAAGGGATTATGTTTATATTTCCAACTTTAATTTTAAATTTTAGACGAGATTTGTTTAATTCTACTGCAAGATTAATGTTAGATGTTGCAACAGATGTTATTCCTCTTACTGCATATTGTGAACATCCTGATTGTTTGGATCATGCTTTTTTCACTTATAGATATTATAAAGTTGATAATAAAGAATGCCCAGCTCTATATTTTGATCCATTAATTATAGTTGGTGGTGATAGAGTTAAATCTTCTTCTTTAGAACCTGATTATGAAGCAAGATGTGATAAGCATCACTTCCTTCCAGGTAAAGAATATACATATTATCATCTAAAACCTTTAGGTGAACTTGCAGCTAGAGGAGAATTTGGACCACTAAAAGAAGAATTATATAATATAAAAGAGAATATAGAAAAATCACATCTTTATATTAATATTCATAGTAGATATAAAAGTTATGAAAATGCTGATGTTTATTATAACTCTTTACTTCCAGATAATATTAGTGAAAAGGCTTTATTATATTTATATTGCGAACAAAACCTAGTGTCACAAGAGTTGCTAATTGAAATAGCAAATGAGCTAAATCTTGATAAAAAATATCTTGAAAAAGTAGCTTTTGATAATAGAAGACCTATTAATTTTTAATTGCGATTTTAATATCTAAATCTAGACAAAGCTTTTCAACTTCCTTGAAAAGCTTTGTTATATTAAAGTTTCTATTATTTTTTAAAGCATATACAGTCTTTAAAGACTGGATAACACTTTCAACTCTATAAGTATTGTAATAGCCTTTTTCTGCTATAAGGGTATTAATTGAGTTAATTACATGAATTGCCATATAGTTGATTATAGCAAGTCCATAAGAAAGGGTTTCTTCTCTAGTTTTAGAAGAAGTCTCTCTTTTGAGTAATAGAATATCTTCTTGTAAGTTTTTATATGATAAGTTATCTAAAAAATATGACCCAACGGTAAATTCTTTTTTAGTTAAATTTTCATAATAAGATAATAATTGATTGCACTCTTCAATATTAAAGAAATTTTCTAAAATTTCAATTTGTTCGGCTAGATAAATAATTGCTTTTTTAATATCAATTTTTTGATTGGTTAATTTACCAATCTTAAATTTTAAAAAAGAGACTTCATAAAGAATTCTAAATTCACTTAAACAACAGTTCTCTTTTACTTTCATTAAAACAAGAGCATAAATAGGTTTCCAAAAATCTGAATAATAAGTTTCAAGTCTTTCTCTTAAATCAGAACTATGATCAAAGAGAAAAGTCGATGCACCAAACTCAAAACAAGATATTGCTTCAACATTTTGTTTTTCCTTCTTTAGAATTAAACCATTTTCAGTAATAGTACCAATGAGTTTGCCACTCTTTTTTTTTGCTTTTCCTTTCTCTGAATCCCAAATAGAACTTCTTTCATAAAGATACCAATGCCCATTGATATATTTTATTTCAGTTCCTATTGGTTTTTTGAAATTAAGAACCCAAGCTGGTCTGTTATGCTTTATTTCCATTTGATTCCTCATGCTATTGTATTTTTATTATGCAGTAAGAAAAGATATCCGTCTAGCAAAAAAAAACAATAAGCAGGCTCTCTAATAAAGAAATTCAATTTTTTACTATTATATATAGTAATTAAGAAGCTCAAAAAACTTTTACTACAAAAAAGAAGCAAAATAATGTAATATGTATTCATAAAGAGGGTAATAAATGAGAATTTTATGTATTTCTGATGATAAGGATAGGCTTATATATTCTGAACATGTCAAAGAACATTTCAAAAATATTGATCTTGTTATTGGTGCCGGGGACTTATCAGTATCGTATTATGAATTTATTATTTCTTCTTTAAATAAACCATTGTTTTTTGTTTTTGGAAATCATAATTTAGAAGCATTTAATAGATTTATGGATCCGTCAAATGATACAAAATCCGTTCACGATACTAAAAAATTAGATATTGCTTATAGTGGCGAATGTATTGATGGAAAAGTTTACAGAGATAAGAAAACAGGTTTGATAATTGCTGGATTAGGTGGTTCTTATAAGTACAATAAAGGTTTGAGCCAGTATACTGAATTTCAAATGAAGATGAGAATATTAAAATTAGTTCCTAGATTATTAATTAATAAGATAAGGTATGGAAGATATCTAGATATATTAATAACTCATTCACCACCTTTAGGGTTCAATGATGATAAAGATAATTGTCATAGAGGCTTTTCTAGTTTTTTAACATTTATGGACTTATTTAAACCTAAATATTTACTTCATGGTCATATTCATTTAATTGATTCTAATGCAAGAAGGAAAGTAGTATATAGACGAACTAAGGTTATTAATGTATATAAATCATATATTTTAGAAGATGATAAGCTTGGCAATAAAAAAAGCTAAGAGATAAGGAAATACTATGGGCGACTATAATATAAGTGCGCAAACTGAAGAAAATTTTGAAAAAGCAAAAAATAGAGCTAGAATTCAAGTCATTTTATCAAAATTAAAATGGGAGAATTCAGATTTATTATCATTATATGAAGTTACTGAATTAATTAAACCTAGAGGACAATCTTATTTAGGTGTAAAAAGCATACCAATAAAAGATATAATTGGAAGTGAAGGCAGAGCTAGAGATTTTTCAAAAGCTTTTTATCCAAAAAAGGAATTATTAAAAGAAAGATGGAAAAGCATAGATAAAGCACATTTACAATTTATAGATTTACCTTCAATTAGTGTTTATAAACTTGGACAATGGTATTTTGTTCGAGATGGGAATCACAGAGTTTCTGTAGCCAAAAGTCAAGGTTCTGAATTTATAGATGCTGAAATTGTTGAATTGGACTCACAAATACCTTTGAAAAAAGGGATGACAATGAGAGATTTAAGAAAAAAAGTTATTGATTTTGAGAGAAATGAATTTTTAAATCAATATAATTTTAAAGATATAATTCCAATTGATGAAATTGTTTTTTCAGCTACAGGTATGTACTCTGAAGTATTAAACCATATCTATGTTCATAAGTATTATATGAATGAAAAAACAGATAAAGAAATCCCTTTTGATAGAGCGGTAAAAAGTTGGTATAAAAATGTTTATTTCCCAATCATAGATGAATGTAGAAAATTAAAGTTATTAACATCTTTTCCTGGAAATACCGAAGGTGATTTATATATTTGGATTGTAAGGCACTGGGATGATTTAAAAAATATGAGTGGATCACAAAATGTATCAATAGAAAGTGCAGCCTTGGATTACAAGCAAAGATTTGCTAAAGGTTATTGGTATCGATTCTTTAAGCGTATAGGCGATTTCTTATTTAAGAAATAAAAAAAAGACTATTATTAGAAAAAATGATTTTTCAAATTATCTATGTAATAGTCTCTTTTATTATAATAAATCTTTATTATTCTTGAATATAAGCTGCTAAAGTATCAGCATATACTTCCATAACTTTTCCTAATTTTTGACTTGGTCTAATTAGATTTTCTTTACCAGCTAAATGGACTAGGCCTGCAACAGGTTGGTTGTGAGAATCTATTTCCGTATGTACTCCAAAAGGAATATGAATCATACCCATATTTTGAGCCCATAAAAGCATAGAATCAATTGCGTGAGCACCTTCACATGTAGAATGCATGCAACTTGTAAAACTTGCAAAGAATTTAGAATCTAAATCTCTAGTTTCTGATAAATCAAATGTTGAATCTAAAAAGGCTTTCATTTCAGCACTTACATTCCCAAATAATGTTGGAGATCCTAATATAACCATCTCACTCTTTTTTAGAGTTGATGTGTTTGCTATTGGTAAAGCTAATATATCTTCTAAGAAATCATTTGCAGTTTCTAATTTATTTGCCCAAATGTGTAAATCATCATCTTCGACTCTATAAAGTCTAGCATCACAACTTCTTTCAATTAATAATTCTTGTAAATACTGTCCCATGATGAAACAGTTACCATTTACACTATGTATAATGATTGAACATCTTTTCATGTGCAAACCTCCATGTTGAATTTAATATAATTATATCATGAAATTATATTATTTGCTAAAAATAGTTGAAAAAATGAATTTAAGCAAGGAAATTGAAAAGATTATTAAAATTAAAGATTTATGGTTGGCTATGGTGTAATAAGATATTTCTTTTTGTTATAATCAGTTCATTAGCTGTAATTTTAACAGTTGTTTAGGAAAAGAAGGGAAATATGACTTATATAGAAATGATGTTGATAGCATTAGGCCTTTCAATGGATGCTTTTGCCGCTTCTATTAGTAAAGGCCTTTGTCTTTCACAAATTAAACATAAATATGCTTTTATAATTGCTTTATTCTTTGGAAGCTTTCAATTAATTATGCCCCTTGTTGGTTGGTTTTTAGCTAAGTCATTTGCAGTATATATTACATCAATAGATCATTGGATTGCTTTTGTTTTATTGTCTTTTATTGGTGTGAAAATGATACATGAAGCGGTTAAGAAAAAAGATATTGAATGCTGTAGTATAACAGTTATTGAAATAAAAAATATTATTATATTGTCTATTGCAACCAGTATTGATGCTTTAGCTATAGGCGTAACATTTGCATTTTTACCTAATGTAGATATTAGTATTGCTGTTTTAATAATTGGGCTTATAACTTTTTGTGTATCTTATCTTGGTGTCTTTATTGGACATAGATTTGGAATGAAATTAGGTAAAAATTCTGAGATATTTGGTGGAATTGTTTTAATCTTTATTGGTACAAAAATCCTTATAGATCATTTAGGGCTATTAACATTTTAAAAAAAGTAAGCTCCTAATTATGAAAAATATAAAAAGGAGCTTATCGCTTTTTTTTAAAGTTTTAAATCTTCAAATTTATCAGAAATATTTGTTAAGTTAACTAGAGTTAAAGCAACCGCTAAATCGGTTTGACCATTTTCTAGTGCATCAACTAAATAACGGTACTCATTAACTTTTTTCTTTTTCTCAGCTAAGTTCTCTTTAATTCTATCTAAAGCAGCATATAACTGAGGGGAAAGGTTTTCATAAATTGAATTTAAAATAATGTTATCATTTGATTTAATTAAAGTAGTGTGAAATTCAAAATCATTTTGTTTAAAATTAGTTAAAGCTTCAATATCTCTTGGATTTTCTTCTAAAATAGGAATGGTATTTTCCATTTTTGTAACACAACGACCTAAAGATCTTACGATAAGCATTCTTGAAGGACTTCTTGATAATTCTCTTGTTGCAGACACTTCAATTGTTGTTCTAACTTGCATTAAGTCTGTTAATAATTTCTTGTCTGGAACTTGTTTTGAAAGCATAGACATTGAAAGAGATTCAACAAACTGGTCAAGATTGTTACTTTTTACTAAAGCTCTTTTACCTTGGCTAACTTGAATTAATCCTTTAGCTTCTAAATTTTTAAAAGCTTCTCTAACAGATCTGCTTGATGCAGAAAATTGTTGAGCTAATTCATGTTGACTAGGCAAGGTTTCACCTGCTCTATATTTTTTTGATAAAATCATTTCTTCAAGTTTGTTTGCTATCTGAGTTGACTTAGTTTCATTAGTTATTGGTGTAATTAACATTATTTGTTCCTTATACTTTATTTATTCGTGATTAGTATAGCATATAACATTTGTCAAAGGTAAGAGGTTTTTTTTAAAAAATAGCAATTTTCTTAACATATTTCAAACTTATTACATTCCTTCAATGATATAAAAAGTGCTTAATCAATTCTTTATTTAAGGCTATTAGCTTTTATAATAAAAGATTAATGAAATATATATTAAACTTAAATAAGACATAGGCTTGTTACGTAGCTAATTTAATTGCTGTAAATTTGACACTATTTATTATATATTTGTTAAATAAAAAGTATACTTATGCTAGTTATTTAATAAGATGAACTTGTTATAAGGTGCCTTTTGTTTTCCTATGAAAAAATACCTAAAAAAATGTTTTACATTATATAAAAGTTATGCAATAATAATAGATGTCGTTGTTCATATCTATTGCGATCGACCCAGCGCATAGGTATTTTAAGATTCTAATTGTGTAGAATCAAATAGGAGGTTGCCGCTTTTCCCTTTGGTTGAGCGGTATTTTTTTGTCTTTTTAGTTGCCGATTAAGAGTTTTTTTTGTATTTTCTTTAAAGGTCTTTTGACTTTATAATGAAATTTATGGTTCTTCTGGAGGATTAACGTGGAACAGAAAAAATTTAAAACTGAAGTTTCTCAATTATTACAATTAATTATTCACTCTCTTTATTCACATAAGGAAATATTTTTAAGAGAGATAGTATCTAACTCTTCTGATGCTATTGATAAACTAAAATATTTATCAATTACTGATGATGCATATAAAAAGATTGAATTCGATCCAAGAATTGATATTGAATTTACAGAAGGCTCAGATGCAACTCTAATTCTAAAAGATAATGGATTAGGAATGAATCATGATGATTTAAATGATAACCTAGGTACAATTGCATCAAGTGGAACTAAAAAATTCTTAGCAGCATTAAACGATGACTTAAAAAAAGATAATAACTTAATTGGTCAATTTGGTGTTGGTTTTTATAGTGCCTTCATGGTTGCAAAGAAAGTTGATGTTATAACTAAAAAAGCAGGTGAAGATCAAGCTTATAAATGGTCAAGTACTGGAGAAGGTTCTTATTCAATAGAAGAAGCTGATAGAGATGAACATGGTACAACCCTCATCCTTCATTTAAATGAAGAAGGAACTATGTATGCAAGTAGATGGGAAATAGAACAATTAATTAAAAAATATAGTGACCATATCGCTTATCCTATCTATCTAAGTTATGATCAAGAAAATGTTGATCCAGACGGTAAAAAAGATGATGATGGTAATCCTATTAAAACTATTGAGCATAAAGTTGAACAAATAAATAGTTGTACAGCTCTTTGGAGAAAAAATAAAAGCTCACTAAAAGAAGAAGACTATAATGAATTTTATAAAAATAATTATAGCGATAGTGAAGATCCATTATTTTACACTCATGTTAAAGCTGAGGGTGTTACTGAATATACAACATTATTTTACGTTCCAGCAAAAGCTCCTTTTGATATGAAATATGCTGACTATAAGCCTGGAGTAAAATTATATGTAAAGAGAGTTTATATAACTGATGATGATAAAGAACTTCTACCAACTTATTTAAGATTTGTTAGAGGTATTATCGATAGTGAAGATTTACCATTGAATGTTTCTAGAGAAATTCTACAACAAAATAGAGTAATGAATACTATCAGAACTGCTAGTGTAAAAAAACTTTTAGGTGAATTCAAAAAGATTGCAGATAACAATCCTGAATTATATACAAAATTTATCGAACAATATAATGGTCCTTTAAAAGAAGGTTTATATAGTGATTTTGCCAATAGAGATACTTTATTAGAATTAGTTAGATTTAAATCTTCAACAGAGGATGGATATGTTTCTTTAGCTCAATATAAAGAAAGAATGAGTGAAGAACAAAAAAGCATCTATTATATAACTGGAGGAAAAGAACAAACTCTTAAATCAAGCCCATTATTAGAGGCATATAAGAAAAAAGGATATGAAGTTCTAATTATGCCAGAAGAAATTGATGACTTCATCATTGGTTCAATTGCTAATTATAAAGATATTCCCTTAAAGGCTATTAACAAAAGTGGCGCAGTTGATGATTTAAAAGATGAAAAAGAAGAAAAGAAAGACTCTAAAGAAGAAAAAGCTATTGTTAAAAAGATTAAAGATGCTTTAGGTGAAAAAGTAAGTAATGTAGTTGTATCTTCTCGTCTTGTTGATTCTCCAGCAATTGTTGTTGTAGATGAAAATGATCCTAGTGTACAAATGCAACAAATTTTAAGACAAATGGGTCAATCTGATATTCCTGAAGCAAAACCAATTTTAGAAGTTAACTGTGATCATAATATGGTTAAGAAATTAATTGAAAGTAAAGATGATGAATATAATAAAAATTTAAGTGAAGTTTTATTAGGACAAGCTATGCTAGCTCAAGGTGTTATGCCAAAAGATCCTGTAGAATTTACTAAAAAATTAAATGAATTATTGTCAAAATAAATTAACTTTTAATTAAAAGGTAGAAGGGTTGTCACTTGATATAGAATAATATCAATTTGATGACCCTTTTTTTTGTTTTGTTATTCTTGAATTGTGAATTAAATATAAATGCTTTATAATAGGTTTAAAGTAACCTTTTACAAATGGAGATAGTATGAAACTTTTATTTACACTAGTCACAGAGGCTGCAAGTACCACATTTACAGAGAGCCTGATAGAAAATCTAAAATTTTGGCAAGGACAAGGTTTTAAAGCTTTTAGTTTAACCTTACTAACTGGTATTTTGATTTTTATTGCATCTTGGATTGCTCTTAAAATAATTCTTAAATCAATAAAGGCTGTACTTAGTAGATCAAAAAATTTAAGTGAATTAATGGTCACTTATATAATAAAAATTATTTCTGTGATTGGTTGGATTGTGATAATAATTACTTTTTTACAACATATAGGAATAAATATGGGACCTCTTGTCGCTGGGTTAGGAGTAACCGGAGTTGTTTTAGGTTTAGCTTTTCAAGATTCCTTATCTAATTTTTTTGCAGGGGCTATGCTTGTCATAAATGAACCTTTTAGAAAAGGAGACTATATTGAAGTTGGAAGTCTATCAGGTTCAGTTGCATCTATGGATTTGATGTGTGTAACGTTAAATACCCCTGATGGTAAGAGAATTACAATGTCAAATAATTTAGTCTGGGGAGTTGCTATTACAAACTATTCTTATACTACAAAGCGTGGTGTTTCAATGACTGTTAGTGTTCCATATAATGCTGACTTAACTATTTGTAAAAATTTATTTACTGAGATGCTTAACTCTTATCCAGAAGTATTAAGTGAACCAGAGCCAATAATAGAAGTACATAAGTTAGCAGATTCTTCAATTAACTTCTTATTAAGGCCATGGGTTAAACCAGAAGACTATTGGAAGGTGTATTGGAGATTCCAAGGCGAGGTTGTATCTAAGTTAAATGAAAAGGGTATCAATGTCCCTTTCCCTCAATTAGATGTTCATTTTGATAAATAGATAATTTATCTTATAAATCACATGCCTTTATATTCCTTTTATCAAGAATATAAAGGTATTATTTTTTATCTAATCCAATTAAAAATATTTCAAAAGAATCTGATCTACAAGCTTTTGGTTTTGTTGTTTTTGCTTTTGTGAATATTGTGCGCATCTGTTTTAATATTTCTTGTTGACCACCACCTTGGAATATTTTTATAACAAGGTTTCCATGTTGTTTTAAATGTTCTGTGGCAAGGTATAATACCTGCTCTGCAAGGTTTTCGCTTCTAGCTGTATCAACACTTCTATTTCCCATTGTCATTGGTGCGGCATCACTTATTATAGTGTCGTAAGGGCCTTTCTCAACCAATTTACTTCTAATTTCTTTACTAAATGCATCACCTTGATAAAAAGTGACAGTTGGAGGAATAGGATTTAAATTTAAAGGGTTTAAATCAACAGCTACAATAGTGCCTTTACCTTTTATTAATTCTCTATGTGTATATAAAGTCCAAGAACCTGGAGCGGCCCCTACATCAAGTATTGAATCTCCTGGTTTTATTATGTTGTTTGCTGCTTGGATTTCTTCAAGTTTATATACAGATCTTGCAGGATATCCTTCTTTATGAGCTTTCTTTGTATAAAAGTCAGCTTTATCTCTTCTAGTTTTTGCCATGTGATTATTGTATCAGAAATATATCATAAAATCGAGTATGTTAAATGGACAAAAAAAGACGCCGAATAAAAGGAGAGAATCGGCGTCCAAAAAGGAGGTTGAAAAAAACTGTTGCTCTGTTTTTTTATGTAAATATATATGCAAGAAGCGTGCCAAAAAATAAAAGATTGAAAAAATGGCTTAAAAAGCAGTTTTTAAACAATTTTAGAAAATTCTCCATTTGAATAAATGTGTAAAATTTGCATTGCACGTGATATTGGGAAAAATTTGCACACCTCTAAAATTTACGAAAAAAAAATATAGATGCTAACAAGGGGGTGGGAGAGGTTTGTTAGCATCTATAAATCACACTTAAAAAAGGAGGTTGAAAAAATCTACTCTGTTTATATAATTTATTGCAAGAAGTGTGCCAAAAGTTAAAAATGCTTTTTTTTAGGCTAAATTAATATTTTTATATAATATTAAGTGTAATATAGTGTATATTTTTTTCGGACATTAAGAAATTGTGCAAAAATTACACAGTTTTTTAAATTAAAAAGAGAAACAATAAAAATTAAGGTTATTGTTTCTCTAGGAGTTATAGATTAAAAAAAAATTATTAACAGTTAAAATATAAGCAATATCCATACCAATTAATTAGTATTTATATGTAGTAATATGTATAAAGACTATATAAAGAATAGATGTTTTTTTTGCTTTATAGTTGACTATATAGTATATGCATATATATCTTTGTGTTTATGAAAGAAAACTTATTAAATAGAAAATTTAAATATACGTATTCAAATGCGACTTTTTATCTTATAGGAATTAATGTATTTATTTTCCTAGTTACTAATTTTGTATGGAGAAATGGAATTTACTACTTATCAATGATTCCAACCTTTGTATTAAATGGTTATGTTTATCAAGTATTTACTTATATGTTTGTTCATAGTAGCTTTTCTCATATATTTTTTAATATGCTATCTCTGTTTATTTTTGGGCAAGCGTTAGAAAAGAGATTAGGAACTAGAGAATTCCTTCTTTATTACTTATTAGTTGGAACTCTATCTGGAATCTTTAGTTTTATAAGCTATTATATAGCAGGAGAGAATGCTATTTTACTTGGTGCTTCAGGTGCTGTTTATGGGATTTTATTACTTTTTGCAGTATTTTTTCCTTTTGCAAAGGTTTATATATTTGGCTTATTACCTATAAGAGCTCCTTTATTGATAGTATTATTCTTTGTAATTGAACTTTTCAGTGAAGCTTCTGGTTTTAATGGTGGAGTTGCTCATTTAACTCACTTAGCGGGACTTGTATTTGGATATATTTATTGTCTAGTTAGAATGAAAATAAATCCATTTGATGTTTGGAAGAGAACTTTATAGTTAGAAACAAAATTTTATACATTTGTCTATATCTTTACAAAGACTTGAATATTAATAATAATAAAGTAAGTTAATTTCTGGTATAACAGGAGATGCAAATGACAAAGAAGACAGACTCATTAAATAAAAAACTTTTGACTGCTGCTCTAAAAGCAAAAAAAGCAAAAGAAATAAAAGATTTAATAAACCAAGGTGCCGATGTATATTGTGTAAATGATTGGGGGCTTACTCCAATTATGATAGCTGCACAAAATAATCCCTCTTTAGTTGTATTAAAAGCTCTAATAGATGCCGGATCTGATGTAAAGGCTACAGAGCCTAAATATAGATCAAACCCTCTTCATTTAGCTGCAAATAGAAATACTAATCCTAAAGTCATTTCAGCTTTAGTTAAAGCAGGAGTTGATTTAAATAGTAGAAACTATTTGGGAGAAACACCTTTAATTATGGCTGTTAATAGCAACGACGAAACAAAAATAGTAACAACTTTAATTAAAGAAGGTGCAGATATAAATGCGAGAGATTATCAAGATCACAGTGTATTAGAATATGCTCAATTGAAAAAAAGAACTTATGTGATTAATACTTTAAAGAAGCTTGGAGCTAACTAAAAAGTGTTAAACAGAGATTGCTAGATATTAACTTGAAAGTCCGACTATTTAACTAGTCGGATTTTTTTGACACAAAAAAAGCAATATTAATAAATATTGCCTTTTTTGTTGTGCTTATTTGTGTTGTCAATAAAAGTAATTAGAGACATGTTAAATAAGAATGAAGAGTTCTTATTAACAATTGCTATAATATGTTATATGTTTGAATAAGTCAATATAAAATTGTAATTATTTGTAAGATATATTAAATTTGTATCATCTATTTATAATTTAAGTTTACTTATAGTATGAAATTAACTGTATTATATATAAGTGGTTATATGTTTGAAATAAGTTAAAAAAAATCTCTTTTCCATACATCATATGAAAAAGAGATTGAATCTTATATTTCTAATTCTTTATTAACAATACCCTGTTCAAGCTCTTGTTTTAAGGTTTTTATTGATTCAAGAATTTTAGAGGTTAGTGTATCTAAGTCAAAAAGTTGGTTGTTATCTAAATTTTTTCTAAATTTAACTTCAGCCTTTCCTTCTTTTACACTCCTATTTCCTAGAGTTATTCTTATTGGAATTCCAATTAAATCTGCATCAGTAAATTTAACCCCTGGGCTTTCTTTTCTATCATCAAATAATACTTCTACGCCAGCATTACTTAAATCTTCATATATTTTTTCACTTAAAGCTTTGTCTTTGATTAAGTTAATTAAGTGAACTTGGTATGGTGCTACTGATATTGGTAAGCTTAAACCTTTTTCATCTGTGTATTCCTCTGCTAAACAAGCTAAGAATCGTCCAACTCCAATACCGTATGAACCCATGATTACAGGTTTGTTTTTTCCATCTTCATCAGTAAAATAGCAGTTCATTGCTTCGCTGTATCTTGTGCCTAGTTGGAATATGTTCCCAACCTCAATACCACGATTTTCTTTTAATGTATGACCACATTGACAAGTGTATCCATCTTTTGCACTAGCTATATCAGCTACCTTTCCAGTATAATCTCTACCAAAGTTAGTGTTTAGAAGATGGTAACCTTTTTCATTTGCGCCTGCAACTAAGTTATTGCTCTTTTTAACTGAGTCATCAACTATTACAATAGTTTTAGGATCACAGTTAATTGCTGAACCATAACCTGGAACCATATTTGCTGCTAAAATTTCTTCTTCATGAGCTGGTCTTAAGGAGTTTGCTTTCGCAACTTTTTGTAATTTGTTTTCTTCAACGTCTAAATCACCTCTGATAATAGCTGTAATTAATTTTTCTTCTTCTTCGCCTGTTTTATCATCAATAAATGTACCAACCATAAACACAGCTTTTGCTGTTTGTCGTTTTTCTACATTTAAGAAAGTACAAAGTTCTTCAATTGTTTTACAATCTGGAGTTTTAATCTTTTCAATAGGTTTTTCTTCTTCTTTGAAATATTTTTTTTGGAAAACAGCAACTTGTCTATTTGAGGTGTATCCACATTTATCACAAGTGATTATTGTATCTTCTCCAATAGGGGATAAATACATGTACTCATGAGAAACTTTACCACCCATCATACCCGAATCAGCACCTACAACTATTACAGGAAGTCCTGCTTTAGAAAAAATTCTGAAGTATGAAGCATAATGGTTTTTATATTGTTCATTTAGACCTTCCACAGTTCTATCAAAACTATAACTGTCTTTCATTGTAAATTCTCTAACTCTGATTAATCCAGCACGAGGTCTTGCATCATCTCTCCATTTTGTTTGGATTTGATATACAAGTTGAGGGAGTTTTTTATATGAACCAATTTCATTTCTTGCAATAGCTGTTGCATCTTCTTCATGAGTCATTGCTAAAACCATATCTCTATTGGCTCTATCATTAAATCGGCTCATTTCTTTATCAATGCTATAATATCTACCAGTTTCTTTCCAAATATCAGCGGGATTAACTACGGGCATTAATATTTCTTGACCACCTATTTGGTCCATTTCTTCTCTAATAATATTTTCAATTTTTGAATTTGTGCGATACCCTAAAGGTAAAAGTGTGAAAATCCCAGCTCCCATCTGGCGAATAAAGCCAGCTCTTAAAAGCATTTCATAACCTTTACTATCTGCAGCGCTTGGTGCTTCCCTTAAAGTTTTGGAAAACATTTTGCTCATTCTCATAGTTTTTCTCCTGATAATGGTTAATTTATAATTGTTGGTATTGTATCAAAATTGATAATTAGCTACAAGTTTTTTAGTTGTATTCTATATTTAATTTATTATTATAAATAAATAAATACAGTTTATTAAAGGGCTTTTTTATTTTCACAATATTCCTTTTATGCTATAATTTACATAAAAGAAATAATTGAAAGAAATAAACTCAAGTAATATTAAATTTGATTGTTTTTTTATTATAAATTAGCTTTTCTTTTTTTTTCTTATGGAAATAAAAGAAATAAAAAATGTAATAAAAATCATATTTTTTTTATTTATTTAGTAATGGTTTATATCCATTAATTAGGTATTATTAAAACAAATAATAAGAATTATATAAAAAATTAGGAGAATGCCATGGATGTCAAATACCTAAAGCAAAAAGCTTTGGAAATTCGTGAGATGACAATTAAAGAAATTGGCCATTTTGGTGCAGGTCATATTGGTGGTAGTATGTCAATTGTTGAACTACTAACATATTTATATTACCAAGAATTAAGAATTGATCCAAAAGACCCAAAGAAAGAAGACAGAGACCGTTTTGTTTGTTCAAAAGGTCATGCTGGACCTGCTGTTTATGCAACTCTAGCTAGTAAAGGATATTTTCCAGAAGATTGGTTATTAACATTGAACCAAGGTGGTACAAAATTACCAAGTCACTGTGATATGACAAAAACCCCTGGAATAGATTTTACTGGTGGATCTTTAGGACAAGGTTTTTCTGCAGCAGTAGGTATAGCCTTAGGACAAAAGGTTAAAAAAATAAAAGCAAATACATTTGTAGTAATTGGAGACGGTGAAAGTCAAGAAGGACAAATTTGGGAAGGAGCTGAAACAGCTGCTCAATGGAAACTTGGAAACTTAATAGCTTTTACCGATTTAAACAAATTACAATTAGATGGTTATACTGAAGATGTTGTATCTATGGATAATATTGATACAAGATGGTTAGGATTCAATTGGCATGTACAAAGAATAAATGGCCATGACTTTAGAGAATTATCTATTGCAATTGAAAAAGCAAAAGCTGTAACAGATAGACCTTCAATGATCGTAATGGATACAATTAAATCATATGGATTTATTCCAGGCGAAGGTACTAGTGCAAATCACAGTATTGCATATGATGAAACAGTTGCACAAAAAGCAATAGAAGAACTTCGTGAAAGAGAAGGAGTTAACTAATGAGAGATACTAGTGATATTTTAAATATGCGTGATGCTGTTATGGCAGCTATAAATGATTTAGCAGCCGAACATGAAGATATAGTAATGCTTGATGCTGATTTAGCTAGCTGTTTAGGTTCAAAAAGCTTTCTAGAAAAATATCCTGAAAGATTTTTTAACTGTGGTATTGCAGAGGCAAACATGGTAGGAGTTGGAGCAGGTCTTTCTTCAATGGGTTTAACTCCTTTTGCACATACATTTGGTTGTTTTGCAAGTAGAAGAACTTTTGACCAATTCTTTTTATCAGTTGGATATGCTCATCAAGTAATTCACTTGATTGGATCAGATCCTGGAATTACTGCTCAATTAAATGGTGGAACACATATGCCATTTGAAGATATTGCTTTAATGAGACAAGTTCCTGGGGTAGTAATAATCGATCCATCTGATGCACAAAGTATGTATGAATTGATTAGACAAGTATACCAAAATAATAAACCATCATATATTAGAACTGCAAGAAAGGGTATTACACATAGATATCCTGTTGGAACTAAAATTGAACTTGGAAAAGGTATCGAATTAAGCAAAGGTGAAGATGTTGCAATAATTGCAACAGGCCAAACTATGGTAGATGCAGCAACTGGTGCATTAGAAATTTTAAAAGAAAATAAAATTGATGCAACATTAGTAGATTTACATACAATTAGACCATTAGATACAGAGTTAATTGAAGAAGTAGCAAAAAGATGTAAAAAAATCTTAGTTTGTGAAAATGGAAGATACAGTGGTGGTGTTGGTGAAATGATAGCAGCTCATTTAGCAAAAACAAATCCTGTAAAAATGGACTTTGTAAATGTAGGTGAAAGATTTGGTGAAGTTGGTAAACTTGACTATTTATCTAAAGCTTTTGGTTTCACTCCAGAAGATATAGCTAAGAAAGCTATGGATTTAGTAAAATAATAATTTTAATAAAGGGGTTGTTTTATGCAACTCCTTTATTTATATAATCAGGTACAAAATGTCAATTAAAACTTATGCACATCGTGGCTTTTCAGCACATTATCCAGAAAACACAATGTTATCTTTTAGAAAGGCAATTGAAGAAGGATTTTGTGATGGTATAGAATTGGATGTTCACCTATCAAAAGATGGTGAACTTGTAATTATTCATGATGAAAAAGTCGATAGAACAACTAATTCAACAGGATTTGTTAAAGATAAGAGTTTAGAAGAATTAAAATCCTTAAATGCTAATTATATTTTTGGGGATACATTTGCTAAACAAGAAATTCCAACTTTTGAAGAATATTGTTCTTATGTAAATGATAAAGATATTATAACTAATGTGGAAATCAAAACTAATTTAATTTACTATCCAAAAATTGAAGAAAAAGTTATTTCGATGCTTGAAAAGTATAGTTTATTAGATCGAGTTATTATCTCTTCATTTAATCACAGTTCAGATATTTTAACTAAAGAAATAAATAAGAATATTCCTTGTGGGCTGTTGGTAGAATCTCAGGGGTTACTTAATATTGGTTCTTATGCGAATGCTTTAAATATGGAATATTATCATCCAGATGTTTCTACTTTAACTGAAGATGTTGTTTTAGATTGCAAAGAACATGGTGTTGAAATAAATACTTGGACTGTAAACACAATGAAAGCTTTATCTGACTGCGTGAAATGGGGTGTTTCAGGAGTTTTTACTAATTATCCTGACATTGTAAAAAGCTATATTGATTATAAAGGGTTATAAATGGCAAAGCCAAAATATAAATTAGAAACAATTCCCGTTTGGGATGCTCTTGAAAAAGATGACGAATGTTTTCTTTGTGCTTTAATGAAAGAGGCTGAACAACATGGTGTTGATTTTTATTTAGGCTCTTCAGTTATGAATCCTGAAACTCGTGTTAAAGTAAATGAAAATGGTTTTTGTTTTCATCATTTTCATCTATTAAGTAAAGCTCAGAAAGCTCAAGGTTTAGCTTTGATTTGTGATACATATTTAGAGCAAAGTCGAGAGAAACTGAAAAAGTCTTTCCAATTATTACAAACCTCTCCTTCTGGAAGAAAAATGAATAAAGCTATTGATTTATTTAATAGTGAAATATCTAATAGAGAAAAGGGGTGTTTAATTTGTACTCAAATGCAAACTAGATTAGACAGATATTTATATACCATTATTTATATGAGTCAATATGAAGAGCCTTTTAGAGAAGCTTTGAAAAAGAGTAAAGGATTTTGTCTTCATCATTATAAAGAATTAATTAATAATGCATCTGATGTTTTAGGAGCAAAAGAGGGGGCTGAATTTATCAAATTCATTACTGATGTTGAGTTAAATAACATTGAAAGAATATCTAAAGATGTTTTATGGCTAACTCAGAAATATAAGAGTGAAAATAAAGATAAACCTTTTAATGGCTGTGAAGATGCTCATAAAAGAACTGTTAGTAAAATGATTGGAGATTATAGAGTAATTGACCCAATTAAAAACTTAAAATAAAAAACTGTTGCCTCTAAGTAATTGAATATAATTATTCATAGAAACAACAGCTATTATATTTTTTTTATTCTATTTTATCTAAAATTGAAAAACCTATAGTATTTTCAGGCATTTTTAGATCAAAGTTATCTGCAATAGTATTTCCAATTACTGCAAATGTATCATAAACATCTAACTCTTTAGGATCTTTTAGAGATGGAGAATATGCTAAGAACGGTACATATTCTCTAGTGTGGTCACTACCTATATAAGTTGGATCATTTCCATGATCTGCTGTTATAATTACTAGATCATCATCTTTTAATTCTTTCAATAATTCACCTAGTTTAACATCAAATCTTTCAATTTCTTGGGCATATCCTTGAGGGTTTCTTCTATGTCCCCAAAGGGCATCAAAGTCTACTAGGTTTGTAAAGCATAGACCTGAGAAATCTCTTTTCGCAATTTCAATTGTTTGCTCCATTCCATGAACTGAACTCTTGGATTTATTAGATTCTGTAAGTCCTTCCCCATCAAAAATATCAA
Organism: Pleomorphochaeta sp.; assembly: GCA_028532815.1. Taxonomy (GTDB): domain Bacteria; phylum Spirochaetota; class Spirochaetia; order Sphaerochaetales; family Sphaerochaetaceae; genus Pleomorphochaeta. Next base: position 23,114 of record JAQQAS010000004.1, read on the forward strand.
ATATTTTTCCAACAGAGATTACGTCATAACCATTTTCTTTTAATACGTTTAATGCTGTTTTACCATATGGCTTTAGAGCATAGTCATGTCTATTAGCAGTTCTTCTAAATTCACCTTTTTTCTTTCCAACATATGGTCTAGCTATAACTCTACCAACTTTCCATTTATCTTCAAGGGTTAATTCTCTTGCAATTTCACAACATCTATAAAGTTCTTTTAAATCAAAAGTTTCTTCATTTCCACAAATTTGTAATACAGAATCTGCAGAAGTATAAACTATCATATTTCCTGTTGCTATTTCTTCTTCAGCTAACTCGTCTAAGATTGTTGTTCCACTTGAACTTTTATTTCCAATTACTTTGTGACCAGTTCTTTTTTCTAATTCTTTAATTAAATCATCAGGGAATCCTGTTTCTGTAAAAGTTTGGAAGGGTTTTGTTATGTGAAGACCCATAATTTCCCAGTGACCAGTCATAGTGTCTTTTCCTAAACTGCTTTCTGCTAATTTTGTGTAATAAGCACTAGGATTTTTAACACTTTCAACTTGTTTTAGCTTACAGATATTTGCAAGTCCAAGTTTTTGCAGATTTGGAATTTTAAATGAATCAACACTTTCTGAAATGTGAGCTAAAGTATTAACATTTACATCACCATATTCTTTTGCATCAGGCATTTGTCCAACACCCATTGAATCCACAACAATAGTAAAGATTCTATTATATTTCATACTATCCTCCTAGAGGCTGTTCTAAAGGCTTTCAGTAATGTTTACTGGTATATTTCTTTTACAATCTCTTTATATCTTGTACATTAATAATAACTATAAAAATTACTAGTATCAACTGTTAAAAATATAATATATTGATTATAGTAGTTTTGGGAGAATTAATGATGTGTGAAAAGATTGTTTTAAAGAAAGCAGCTTTATCATTTGCTAGTGATTTGTTGAATTATCAGATAAGAAATAGAGAATTTTTAGAAAAATTAACTCCTTTGAGAGATGAGTGTTTTTTTACTTTAGATAATCAGAAATCAATATTACAAAGAAATATTGAAGACTATGAAAAAGGTACAAACTATAATTTCTATATCTTTCATAAAAATGATAATTTGCTCATTGGTCATATAGGTTTATCAAATATTATAAATGGGGTGTTTCAATCTTGTTTTTTGGGATATTCCCTCGATAAAGATTATATAAATAAGGGTTATATGACATTAGCTATAAAACAAACTGTAGATTTTGCATTTAATACTTTATCCCTTCATAGAATTGAAGCTAATGTTATGCCTCACAATATTGCATCATTAAAAGTTCTTGAAAAAAACAACTTCAATAAAGAGGGGTTAGCTAAAAAATATTTAAAAATTAACGGTAAATGGGAAGATCATATTCATATGGTTTTACTAAATGAACTAATTGATTAATTATTTTAAATAAGGATTTACGTGTACCATACAATGTTTAACATTAGGGAATTTTTCTTCAATGTTATGATGTACACTTGCTGCAATTTCGTGTGCTTCGATTAACGGTAAATCTGCTTGAACTGCTATCTCAACATCTATATAACATTTATTTCCAAATTGACGAGATTTTAATAAATCAATATCAATAACTCCATCAACTTCCATAACTTCTTTTCTTATATGATCAATATCTTTATTTGATATTGAAGCATCTACCATTTTATTTATTCCGTCTTTAAAAATATCGAAAGCTGCTTTTAAAATGAATACACAAATAACTAAGGTAGCAATTGGATCTAGAATAGCATATCCATTTTGAGAACCAATAATACCAACTAAAGAACCAACAGAAGAAAGGGCATCAGATCTATGATGCCAGGCATCAGCCATTAGAGCCCCACTATTTATTTTTGTAGCTCCAATTTTAGTATACCAATACATAGACTCTTTAATTACGATAGAGGTAATTGCAGCAATTAGAGCAATTAATGTTGGCATTTGGGAATCTAAATAACTTTGTGTTGTTATTTTATTAAATCCATTTAATCCAATACCAATTCCAGTCATAGCTAAAATTATTGCTAATAAAATAGCTGTAACACTTTCAAATCTTTCATGACCATATTGATGATGTTTATCTGGAGCTTTTCCAGCTATTCTTATTCCTATTATAACAATAATAGTGGAAAAAACATCTGATAAAGAATGAATTGAGTCACTCACTAAGGCCTCGCTGTGTCCAAATATACCAGCAAAAAATTTAAAGATTGATAATAGGAAATTTGCTAATATACTTACAGTGCTTATTTGTTTTACAGTTTTTTCTTCAATTGTTTTAGCCATTTTATTGTCCAATAAGAAAATAATGGGGTATCAAAAATGATACCCCTAATTTCTATTTTTCTTCTTTTTTAGGATAAACAACTTGTAAATGTAAGTCTTTTAGTTGTTGTTCATCTACATAAGATGGTGAATCATCCATTGGAGATGTCGCAGAAGTATTTTTAGGGAATGCAATAACTTCTTTGATTGAGGTCTCCTCTGCCATAATCATGACCATTCTATCAATGCCAGGAGCAACGCCTCCATGTGGTGGAGCTCCATATTTGAATGCTTCTAATAAGAAGCCAAATTTTTGTTGAGCTTCTTCTTCACTGAAATTACAGATTTTAAATATTCTTTTTTGTAACTCAACATCATGGATACGAATAGAACCGGATGCAACTTCATAACCATTTAATACTAAGTCATATAAATCACCTTTTACAGAACCTGGATCACTTTCTAATGTATCTAAGTATTCTGCTTGAGGCATACTGAACATATGGTGTGCAGCTTCCCAATGGTTTTCTTCTTCGTTAAATTCAAATAATGGGAAATCAACAATCCAACAGAATTTAAATCCAGGTTGAATTAGGTTTAAATCTTTTCCAAGTTTTGTTCTAACTGCACCTAAGCTTGTACAACATTTTGTCCAAGTCTTGTGAGCAACCATAAGGATTAAATCGCCTTCTTTTGCACCAAAGGTTGAAATTACTTCTTCTTCCATTGAAACGAAGAATTTAGAAACTCCACCTGATAATGTGTTGTTTGCACCAACTTTCATCCAAGCAAGACCACTTGCACCATAAGTTTTAGCAGCATCTTGAAGTGCATCTATATATTTACGTGTGAAGTTTATATCATCACTTTTTGGAGCACAAAGTCCTTTTACAAAGCCCCCTTCATTTACAATATCTTTAAATGTAGCAAAGCTTGATTTGCTAGCTAATTCATTAACATCTTGAATTTTTAAATCGAAACGTAAATCAGGTTTATCATTACCATAAGTATTCATACTATCTTGGTATGTAAGTCTTACAAATTCTTTTGGCAAATCAACATCCATTACTTGTTTGAATACATAGTTAAATAAATCTTCCATAAGAGATAAAACATCATCTCTTTTTACAAAACTCATTTCTAAGTCAAGTTGAGTGAATTCAAGTTGTCTGTCTCCTCTAGCATCTTCATCTCTGTAACATCTTGCAATTTGGAAGTATTTATCGAATCCTCCAACCATAAGTATTTGTTTAAATAATTGTGGGCTTTGAGGAAGAGCAAAGAACTTTCCAGGGTAGAATCTTGATGGTACTAAGAAGTCTCTAGCTCCCTCTGGAGTACTTTTGATTAATGTTGGAGTTTCGATTTCATAGAAATCTGTTTTATATAAATATTCTCTAATTGCTTTGATAAATTCATGACGGAGTTTGATCCTTTTCTGCATTCCTGTAGATCGTAAATCTAAATATCTATATTTAAGTCTTAGATCTTCATTTGCTTCAGTCTCTTCATCAATCATGAAAGGTAATGGTAGACATTTATTTAAAATTTCAATTTTTTCAGCTTTTACTTCAATTTCGCCAGTGGGCATATCCTTATTAACCATTGTATCTGGGCGTTGGCGAACCAATCCTGTAACAGAAATACAATATTCCATTCTTAATTTAGCGGCAGTTTCCTGAAGTCCTTTTGATGCATCATCATCAACTACTACTTGTGTAATACCATAACGGTCTCTAAGATTGATAAAGTGTAAGGCACCATGGTTTCTATCTCTGTGAACCCAACCATTTAATACAACAGTATTTCCTGCATCTGCTTTTGTTAAGCCACCACAAGTGGTAGTTCTTTGTGCGAAAGCTTCTTCTGACATATAATTTCCTTCTATTAAGTAATTTATTCATTTGATAATATCATTTTGATGGATAAAAAACAACGTTCATTAACTTTATCATATCATAAAGAATATAAATAAAAAAAGTTGTATGCTTTAATAATTTAAGATTTTTATATCTTAATTTTATTAATAACATACAACCTATAAAAGAATATATAATCTTACTAAAGAGTAATGGAAATATCCCCAGAAACACTTGTTACATCTAAGGGAGTCCCTTTATCTGTTTTATAGCTTTTTTCATATTCCTTATTATTAATAGAAATATCGCCTGTTGTTGTGTTTATCTTATATTTATACTCTTTATCTAAAAGGTTTAAATCAATCTCACCTGATACACTGGTTATTGAGATAGAATCATTAACATTTATATTATCAAATTCTACATCAGAAGAAATAGAACTAGACTTTAAAATATCACTTTGTATTGAGGATATATCAATATCACCACTAATACTGGAAAGAGATAAATTGTCACTTTCTATATTATCTACATCTATAGATCCACTTTTTGTTATAAATTCAACCTTTTTAGCTTCAATATTGTCAATTGAAATATCTGATGAAGTTGTTTTAATTTCTAACTTGTCTTCAGCTGCAATTGATAGTAGGTTTATATCCCCACTTGTAGTATTAAAGTATATATCTTTACCACGTAAATCACTGAAAGTTTCAATTCTTCCACTGATAGATTTAATATTTAAATCACCAATTTCTTTGGTTGGTAGATAAACAGATATAGTAGGAGTTTCATTATCAAATTTTATATTAATAAGTTTATTCTTTACTTTTTCTTCTATAATGGTTTCTCCATTACTCTTAGAAGTAATATCTAACTCTCCATTTTCTTTTGTGTTATATACAACCTTTGCTTCTTTAAGACTATCATCAACCCAAATGTTAATGTTTGCTGAAATTGATTCTACTGTCAAACTCTTTTCGTATTTAATAATTTGCTCACTAGTATTTCTTTTGGCTAATTTTGGACTAAATACCAATATCATAATAAAAATGAGAGCAATTAACATAAATATTTTATTTGCTTTAGTATCTTTTATTCTCATTTGTCTTCGTGAAACCTCTGATCCCAATCTTTTTCTTTATCGAACATTTCGTCTTCCATAGATTCAACTTTCTTTTTTAGTTCTTCATATTCTTTTCTAAGTTCATCAGTTGTTTTATCATAATAAGGATCTTCTTTTTCTTCATATTTTTCATAATAAGGGTTTGAAGAAGTATTATCTGAAGGAATTACTATAGCTAGTATTATATAAATAATTGCTCCTGGAAAAAATCCTGTAAATAATACAATTAAAAAAGCAAAAATTTGAAAAGTTCTAATATCTAAATCTGCCCACTGTGCTATTCCAGAGCAAACACCAAATATTCTTGCACCTCTGTTTGATCTTCTAATTAATCTTATATCTCTCATCACAATTACTCACCTTTATTATTTTTTTCAGATTCCATAATTATTTCTAAATTATTGATTCTGGTCATTAAATCATCGATACCTTCCTTTAAATCAGCTCTTTCTTTGCTTCTTGTACTAGCAAAGTCTTCTTGAGTTTTAAATTCTGGTACAAAATCATCATCTTCATCATGGTGATGATGTTTATTTTTTTTATGTTTTCTACTAGAAGAGTAGGAACTATAAGTTCCAGGACGATAACCTCTTCTCATTTCTTCCATACGTAGGGCCGCATTTATTTTTTCTTTATCTTTTTTTCTGTTATAATCAAGATAAGCTGAAAATGCTGTAAAAGAAAAAACAATTGCTACGATTAAAACAGCCATATTATTTCTCCAATCTCTTTCTTAATTCTTCGAGTTCTTTATCGATATCATCCATTCCTTCTAGATCTTGGAATTTTTTATCTAAATCATCATAAGTATTATTTAAATCATTCATAGCTTCCATTCTGTTAATCTTGTCTTCCATGAAATCAAAATTTGTTGCTTTAGTTCTGTTGATAACATCTTGAGCTTTTCTTTCTTCTTCTGCTCTTTTTGCTCTTTCTTTCATAACAGTATATTTGCTATTAACGCTTCTAAGTTTTTCTTCAACTTGGGAAATCTCATCTTTAGAAACTTTAACTATTTCTTTTAAACTATTTAATTCTTTAGATTTTTTATCTAAATTACTTACTAGTTTTTTCTTTTCTAATAGAGCTTCTTTTGCTAAGTCATCTCTATTTTTTTCAATAGCTAACATAGCTCTACTTTCCCATCTGCTTATTGCAAGCTCAATTTCTTTAATTTTATTTTCTGCTCTTTTTTCACTTGCCATTGATGCTGCACAAGAAGTTTTTAGTTCAATTAAAGTATCTTCCATTTCCATTATCATTAACTTTATCATTTTTTCAGGATCTTCTGCTTTGTCTAATATTGAATTAATATTAGCATTAACAATATCCATAAATCTTGAGAATACACTCATAATTTTATCTCCTGTATTAAGTTTATTTGTTTTCATATATTAATATGCAAGAATAATGCCAATTGAGTATAAATAATGTAAATATATAAATTTAATCTCTTATTTTATTGTATAGTAACAAATTATAAGAAAAAAATAAATAATGCTTTACGATAATTAATATTTTCTTAATGTAAAGTTAATATATATTATTTGTAATAATACTAAAATGTGGTAAAATTCACCAAGTAGGAGAAAAGCATGTATCAAATAGAAAAACCTCTTGGTGAAAGTGATATATTTTTAAAATTCCAACAGCGCTTAAGTAAGGCTGCAAGGGTAAATAGGAGTGTATTAGTTATTGGAGAGAGAGGAAGTGGTAAAGAACTTGCCGCTCAAAGATTGCATTATTTATCTCCAAGATGGGAAAAAGCTCTTGTAACAGTAAACTGTGCGGCTTTACCTCCTTCTTTAATCGAAACAGAATTATTTGGTCATGAAAGTGGAGCTTTTACAGGTGCGCAAAAGACTCGTAAAGGAAGATTTGAAGAAGCTGAAGGTGGTACCTTATTTCTTGATGAAATTGGATTGATTCCTTTAGAAGTACAAGAGAAAATATTGCGTGTTGTTGAATATGGTACATTTGAAAGAGTTGGATCCTCTAAATCTCATAAAGTTGATGTTAGAATTATTGGTGCTACTAATTTAGATTTAATAAAGCTATGCGCTGAGGGAAAATTTAAAGAAGATTTATTAGATAGATTATCTTTTGAAGTTCTATTTTTACCACCTCTTAGAACTAGAGGTGATGATATTTTATTATTAGCAAATTATTTTGCATCAAAGATGAGTCTTGAATGTCAAATAGAAGAAATGCCTGAATTCAGCGATGAAGTTATAGAACATCTTAAAAACTATAGTTGGCCAGGGAATGTAAGAGAATTAAAAAATGTTATTGAAAGGGCTGTATATAGATCAGAATCCTCTTTAATTACCGAAATAGATTTAAATCCGTTTAAAAATCCTTATTCTAAGTTGCAAGAAAAAAAGAGTGAGCAAGAAAAGGTTGAAGATACAGTAACTACTGAAGTTGAACCTTCAAAAAATATTATTAGTGAAAAATTAGTTTTAAAAGATTATTTGTTGAATAGACAAAATTTTGATTTGCAATATTTAAAACAAGCTTTAGTTGAATCTAATAATAATCAAAGAGAAGCTGCGAAGCTTTTAGGTTTATCCTATGATCAATTAAGAGGATTATATAGAAAATTTAAACACTTATTATAGCTTTAAAGTATTTGTTTTATATATATAAGAACCCCTAAGTTAAAAACTTAGGGGTAGTTTGAAGTAATTGATTTTTAATATCTTGTTGGTATAAAAATCGCCATTAATAAATATATGATTCCTATCGGAGCAAAACCTGATAAAATAAATGTTAAGATTGCTAAGAAACGAATTAGGCCAACACTTATTCCTGTATAGTTTGAAAGTCCTTCACAAACTCCAAAGATTAAGCCATTGCTACTTCTATATAGCTTTTTCCTGTGTCTTCTTTTATAATAATATTCTTCATCGTCATAATACATGATTATTTACTTTCCTTTTTTTGAGAGTTTTTCTTGTTTTGTGCTTTTAATTTTTCCAACTCTGCTTCAATTTCTTCATTGATTTCTAATTTTTCAAATTCATCAAGATGAGAACTATGGTCTAAATTTACTTCATTTTCCATTTGTTCAATTCTTGCTTCTAAGTCGTTAAACTTTTCACCAATTTCAAAACTTTCAGATACTTTTAAAGCACTTTCAACTTTTTTCTTAGTTTTTGCATTTTGAGCTCTTCTAACTAATGAAGCTTGCTTTTCTTTTATTTCTTTAAGTTTTGTAGCTAATTGTGCAACAGATTCATCATCACTCATTAATATGCTTTCATAACTTTTTAAATCTTCATAAATTCTGTTAATTCTGACTTCACATTCTCTTTTTTCATTTAAAGCTTCTCTTGCTAAGTCATCTTTGCCTTTTTCAACAGCTAATTTAGCTCTACTTTCCCAACGTGTTATTCTTTCTTTTAAGTCAGATAAATCTTTTTCTAGAATACTTTTTTCTCTTAAATGGTTGGCTTTTGTTCTTTTAACTTGAGATAAAGTTTCTTCTAAATCTGTAATCATTAAGCGAATCATTTTTTCAGGATTCTCTAAAGAGTTTAGTGCGCTGTTTAAATTTGAATTTACGATGTTTTTAAATCTTTTGAAGTTTTTCATAATTTTGTTTCCTTTATAATTAATTTTATTTTGTTTCTTGTTTGTGAAAATACTATTGCATTTTCTGTGCCAATTAATAAAATCTTGGATAAATGATTAAAAAAAGCTTGATTTATATTAACATTAGTATAGTATATAGGTATTATACTGCAAAATATGGTATTTTTTACCATTTAACATACATTGATAGGAAAAATACAAACTTAATTTTTATTAAAAGAAATTATGTTTTATTGTTTTCTTTTTTTAACTGTTGTACATTATAATTAAGTAGAAAATATTGGAGTAAAAATGGCAACATTATATATAGTAGCAACCCCAATCGGGAATTTAGAAGATATTACTTTGAGAGCATTAAATGTTTTAAAAAGCGTTGAAGTTATTGCTTGTGAAGATACAAGACACACTCAAAAACTTTTATCAAAATATGAAATTCACAAAAGACTTATTGCAACTCATGCTCATAATGAAGAATCTTCAGCAAAAGGTATTGTTGGGTTATTAGACCAAGGTTTAGATATTGCTTTTGTAAGTGATGCAGGAACTCCTTCAATTAGTGATCCTGGTGCTAGATTAGTAACTTGTGTTAGAAAAGCTGGCTATGATATTGTTGCAATTCCTGGAGCTAGTGCATTTTCAACTTTAATAAGTGTTGCTGGATATGTTGGTAAAACATTTACTTTTGAAGGGTTTTTACCTATTAAGAAAGGTAAGCGTACTTCACGATTAGAAGTCTTAATAAATAGGGATGAGGCTTTCATTATTTATGAATCTCCTTATAGAGTGTTAAAAACTTTAAAAGAAATTAAAGGTATTGATAGTAAAAGAGTTGTTGTTGTTGCTAGAGAGATGACAAAAACTCATGAAGAAATTATTCGTGATACAATTGAAAATGTAGTTGATGATTTTAGCTCTCGCTCTTCTATTAAAGGAGAATTTGCTATTTGTATTTGTCCAAAAGCTGCAAGTGTTGAAATAGAGGAAGAGTAATGATTACTGTTAAAAAACTTTATTCTTTAAAAGAGAGAACTCAAGTTAGAAAATGTGCTGCAATTTTTCACCAAGCAACTACTAATAGTTTTGATAAATCTTATTTAATTGATGTTTTTAATGTATTATATAGTGAAAAAAGTCAAAAGGTTTTAAATACAGATTATTATAATAAACTTGATAAGCTTAAATTAAAGCTAGAGAGTGAAAAAGCGGACTATGTTCTTTTTGAAGATATATCACAACTTCTTTTAAAGGCTTTAGGCAGTGAACCTTCTGATTGGGATTTTTTTGATGAAAAGGGGAATTTGAATTTAGAAAAAAGAATTGTTTTTAATCATAATTTAATAATTGATAGAATTAGAGCTCCCTTTAATATTGGTTCTATTTTTAGAAGTAGTGATTCTTTCGGAGTTAAAAATATTACTCTTGTTGAAGGTAGTGCAGATATTAACCATCCTAGATGTTTAAGAAGTGCTAGAGGTACAACTAAAACTGTTAATAATAGGGTTGTAGAAGAAGATTTATTAATTGAAGAATTAAAAAAGACTAATGCTAAAGTTTTTGCCCTAGAATTAGGCGGTACAAGTATTGAGAAATTTGACTTTCCTGATGATGGAATAGCCGTTATTGGGAGTGAAGAATTTGGTGTAAGTCCTAGATTGCTTGAGCTTTGTGATAACTCTTTAGGAAGAGTATCGATACCCTTAGTTGGAACTAAGGGTTCGATAAATGTGAGTGTAGCAACAGGGATTATGTTACATTATTGGCACTTAGCTTCTAGAGGCACTAACCATTTTAAATAATTCTTTTAAAGAATCATCAATTTCCCTATTTAGTGTATCTAGAGGGAAGTTTCCTTTTTTTCCTCTTTCTCCAATAGCTCTATTTGTTAGAATTTGCATTCCTTCATCTATATTTTTTACAGGATAGATGTGGAATTTTTTATTCTTTATTGCTTCTTCAACTTCATAGGATAGAATTAAATTCTTAACATTTTGAATTGGAATTATAACTCCTTGCCTTCCACTTAATCCAAGTCTCTTACAAGCATTATAAAAACCTTCAATTTTTTCATTAATTCCACCAACAGGTTGTATTATTCCCATTTGATTTACACTTCCTGTTACTGCTATATCTTGTCGTATTGGAATTTCTGCTATAGCTGATAAAAGGGCATATAATTCTGAAGAGGATGCACTATCTCCATCAACTTCTGCATAAGACTGTTCAAAACAGATTCCAGCATATATAGAAAGGGGGAAGGTTCTAGCATAATGTTTTCTTAGATAACCTTCTAAAATAAGGAGCCCTTTATCATGTATCTCACCAGATAATCCAGCTTCATGTTCAATGTTAACAATTCCTTCACTACCTGGAGCAACTGTTGCTGTAATTACTGTTGGAAGTCCAAATGATGCAGCGCCTCTATCTATTACTGCAAGTCCATTTACCACACCAACTTTAGCACCAGTTAATGAAATTAACATTTCTCCTCTTTCAATTTCTTGGCTTATTTTACTCTCAATTAAAGAAACTGTATAATCTCTTTCTTCTAAAGCTTTTCTTACAGCTTCTTCATCAATTATTTCTTTTTTGAGATTTTTTGCCCACCAATTTGATTCAACAAGAAGATCTGTTAGCTGTGAAAATTGTGTTGTTAATTCACTTCTATGTTCACAAAACCAAGCACTATATCTCAATATTGCTTTTTTACCAGATTCATCTAGCTTATATAAATTATTAGATATAGAAAATTTATCTAAGTAAGCTAAGGTTAGTCCTATGTTTTTTAAATTTAAATCCATGGAGTAATCAAATTGAGCAGATATTTTAAAATGTTTTAAAAATTGCTCATCAATTTCACTTAATTTATTATATATCTCTTCATTTCCTATTAAGATAACCTTAATTGGAAGTCTTGGAACTTCTGCACGAATATTCCTGTCTTTTAATATTCCTTTTGGAGAGTAACTATCATGTTTTAGGCGAAGTTTATTTGAATCAAGATACTTTTTCAAAGCTTCCCATAAACCATCAACTTGTAATAGTTCTCCTGCATATAATACTAATACACCTCCACAAGATTCTAAAATTGACCCTGCTTTTATTCTTTGATATGGAAGAAGAGACTCATCCTTTTTGTCATCAATTCCTCCAAAAAGAGTTGCAAATGATGGATGGTTTTCAATTACAAAAGGTCTTCTTTTTTTAAATTGATTGTCTATTACTAAATTAACACCATATCTTGCTGTTATGTCATTATCACAAAGAATAGATATTGATTTTAAATCTTTTTTAATTAAAGAAAGATGTTCTTGAATTCCTGTATTTTTTTTATATTCTTCTTTTAGTAATTCTATGTCTTTAATTGCAATATCTATTGCATTCTCTTTATCATTTTTTAAAGTATCTTTTAATTTTAAATTAAATTTGTCTAAACTGTTTTTATACTTCTTACCAAGACCTCTTTCAAGTATTAGAGCTCGTGGGTTGTCACTATTTATAAAGTTATGGATATATGCAATATCTTTAATGTTTGATAAATCTTTAGAAAGAGAAGATTCAACTGCCTCAATAGCCGATAATCTTCCAGTTCCACTATCTCCTGAGATGAAAATATTATATCCCCAGCGATCAACATTTAGCCCCATTTCTAGTGCTTTAATTGCTCTAGGTTGTCCAATTATTTCATCATCTTTAAGTTCAATTATTTCTTTAGGAAGTGTATCCACTTTAAAGGACGCTTCTTCAAAAGATAATTCTTTTATGTTTATTTTATGTTCTGCCATGTGGAAAATATAAAGTGGTGGAAAATCCCTGTCAACTCTATTATAATGGTTTTTATGAAACGAAATGATTTAACTCACTATTTAGATAGTTATTTAGAAATAGATAAATATAAAAACATAGATATATCTTTAAATGGACTTCAAGTTGGTTCAGATAATAGGGATATAAAAACTATAGTTTTTGCAGTAGATGCATGTTTAGATACAATTAATAAAGCAATTGAATCTAAAGCTGATTTTATGATTGTCCATCATGGATTGTATTGGGGATCCCCCATACCTATTAAAGATAATTTTTATAAGAAAATAAAATTGTTGATGGATAATAATATTGATTTATATGCTGCTCACCTTCCTTTAGATGCTCATCTTGAAGTTGGGAATAATAAAGCTATGGCTACGCAATTAAATCTAGTCAATGTTATGTCTTCTTTTAATTATAAAGGGGAAAATATTGGTGTTGTAGGAAATTTACAAAAACCTAAAACTATAAAAGAAATTTCTGATATTTTAAATTTTACGAATCCAATTATTTTAGACTTCTGTGATGAAGAAATTAAAAGAATTGCTTTAGTAAGTGGTGAAGGTGCTCATGATATTCATGAAGCTAAGGCTTTAGGTGCTCAACTATTAATTACAGGTGAGCCAAGACATAGTGAATTTCACTTTTGTAAAGAAGAGAAGATATCGATGCTCTGTGGTGGCCATTACGAAAGTGAAACATATGGTGTTAAAGCTTTAGCTGTTAAACTTAGCAAAAGATATAAAGTTTTAATTAAATTTATTGATGTGCCTACTGGCTTATAGGAAAAAATAGTGAAAAAGTATAAACATCTTTTATTATCTGTATTTATTGTAATAGTTGATCAAATTTCTAAAAGCTTCATTGTAGCTAATGTTAAATTAAATACTATAGGTTATTCTTTTTTTAATGATTTCTTGCAGATTATTCATGTTAGAAATAATGCTGTTGCTTTTAGTTTAGGGACTTCTTTATCGCTTCCTATTCGTACAGTTTTATTTATCTTCTTACCAATTGTTGTTTTGATTTATATTTTTTATTTAATGTATTATGAAAAAGAATTACAAATTACTAATTTTCAACGTTGGTTATTAGCGGGATTTATTGGTGGTGGTTTAGGAAATTTAATCGATAGAATTTTCCGTTCTTTTCAAGTTGTAGATTTTATGAGTAATAAAGTATATGGTTTATTTGGTTTAGAGAGATGGCCAACTTGGAATTTTGCAGATGCTAGTGTTGTTGTTTGTGGAGTTTTAATGTTAATTAGTATAATTTATGGCTATGTAAAGAATAACAAAAAAGCAATAAAGTAATTTTATTGATGAAAAATTTTTGATATGATAATATTTTTATAGAATGAGGAATTTATGAGTAAACAATCGAATACAGCAATATTTATTTTAATTGCTACTGTTGTGAATATTGTAATTATGTTCGCTATTTTTATTTTAGTTTTTGTAGTAGCTGGATTGCTTTTTGATTTAAATGGTAACTTAGGTGTTATTGTTTTAGGACTATCATTTGTTATTTCAATCGGTGGTAGTATTTTTATATATTCAAAGTTGGTTAATTGGGCTGTTGTCAAATTCGATTTAGAAGAAAAATTAGTTCCCATTTTTTCCAGAAGGAAAGGTCGTAAAAAATAATGAGAGTCCAATCCATACAAACTTTTAATAGTTTAAGTTGGTATCCATTTACAGAAGAGCCTATTTTAGATGCAACTCTATTTACCCCTCGTCTTTGTGATCCAACTTTTATAATGCCAGAAGATTCCCCTGATAATACTTGGCATCTTTTTGCACATAACTGGATTGGTATTCAACATTATACAAGTAATAATGGCTTAGATTGGACTTCAGCAAAAATGATTGAGCTTAGAGGTCACTCTCCCTTTATCTTTTTTAATAAAGGGTTATGGTATTTGATTTATGAAAAACATGATTCAACTCCCGATAGTTTAGAATGGCAAGAAATAACGGGCAAAAACAGAAGACTTTCTAGGAGCAGAATAGAAATTTGTCATACTGAAGATATGGTAAATTTCAGTAAACCACAAGTATTATTAGATAGTGAGGATGTTCCTTTTGCAAAAGATAGGTTACAAAGAGCTAGATTATCTAGACCTCAGTTATTTTATGATGAAAAATATGGTTATAGATTGTTTTTTGGAGCTTCTCATATCTTAATGAAAGATACTAAGCAAAAAGCTTCTCTTTATTTTGCCATGGCAAGCTCTAAATCCTTATTAGGTCCATATGAGGTTGCAAATGATAATAAGCCTCTAATTTCTCCTGATGCTGATGATAAATATAGGAATCTTGCTACTGGAAGTATTAGAATACTTCCAACAAAAAATAATGGATATATTGCATTTGAATGTGCTTTCGGTTGGGATAAAGAAAATAAAAAAAGTGTAAGTGCCTTAATTCAGTTAGAGAGTAAAGATGGAATAATTTGGAAACAGTCAAATAAAAAGCCTTTGATTACTTTGCCTAAAACTGGTTGGGCTTCAAGATATGTTACTAGTTGTGATATTCGATATATGAAAGATGATTATTGCTTTTATTGTTATTTCTCAGCAAATGCTAGAGTAAAATTTGGACCTTTTTCATATGTAAAAGAGTCTTTAGGTCTTCTATTAGGAAAAGATCCATTACCAAGAAAAGTATTTGAAGATTCCTTATAATACTTTTATTGAGCTTTTTTTCTTTTTAGCTTGTTTTCTTTCTTTTTCTATTTCTTTCTTCATTTTCTTTTTAGTCATTAACTTTATTTTAGAGAGACTTTTCCCATTAACAAATTGAGAGACTGCACATTCTGCCTCTTCATTTCCTTTAGCCATTGGAAAATTTAAAAAACTATGATATGCATCTTTAACTTCAAGATAATTGACTGGAGTATCTGCAGATGCAAGGGCATCAGCATATAGCATTCCATCATCTCTAAGTGGATCAATTTCTGCACTAATAATTAGTGTTTGTGGCAATCTAGAATGATCCTTTGCTAACAAAGGTGAAAAATTTGGATTTAATAAGTCCTTTGGTTCAGACTGATACTGTTCAATAAAGAAACTTATTTCTGATTTACTAATAGTTGGTGTATTCGCATATTTTTCATAGCTATCTGTTCTCATTCTAGCATCAGTTATTGGATAGAATAATATTTGTCCAGCAATTTTAGGCCCTTTTCTATCCCTTGCTAATCTTGAAGCACCTGCACAAAGATTTCCTCCTGCAGAATCTCCCATTAAGAATATTCGATCGGGATCAACTCTCCAATATCTAGCACCATTTGATGCCCATATTAGGGTGCTATAACAGTCTTCTAAAGCAGTGGGAAATTTGAATCTAGGTGCTAATCTATAATCAACAGATAAGACTCTAACTTTTGCAACTTCAGTAATTCTTGAACAATAATATGAATATAATTCCATATTACCCCAAATCCAACCACCACCATGGAAGAATATTATTAAAGGTGTTAACCCTCCATGGTCTACATTATTTTCTTTTTCAAATAAATATCCAGTTACAGCACCACCTTCGACAGGGATGATAAATGTTTTTTTGGATACATTTTTTGTATGCTTTTTTAATGCTCTTTTAACCCAAAAGTTATTTGGTAATGTATCATCATTTAATTGGTCTATCTTTTGCTGTGTTAAACTTTTAAAATCTGAAACATTTTTATTCTTTTTAATAACTTTTATAAGTTTATTTAACTTCCTATCCGTTTTATCACTCATAGAGATTATATTACTTCAACAATTATACTAAGGCAAGTATTGATGAATAATTATGAAATTTTTATACAAAAATAAACAAATAGGCGAACTTCGTAAAAAAAATAATTATTATTTTCAAAAAAATGTAATAATTGGGTAAGATATGAGCATTTTGTACAAATTCTTTAGCAGATATTGCAATTTGGAGAAAAAGATTTATACTATTTCCTATGAGTAATGTAATTTTAATGGATAATAAAAAGCTAGGTGATAGTTTTCTTGAAGATAAATATCTTGAAGAAAATCAATCTGAATTTTATCAAAGAGAAAAACAAGTTGGAGATAAAGGATGGAGACAACTTACTAGTGATGAGATAAAAATACTTATTAATAATGGTAATTATTCTTCTTGTTGGGATAAGGTTTTAGTAAGAGACCCTTTCACACCAACTTTGATTTTTAGATCTAGCTTTTTTGGTTTAGTTAGAATTGGTAAAATTGAAAAAGGTTTATTAAAATATCATGACTTTGCTATGTCTCAAGGAATTTATGATAGTTTTATTATTAGCTGTGATATTGGAGATAATTGTGCAATAAGTAAATGTCATTATTTAAGTCATTATATTATTAAAGATAGGGTAATCCTTCATCAAATAGATGAAATGCAAACAACCAATCATGCTAAGTTTGGTGTTGGTATTATAAAAGAAGGTGAAGATGAGAGTGTTAGAGTTTCCATTGATATAATGAATGAAGCTGGGGGAAGAAAAATATATCCTTTTAAATCTATGACTTGTGCAGATGCTTATCTTTGGGGTAGTTATAGAGCTGATTTAAAATTAATGCAAAAGTTTGATGAATTCACTAAAAAAACTATGAGCTCTAAGCGTGGTTTTTATGGTGTTGTTGAAGATGATTGTGTAATTAAGAGTTGTAGAATTATAAAAGATGTATATTTTAATACTTGTTCATATGTTAAAGGTGCTAATAAATTAAAAAACTTAACAATTAATTCTAGTGAAGATATGCCCTCTCAAATTGGTGAAGGTGTTGAGTTAGTCAATGGAATTATTGGGGAAGGTTGTCATATTTTCTATGGTTGTAAAGCTGTTAGATTTGTTATGATGGATAAATCTAATTTAAAATATGGCGCTAGATTAATTAATTCTGTTTTAGGTGAAAACTCAACAATAAGTTGTTGTGAAGTTTTAAATAATTTAGTTTTTCCCTCTCACGAACAACATCATAACAATTCATTTTTAATTGCTTCTACAATTCAAGGTTTATCAAATATGGCAGCAGGTGCAAATATTGGATCGAATCATAACAGTAGAGGAGCTGATGGAGAAATCGTTGCTCAAAGAGGTTTTTGGCCAGCTCTATCAAGTACTTTAAAACATAATTGCAAATTTGCTCCATATACTTTAATTGCAAAAGGGAACTATCCAAGCGAATTGAATATTACCTTTCCTTTCTCTTTATTAAGTGGTGAAAATAATGTAAGAAAAATTATGCCATGCTATTGGTGGATGTATAATTTATATGCTTTAGAAAGAAATAGTTTTAAAGTTAAAGCAAGAGACAGTAGAAAGGTAATTAAACAAATTGTTGAAAGTGAATACTTAGCTCCAGATACAGCTCTTTCAATAATTGAAGCTAGAAATACATTAAAGGTTTTAGTTGCTAAGGCTTATGATAATACGATAATCGATGAAAATGAGTTGCTTAAGTTAGGTTCAAAGTTATTAAATTCAGATAAATCTGTTATTGATAATTTAGATGTTGTTAGCTTTGATAGTGAAAACTCTAATATCCCTGTTAAGATATTAAAAGCTTATGAAGCTTATCATGCATATAAGCAGATGTTAATTTATTATGGAGCTAGAGAGGTAGCTTCTTGGTGTTATAAATATAATAGTACTCTTTCATCTTTACAAAATTCTATTAAAGCAGATTTAAAGCCATGGGTAAATATTGGTGGACAAATAGTAAAATTAGAATTCGTTGATAAACTTAGAGAAGATATTAATAGTGGTGTTTTAAATAGTTGGGAAGATGTTCACAATAGATATAAACAGTGGGATGAAGATTATGAAAGAGAAAAAGTTGCAAATGCCCTAGGTGTACTTAAAGTAAGTCTTAAAGTTGATTATATTGATGAAAAAACCTGGACTATAATTAAAGAGAGAGCAAAAAACACACGGTTATACATTGAAAATCAAGTATTTGAAACACGTGTGAAGGATTATAATAACCCATTTAGATCTATTACTTTTAGAAATGATGAGGAAAGAGATATCGTACTAGGTGCTGTTGAAGAAAATTCATTCATTACAGAAAGTAAAAATATCACATCACAGTTATTTGATAAACTTGATAGTGTTGTTATTTAATTTAGATTAAAAGGATTTATTGTGGTTAAACTCTATTCAAACTTTAAACTTGCTGAAGGACCTGTATATATTAAAGAGATAGATACCTTAGTTTGGGTCGATATTGATGGGTGTGAACTTCATTACTTTAATTTTGCATTGAATAAAAAAGATTGTTTTAGTTTTGAAAAGAAGATAGGTTGTGTAGTCCCGTTTAAGAAAAATATCGTGATTTGTGGAGTTGGAGATTCTTTAATATATTTTGATCTTCTTAAGAAAATATGTCTAAATTCAGTAAAAATTTTTAATAATGATTTATTAAGATTTAATGATGGCAAATGTGATAAATATGGGAATCTTTGGATTGGAACTATGGCTTTAGATTTTAATGATAATACAAGCAAAAATGTTGGTTCTTTATATTGTATAAAAAAAGATAGAGTTGTAGCTGAATATGATAACTTTTCAATTCCCAATGGGATGTGTTGGATTGATAATAATTTTTATCATATCGACACAGATAAAAAGACTCTTTATAAATATGATGTTGAAAACCAATATAATTTAACCAATAAAGAATCTTATATTACAAATTTTGATGCATCGCCTGATGGGATGACTCTCGATGATAATAATAATTTTTGGATTGCTCTATGGGGTGGAAATAAAATTGTTTGTTATGATTCTAAATCAAAAAAGAAAATTGATGAAATATATTTTGATAATAAATATATTAGCTGTCCAACCTTTGGTTTAAAAAATTATGATTATTTGTTTGTAACTTCTGCAATGGATGAGAAACATTCAGGAGCAATATATATGTTAAAAACAAAATATAGTGGGAACCCTCCATATAAATATAATGGGAAGATTTAAAAAAAGTGGTACGTTTTATATCTGTACCACTTTTGTCTTAGTTATTATTTTTATTATATCTTTTTTTCTTTTTATTTTTTACGTAAACTATTTGAACACCATTTTTACCAAGGTCTTCTCTTCTAGTTTCAACTGTATCTATTGATTCTAAAAAAGGTGTCATTTTAGAAAATCCAAAGTTTCTGACATCAAATTCAGGGAACCTTTTGACAAGAATAGATCCAAGTGTTCCAGCGTTTAACCAACCACTTTCATCACTTGTTTCATTAACAATTGTTTTAATTGCTTTTATTATTGGTTGAAGTTCTGGAATTTGTTTTAGATGTGGTCTTTTGCTATCTTCTGTGCTTTCTGGGCAATTATCTTCATTTTCAGCTGCACATAATAATTTGTCTAAAAATTTAAATTTATCACAAGCTGCGATAAAAGGTTTTGGTGTTTTACTCTCTCCCATACCAATTACAACTTTACCTGATTCTCTAAGCCTTGCAGCTAATCGTGTAAAATCACTATCTGAAGATATTAAACAAAATCCATCAACGTGAGAGGTATAGAGAATATCCATAGCATCAATAATCATTGCACTATCTGTTGCATTTTTCCCTTTAGTATAGCTATATTGTTGGATTGGAATAATGGAGTATTCTAACAAAACACGCTTCCATTTAGTATCTCCTTTTGTCCAATCACCATAAATTCTTTTGTATGTAGCAGTCCCTTCTTTTGAAATTTCATCAAAGATTATGTTGATATAGTTTGAACTAATATTGTCTGAATCAATTAGAACAGCAAACCGTTTCTCATTATCCATTGTTTTTCCTTATGTTTATGATTTATTATAATAATAACCTATAAATCAAAATAATGCTATTTAAGATTTTTAATATAAGAATGGTTTGATTTTGCAATCAAACCAAAATAAGAGAAATAGAATAAATTTATTAATTAATAAATTTTTTGAAGTACTTTGAGTAATGGCTCAGAATAAGATTCTTGCTCTTTACTTGCCCCAATACTTCTAATCTTTTTTAACCTATATCTAACCAAGCTATCTGGTTTTTTCTTAGTTAAAATATTTAAATCTTTATTTATTGTTTTTTTTATTTCACTAGCACTAAATTCAGGATTAACGTGAGCACCGTCTTTATCTTCTTTAATAATTCCGTGAATAATTTCCATTTCCAATAAATCTTGAGCAGTCATTTTCATAATATTAGCAGCTTCTTCAGCTTTTGATGGATCGTGCATTAAAATTGAAGCAAATCCTTCAGGGGTTATTACAGAATATACTGCATTTTCTAAAAGATATAGTTTATCACTCACCCCTATTCCTAGAGCACCACCGCTTCCACCTTCTCCGATTATAAAACTAATTATTGGAACACTTAAGGTTGAAAATTCTTTTAAGTTTGTGGCTATAGCTTCTCCTATACCACGCTCTTCTGAACCTAGGCCAGGATAAGCTCCTGGGGTATCAATAAAACTAATTATAGGTCTATTAAATCTTTCTGCTTGTTTAGCAAGTCTTAATGCTTTTCTATAACCTTCAGGGTGGCTCATCCCATAATTAACATCAATATTTTCTTTTAAATTAGAGCCTTTCCTATTCCCTATAATGGTAACAGCTCTACCATCAATTAAGCCAATACCGCCAAGCATTGCCTTATCCTCTCCATAAAGCCTATCTCCACAAAGAGGCATAAAGTCATCACAAATTAATTTAATATAATCTTCAACTCCTGGTCTATTTATATTTCTTGATAGTTTAACACATTCCCAAGGAGTTCTTTTCTTGGTATATTTATCAACTCTAGAGAGTCGTTCACTCATTTCTTTTAATTCAATTTTACTCATTATTTTTTACCTTATGTGTTTTTATTAAATAAGAAAGAGTTTCTTTCATATCTTTTCTGTTAACAACGGCATCGACAAACCCATGATCTCTTTGAAATTCAGCTCTCTGAAATCCTTCAGGAAGCTTTTGGCCAATAGTTCCTTGAATAACTCTAGGTCCTGCAAATCCAATCAATGCCCCAGGTTCACTTAATATAACATCACCCAAAGAAGCAAAAGAGGCTGTAACACCTCCGGTTGTAGGGTGGGTTAATACAATAAAAAGTGGGACTTTTGTTTTGTTCATCAGAGCTACAGCAGAACTTGTTTTTGCCATTTGCATAAGGGAAAATATTCCTTCTTGCATTCTAGCTCCACCACTGGCACAAAAAATAATAACTGGAATATTATTAATTGCTCCTTCAATCATAATTTTTGTAATTTTCTCTCCTACAAGAGCTCCCATAGAACCGCCCATAAAATCAAAAGCCATAACACATAGATAAATTTTTTCTCCATTTAATGTCGCACTTCCTGTAACAACTGCATCATTTAGATTTGATTTATCTTTATGTTTTTTTAGTTTCTCTTCATAACCTTCAATCTCTAATGGGTTAAGTGATACTAAATGTTCATCAATTTCTACAAAAGAATTTTCATCGCAAATATTTACTATTCTTTCTCTAACTTTAAAATGAAAATGGTAGTTACAATTAGGGCAAACTTCTAAATTATTAGATAATACATTCGCATTTATTTCTTGATGACAAATTGGACATTGAACTAATTTTTCCATTATAAATCCTTTTCAATTTCTTTATATAATGATGTATCAAAATTACCACTAACAAATTTGTTATTATTTAAAATTTTGATAATAACCTCTTTGTTAGTTTTGATACCTTCTAATTCTAACTCACTTAGACAGGAGAGCATTGTCTTAATACTTTCTTGTCTATTTTTTGTATAAACAATTATTTTTGCTAACATTGAGTCATAAAAAGGTGATACTTTATATCCTGAATAGATATGAGTATCGACTCTTACGCTAGGGCCTAAAGGTGGTGTGAATTTAGTGATAGTTCCACAAGATAAAGCATTAATTCTAACTTCCATTGAATGGTTTCTTAGAATGGGGTTTTCTCTCATATTTTGTGAGCTATTATTATCACTTATTAAAATCATTTCTTTAATGATATCAATAGAAGAGACAAATTCACTAACAGGATGTTCAACTTGAACTCTAGCATTAACTTCCATAAAGTAACAATTATTATCTTCAAGAAGGAATTCTATAGTTCCAGCTCCTTGATATTTTAGCAACTTAAAAAGTTTTATAGAGGCTCTTTTTAGTTTGTTGCGCATTTTTTGGCTAACTATATTAGAGGGACTCTCTTCAATTAACTTTTGATGATTTTTCTGAACAGAACAATCTCTCTCACCCAAAAATATTACGTTTTCTCCATCCGATAACAATTGAATTTCAATATGCCTAGGATGAGTTAGAAATTTTTCAACATGAATAGCTGGGTTTGCAAAGAATTTATTAGCTTCTTCTTTTGCTAAATTAAAATTTTTCTCTAAATCAGC
The DNA here is from genome assembly GCA_028532815.1 of Pleomorphochaeta sp. Taxonomy (GTDB): domain Bacteria; phylum Spirochaetota; class Spirochaetia; order Sphaerochaetales; family Sphaerochaetaceae; genus Pleomorphochaeta. The sequence continues at coordinate 46,184 of JAQQAS010000004.1, forward strand.
ATCATTTGTAATAACTCGCATACCTTTTCCGCCTCCACCTAAAGAAGCTTTTAAAATAATGGGATATCCAAGTTTATTAGCTAATGTTTTAAGTTCTGAGACACTTTCAATTTCTTTAAAACTACCAGGGGTTACATCTAAACCTGCTTTTTTTGCTAGAATTCTAGCTTCAACTTTGTTCCCTAACAAGTTTATAGTATCTTTGTTTGGGCCAATGAATATTAAGCCGCTTTCTTCTACAGCTTTAACAAACTCTGCACTCTCACTTAAGAAACCAACACCTGGATGTATTGCATCACAGTGTGAATATAGGGCAGCGCTTATGATATTTGTTATGTTTAAATAACTTTCACTAACTGTGGCAGGTCCAATACAGATAGCTTCATCTGCTATTTTTAACCAAAGCCCATCTTTATCAGCGTGAGAATATACTGCAACGCTTTTAATACCCATAGACTTTAAAGCTCTAATTACCCTAATAGCGATTTCACCTCTATTTGCAATTAATACTTTTTTTATCATATTAGCTCTACCTTAAAGAGAGGTTGACCATATTCAACAAGCTGACCACTATTAGCTAATACTTCAATTATTTTACAATTAAATTCACTTTCTAACTCATTCATCATCTTCATAGCTTCAATGATACAAATGGGTTGCCCTTTTTTTATTTCTTGATTGGGTTCAACGTAAACATTTGCATCAGGGGCCGGAGCTCTATAAAAAGTTCCAACTATAGGAGATGTGATAGTTTTTATTTTTTCATCTTTAATTTCGCTAGTAGTAATTTCTTCTTTTTTTGTTTTTACAATCTCTTTAGTAATTTCTTGAGAGATAGTTGTGTTTTTCTTACATTTGATTTGAAAATCTTTATATGTTATTTCTAGTTCACAAATGCTGCTATTTTCAAAACGATCAAGTATTTTATCAATATCTAAATTTTCCATATTTACCTCATAGGAACAAAATTCTATACAACTTTATATTTACATTTAATTTACATAGTGTCAATATTGACATTTTTTAAAATAATGTAATAATAGTTATTAAAGTGTTTGGAGGATTTATGAAAGAAGACAAAAGCATAAAAATTACTGCTTTAGGATCTTATTTGCCAGAAAAAATTGTTACAAACGATAATCTTTCTGAAATTGTAGATACAAATGATGATTGGATTGTATCTCATACTGGTATTAAGGAAAGACGATATGCTTCAAAACAACAGAAGGCAAGTGATTTAGCAATAAATGCTATTAAAAATATGAATGTTAATATTGAAGATGTTGATGCAATAATAGTTGCAACAGCTACGCCTGATTACTACGGTTTTCCTTCAACAGCTTGTATAATTAGTGAAAAATTGAAGCTAAAGAATGTTAATATTGCTTTTGATTTAACTGCAGGATGTACAGGTTTTATCTATGCTTTAGAAAATGCAAAAGCCTTAATTATTGCTAAAAGTGCTAAAAAAGTTTTAGTAATTGGAAGTGAAATTTTATCAAGAGTGGTTGATTTTAGTGATAGAAATACCTGCGTTCTATTTGCTGATGGAGCAGGTTGTGCTCTTGTAGAAAGTGGTAATGGTCCTTTTAATTCTATTTTTGGCGTTGAAAAAAAAGGCTCTGATAAACTTTTTATTGATGATAAATCTCATATAAATATGGAAGGAAGAGCTGTTTATAATTTTGCTGTAAAGAGAATTGTTGAAACGATTTTAAATCTAGTTGAGAAAAATAATATATCCCTTGATGATATTGACTACATAGTCTCTCACCAAGCAAATATTAGAATTTTGATGGCAGCTGCAAAAAGACTAAATATCGATGAAAAACTCTTTTATTCAAATGTCGACAAAGTTGCAAATACTAGTGCTGCATCTATTCCAATAGCTTTAGATCATCTAAATAAAAGTGAAAATATTAAAGAAGGTTCTAATATTATTTTAGTAGGATTTGGAGCTGGATTAACTTATGGAGGAACTTTTTTCAAATGGAAAAATTAGTTATGTGTTTTCCCGGACAGGGTTCTCAACAACCAAATATGGCTATTGATTTGTATGATTATAGTCCTAAGGTAAAAAGTTTATTTCAAATGGCAAGTGATATCTCTCATTTAGATTTATATAAAATTTTAAAAGAAGGTGATGCTGAGATTTTAAAGAAAACTGAAGTTGCCCAAAATGCTATTGCTTTAGCTAGTTTAAGCTCTTTTATTTTATTAAAAGAGAGAGGTCTTGATCCAATTGCTGTTGCAGGTTTCTCCTTAGGAGAACTTATGGCTTTAAGAGCAAGTTGTGTAATCGATGATGAAACTTTATTTAATTTAATTTATAAAAGAAGTTCTTTGATGGCTTTAAGTAGTGATATGGCTATAAAAAAATATGGTCCAGTTGCAATGGCAGCTATAATTGGATTAAATGTCACTGCAGTTGAGAAGGTTTTAAATCAAGCAAATATTAATAATATTTATATTGCAAATGATAACAGTGATAAGCAAGTAGTTATTTCTGGAGTAAAAGAAGGCATTGAAAAAATAGTTCCTTTGTTAAAAGAAAATGGTGCTAAAAGAGTTGTTATGTTAAAAGTTTCAGGACCTTTTCACACACCGCTTTTAAAAGAGGCAGAAGTTAGTTTTAATCAATATCTTGAAACAATTCAATTAAATAAACCTAAATGTGCACTTTATAGCAATGTTACAGGTCAAATTGAACCTAATATTGAAGAGTACATTGCTAAGCAAATTACTAATAGGGTTCAGTGGACCTCAATTATGAAAGATATTAAAGCAAGATATGAAGAATATAAAATTTTAGAAGTCGGTGTTTCAAAGACACTCACAAATTTATTTAAAACAGAAAAAATAATTTGTAGGCCTTGTGGAACTGTAGAACAAATTGAAGGATTATAAAATGGGAATAAAAAAAGCAATCATAACTGGTGGATCTAGAGGTATTGGTTTAGCCATAATTAAAACACTGCTAAGTGAGAATTATGAGATTTGGTATTTAAGTAGAAGTGAAATCCAAGAAGAATTAAATGGAAAGCTTCACTATGTTTGCTGTGATATTTCAGACCATAATAAATTAGAAGAGTCTTTAAAATCAATTATCAAAGAAGCTCAATATATTGATTTATTAATTAATAATGCAGGTATTACAAAAGATAATTTAATTATGAGAATGAAGATGGAAGCTTGGGATGATGTCATTAACATTAATCTTACTTCAGCTTTTATAACATCAAAAATTTTGTCTAGAACTTTTTTAAAACAAAAAAGTGGTTCTATTATAAATATTTCATCTGTTGTAGGTGTTGTAGGTAATGCAGGACAAGCAAATTATAGTGCTTCAAAAGCAGGTTTAATTGGATTAACTAAAACATTAGCAAAGGAATTTGCTTCAAGAGGTGTTCGAGTAAATTGTATTGCTCCAGGTTTTATTGAAACTAGTATGAGTGACAAATTAACTGATGAACAAAAGTCTTCTATAGTTGATTCTATCCCTCTAAAAAGAATGGGGAGTGCAGAAGATGTAGCTAATGTAGCATCTTTTTTAGCATCATCAAAATCAAATTATATTACAGGACAAGTTATTTGTGTTGATGGTGGAATGGTCATATAGGAGATTAGAAAATGAATAAAGTTGTGATAACAGGAATGGGCTGTATAACCCCATTAGCAGATAATGTTTCAGATTTTTATCAGGCAATTAGAGATGGCAAATGTGGAATTGATAAAATTACTCTTTTTGATGTAAGTGAATACCCTGTTAAAATTGCAGGAGAAGTTAAAAACTTTGATGTAACAAAAAGAGTTGATAAAAAAAGAGCAAGAGCTATGGCTCGTTTTTCTCAATTTGCTACATATGCTGCAGCTGAAGCTATTGAAATGGCAAAATTAGATATTCCAGAAGAAAATAATATTGGTGTATATGTTGGAAATGGAATTGGTGGATTTGAAGTTGCAGAAGCTAATTTAGAAAAACTTTTTGAAAGAGGCCCAAGAGCTATTTCCCCATTAACAATTCCTTTATTAATAGGAAATGAAGCTGCAGGAAATATATCATTACTTAATAATTTAAAAGGTCCTTCTCATACAATCCAGACAGCTTGTGCTTCTGCAACAGATGCAATCGGTACAGCTTTCCTTGCTATTAGAAGTGGTTTAATTGATACTGCTGTAGCAGGTGGATGTGAAGCTGCAATTACTCAATTATCCTTAGCCGGGTTTTCAAGACTCCATGCATTAAGTGCTTCCCATAATGATGATCCAACCAAAGCAAGTTGTCCTTTTGATAAAAATCGTGATGGTTTTACAATGGGAGAAGGTGCTGGAATGTTAATTTTAGAGAGTGAAGAAAGTGCTAAGAAAAGAAATGCTACTATTCTAGGCGAAATAAAAGGATATGGAGCATCTTGTGATGCATTTCATATTACTGCCCCAAATCCAGAAGGTCTTGGTGCTGCTACTGCTATGAATAGAGCTATTGAGATGAGTGGATTAAAAGCTGAAGATATTGATTATGTTAATGCACATGGAACAAGTACTCTTGCAAATGATGTTATGGAAACAAATGCTATTAAAAGAGTCTTTAAAGATTATGCAAAAGAGATTAAAATATCTTCAACTAAATCAATGACCAGCCATTTAGTTGGTGCTGCAGGTGCTATTGAAGCTATCATTTGTGTTAAATCAATTGAAGAAGGTTATTATCCTGCAACAATTAATTATCAAACTCCTGATGAAGAATGTGATTTAAATTACATTCCAAATGTAGGTATTGAGGCTAATATGGATTATGCTTTAAGTGAATCTCTAGGATTCGGTGGTCATAATGGTGTTTTAATTTTTGGAAAATATAAGGGGTAATTTTATGGAAATCACAGACGTACTTTTGCATAGAGATCCTTTTCTTTTTGTCGATGAGATTATTGAAGCGAATGAAAAAAGAATTGTAGGCTCTTATACATATAAAGAATCGGAATTCTTTTTTAAGGGACACTTTCCAACTCATCCTGTAGTTCCTGGTGTTCTTCAAATTGAGTTAATGGCTCAAGTTGGTGGTGCCGGTTTAGCTTATGCTAAAATATTAGAACCTGGTCAATTATTTGTATTAGGATCTGTGGAGAAGGCTAAGTTTAGACAAGAAGTTAAACCAAATGATAAATGCATCGTTGAAGTTGAAAATCTAAGAGTTTCGAAGATTGGTATTAAACAAAAAGGATGCGTTAAAGTTGATGGCAAAATTGTCTCAGAAGCAACTTGGCTTTGTATTTTAGTTAAGGAATAAATAAATGGTAGTACAAGAAAAGATAATCAAAAATGTTTGTTTAACAGCTCATCCATTAGGATGTAGAGAGTATGTTAAAAAAGAAATAGATTTTGTTAAAAAAGCAAAAAAAGGCGATATGGGTGAATTATATCAACCAATATCCGAACAAAAAAAGAATGTTTTAGTTTTAGGATGTTCTACAGGTTATGGATTATCTTCTAGAATTGTATCTGCTTTTGGATTTAAAAATAATACAATTGGAGTATCCTTTGAAAGAGCTCCTAACGGAAAAAGAACCGCATCTCCAGGATGGTATAATAATAAAGTTTTTGATGAGTTAGCAGAGAAAGAAAATATATATTCTAAAACTCTTAATGGTGATGCTTTCTCATCAGAAATGAAAAAAGAAGTTGTAGATTTAATTAAAAAAGATTTAGGTAAAATAGATTTAGTAATCTACAGTGTAGCCTCTCCTATGAGAATTGACCCAGTAACAAAAGAAACCTATAAATCTGTTTTAAAAACAACTAAAGCTGAATACACAAATTTTAATGTTGATTTGAAAACTGAAGTTATAAATAAGGTTAGCTTAGAAAAAGCAACTGAAAAACAGATTCAAGATACAATAAAAGTAATGGGAAGTGAAGATTGGAAATTATGGATACAAGCATTACTTGAAAATGATTGCTTAAATAATAATTGCCAAACAATAGCCTATTCTTATATTGGTCCTAAATTAACATATCCTATCTATAGAGAAGGCACTATTGGTCGAGCAAAAAAAGATTTAGAAAATGGTGTTTCTTTTATCGATGAACAATTGAAAAAGTTAAATGGAAAGGCATATGTTTCTGTTAATAAAGCATTAGTTACAAGAGCTAGTGCAGTTATCCCAATTGTTCCTTTATATATAGCTCTTTTATATAAAGTAATGAAGGATAACAATGTGCATGAAAATTGCATAGAACAAGTTTATAGACTTTTTAGCGACAAATTACCTAATTCAAAAGTTGATGAAAAAGGTAGAATTCGTCTTGATGATTTTGAAATGAGAGACGATATTCAATGTGAAGTTGAAAAGCTTTGGAAGACTCTTATTGAAGGTGAGAAATTGGGTGTAGGAGATTTACAATCTTTTAAACGTGATTATTCCCATCTTCATGGCTTTGGCTATAAAAATATCGACTACTCAAAAGATGTTGATCTAGAAAGGCCTTAAATTTATATTGAGGTGGTTGACGCTACTGCTTTTTAGTGAAATTTTGAATGAGTACATAGGAATAGTGAGCAATCATTATTCCTATTGTTTATTTATTCCCTTATAAAACTTTATAAAAATTTTGTTGCTTTTTCTTATTTTATAGGTTAAATAAGATAAAAATAGATAATGTCTTATTTAATTACTTATTAGATAAGAAAAAAAATTAAAAAAATAATTAGTTTTTTTTAACATTGTGATATAATCAAAAAAAAAGGTGGAATTATGGAATTAAAGCAAGAAGTTAGTTTTTTAGGGGTCTTTTCCTTAGCAACAGGTTCAATGATTAGTTCAGGGATATTTATATTACCATCCCTTGCTTTTATAAATAGTGGTCCAGCTTCATCAATATCCTATTTTTTAGCAGGTATGCTAGCATTAATAGGCGTTCAATCAATTATAGAATTATCAACGGCGATGCCAAAAGCTGGTGGTGATTATTATTTTATTAATAGATCTCTTGGACCAATGATAGGGACTATTTCTGGCTTATTGGGTTGGGTTGCTATATCTTTAAAAAGTGCTTTTGCCGTTTTTGGTATATCTGAAGTAATTTTTTTAATTACAGGAACTCCTGTTTTAATTAGTGGTGCATTAATAACTTTATTTTTTGTCTTACTAAATATTTTTGGAGTTAAAGAAGCTACTAGATTACAAATTATATTAGTATTCTTCTTATTATTATTAATGGCCTTTTTTGTAATAATTGGTATTCCAAAAATTGAAACTTCTCATTTTATACCTTTTGCTCCGAACGGTTATAATAAGATATTATATACTTCTGGGTTTGTCTTTGTATCTTTTGGTGGATTGTTAAAAGTTGCAAATATAGCAGAAGAAGTAAAAGATCCTAAAAAGAATATTCCTTTAGGAATGATTACATCAGTTATTGTTGTAACAATCCTTTATGCTCTCTCAGTAATTATAACGACTGGGGTACTAACCTCAAATGAATTTTCTACTTCATTAACACCTATAGCTGATGCAGCAAATAAGATCATTGGTTATCCTGGATTTATTGTAATTACAATAGCAGCATCTCTAGCATTTATTACAACAGCAAACGCTGGATTACTTGCAGCAAGTAGGTATCCTTTATCTTTAGCAAGAGATGGATTATTACCTAAAGTATTTTGTAAAACAAGTAAGAAAGGAACAGTGCCTATAGTTTCAATAATTGTAACAGGTATTATTATTTTTTCTTCTTTATTGATTCCTTTAGATAGTTTAGTAAAAGCAGCTTCAACCGTTATTTTAACAAGTTATGTTTTAACAAACTTATCTGTTATTGTACTTAGAGAAAGCCACCTTGCAAATTATAAACCAAGTTATAAGAGCCCTTTATATCCATACGTTCAGATTTTATCCATTATTGTATTTTCATACTTTATTATACAACTTGGAACAAATACTATGGGTTTATCTCTATTGTTTTTATTCTTGTGTTTTATGGTTTATTTATTCTATGGGAGAAAGCATTTTTCAGGAGACTTTGCTATTATCCATGTAATTAAAAGAATGATGGATGAAAGAATAACTGAGAATTTTCTTGAAGATGAGCTTAGAGAGATTGTTATAAATAGAGATAATATAGAACAAGATGATTTCGATACTTTGGTTAAAAAAGCTAAAGTTTATGATATTGATCATAGTATTAATTTCGATTCACTTCTTTCTATTACAGTTGAAGATATAGCAAGACACGTTAATTTAGATGAGGCTGAAATATATAGAAGGTTTAATGAACGTCAGGCTGAACTTAGTACTGCATTAACACCTTTTATCGCTGTCCCACATATAATAACTGATGATGATTCAGAAATGTTTTTAACTCTAGTTAGATGTAAAGATGGAATAAAATTTAGTGATGATGAAGATAGTATAAAAGCAGCATTCTTATTTGGTGGACCATCAGATATGAGGACTTTCCATTTGAAAATTTTATCTTCAATTGCAGAAATTGCGAGTGAAGAAAACTTCCCAGATATGTGGATTGCTGCTAAAAATGAAGACGATTTAAAGAATCTTTTTGTGCTTAATTCTAGAAAACGTTAAATTTATATTTGTTAACTTGAATATATTTTTGATATATGTTTATTTTAAAAAACAGTTTTCTAAAATAATGATTATAATTTGTCTTTATTTTAGTAGGGGATAAAAATGAGCATAGAAAAAATATCAGATTATTTTGGTTCACAAGTATTTGGCGATGAGGCTATGAGAGAAAGACTCCCAAAAGATGTCTATTTCGCTTTAAAACAGACTATCAGAGATGGGAAGGATTTAGATTTAAATATAGCAAATGCAGTTGCCCATGCAATGAAGCAATGGGCTTTAGAAAAAGGGGCAACGCATTATACTCATTGGTTTCAACCAATGACTGGTATAACTGCTGAAAAACATGATTCGTTTATAACTCCAACAAAAGATGGTAAAATGATACTTTCCTTTTCCGGAAAAGAATTGGTAAAGGGAGAGCCAGATGCTTCATCTTTTCCATCAGGTGGTTTAAGAGCCACCTTTGAAGCTAGAGGTTATACAGCATGGGATCCGACAAGTTATGCCTTTGTTAAGGATGAAACCTTATGTATTCCTACTGCTTTCTGCTCTTATAGTGGTGCTGTATTAGATAAGAAAACTCCATTGCTTAGGAGCATGGAATTATTAAGAAAACAAGCTTTAAGAATTGTAAAGCTATTTGGTCATGATGAAACTGTAAATATAATTCCAACTGTTGGACCAGAACAAGAATATTTTTTAATAGATAAATGCCTTTTTGAAAAAAGAAAAGATTTAAAATACACTGGCAGAACTTTAATTGGTGCTAGGCCTCCAAAAGGTCAAGAGTTAGATGATCATTATTTTGGTAACTTACGCCTTCGAGTTAGTTCTTATATGCAAGATTTAGATAAAGAATTGTGGAAATTAGGTATTTATGCTAAAACTCGTCACAATGAAGTCTCCCCAGCACAACATGAATTAGCACCTGTCTTTACAACTACTAATATAGCTTGTGATCATAATCAGATTACGATGGAAATAATGAAAAAAGTTGCTGATAAACATGGTTTAGCTTGTTTACTCCATGAAAAACCTTTTGCTGGTTTAAATGGTTCTGGAAAACATAATAATTTTTCTCTTTCAACAGAGAAAGGTATTAATTTGCTTGAACCTGGGGATAATCCAAAAGACAATGCACAATTTTTATTATTCTTAGTAGCTATTATTAAAGCTGTAGATGAATATCAGGATTTACTTAGAGTTAGTGTTGCAAGTTGTGGAAATGATCATCGTTTAGGTGCAAACGAAGCCCCTCCAGCTATTGTAAGTATGTTTTTAGGTGATGAATTAACTTCTATCTTAGAGGATATTTCTGAGGGAAGAATTGCTGTGGGAGTTGAAAAGACTTCAATGGTCTTAGGTGTTCATGTACTTCCAGATTTTCCAAAAGATACAACCGATAGAAATAGAACTTCACCTTTAGCCTTTACTGGAAATAAATTTGAATTTAGAATGCTTGGATCATCAATGAGCGTTTCTGATACTAATACTATTATAAATACAATAATTGCAAAATCTTTAAAAGAATTTGCTGATGAGCTAGAAGATGTAGAAGATTTTGATTTATCTATGAGAGATCTTGTAAAAAGAACATATAAAAAGCATAAAAGAATTGTATTTAATGGAAATAACTATTGCGATCAATGGGTTCAAGAAGCAAAGAAAAGAGGTTTGTTAAATCTAAAATCAACAGTCGATGCAATTCCTGTTTTTGCAAACGAGAAAAATATAAAATTATTTGAAGATTACGGGATTTTATCTAGAGAAGAAGTTGTTTCCCGTTGTGATATATTATTTGAACAGTATGAAAAAATAATGAATATTGAAGCATTAACCTTAATTGATATGATAAGAAAACAAATTCTGCCATCTTGCCAAGAGTATATGGGTGAATTAGCTACCTCTTTAAATCAAACAAAATCTTTAATTGACGATATAAATATTACCTCTAGTTTAAAAACTGTTAAAAGTCTTGCAATTCTTATTGAAAAATTAAATATCAATGTTAAAGAATTAGAGATTAGTGTTGAAAGTATTAAAAGAAAGAAAGAATCAGAAAAAAGAGCTAGAGCTTTTTATGAAGTTATTTATCCACAAATGGCAAAGGTTAGAGAAGTAAGCGACGAACTTGAGTTAATTATCCCATCTAATAAATGGCCAATTCCTGTATATGGAGAGTTACTTTATTCAGTATAATAATTATTAATGGCTATTTAAATAATAGCCATTAATATTACATTTAAAATTGTTGAGGTATATAAATTCCTGAACAGATATTTTTCTCATTACTCATTCCCAATGGAATAAAAGTTGGAGGAGTATTAAATAAATATGCTAGTGGAGAATTTGAAGGCATCCAAACCTGTGATATATTTAAATTTTCCATTTTTCTTTTAAGTGCTCTTGCACTATCTATTCCTTCACACATGGTCTCAAAAGCAACATCATCAATTATTAGAGCGTAAGCTCTTTGATAATTTTCTTCTACAACTATAGTCTTACAATTTTCTCTAAGTAACTTCCATGCAAATGAATCTCTATCTAAGGAACCCGTGTTCTCAGTTGCATTTATATATATTGAAGCTATATCATCTGTTTGATTAATGATTTCATTTTTTTCTAACGACTCAATAGGATAACAAACATTTTGTGATGTATAAAAAAATCCATGGCGTTCAAAGAACGGGTTAAAATTTGAATTTAATGTTAAAATTTGTTGTTCTTCCTTATGAGATAAGTCGAGTAATGAGGTTAGAAGCCCTTGTTTTCTGTACTCAGATAGAGTTGCAGCCCCTACAATATATGAAATGTTTGTAGTGTTCATTTCTCTTGTATATGAAAATTGAAGACAATGAAGCATAGATAAAATTGTATTCTTGTCTTTGGCTATATAACAATGATCTATAGCCCATCTAGTATCAAAAAAATTATTTATAAAAGTTTTAGGTGAATTAAATACCTGTGACCACATCTGCTTAAGCTGTGGGATATCATTTTTGCTTGCTCTAGTTAATATCATGTTTATTAAAGTACTGACTTTATTCCTTTTTTTCAATTATCTCTAAAGAACATATATATTAAATTTTATTTTGCTTGAATTATATGTGTTACAATTCTTATAAAATCATGATAATATTAAAAACTAATAGGAGCTTATTTTTGACAAATTATAATATGAAAGATATCTTAGCTATGTATCGAGAAAGAGTTGATGTGGCACTTAAGAATCATAATCTTAATTACAGAACAAGGACTTTCGAAAGTCAAATAAAAAAATATATAAAGAATAGATCCAATCAACTTGGGACATTTTTAGAAGATGGTAAAATTCTTTTTGACGTAGAGTGTGAGGAAGATTTAACTGCAACCAATCCCAGATTAAAAAGAGGTTGTTTTCAATATTATCTGTTAGAAGATGAAGAGCTAATTGCATATATAGGATTTAGGACAAAACTTAGACATAATAAGATGCCAAAAAACCCGCAAACTTCTTTTTTAACTATATATCTAATGGAAGTATTAAATGATTTTTATACTACTACTTATCAAGATAAAATGAATTTAATTAAAAAGTTAGATATTATGTTTAGCAAAGGGGCAAAGTATAAAAAATTAATAATAGAAGCTTATGAGAATTTATATTTTCAATGCCCTGATAATTTAACCATTTCAGAATTTAAAAACAAGTTTAATATCAAAGGAATTTTTACAAACTTTTATGAAACTCTAGATAAGTTTGATAAGTATAATTATATTTTAGAAAATTCAATTAAAGGAATAGAAGCTAATCAAATTGATCAATATTTGATTAAAAATTCTTTCAAAGACATTGTAGATAAAATGAGTGAAAAAGACCTAAATTTACCAATTAATGAATTTGAATTTTCTGTTAAAGAAGGTCTTGAAGTTCGTTATGAAAATAAATCTACTAATACTATTAATAAATTATATTGTCGATATCCAATTTACAAAAATATTAATCTCTATAATGAACAAGGTCATTTATTAAGAGTTAGTTATGGTACTATGGACTATTATAAAATTCTTGTATTTTATTTTAATGCATTTAGAAAAATTTTAGAGTTTATTAAAAATAGCTTTAGAGAATTACTTAATGGTCCAACAATAAATTCTATCAAAAGAGAAAATTATTCTTCTTCATATTTTTTAAGGAATAAATATAGTTATTCAGATAGTGATAAAGAGATACATGAGCTTGTTAAATCTTGGATTGAAGAAAATTCATATTGTAAAAAAGCATACTCTTCAACTATATCAAAAATGGAGATGTTAAAAAGACAAAATGAATTTGCTATTAGCAAAGAAGAAGTTGATAAAATCAGACTAAATAGTGCTAAAATTCAAGAAAAACTGATTATTGAGGATGAAATACCTCTTGAAGTTAATGTCTCAAATATTAAAAAGGATTCTGATTCATTAGATGATCCAAAAGATTATTTTAAGAGTTTGCAAAAAAGCAATTTAAATCAGGATTCTACTTTATCTGATAGTAAAGAAAATAGCTTAACTATTTCAAATTTGGGTTTTAATGGGAAAGGTATAGAAGATATGGATAATGAATATGCCTTAGTTATAAAAGCCCTTGATAGTCTTGAATATGAGGTTTTAAGAAATATTCTAGAAGGGGATATTAATGAGGCTAATGAAATTGCCTCAAATAAAAAAATAATGTTATCATTAGTTATTGATAATATTAATTCAAAAGCAAGTGAAATAACACAAGATATTATTATAGAAGATATGAACATTGTAGAAGACTACAAAGATCAACTAATGAAAGTTTTAGCTTAAGGATATTTAATGGAAAATATAGTACAATTTAAGATGCCACCAAAGAGAATTGCTAATAGTTTAATGAATTCCTTGAGAGGTGGAGTAGTTCCAAGAGATGGTGCTGAGTATATAGCTGTAGGAAGGCATCAAGAATTAGAAGCAATATTAAATGACATTTCTATAATTGAAGATGGTGGATCAACTTTTAGATTTATAGTTGGACCTTTTGGAGCTGGAAAGAGTTTCTTATTTTCAATTATTAGATCTCATGTAACTAAAAAAGGTTTTTTAGTTATGGATGCTGACTTTTCTCCATCACGTCGTCTAATGGGTACCAAAAAAGAAGGGCTAGCTACATACAGAGAATTAATTAATAATCTCTCTTCATCTACAAAACCTTCAGGTGGTGCTCTTTCTTTAGTTTTAGATAAATGGATTAATCAAATAAACTTTGATGCAAAAACACAGAATATTTCTGAAGAAGATAGAATAGAATGGGTTTTAAAAGAAATATATCAAAGATGTTCAAATGTCAGAGAATTAACACATGGATTTGAATTTGCAAAATTGCTTGAAGCATATTATTTAGCATATGAATATAATGATGTTGAGAAAAAAGATAATGTACTAAAATGGTTTAGAGGAGAATATCAAAATAAAAGAGATGCTAAAAGGGATTTAAAAGTTAATATCATAATTAGTGATGAGGACTGGTATGAGTATATTAAATTGTTTGCAATATTTTCCAAACAAGCTGGGTACAATGGCTTGTTGGTTCTTTGTGATGAGATGATTAACTTATCAAAAATTTCAAATAAAATTTCTAGAGTTAATAATTATGAGAAGTTGCTAAACATGTATAATGATACCTTAGGTGGTAAGGCTAAATATTTGGGTATTATTATGGGAGCTACACCTAATAGCCTAGAAGATCAAAGACGTGGTGTATTTAGTTATGAAGCTTTAAAAAGTAGACTATCAAAAGGTTCTTTTTATAATGAAAATATGAAAGATTTATTATCTCCCATTATACTAATTAAAAAACTTACTGATAGTGAATTATTTGTTTTACTAGAAAGATTAACAAAACTTCATTCCTCTTTATTTAACTACAATCAAACAATAAAAAATGAAGATATAAAGATATTTTTATCTTGTGAATTAAATCGAATTGGTGCAAAGGATAAAATAACACCTAGGGAGATTATTAGAGATTTTATTGAAGTATTAAACTTGCTCCATCAAAATCCAAATGAAACTGTTTCTTCTATACTAGAACTTAATTCTTTTAATTTTAGTGAGCCGTTGATTGAAGATGGTGAAGAAGAAATAGAAGACGAGTTTTCAACATTCACAATTTAAGACTATGGATACATTTTCTTCTCTAGCTCCATATATTCAAGATTATATTTATGATAACAAATGGCAAAATCTAACTGATATTCAAAATAAAGCTATTTATGAAATTTTAAATACTGATAATAATATATTGTTAGCGAGCCAAACAGCTAGTGGAAAAACTGAAGCTGCCTTTTTTCCTATATTAACTGATTTATATTACAATCCTAGCAGAAGTATTAGTGTAATTTATATAAGTCCATTAATAGCTTTAATAAACGATCAATTTGAGAGATTGTTTGATTTATTAGAAATTGAAGACATCCCCCTTGTTCGTTGGCATGGGCAGAGTTTAGTGTCCCCTAAGAAAAAAATTCTAAAAAACCCTCAAGGAATAATCCAAATAACTCCAGAATCTTTAGAAGCCTTAGTGATGAGAGAAGGAAGAAATATAGAATTTCTTTTTTCAGACCTTAGGTATATTGTAATCGATGAAGTCCATTGTTTTATGAATAATGAAAGAGGGCTACAGGTTATGTCCTTAATATCTCGAATTGAACATTTAATAAAGCGTGGGGTTAGACATATAGGGTTAAGTGCAACTCTATCATCCTATAAACAAGCTGCAAATTATTTGAATTTAAGTAACAATAAAAAATGCAGTGTTTGTATCGGGAAAGATAAATCTTCCGCATTAAATTTGAGTATACAAGAGTACACTTTTTATAATAAAGGTGAGTTTGAAACAGGTGTCTTAGATGTTGAGCAACCAATATTAAAAAAAATCTATAAAATGGCAAAAGGTAAAAAGAGCATAGTCTTTGCAAACTCAAGAAAAGATGTTGAAGCTATTACAGCAGGCTTAAAAGATATTGTTAATAAAGAAAATGGGTCTTTAGAAGTTTATGCTCATCATGGATCTCTTAGTAGAATACAAAGAAATGAAGCAGAAGATGGATTAAAAACTAAGCAAGAGGTATGTGTTGGGGCAACAGTTACTCTTGAATTAGGAATAGATATTGGAGAATTAGATTTAATTATTCAACAAGGATCTTCTCTCTCAGTTTCTTCTTTTGTACAAAGACTTGGAAGAAGTGGTCGTAAAGGTCAAACAAGAAAAATGGCTTTCCTTTTGAAAAAACATGATAACCTTTTTAAGAAAGATCCTTTATTTATTCCCATAGATTTAATTAAGACTATAGCTATTATAGAACTTTATGTTAAAGAAAAATGGATAGAACCAATTGCTATAATGAAATACTGTTATTTTTTATTATTTCATCAAATTCTTTCTACTATAAAATCACTGGGTGCTTTAGCTCCTAGCTCTTTGGCAAGAAGAGTTTTATCAATCCAAGTTTTCAAATATATATCAATTGAAGAATTTAAAACTTTATTACATTCGATGTTAGAATCTGATCTTCTAGAAATTATGGAAGATAATTCAATTAATTTAGGTGAAAAAGGTGAAATTCTAACAAACTTTTATGATTTTTATTCTGTTTTCATGGCAAACAAAGAAATGAGTGTAAAATTTGAAGATAAAATAATTGGTACAATAGGAAAAGAAGTAAGACTTGGAGATAGAATCGTTTTATCCTCAATAAAATGGAAAGTCGTAGATATTGATACTGAAAAACTTGAAGTGATAGTAATTAAAGATGGTGTTGGAGGTATAGCAAAATGGGAAGGGGATTATTTTGTTAATCTTGATATTAGAATAGTGAAAAAAATGAAAGAAATTTTATTATCAAATAATACTTATCCCTATTTAAATCATTCAGCAAATTCTTATTTGGAAAAAAGTAGATACAGATTTCATTATCTTAAATTACAACATGCAATTATTATTAAGAGTGAATCAAATGTATATACATTATTCCCATGGCTAGGCTCTAGAGAGTTGAGAGCTCTATCTTTAAGTTTAGAAAATAAAGGTTATAAAACCGCTATTGATAATGATTTAACTATAACTATTGAAAAGACAAAGATTGAATGTGAAACAATTTTAATATCTTTAAAAGAAATTGCAGATGAAACTGTGGATCCTCTGTCATTTAATTTATCCAAAGATTTAATATATAATAAGTTTAAAAATGATAGATTCTTACCATATGAGTTGGCAAAAAAACAATACATAGATTATTTTTGTGATTTTGAAAGTATGAGAAATGAATTAAAATTACTTTTTAAAGGTCAAAGAAAAAATACAAGGCAATTCTTTAATACTCTTTATTGACGAGTTATAAATTGAAGACTATTCTTTATTCATGTTAAATTCAAAAAACGATGAAAAAAAAGCAATAGAATTAGCTTCAAAATTAGGCGAGGGTGCTAGTGAAACTCAGATAAGTAATATGGAAGTAAAATTGCCTGAGATGAAAAGAGGCCCTATTGCTAAAATTTGGGACAAAGTAGTTGATATATATAATGGCTTTAGAAGTGAAGAAACTCCTTCAAGTTTAAAGGTGTTATTAATTGGATCTTTGTTATATCTTGTCCTTCCCATTGATGTTATTCCAGACTTTATTCCTGTTGGTGGTTTAGTTGATGATGCTGCAGTTTTATCCTACGCATGGACAAAATTATCAAAACTAGCAAAATTAGGCTCTCATTTAGCTTCGCCTGTTGTCAAACAAACAGTTGGGGATAAAGTTCAAGAATCAATAAAAAATGGATATAATAAGGCTTTTGAATTTGCAAAAAATAAATTAGATGAAATATTAAAGAAGAAAGCAAAAACTATTGTTAAGAATTGTATTTCTAATTTATTAGTCTTTGTTGTTGCAATATTATTTTTATCTTCCAGCTCCAAAGAAGGAGCCTTAATTGCTTCTATATTAATAATAATTCTGTTTGTTCGCTCTTTAATCTCATTAATAAAAGCTAGCAAAATAGGTTTTAGACTTTTAAGAATCTATATAAAAGAAAAAGATATTGATGAAACAATTTCTGTATATATTAAAGAAACTTATACTTTTATTTCTCCAATTGAAGAGATGAAAAATAAACTTAAAATATTAAGTGATATTCCTGATTTAAAAGAATTGGTTAAATTACAACGTAAGTCCTTAAGAAAAACAATTATTGAAGTTAGCATTACAATTATTCTTGCAATAGTATTAGCTTTTGTTTTTAAAAGAGTTTTGATTTTTAATACTGATTATAAATTTATTGAAATACTTGCACTTCCCTTTACTCGGTTAATTAACATTTTTTGATTGCTTTATTTTAAAATATGATCAAGTTCTTTTTTTATATACGATGTAGGAATCTTCTCTTGCTCAAGTCTGGAATTTGTTTCTTTTAAATATTTAAAACAGGTTTCTTCTTCATTGTTTAAATTTTGAAGAGTTCCTTTATATTCTTTTCCTTCAGCTCGATATTTTTTGAATTCCATTAAAGTTTTCATATCCATGAATATACTCTTTGCATTGGGATAAACATCTTTAAACATAGAGAATATAGCAAATCCATGTTCATCTAAGTCCCCAAAATAAAATAATGAATTTTCTCTTAAGTAATTATTATTTTTAAAACTAAGAATTGAAAACCCCCCTGAATACAAGCAAAGTTCATTTTTTCTAATTGGAAAATTATAAAAAGTTGTTTCGTTTTCTACTATAAAAATGGTTTTTGAACTGTGGTTAAACTTTTCAAATTCCTTTGGTGTTAGTGTTATTGTTTCACTTGTACATGATAGATTATTTTGGCTATCAAATATTTTAAAATTGTTTGTACTTCTAATTTTAATTAAAAAAGATTTATCTAATAATCCAAGTTTTTGATACTTGTTATCAACATTTTTTAAAGGAATAAAATTACTTATAAATGATGTTATAATAGTAATGTTCTTTTCTAAAAATTTAGTAGGTACAGCAATAGGAAGCTCTCGTTGATAGAGATTACTTTGTGGGTTCTTTATTATAAAAGATGAAATTCTTGCAATATTAGTACAAAATTTCTCATCCCATTTAGCTATTTTTGATACGTTAGATATAAGTATTTCATCTGTAATGTTTAAGGTGCTTCTAAGAGTTGCTATATTTTTTTTAAATGAATTAGTTTGACTTTCTTTTTCTATAAACTTTGTATAATCTTCTTCGGTTTCAAAGAATATTTTTTTTATTTTAATTTTCTTAGTTTTTTCATATTCAAAGGAATATCCATAGCCTTTTTTTTCTTTACTGTTATTATAAAAAATTGTAAAAGCTTCGAAGGCTTTAGAATATTCCTGGGTTGATATTTTCTTATTTCCCTTTATCTCTAAAGGGAAATAAGTATCATTATTAATAATTGATTTTAAATAACCATTATATTTATTTAAAGCCTTTTGTTTAATTTCTTCCTTCGTTAACATCGTTTAACTCTTCTTTTTTTATACTATGAACAAAAGAATGTTTCCCATCCTTACAAATTGTAATTTGAACACTTTTTATATACGGTTCTACAAGATTTACTTTATCCATTGGAGTTACTACCATTAATTGTAGGTCCATTGTTTTAAATAAATCCATAGCATATCTACTGTTGGCGTCATCACTTTTACTAAAGGCTTCATCAACAATTACAAATCTAAAGGACCTAGCACTATTATCATAATTAAATACATCAAACTGATGGGCTATGGCAGCTGCTAATATTGTATATGCTAACTTTGCTTTTTGCCCACCAGATATTGCACTACTGTCTTTATAGAACCTTACTTGTTCAGATGTTTCACAATCATATTCTTCTACAGCAAATTGATACCAATTTCTAACATCAAGAACTTTAGTTGCAAATCTATCATCATTTTTTAAAGTATTAACTAGTTTATCAACAGCAAAAATAAACTTCTCATTTGCTTTTTGTTGCTCTTCTTTTCCTAAAGCAGCAACTGCTGGATCAGGAATAGCTTTATCAAGCAAGTTTTTAAATTTTCTTATATCTTTATCTCTTGCTCTCTCAATTGTTAATCTTATTTTTGTATTAGGAGCTTTTTGATATTCAATGCTATTTAAACTATCATTTAAGTCCGAAATATTTGATTTAATTTTTCTATTCCAGTCTTTGATACTAGAATTTAAATCAATTATATCTTGTTGAATCTGACGTGTCCTTAAATTAGAAAACTGTTCTTTGTATTTTGGTAAAGAATCTGTTTTTAATTTATTTAACATCTGGGTATATAATTCAATTGATTCTATTTCTCTAGGTAGATTATTTGTATCACTAGTCCAAGAGGGATATTCTAAAGTTATAGAAGAATTTGGATTTTTAAATTGATTAATTCTAGAATATAGCTCTTTTTCAACTTTACTTAACTCTTGATCAAAATATCTGATTTCACTATTTAATTTGTTTTCAATTCCTTCTTTGTAATAACTAACTTCTTCTATTCCAGAGAACTTAGTTGGAATCTCATATTCGCTTTGCATTTGAGATATTGGTTCAAAAAATGGAGTTAAATCTTGATTAAATAATAGAGCATCAACTTTTTCTTTTTTATTAATTTTTGTGTTTAAATTTGTTTTTAAACCACCAATTTGTTGGTTTAAATCCCCTATTCTTAATTCAAGATCTTTTCTCTTAGTTTCTTTTTCTATTAGATTGTCTCGTAATTCCTCTAAATCTGAAGCTGCATTTTTAAGTTCTAAAAGTTGAGAATCAATATCTTTTATTTGAATTAAGAACTGGTCTTTGTTTATAGTTGAATAATCTGATATCTCAGATAAATAAATATAGCTCAAGCGCTTTTTATTTGCCTTATTTATTAGATTATTTTGGTTAACTAAATCTTTCTCAAAAGCTTTTAATTGTATTGTTAATTCTTCGATTTTGTTTCTAAGTCTATTTATTTTCTTTTCAGTTTCCCAACCTAGAATATGAATATCTAAGTCTTCATTAGTTATCGCTTTTATGAATTTTTTATTAATATTTAATAAAGCTTTTTCACTAAAGGTGTTATCCGAGCTAAGAACAATTTCTTTATTTGTTGATAAGTTGTGATTGAAATTAATACTTAAATACTTTTCAATAAAAGCCTTATAAGGACAATCTTCTTTAACTTCTAACATTAAGTTTGAAATGTTTGGACAATTTTCTTCTTCAAAGATTATTTCCTCATCATCATCAAAAATATTTAGTTGGTCCTTGTCTTCTCCATTTTCTAACAAATCGTTTTTAACATCTTCAATAATGATAACTTCAATAGTATTATTAAGCTCTTTCTCATAAAGATAATTTGCAACCTTAATGGCATTTTGTGGTAGAACTATAAGAGATAGGGCGATAGGTCTGATTAAAGATTCTAAGGATAAAGCTTTATCTAGAGAATTATTTTTGACTCTAATCAATTCTCCAAAGAATTTTAAATCATCACTTTCTAAACCTGTTTCTTTGCAAATATCGTCTCTTATTTGTAAATATTCTAAAGGAATGTTGCTATTCTTTTTTTCTACTGCAGTTAATTGAGTTTGGATATTTTCAATATTTTTTGTAACAGTATTTATTAAAGCAATTAATTCATTTTTATCTTCTTCTAGCTTTTCAATTCTATTTTCCATTATAGAAATTTTTGATAAGGCATTATTTTTTACTTTATTAAATTCATTTTCTGAAGCAGGGAAATCTAGATTTAAAATAGAAATATTCTTTTTATAAGTATCAATTTGAGATTGAATGTGCTCAATTGTTTTTAGTAAATCTTTTCTTCTAGTATTTAAACTTTCAATTCTGTTTGCTCTTTCATCTGAGAGAAGTGTTTGATTTATTTCAAAAATACTTTTATCAAGAAGTTCTTTTTCTTCTTGTTTACTTTTTATCTCGATCTCAGAATTTTCAAGGTTAATACTATATTCATCTATTTCTTTTGTTAAGATAGATAAAGAAGCTTGGGCATGCCAAATTTGTAGATATTTATCTTTTATTAATTCTTTTTTCTCTTTTTTTGTCGAGAAATATTGATATGAAGAATAAGAGTCACTAATGTTCTCTAACATTTTAATTTGTAATTCTTCTTTATCAATTTGGTTTTTAAGAAGCATTAAATTATTATAATTCTTAGAAATTATATTAAAATTCTCATAAGAATCACTTTCATCAAGCATTTTATCTCTAATAAAACTATTTAAATCATGAAGATCTTTCATTCCAACTGTTTGTGAGAATATTTTAATAGCTTTATCTCTGTATCTGAAACCGAATTTCTTTGAAAAATCATGACTATAACGTTTGAAGGTATCGTAAGAGGTAATTGATAAAGTAGGGAAGGCTTTTTTTAGTTCCTGTATCCAATTTCCACTTGTATTATAGCCAACATTTTTTTCATTTAACATTTCAATAGATAATTCACCTTCAATTACAAAATATTGTCTTTTTAGTGTTCCATTAGAAGAGAAATAACGGATTTGCATTAGAGTAATTGAATTTATAGCTGTTTTGTTTGAAAAATTAGCTAATATAATACTATGACATGTTTTGTCTCTTAGTAATTTTCTACTTGCAGTATAATCATCATCACTTTTTTCTGTTGAGTAAGCTCCTAATACATAACTTTCTTCTGTTCTTCCATTTTTACCATCGTTTCCACTTGAGAGATTATATGTTCTATCATTTGTTGGAACGATTAATGTAAGAAGTGCATCGACTAAAGTTGTTTTACCAGAGCCATTGCCTCCTGTTAAAAGTGTATTTTCACCATCGAGAGTAACATTTACAATATGGTTATCGAAAGTTCCCCAATTGTATAATTGGAAATAGGAAAGTCTATATCCTGTATGGGAAATGCCTAAATCAAGGTCTAATCTTAGTTCTTCCATATTTATTCACTCTCCTTGTTTTTTTCTAAGGTTTCTTTAAATTCTTTTAAGAATGAAGCATCAACTTTTGCTCTTATGATATTTCTTATAATAAATTCTCTATCATTTGATAGTTTAAGATTTTCATCAGATCTTGAGATACGTTTAATAAAATTCATATTTGATAAATAGTTAAGACTTGTTGAAATCATATCTTTAAATTTGATGTTATCAGAATAATCTTGATAAAAAGGTTCAACTAAATCCGCTATATCACTTTCTTTGAGTATTAAATTTTCATTATTTATGCTTTCCATTTCAAATTTATCTAATTCTTCTCTTAAAATGACTAAGATTAATGAAGTTTCAAAGGTTAAAGGGTGTCTTTTTAATAATCTATTTAAATTATTAATTACATTTCCATCTTCATCTTCAATTTGTTGTAAAAAAGCATAATCAAGCTCTTCGTTATAAAATAGTTTTAAACCAATTACATTAAAATATTCATTTATTTCTTTTGCCCAAAGCTTTAAATTTTCAAAAATTTCTTCACTGTCTTCTTCAAAAATTGGTCCCTGGAGAAGCCTTACACAAATATCACTCCATTGTTTTGTGTTTTTAAATTCCATTTCATTCATAATTTATTACCACCTTCGGGATTAATAAAGAAATATTTGTTTTATCTTCATAACTAGTGTATGTTACTTTTTCTTTATCGTTTTTTTCTACACTTGCCCAATCTGTTTTAAATAGAATAGCTAAATAAGTTAGAACTTCTGCTAACCCATATTTAATTTTGTAAGTATCAAAGATTTTTTGGACTGTAAGTTTAGATTTAGTCTCTTTTGCTGTTTTATAAATATTTTCTAAATTACTTTTAATTTCAGCTTCATTTACATAAATATCAATAATCAGTTGTGATACATCAATTTCAGGAAGATCACCTTTTGCATATAGTTTTTGTTTTACAGTTCTGTTGTTATCAATCAATTCAAGCGGTCTTGCCATATCATTATTAATATATGGTAAGCCATCCATAATTAGAATTTCTTTTTTGTAAGGTTTTTCAACAGTTTTATCAACACAAAGAGTTTTAATATCCTTTGTTAATGATGATACATATTGATATTCAGAACTTGTTTTTTTTGTAATAATTCTTTTTAATTTTTCAGATAACATTCTGTTTTCTTCAAGAATATTTTTTCCAGCTTTATAAAGTGAATTCTCAAATGTGTTAAAGAATTCAACATCTATCTTTTGATTAGGGAGGCGAGTTCTTATTTTGTTGATTTTGTTTCTTATAGTATCTTCATCGCTTTGTTTGCTTAGATAATGCCAAAATGCATTGAAACTTTCGCCTTGAGGTGTTTTCTGTAGTTCTTCTGTTTGGTCTAGAATATGAGAGAGTATTGTTCCTCTATTTTCTGTAGTTTCAAATTGCCTTTTACAAAGATCTGAAAATATTTTATGGTTATTATCTTTTAATTGTTTAAAGTCTGAAAGTAGGGTTTTTGAAACTTTGTTTAATGATTCAACTCTTTCTGAAACTTGAAGATGGGAATATGTTTCTACTTTTCCTGTTTCTTCAATTTTTTTAATTTCATCTTCGATTTGTTTTTTCTGTTTTTGTAAATCATTAATCCTAGCTTGAGGATTTTGAACTGTATTTTGATCTAGTTCTTTTATTCTATCTAGTACTTCTAAAAATTTGGATTCAGTTCCAATGAACATGTTTTTTAAATCTTCTATTTCTTCTAGATATCTAAAAAGTCTATCGACAGATGTTGATAAATCAACCATTTCAATATTATTTTCATTGTAATATCTATAAATAAATCTATTTGAAGGATCTGACCATTTTTTTGTAAGATTAAATGCTTTATCAAAATTATCTAGTTCTATCGTAGCATTATTGTTTTGCTCAAGGTTTTCTTCATCAATTGTGAAGTTTTCATCAAAAGAACTAATATAGTTTGAGAGTTTTTGAATAAAATAGTTTTGTTCAACTCCATTTTCATTTTCATCTTCTTTAAAAATTTTATATAAAAAAGAAAGAATAAAAGGAGAATTTTTTTTTGTTAGTAAAGTTAAACCACTATCATTTTGTATTATTGATTCAACTTGATTGATATCTGAAAACAAATGTATCTCCTATAAGTTAATATAAGAAGATTTTATCATAAAGAGGCTAAATTGCCTAGTTGATATTTCAATTGAGGTATAGGTTCTGTAAATAATAAAAAAAAAGGGTAGCTCCCCAAAGCTACCCACATCTCTCTTAATTTTATGTATGTTTTATTATTTAATTGTGTATTCGATTTTTACGTTACTTACATAGTCCCCTGCAGGAAGTTCTTCATTACCACTCCAGCTCATGTTAA
>JAQQAS010000005.1 GCA_028532815.1 Pleomorphochaeta sp.
GTATTATTTACATATGTTTTTATATTAATATAATTTATTTATATATACAAAACATAAGTTTTAATACAAGTGAAAATTATGATTTCTAAAAAATATAAAACAATATACTTGTTAAATAAAGAAGAACTTGTATATAATAAATTGATATAAGGTTTTAAAGATATGACAAAAACTATTGCTTTTCATTTACAAAAAGGTGGGGTAGGAAAAACTACAATTTCTGGTACCCTAGCTTGCCAATCAGCGCTAGCTGGTATTCCAACTTTGCTAGTTGATTTAGATCCACAAGGCAATGCTTCTTCTTGGTTTTTATCAAGTACACCTAAATGGGAATTATCTGACGTAGTTCAAGGTAAATGTTTTGCTAGTGATGCTATTGTGGCAGTTGAGCAAGTTCCTAATTTATATATATTACCAACTTTTGGAATTGGTGGTACCTTAAAATTATATTCAGAAACTAAATTAGCTGAGGAACCCTTTGTAATTCAAGATTTAATTCAAGAGTTTAAAGGAAAATTTCAACACGTGATATTAGATTTATCTCCCGGTCTAGGGAGGTTAGAAAGATCAGCTCTTATTGCAAGTGATGAAGTTATAACTCCAATGACCCCAGAAGCATTTAGTTTAGATGGATTAGAAATTTTTATAGACGAATTAAATAGATTAAAAAAGAATTTTAGAGCAGAAGTTATTCATGAAAAGGTTGTAATAAATTCTTACGATGATAGAATTCGTCAACATAGAGATATATATGAGGCTGCAAGTAAGGGTAATTTTAGAATTTTTCAAATTCCTGTTGATCCTGTATTTAGAAAATCACAAGATAAAAATGTTGCACCTCAGTTGTTTAAAGAAAATGGAAAAGGATTAAAAGAAAAAACAAAGCTAACTTTTGAAGAAATGGAAAGCGAAATTTGGAGTTAAAAATGGCATTAAAGAAAAACGACAACAGTTCAAGTCAATTAAGAGCGGATAAATTATTCAGTGAAAATATAAAAAAAGATGAGAAAGAAAAAAAGAGCCTTACAACTTTTTCTATTGAACCTTCTTTTAAAAAATCATTGGAAGCTCAATTTGATGAAATGGGCTTAGGATGGGCATCTGGTATAAGATTTGCTTTGAAATTTTTTCAAAAGAATTTTAAATTCATCAACGATGATGATGATATGTAATAATTTCTAATTAAAAATATTTTTGAACTCTGGAATCTAGCATTTCAGAGTATTTTTTTTCAAATTACTATTTTATATATTGTTTTGTACTTTAAGTTTATTTTGTTTCACAAAATAATAATTTGCAATGATATATTAGTTGTTTTTTTTAACTGTATCAATTATTCTAAATCAAACAGAAAGAGAGGCTATTAAAGATTATTATGGACACAAATTGGTGGCAAAAAGCTATATTTTATCAAATATTTTTAAGAAGCTTTAAAGATAGTAATAACGATGGAATTGGAGATTTTAACGGTTTAATTTCAAAGGTAGACTATCTAAAAGAGCTTGGTATTGATGCTATATATATAACACCTTTTTTCCCCTCACCATATTACGATAGTGGTTTCGATGTTACTAACTATTATGATATAGATAGTAAAGTTGGAACCATGGATGAATTCATTCATTTAATTGAAGTTCTCCATAGCAATGAATTGAAATTAGTAATTGATATTCCTATTAATCATACATCAATATTTCATGGTTGGTTTAAAAATAGCTGTGCATCTAAAGACAATGAATATAGTGATTATTATATTTGGTCTGATGAAATTCCCAATAACTGGATCTCAAACTTTGGAGGTAGTTCTTGGACTTTCAATGAAAAAAGAAAACAGTATTATATGCATTCTTTTTCAAAAGATTTACCAGATTTAAATTGGCGTTGTGAAGCTTTAGTTACTGAAATGCTTAATGTTTTTAAGCACTATTTAGATTTAGGTGTTGATGGGCTAAGACTAAGTTGTACGAATTTAATTATTAAAGACAAGGATTTAAGAGATAATCCTAAATTTCCAGGTACTTTTAGAAATAGTTATTTAAAACAACGACATATATTTGATAGAAATAGGCCTTATTCTCATAAAATCATAAAGAGAATTAGATCTTTAGTCGATACATATCAAGATAGGGTTTTGATTGGAGATATTGTTGTAGCTCCACCAGGGGAGCCTGAATTAGTAGCATCATATTACGGAGCATATAAAGATGAATTACATTTAGCCTTTGATTATTCAATTGCAAATACTCCTATTAAACCAAAAAACTTTAGATTAGCTGCAAAGAGATGGGTAGAAGCCTGTGATACATCTTGGCCTTGTTGGGTATTTTCAAATCATGATTATAAAAGATTGATGACCCGTCTCAATGGAAATATGAAGAAAACTAGACTTGTTACTATGTTTTTAATGACCCAAAGAGGGACTCCCTTTTTATACTATGGTGAAGAATTGGGTTTAGAAGATTCAATTATTCCTAAAAAAGTTCAAAAAGATCTACAAAGAAAACAACTTTTCTTTTTTCAAAATAGTAGAGATGGTGCAAGAGGTCCAATGCTATGGGATACCACCCCTTATGGTGGTTTTTCACAAGTTAAACCCTATTTACCACAAGGCAATATCAAAAAATGCTTAGAAATTCAAAAAGAAAAAGATGTATCTATTTTCAAATATTATAAAAAGTTTATTGCTTTAAGAAATAGCCATAAGGCCCTTATTGAAGGAGATGTAGCTTTTATTGATGTAAATGATGATAATATTATTTCTTATATTAGAAGTAGTGAGGATGAGGCCTTCCTTGTTTTATTAAACTTCTCTAGAAAAAAAAGAACAATTAAATTTAGTTCAATAGATCTACCTTTTTTAGCAAAAGAATCAATATTTTCCACCAATCCATTAGCAAAAAGCCCTGATTTTAATAATAAAGAAATCTTACTCCATCCATATGAAGGTGCAATATATTCTATTGATTTTTAGGCTTTACATACTTAGATAATTTTATTATAGTTCAAAGTAAATGGAGGCCTGTTATTAAACAATAGATTTAATATCAGCTAAGTCATCCAACCCTATATATAAGGATTTTATTATGAATAAGAATTCACAAGATAATCCCAAAAAAATAAAGAAGGTTGGTGACTATATCATTAATGCCTTAAATGGTATGGCCCAAGGTCTCTTTGCTTCTTTAATTATTGGATTAATCATCAAACAAGTCGGAACTTACCTAAATTTACCTTTTCTAATTAGTTTTGGTACAGTAGCTCAGTATTTAACAGGACCGGCTATAGGCTTAGGGGTAGCTTTATTTGTTAATGCACCTAAGCTTGGTGTTTTAAGTGCAGCTGTAGCAGGTGCTATTGGTGCTGGAACGTTTGTTTTATCAGGAGATGGCTCAATAGCTAGTGTTGCAATAGGTGAGCCTGTTGGAGCTCTTTTAGCTAGTTTGGTTGGAGCTGAAGTTGCAAAACTAGTTAGCCAGAAAACAAAAGTTGATATTATGGTTATACCTATTTGTACAATTATTGCTGGTGGTCTAGTTGGAATATTTGTATCTCCTTATGTAAGTTCAATGATGAAAGCTTTAGGTTTATTTATTAATTCGCTTACAACCTTGTATCCTTTACCTATGGGTATATTAGTTGCAACAGTTGTAGGAATGGTTCTAACACTTCCAATATCTTCCGCTGCAATTTGTATTAGTCTTGGAATATCAGGTTTGGCAGCTGGCGCTGCAACTGTTGGTTGTAGTGCTCAAATGATAGGTTTTGCAGTAATTTCCTATAGAGAAAATAAGATGGGTGGTTTAATTTCACAAGGAATTGGAACTAGTATGTTACAAGTTCCTAATATTATTCACAATCCATTAATTTGGATTCCTCCTACATTGACAGCAGCTTTAATTGGACCTCTATCAACTGTGGTGTTTAAAATGGAAAACAATGCAGCCGGTGCTGGTATGGGAACAAGTGGTTTAGTTGGTCAATTTAATACTATTGCTGTAATGGGTACAAGTGCACTTCCTAAGGTTATATTATTACACTTTATTCTTCCTGCAGTACTATCTCTCTTAATCGCATTCTTTATGAGAAGAAAAGGCTGGATTAAAGATGGAGATATGAAATTATTCAATGATTAATTAATAAGACTACAGGGCAATTATTTGCCCTGTAATCTAGCTCTCATTGCTGCAAAAGAATTACTTATTTCTGATTTAGGAATGAGTCTATTTTCAGCTTCATCAATTAGATTTTCAGGTATTTCTTGAATAAATCTAGAAGGAGCACTTTGTATAATTTGAGTGCCTCTGATTCTGTTTTTTGCAGAACTAATAATTAATTTTTCTTTGGCTCTAGTAATTGCAACATAGAATAGTCTTCTCTCTTCATCAATGTTTTTAGGGTTTTCTTCGATTGCTCTTTGGCTTGGGATAATATGATCTTCTATCCCAACTAAGTATACAATGTCAAACTCAAGACCTTTTGATGCATGCATAGTCATTATATTTACACTAGTTTTATTTTCATCATCATTGTCTTTTCCATTTAATAAAATTCTATTAACCCAATTCTCTAAAGAAGCTCCCTCATTAAAATAGTTTTGTTCCCATTTTCTTAACATATCAGAAAGTATATTGATACCTTTTAATTTGTATAAAACAGCTTTTTCACTATTATTTTCTTCAATTAAAAAATCTTTGTAATTTATTTCTAGAATTAAGTGGTTTAGAACTTTGTACCTAGTTTTATCTTCATTTTCTTCAAATTCCCTAGAATATTTTTCAATTAAATTATATACAAATTTTAAAGAATTTCTTGTGGTATCTCTAATTTTGTAATCGTTTGAATACGCCATGATTGCAAGGGCAGAATATAATGAAACGTTATGAGTATTAGCAACGTCTTTTATTTTATCTATTGTAACTCTTCCAATTGATCTTCTCGGAGTATTAATAATTCTTAAAAAATTAACATCATCATCTGGGTTTATTATTACTTTTAAATAACTTAATATATCTTTTATTTCTTTTCGCTCAAAAAGAGATTTGCCTCCACTGACGTGACAACTAACATCTCTCATCATAAGAGCAGATTCAAATGCAGGTATTAAAGCATTAGTTCTTGTAAGAATAGCAAAGTTATTAAATTTTATATTTTCCTTTTTATGGAGCTCAATAATTTCTCTTGCAACTTGATTTGCTTCTTTTTCACCATCATCTGGTCTAATTAAATATATATTTGTACCTTTATCACTTTTGGTCCATAACTTTTTATCTTTTCTTTGTTTGTTATTTGTGATCAGATTATTAGCAGCATCAAGTATCGTTTTACTACTTCTATAGTTTCTCTCTAACATTATTTCTTTACGCTCTGGAAAGTCCTTTTCAAACATTAATATGTTCTCATAATTAGCACCTCTCCAAGAATAAATACTTTGGTCATCATCCCCGACAACACATAAATTTCTATTTTTATCAGCTAATGCTTTAACGAGTCTATATTGAGATATTGAAGTATCTTGAAATTCATCTACTAAAATATATTTAAATCTATTACTTGTTTTTTCTAAAATTTCAGGTAATTTTTCAAATAATTCTAAAGGTTTTACTATTAAATCATCAAAATCAACAGCATTATAAGTTTTTAAATATTTCTGATATTCATTAATTAGAATTTTGGTATTTTCGGCCGTATTATTATTTATTTCTAATCTTTTTGTTTTATATTTACTAATATAATCTTGAACATCGGATAGATTGAAAGCATCTATAGACCAGCCAAGGTTAATGATTACTTGTTTAATAAGGGATAATTTATCATTAGTATCATAAATTGTAAAATTATTTTTCCATCCTAAATGATGGATATGTTGTTTTAAGAGTCCTAATCCAAAAGAGTGGAAAGTTGTAGTTGTAAGATGCTTTAATTCTTTTTTAGTTAAATTTCTTATTCTTTGACCCATTTCTTTTGCAGCTTTGTTGGTGAAGGTTAAAGCCAATATATTTCTTTCATCTATATTGTTTTCTAGCATGTGAGCAATTCTATATGTCAACATTCTAGTTTTTCCACTACCAGCACCCGCAATAATTAATAGCGGACCATCAATTGTTGAGGCCGCTATGTATTGTTCGTTATTTAATTCTTTTTTTAAGTCCATAAGTTCCTATTGGTTTTGAAATCTATTTTATTTTAATCGCTTTTGCTGGACATACTTCATGGCAGCAATAGCATCTAACGCATTTTTCCTCATCAATAACAATTTTTTTCTTTTGAAGAGTTAGTGCGTTAGCGGGGCATATCTTAATACATTTTTTACATCTTATACAACGATCAGCAATAAAAGTAGGTGCAGGGCGCTGTGTTGGAACAGTATCTTTACCTATTCTCTTATAGTCTTTAATAATTAAATCATTTGCATTAAGTTTGCTATAAGTTATTTCATCAATTTTAGTGGTTTCTGTTAATCGTTTTTTTATAGCATATTTTATTATTGGAATATCTAATGGATTGTGTCCCATTATAATAGCTTGGCTAATATCTAAGGCGAGTGCATCGTTACTAGCCATTAATAGACCAACTTTTTTAGGATCCCCATTACCAGGTCCTGCTCCTTCCATACCTACAATTGCATCCATTATTGCAAATTCTGTTTTGCTCACACTAAATAATCCACAAATCATTTTAGCAAAGCCTTTTTTTGTTGGATTGTGAACATGTTGTTTGCTTTTATTTAGTCCTGGAACTAGACCAAACATATTTTTTATAGCTCCTGTTGTAGTCATTAGCTCATGCGTTTTAAATTTTGCAACTGAAATACAAAAATCTACTTCATCTAAAGTTTTAGTAACAGCAATTTTTCTATCTATAAAAGGTATTTTTTTCTTTTTTGTTTTTTTATGGAAATTAACCCATTCTACATCTTCATCTTTGCAGACTTGATAAATCTTGGATTTTTTTGGTTTGAATTTAGGGGAGTGAAGGCCAGGGGAGTCTCCAACTAATATTTTTTTAGCATCCATTTCTTTTAATAGTCTAATCAAAGCTGTTAAAACTGCAGGATGAGTTGTTATACAAGCTTCTGGTTTGGAGTCTGATAAAATATTTGGTTTTAATAAAATAGTTTTATTTTTGACTTTAGGCATATCAGAATTTTCAATTATATCTTTTAATACCTTATAAACATTTTCAATTTCATAGTCTTCACATCTTTCAATACTAACAATACTCATTTTTTTCTCCTAATTAAGCAAAAATAAAGTGGACCTCTATTTTTACTAACATCGGGTAACACAATTTTACCAAATTCTCTATCTTCTGCAATATCGCATTCGAAGTTGATTAACTCGAATCGATCTTTTCTTTTTTTAAATAATTTTTTAATTACATCTTCATCTTCTAGAGGTGTAATTGCACAAGTTGAATATAAGATAGTACCACCAACTTTTACAGCTTCGAGGGCAGCTGCTAACATGGCAAATTGTTGGTATGCTAAATGTTTTGGTCTATTTAATGACCATTGTTTTAAGTAGGATGGATCACTTAATACATGCCTTTCACTAGAACAAGGTGCATCTAATAATATTTTATCATATACTTCTTGTTCAAATAATCCCCATTTAGTGGAATCATGTCCAGTAATAGAAATATTTTTTCTATATTCTTCTTTTAAATGGGAGTCAATTACATTGTGTAACCTAGCTCTTCTTTTACTCGATCTATCATTTGATGTTAAATGCCCAGTTCCTTTTAATTTAGAAGCTAAGACTAAAGACTTGCCTCCTGGTGCTGCACACATATCAAGAACATTATCTCCTTCCTTTATATCGAGAAGGTTTACACAAAAAAGGGAAGCTTCGTCAAAAAAATATGGTTTTTCTAAATTTTTAGAAAATTCAATATTTTCTTTTTCTTTTAATAAAGCAACTTTTAAATCATCCCATCTATCTTGAAATAGGGATTTGTAGTAGTTATTAAATTCAGCTGCTCTATCTATATTTTTCTTTTTTTTAGCCATATTGAATATTATAGCTTTATTTGTCTTAATTTTGAATACTTTTATAAATAATTTGAGATTTATTATTTATTGTATGTAGTTTGACTGTATTTAATAGTGAATAAACAATTATTAACAAAATTAGGTGATAAAGTTACTTTACAAATTAATTGATGCCTTTATTATATAAGCATGGCATATATAACAGCATTATTAGAAGGATTATTAAGTTTTATAAGTCCCTGTGTATTACCAATGATACCACTATATATTGGTTATTTGGCAGGGGGAATAGCTGAAAAAGATGGAGAAGTTGTAGATAAAAATAAGCTTATTTTTAACTCAATCTTTTTTATACTGGGCTTTACAATATTATTTGCATCTTTAGGGGCTAGTGCTAGCTTCCTAGGGCAGTATCTAAGTGAACACTTAGATATGATTAATAGAGTAGGCGGGGTACTTGTAATTATTTTTGCTTTAAGTTTTTTAGGACTTAAACTTCTTCCATTTTTGGAAAATACTTATAAATTAAAAGCAAGGACAAAAAGTTTAAATTATTTTTCTTCATTTGTTTTTGGGATTGTTTTTGCAGTAGGTTGGTCTCCTTGTACAGGTCCTTTTTTAGGCTCTGCATTAATGTTAGCAGCTAATACTGCTACATTGTATCAAGGGATATTTACTCTTATTGCTTATTCTTTAGGATTGGCAATTCCGTTCTTCTTGTCAGCCTTATTGTTAAAACAGTTAGAAGGCGCTTTTGCCTTTATAAAAAAACATTATAAAGTAGTAACAATCATTAGTGGCGGTTTGCTCTTGATAATGGGTATTTTAATGGTGATGGGTTATTCACCAGCAATTTTGTTCGAATAATTTTTGGAGATAGTTTATGAATAGAAATCAGAGAAATAGTTTATTAATCATATTATTGATTGTATTGATATTTGTTCTTGCTTATTTAGGATATGGCAAACTAAGTGAGAATGGGCCTAATACTTCCTACGTACCAACAATTACTGTTGATAATGATAAAATAAATGATTTAGAAAAAGAAGCAGATAAACTTGGATCAAAAGATGTAAGTACTGTACAAGCTAGTAGTACTAGTCAAATTAATAGCACGGCTCAAACTAGTAGTACAGAAGCTCAAAGTGTAGATTCACAGTCTTCTGATCAAGATATTGCACCTAAAGAGAATCCAAATATGATGCCTGATATCCCTCTAACTTTAATGAATGGTGAAGAGACAACATTCTGGGAACTTGCAGAGCTAGGTAAACCTGTTGTTATTAATTCATTTGCTTCTTGGTGTCCTCCTTGTCAAGCAGAAATGCCAGAGTTCATAGAGGCTAGTGAAGAGTATAAAGGTAAAGTTACTTTTATTTTCTTTGATTCATTTGATGGTGAAAGAGAAACAGAAGAAGCACTAAGTGCTTTTGCTGATGAGTATTTTAATGATGATACTATTGTTGTTATAGATCCTGGTTATATTTCTTATTTATTTAAATCTAATAGTTTACCAACAACTATTTTATTAGATAAGGAAGGAACTCCTGTAAATGGATATCAAGGTATGGTTTCTAAAGACACTTTAATCTCAGCGATAGAACAACTCTTAGCTCAATAAAAATATAATTATAAAAATACCCTAGCAAAACAAGTAGCTAGGGTTTTTTTTATATTTTATAAAAGGAATTTTACAATCCCAACATAAAAGGTAATGCTTGCTGCAATACAGAAAATGTGCCAAATTAGATGCCCATGAGGTATTTTTTTGAACCCATAAAAAATAACCCCTAAAGTATAAAGTATACCACCAGTTAAAATATAAGTTAAAACACCTTTAGGTAAGTTGGGAATAATATCATTCCAAAAAAATACTAATATCCAACCCATTATTAAATAAAGAACAACATGCAATGGCTTTAACTTTCCCCAGAAAATCAGAGTAAAAGCGACTCCCAACAAAGCTATTATCCATAAAAAATAAAATATTTTTATACTTTTATCTGTGTTTACAAAAAGAAGGAGTGGTGAATAAGTGCCGGCAATCAAAAAGTAAATATTGCTATGGTCTAATATTCTACAAACCCTTTTTGCATTGTTTTTGGGAAGCCCATGATATAAAGAGCTAGCAAAATACAATAGTAAGTTTGAAAGCGCAAAAATAATGAGTCCGATTTTTAGATTTGGATTATTTGCTTTATCAAGATTTAAAATGATGTAGATTAATCCAATAACTGCAAGTATAGCTGCAATTGCATGAGAAATGGAATTTTCTTTTTCAGCCTCAGGTTTTGCTAAAACTGGTAAAGAAATATTTCTTTCAAGCCAACTTTTTTGATTTTTCATAAAATTATAACCTCTTTAATTATTACTTTTAAGTTACAACTTCTTTGATGTTTGTACAATCCTATAAATAATACTTTGAAATTTAAATGGGTGTTTCATTTTTGAAACACCCAAAGTGATAATTAATAGAGAGTTAATACTCTTAAAAGCAAAATAGAGTACATTTTGTCTATGAGCACAATATAAAATACTTTGCAACTTATGTCAACAATAAGCTCTAAAAAAATATTATATAAACAAAATAATATTTAAATGCTGTATTTTCGAGACTTACAATAATAATGCAATGGTTAAATGTAGCGTAATTTTGTGAATAAAAAAATATAAAAGAATAATATATTCGTTATAAAATATACGGTTATTGAAAGCTATATACATTAAAAAAAACACTAAATGCTAATTGCTTTATAAAAAAATAACCGTTGCAAGTTTTAAATCTTGGCAACGGTTTATATTATTATGTATAAAAAATTATAAAAATTTTATTATAAAATATGTTCTAGGAACGTTTTAGTTCTTTCATTTTGAGGGTTATCGAAGATCTGATTCGGTGTTCCAACTTCTATTATTTTCCCTTCATCCATGAATACGACTTTTGTGGCTGCAGCTCTAGCGAAACCCATTTCATGAGTTACTAAGAGCATAGTCATTCCACTTTTTGCTAAATCTAGCATAACATCTAATACTTCCTTAATCATTTCTGGGTCAAGAGCACTTGTTGGTTCATCAAAAAGCATTATATCTGGATGCATAGCCAAAGATCTAGCAATTGCAACCCTTTGTTGTTGTCCTCCGGAAAGTTGATTTGCATAGGAATTTGCTTTTTCTTTTAGTCCAACTTTTTCAAGAAGTTGCATACCAATCTTTTCAGCTTCTGCTTTATTCATCTTCTTAACTTTTAAAGGAGCTAAAGTTATATTATCTAACACACTTAAATGAGGGAATAAGTTAAAGGATTGGAATACCATACCAACTTCCTCTCTAATTTTTCTAATATCTGTTGAGTTTTTTACAACATCAATATCATCGACTAGGATTGACCCACCTGTTGGAATTTCTAATTTATTAATGCATCTAAGTAGGGTAGATTTACCACTGCCTGATGGGCCAATAATGACTACAACTTCACCGTTTTTAACTTCTAAAGAGGCTTGATTAACAGCATGAACTGTATTTCCATTTTTAGTAACAAAAGTTTTTTGTAAATTTTCTATTTTAATATTAGGCATTGCTGTTCATCCTTTCTTCTAATTTTCCAACTAAGCGTGATAAAATTAATGTAATAATTAAGTATATTAAAGCTACTACTAACATAGTCTCTAAAGATAAGAAAGTTCTAGAAATATACTCTTTACCCCTTCTTAAAATATCACTTAAAGCTATAACTGAAACTAATGAAGAATCTTTTAACATACTAATAAATTCATTTCCTACTGCAGGTAAAACTACTTTTAAAGTCTGTGGTAAGATTACATATCTAAAAGCTTGATATCTTGAAAGCCCAAGAGCAATAGCAGCTTCCATTTGTCCTTTAGGTATAGCTTGTATACCTGCTCTAACTATTTCACCCATATATGCACCAAAACAAATTGCTAAAGCTATAATAGCAGCTGTGATTCCACTTAAATGGAAGAATCTTCCTAAAGCATAGTATATAAAAATAAGTTGTACTAATAGTGGAATACCACGAATAAGTTCAACATATACTCCACTAATCATATTAATTATATGATGTTTTGATACAGATCCTAAACCTGTAATTGTTCCAATTATTACGGCACCAATTATTGCAAATACAGTACATTGAAAAGTTACTGGAGTTCCTTGAATACATACTAAAAAGATTTCTCTATATGGATCTGGGAAGAAAACAATTAAAGATAATAATGCAAGAAGTGCAAAATAAAAAGTTATTCTCCAACTATTTAAGATTTTGCCATTATTCTTATTTGGAATAAGAACACCATCAGTCATCTGAATGGTAATAGGCTTTTTTTTCTCATTTAAATTTTCTTGTTTTTTGGTATTTTCTTGATCTTTCATTGTATATTCACTTAATCCTTTATACATTAACTTTGTTCTTTATCTCATAAATATGCAAGAAAGTCAAGATATTATGAATAAATATTCAATAGTTATGCAATTGCTGATAAGTGAAATCATAAGGATTTAATTTCTTAAATCCCTTCTTTTTTATGTTTTAATTTTTGTAAAACGAAGATAATGAAAACTCCTAATGCAAAAGCTGTTACATTAAAAGTTGATAAGCTTAATGGTTCTTTTGGAATTTCTAGTGTCGTTGGACCAATAATTATGGAATATATGGCAGCTATAATTAATCCAATTATAAAACTTATAGTTGAAGACCTATGATTATTTAATGCATATTTTACAATTTTTACTGTAGTTACGGCTCCTAATAATATTCCAATACCAAATAATATAAGAGCAAATAAATAATCAAAATTAAAAGTAATTACCATTTTAATTGCATTTATAATTGGAATATATAATTTCAAAATAACCAGTACAGAAGATCCAGAAATTCCAGGTAGAATCATTGTTGATATAGCAAGCATTCCAGCTAAGATTAATTTGATAGACAGATTAAAATTTAGATTTGTTAATAAAATTGGATTGCTTGAAGTATTAGTTGATGAAGTTGATACAAAGATAACTAAAATAAATCCAATGAAGAAATAAAATAAATATTTTATAATAGATTTAAAATTTGTTTTAAAAACATTTCTTTCTTCAAATAAAATTAATGGGATGGCTGAAATAGTCAATCCGATTAGAAGTGAACTCATAAAATATATATGTGTTGAAAATAGTGAAGATAATATAATCACACTTAAAATCATCCCAATTACCCATCCAGATAGTAATTGTATTAAAAAGAAAAAAGCATTTTTTCTTTTAATCTGATTGTCAGAAATAATATTGTTTAGGCTTAAAAGAAATTCATCATAAAACCCTAGAATATATGCTATCGTTCCTCCAGAAATTCCTGGGAGGCTATCTGCGATAGACATAATAAAACCTCTAATACTATTAATTAACATTTTACCTTCCTATTTGATAAATAAGATATTCTTTACAAGAAAAAAATTCAAGTTGTCATCTTTTTCTTTGTTTTTTACAAATTGTTTATTATATGTATAATTTGACTCGATAATGGTGTCTTTTTCTTTATAAGTTGAAAATAGTGTGTTATTGTTAGAAATATAGTTGTTAGGGAGTTAGCTTTTTTGATATATGGAATAGAATAAAATGAAATATCGTGTATTTAGGAATAAAATAGATTTATTTGTTTATATTTTAATCATTGCTATTGGTGTAATGATTATTGTGGTATATACAAATTTATCTAACCTTAATTATGAAAATCTGAAGAATATTGCTTTAAAAGATGCTCAAAAAGAACTAGAAAACTCTGTTAATAATTTAATAATTATAATTGATAATATAAAAGATGAGAAAACAAAATCTTTAAACCAAAATATATATTCTGAGCAAATAGATCAAAATAATTTAACAGAGGAAATTAAAAATCAAATACATGATTTAATTTTAAGCTTATCATATTACGATAATAAATATTTTTGGATAAACGAAGTTATTAATTTTGAAGGTGGTGATAATTATGCAATAAGAAGAGTTCATCAGTTTTTAAAAGATACAGAAGGTACTTATTTATCTACTAATACTTATGATATTGCAAATAATTTACCATACAAAATTGAACTTGAAGGGATAGTCGCAAATGGAGAAGTTTTTCAAAGTTATTACTTTGAGAATCCAACAGATGGAAGAATAACTGAGAAATTAACTTATGCTAAGTTATATGAGCCTTTCAATTGGATTGTTGCTTCAGGTATTCCATACGAAGATATTTATTCACAAGCAAATAAATTATATGCTAGAAATAAATCAATTTTAGCATTAATTTATGTAATTGACTTTATTCTAGTTGTCTCTTCTATACTTGCATATTATTTATTTTCTAGAAAAAAAAGTATTGAGGAGAGGGAACGGGTAGCTAATGAGAAAAATGAAATAAAAACTGAATTTATTGAAAATATGTCTCATGATTTGAGAACTCCTCTAAATGCTATAGTTGGATTAACTCAAATTGCTAGAAATAATGATTTGGAAAAGTCTGAAGTTCAAGAATATTTATATAAAATAGGGATTTCTTCTAATTATTTATTGACCTTAATTGATGATATCTTAGATATATCTGCTTTAGAAGAGGGAAAATTATCAATTAAAACTCAACCGTGTTTTTTGAAAGATTTGATATATCCTATTTCAAGTTTCTTTTATCTAAGAGGTAGTGAAAAAGGTATAAAATTTAATTGTTCCATTTTGTTTATTTCTCAGGAATTAATATTATGTGATGTATATAGGGTTAAACAGATTCTATCAAATTTGTTATCCAATAGTGTAAAATTTACTGAGGATGGTGGTTCTGTAGAGCTTTTTATAAGTCAAAAGCAAATAGATATCAAGCATGTTGTAATGGAATTTGAAGTAAAGGATACAGGTTGCGGTATTGAAAAAGATCAATTAGATAATATTTATAGTAAATTCGTTCAAGCTGATAAAAATATAAAATCTGAATATGGTGGTAGTGGTTTAGGTTTATCAATTGTTAAAAATTTAGTTGATTTGATGAATGGTAAAATAAATGTAAAATCAAAGAAAGGTGTTGGTACATCATTTATTGTTGACTTACCTTTTGAATTTGTTGATAAAAAAACTTCAACCAATGATATTTTAGCAGGTAAAGGTATATTTGTCATAGATGATAAAAAAAGCTGTGAACACCTTCAATTGATTTGTAAAGAATTAAATATTAATTGTCATTATGCTCTTGATTATACAGAAGGCTATAATAAAATTAAAGAGAATATTTCAAATAATGTCACATATGATTATATAATAGTTTCTCTTTCCTTAAATGATATAGATGTAATGAAAATGCTGCCACAAATAAATGAGTTAATTAATCATGATACATCTACCTTACTTGTTTGTGATTATGCACAAGAGCTATTTGATGAGCAATTTCGATCTTATTATCTTACTAAACCAATATTTAAATCTACTTTTGTTTCAGTTCTAGAAAATATAGAATCAGGTTGTCTAATAAATAAAATGGATTTAACTAAAGAAAAGGATACAGTTGAAGGGTTCTCTGTTTTGCTTGTTGAAGATAATAAAATAAACCAATTGGTTGCTAGAAAAATTTTAGAAATTAGAAAGGCAAGTGTTGATATAGCAAACAATGGTGAAGAAGCCTATAACCTATTTATAGAAAAAGGTGATAATTACTATGATTTGATATTAATGGATTATAAAATGCCAGTATTAGATGGAATTGAATCAACAAAATTGATTAGAGAAAGTAATTTATCTTATGCTAAAAAAGTTAAAATTTATGCAATGACAGCTAATACTAGTTCAAGAATAAAACAAGAGTGTTTAGCTGCTAAAATGGATGGCCATATTTCAAAGCCAATAGATGTGTCTCTTTTAACAAAATTAATCATAGATTTAAATAACAAAAAGAGTAAGATTTAGCCTTTGATTTTAGCATTGATCTTACTCTCTCATTTAAATATTTATAAATATTATTGAATTATAAATTCCATTTAGCTTTTAATGCTGCTAATTCACCATTGTCTTCAAGTTTTTGTAGGCCGTCATTAACGATTTTTAGAGTTTCTAAATCACCTTTTTTGAATGCCATAGCAATTGGTTCAACTTCACTACTTGCAATACCTGTGATTTTTATTTTACCATTATAGTTTTCATTAAGTACGACATAGTCACTAGCTACAACACTATCTGTAATAACACCATCTAAATTTCCATTAATTAAATCTTCTATAGCTAAAGCAATATTATCATATGCTTTTATATCAACATCCACTTCTTCAGTATCAAGTAGAACTAAGTGTCCTGTTGTTCCAATTTGAACACCAATAGTCATACCATCAACTTCTTTTAGACTTTTCATACCAGTTGCATCTGCAGGTGCAATAATACTTTGAGTAATTTCAATTATAGGAGTTGAGAATTCCATTTTGGGTTTTCTTTCTTCAGTTACAGAAACACCACTTGCAATTAAATCATAAGCACCATTTGAAAGACCTGCAAAAATACCATCCCAAGCAACATTTACAATTTTAAATTTATAATCAGTTACTGATTCAAGTGCTTGAATTAACTCGACTTCGAAACCGGCAAGTTCACCATCTTTGTCAACAAATTCTAAAGGTGGCCATTCACAGTTACTAGCAACTACTAAAATGTTATCATCTTCGCTTTGTCCGTTTGCATAAATATTAAAGTTAAATATTGTTAAAATTCCTAGTAAAATAAATAAATTTTTTTTCATTAATCCTCTCCTAATTGGCTTATTTAATTGTAATTTAATGAGATTATGTATAAATATACATATAATGTCAAGATTATATGCATATTTATTAAATAAAAATTAATATTTTTTTCTTATTTTCTGTATATTTATATATTTTCAAATGAATATTTTAAAAAAAAGATCCTTCATAATTGAAGAATCCTTATAAATAGTTGTTAATAAAATGATTTTGATCTAGAAAAAGTAGGGGGTAATTATTCCAACAACTATGCCAAGAATAATACCGAAAAATACTTGAGAGAAAGAGTGGCCAAGCATTGTTTTAAGATTTGCTTGAGTGAATTGCCCCTCTTCATGGATTTCAGTAAAAAGTCTACTCCATTCATTCATTAATTCAGCTT
Organism: Pleomorphochaeta sp.; assembly: GCA_028532815.1. Classification (GTDB taxonomy): domain Bacteria; phylum Spirochaetota; class Spirochaetia; order Sphaerochaetales; family Sphaerochaetaceae; genus Pleomorphochaeta. The sequence goes on from JAQQAS010000005.1 coordinate 17,129, forward strand.
GTTTGCCAGCTTCTTTTCTAATACCCATTGCATCATGTATAACAATTGTTCCAAATACAGCAGAGATAGCAAAATATGTAGATCCAATTCCATATTGAATTGCAATAGTTGTAGTTAGTGCAATTACTGTGGCTGTATGGCTTGATGGCATTCCACCCGTGGAGACTGCTCTTTTTATATCAAATTTCTCTCCTACGATAAGAGATATTATTGGTTTAATGAATTGTGCAATTAAACAAGCGAAGAAAGCCGATAAAAACGGCGCATTCATTAATAAATTATTAGTATTACTCATGTTGAAAAAATATCCTATTTTTTATAATAAAACAAGACTTTTTTTATATGGTATGTTAATCTAACTAAAATTTTATATTTAAAGTAGTTTAAAAATGAATCATGATAGCAAACAAATTCTGTTTTTAAGTTCAATTTCTTTGATGTCACAAATGATGATTTCAATGATTAATTTGTCTCTTGTATATTATTTAAGAGATGTTTTTCAATTCTCACCTTCATTAATAGCAGTATCAGTATCTACATTTTCTATTTCTTATGTGATTTTTTGTATATTAGTAGAAAAACCAAGCAATAATTTTAGTCCAAGACATCTTATTTTCATGTCTTTACTTGGCATGGCTATATCAATATTTTTATTTTTAAATTCTAAATCATTTGTTTTGATTATTATTAGTCTAATATTATATGGTGCATTTATGGCTCTGTTGTGGCCACCGATGGAAACTTGGTATTCAAGAGGACGTGAGAAGATAGAATTAACAAAAGCTATTAGCTATTTCAATCTATCTTGGGAACTCGGTATGTCTATTGCCCCAATTTTTTGTGGTTTATTAACTCAAATAAATGTTTCTTTACCTATTGTTGTTGGAATAGTTTTCTTTTTATTGTTATCAGTAAATGTTCTTTTAATTACAAATAGAGTTCCATATTTAAAAGCAGTTGAAAGTGAGAAACAATTTATTAAACAAAATTTATTAAAGGATGAGAGTACACCTTTAAGATTTTTATCTTGGGTTGCCATTATTTTAGGGTACTTTTTTTTAGGCATGCTACTAAATATTTTCCCACTATATGGTCGAGAAGTTTTATTAATTAATGAAACAAAAATAGGAATACTACTTTGGTCTAGGGGTATAATTAGCTGCATAGCTTTTTATTATTTAGGAAAAACAGTTTTTTGGCATTTTAAGAGATCTTTGATTATTATTGGTCAGGTTCTTTTAGCTATATTAAGTTATAGTTCAAGTTATATTACAAGTTATAATTATTGGTTTATTATGTTTATTCTTTTTGGTTTTATTTTCTCACTGATTTACATGCAAAGTATTTTTCATGGGGTTAGTGGAGCTATAAATAGATCTAGAAGAATGATGATTCATGAAGTGTTGTTAACTGCTGGTATGGTTCTTGGCTCAATCTTTGGCGGATATATTTATGAAAAAGTTGATTTTAGAACTGTGATGGTAGATTTTAGCATTTTTATGATATTAGTAATCTTAATTGAAATATTATTTTATATAATTTATGTAAATGTTAAGCAAAAGAAAAAGAAATAATCGTTTATTTTATATGTTATGGTCTATTATTCTGATATAATTAAAACCATATTTATATATTAGTTATAATTGAAGTGGTTGAATTTTATTACTTTCTCATTATAATTTAAGAGTATAGGAGTGAATTAAATGGCAAAAACGTTAACAGAAAAAATACTTATGGAACATTTAGTTGAAGGTGATTATTTAGTTGGGGAACCAATTGGAATTAAAATAGATCAAACTTTAACTCAAGATGCTACTGGAACTATGGCATACTTACAATTTGAATCAATGGGCTTGGATAAGGTTCAAAATGAATTAGCAGTAAGTTATGTTGATCACAACACTGTTCAAGTTGGATTTGAAAATGCCGATGATCATAAATACTTACAAAGTTTAGCCGCAAAGAAAGGAATTGTTTTTTCTCGTCCTGGAAATGGTATTTGCCATCAAGTTCATCTTGAAAGATTTGGGGCTCCAGGTAAAACTCTTTTAGGTAGTGATTCTCACACACCCACTGGAGGCGGACTATCAATGATTGCAATCGGTGCTGGTGGATTAGATATTGCTGTAGCTATGGCTGGTGGTCCATTCCATATTATTACTCCAAAAGTTATTGAAATTAGATTAACAAATAAATTAAGACCATGGGTTAGTGCAAAAGATGTTATCTTAACCGTTCTACAAAAATTTGGTGTAAAAGGTAATGTTAACTGTGTATTTGAATATACCGGTGAAGGTGTTAAATCTTTAGAAGTTCCTGAGAGAGCTACTATATGTAATATGGGCGCAGAATGTGGAGTTACAACTAGTATTTTCCCAAGTGATGAAAATACTAAACATTTTTTAGAAGCTCAAGAAAGAGGCGATTTATATAAAGAACTAAGTGCAGATGAAGGTGCTAAATATGATGGTTTATTTGAGATCGATTTAGCTAAGGTTGAACCTTTGTGTTCTTGTCCACATAGTCCTGGAAATATTAAAAGTATTGAAGAGTTAAAAGGAAAGAAAGTTGATCAAGTTTTGATTGGTTCATGTACTAACTCTAGCTATGATGATATGAGAAAGGTTGCTTATATTCTAGATGGAAAAACTGTTAACCCTTCAGTAAGTCTAGGAATTGCTCCAGGTAGTAGAGAAGTTCTACTAATGTTAAGCGAAGACGGAAGTCTTGAAAAGTTGATAAAAGCTGGTGCAAGAATTCTTGAAAGTGCTTGTGGTTTCTGTATTGGTAACCATCAAAGTCCATCAAGCAAAGCTGTTTCACTTAGAACTTCTAATAGAAACTTTGAAGGTAGAAGTGGGACAAAAGATGCTCAACTATATTTAGTTAGCCCTGAAACAGCAGCATTGAGTGCAATTACTGGTGTATTTACTAATCCTTTAGATGATAATGGCATTGAATATCCAAATTTTGAAGAAGTTAAACATTTTACAATTGATGATTCAATGTTCATTTTCCCTAAAGAAGATACAAGCGATGTTGAAATTATTAGAGGTCCAAATATTGGTGCTCCTCCTTTAAATGATCCTCTTTCATATAATGTTGAGGGTGCTATTACTATTAAAGTTGGAGATAAAATTACCACTGACCATATTATGCCTGCGGGTGCTAGATTAAAATATAGATCTAATATTCCTGCTTATTCAGAATTTGTATTTGAAAATGTAGATTCTACTTTTGCAACTCGTTGTAAAGAAAATAAAGAAAAAGGCAAAAATAACTTTATTGTTGCAGGAGCTTCTTATGGACAAGGTTCTTCTAGAGAACATGCTGCAATTTGTCCTATGTATTTAGGTGTTAAGGTAGTATTAGCCGTATCTATTGAAAGAATTCACCAAAATAACTTATGTAACTTTGGTATTGTGCCTTTAACCTTTATTAATGAAGAAGATTATAACAGTATTGAGGAAGGCGAATCAATTTTGATTGAAGATTTACCAGATCAAATTACAATGGCACATTTAGAGGATAATCCTGTTATTGTAAATATTGGAAATAGACATATTAAAATGAGATGTGATATAACAAAAGATCAACTTGATATGCTTATTGAAGGTGGTCTCTTAAATGTATTAAAGAATAAAAAATAATTCATTTTATGTAAGTTGATATTAAGATAGTTGATTTTTTCAACTATCTTGTTATTTGTTTTTTTGACTTTCTAAATAAGTATTAATTTCGGCTTCGTTTAAAATACCAGAACTTGATACATAATAATTTCTAGTCCATAAAGTTGGAATTTTTGTTTTTAGCTGGATAAACTCTTCTCTCAAAACTTTTGAAGTTGCGCCTTTGAATTGCTGGACAATAAAATGTGGACTATCTTCAGGGTTTGCTTTTACAAAAAGGTGAACACATTCTGGCATAATTTCAATTGAAACTATGGTGATATCTATTTCCCTTGATTTTTCATATAGTAAATCTTCAAGTCTTTTTTTGACATCATCGACTAGTAATTCCCTCTTATATTTTACACACCACAGAATGTGATAATATAAACTTGAAACTGTTTCATCGCTTGTTTTCCATCTTTTATTTTTCATCTTATAAAGAATATCATTAAATATTTAAAAATTAAAGTATTTATTTAATCTATTGAATATTATTATCTTTGAAAAAAATTATATTATGATCTATAAATTTAATGTTTCTCGAAATATCTTAAGTACTACTATATTTTTGGTATTTTTATAATTTGTGATTTCTTTAATAGTAGGAATCTAATATAATAACAATATGATAAAACTATTTTGAAATAGGAGGGCATATGAAAAAGCTAGTAGTAATAGGTGGAGGAATTTCAGGTATAACTTTTATAAAAGAAGTTGAAAAATCATCTAGTAAGTTTGAAATAATATTAATTGAACCTAAAGAATATTTAGAAGTTCCTTATGCGATGTTACGAGCTTTAGTTGATCCAGTTGGAATTGGGGAAATTGTAAGAAAGGAAATATATAAAATAGTGAAATGTACCCATGTAAGGGCAAAAGCTACTGAATTAAAACTTAAAAGTGTAGTTATTGAGAATGGCGATGAGATTGCTTTTGATTATTGTGTTGTTGCCACAGGATCTGCTATAAACGGATTTAGCAATCTTAAGATTAGATCTCAACAAAGTAAAAATGAAAGAGATAATCAATGGTTTGAAGAAAATAAAATATTACAAAATGCTAAAAATATCGCTATTGTTGGTGGTGGTCCAATCGGTGTTGAATTAGCTGCAGAAATTGCTGAAACATATTCAGATAAGAAAATTACCTTATATCATGGAGGGGAAAGATTATTAAACCAATTGAGTAAAGGTGCTAGTAAAAAGGCATTGAGGGTTCTAAAATCTTTTAATATTAATATTGTATTAAATACAAAAGTTAGTTTTGCAAAAGAGACTTCTAATGATAAAGTTATAAGGTTAGATAATCAAAATTATTCTTATGATTTAATATATAAGACCTTTGGGAATAAATATGATTCAACTTTTATGAAGAAAAATTTTAAAGAATGTATAAATGAAATAAATCAAATAATTGTAAATGAATATTTACAATTAAAATGTAATGATGGAATTTTTGTAATTGGAGATATAAATAATGTTGCTGAGATGAAGTTAGGTGCTTTTGCAACTAAGCAATCAAAAATTACTGCACAAAATTTAATTAGTTTAACTGATAATAAACCTTTAAAAAAATATAAACCATTCAAAGGAAAACTTTCTATAGTTACGCTTGGCCGTAAAAAAGGAATTGCTCAATTGCCTTTTGGTCGACTTGATTTTCTTGCCTTCTATAAACAAAAAAAGAATTTCTTTGTTGATGATGCTTTAAACAATTAAAATTAATCCCTTCAATTCTATCGATATAATTGAAGGGATATTTATTTGGTTATCTTTGATCAATAGGTACAACAGATCTATGATTTAAGCCTGTATATACTTGTCTAGGTCTTCCTATTTTTTGGTATGGATCTTTGTTCCATTCTAGGTAGTGAGCAATCCATCCAGGAAGTCTACCAAGAGCAAACATTACAGTAAACATCTCAGAAGGTATGCCCATGTAGTGAAAGATTATACCAGTATAGAAGTCAACATTAGGATAAAGATTCTTTTCTATAAAATATGGATCTTTTAAAGCTTTCTCTTCTAATTCTAATGCAATATTTAAGAGTGGATCATTAATTGCATCATCTCCTAATACATCTTCACATAATTTTCTAGCAATTTTAGCACGAGGATCGTAGGTTTTATAAACTCTATGTCCAAAGCCAGAAAGTCTAAAGTCATCATTTTTATTTTTTGCCTTAGCGATAATTTCGTCTATACTCCATCCTTCTTCTTTGATGTTTTCGAGCATTTCAAGAACAGCTTGGTTAGCTCCACCATGTTTTTTACCCCAAAGTGCACAACATCCTGCAGAAACTGAAGCATATAAATTTGCAGCAGAAGATCCAACAAGTCTAACAGCACTGGTTGAGCAGTTTTGTTCATGGTCTGCATGTAAAATTAATAATTTATTTAGAGCCTCTACTTGTTTAGGATCTGGAGTGTAATTTTTAACAGGAGAGTCAAACATCATATGTAAAAAGTTTTCACAGTATGAGTATTTGTAGGAAGGGTTAACAACATCTTGACCTATAGATTGTCTGTATGTAAATGCAGCAATTGTTCTCATCTTTGATAATAATCTAGTTACAGTTAAGTCTAAGTGATCTTCTGGATTGTCACCATCTAATTCAGGATAGAATGCGGAAAGGGATGATACCATTGCAGATAAAATACTCATAGGATGAGCTCTCTGAGGGTAACCTCTAAAGAATAGTGTCATATCAGTATGTAACATGGAGTGTTTGTTTAATAAATCTTGGTATGCCAATCGTTGTTCTTTGTTGGGTAGTTCTTCTTTTATTAGTAGATATGCTACTTCAACAAAGTCGCAATTTTCAACTAAATCTTCGATATCATAACCACGGTATCTTAAAATACCTTTTTCACCATCAACAAAGCAAATAGAGCTTTGACAAGAACCCGTATTTGCAAAACCTGGGTCATAGGTTAAAATACCTGTTTTTGCTCTTAATGTAGAAATGTCTATAGATGTAATATCTACATTATCATGCAAAACATCTAATTTAATTTCTTGATTGTTTATTTTTAAGGTTGCACCTTCTTTATTTATTTCCATATTTACTCCTTGTTTTTAGATTTATTCAAATCTCTTAATGCTATTATTAGGGCCTGTGTTCCTAGCTTTCCCTGTCCATTTTCTTGCAATTTCTCATATAATTGTTCTACCAATTTTAAGGTTGGTAAATTTAAGTTTAACTTTTTACATTCATCTAAGGCAATTTTCATATCTTTTATAAAATGGTCTATATAAAAACCTGGATCAAAATTGTTGTTAATTATTCTTGGCGCTAAGTTATCCAAAGACCAACATCCTGCAGCTCCACTTTTTATGGTATTGACTAAAGTTGTTAAATCTAGATTATTCTTCTCACCATATAGCAAAGCTTCACAAACTCCACCCATAGTTCCTGCAATTGTTATTTGATTTGCCATTTTTGTATGGCTACCACTTCCTGCAGGTCCTTCTAAAATATAACTTTTCCCAAGTATTTCAAAATATTCACTCATCTTGTTAAAGGTTTCTTTCTCTCCTCCAACCATAATTGATAAAGTGCCGTTTTTAGCTCCAATATCTCCTCCAGAGACTGGGGCATCAAGAGTAGAAACTCCAACTTCTTTACCTTTTTCAAATATTTTTTTGGATAGAGTGGGGCTAGTTGTTGTCATATCACAAAATATCTGGCCTTTCTTAGGTGCGCTAAATAAACCATCTTCTCCAAAGTATACCTGCTCAACATCTTTTACAAATCCAACAATAGTGAAAACAATATCACAAGTTTTAGCAATTTCTTTTGGGCTGTTGCAGTAAGTTGCTCCCTGGTCGATTAGTTCTTCTGCTTTATCTTTAGTTCTATTATAAACATTGATTGAATAACCAGCATCTAATAACCTTTGACACATGGATTTTCCCATAACTCCAGTGCCAATCCAACCTATTTTTAGCATTTAGTTCACCTCCAAAAAGTTTAGTAATTATTAATTGATAAGTATATATTAAAATTGTTATATAATAAATTATTACTTGCTAATTATTTATTAAAAACAGTTGATAGAGTATAAAAAAACCAGATTCATTTGAATCTGGCTCTTTTAAGAAATTGTCTAATATATAATATTTTCCTTTTCCTTATATTTCTTAAAAAGAGCTAGAGTTTTTTCTCTATCTTGCTGTTTTAGTTCTACAATATTTTCGTTGTCACAGTTGTTTTGTATGAAGGTATAGATAAAGTCATCCCTAAATCCAATTTCTGCAGCATCTTTTGCACTACAACCATAGATAATTTTATCAATATTCGCCCAAATCGCCGCGCTCATACACATGGGGCAGGGGTAACAAGTAGTATATAAAACACATCCTGAGAGATCGTGGGTATTTAAAGCTTTTGAAGCTTTTCTTATTGCGTTTATTTCAGCATGAGCTGTAGCATCATGAGAGTCTAAAACTGAATTACTAGCAACATAAATATTATTGTCTTTATCAACAATGGCTGCTCCAAAAGGTCCACCGATTCCTTGACTCATTGTTTTATCAGCTTGTTCTATAGCTTTTTCCATGATTGATTTACACATATGATTCTCACTAGATTAGTATTATTTTTAATAAGTATAGCCGAAAATTACAACATTATGCAACAGCTTAAAAGTTAAAAAAGAGATACTACCAATTTAGTATCTCTTAAAATAGAATTTATTTATCTCTTCCAGCAGAAGCCATCAGACGAATTGCGTTAATATTAATAAAGCCTTTACAGTCTACAGGTTCATAACCACCGCTGATTTCCATAGAGCCTAGTTCTTCATTGTATAGAGAAACAGGACTAGAAATACCTGCCATAATTATATTTCCTTTATAAAGAGCAACTTTAGATGTACCAGTAACATTTTTTTGACTTTGTTCGATAGCAGCTTCTAACATATCAAATTCTGGTGCATGCCAATAACCATTATAGATTAATTCAGCATATTTAGGCATTAAAGAATCTCTTAGGTGCATAACCTCTTTATCCATTGTAATACCTTCTAAGTTGTGGTGAGCTTGCCATAGAATTGTACAACCAGGAGTTTCGTAAACACCACGACTCTTAATTCCGATATAGCGGTTTTCTACCATATCAACTCTTCCAATTGCATTATCATGCCCAACTTTATTTAAATAGTTAATCATTTCTAATGGATCGGTAATTGTTGTATTTGTTGTTTCATTAGTCACAGATACAGGAACACCATCTTTAAATTCAAAGCTTAATAGAGTTTCTTCTTCTGGAGCATCTTTGTATGATACGGTAAGATTGTAAACATCTTCAGGGCATCTCATGCTAGCATCTTCTAAAATTCCAGCTTCATGAGAAATATGAATTAAGTTTTCATCTTCACTAAAAGGTTTTTTAGTTGAAGCTTTAATTGGAATATTATACTTTTTAGCATAATTAATCATATCCGAACGACCTTCAAATTCACTTAACCATTCAGGATCTTTCCAAGGAGCAATGATTTTTACTTCAGGCATGTGCATGTAATATCCGAACTCAAAACGAACTTGGTCGTTACCTTTACCTGTTGCACCATGAGCTACATATACTGTATTTTCTTTTTTTGCAATTTCAATATGACGTTTTGCGATAATAGGACGAGCAATTGAAGTTCCTAAAAGGTATGTTCCTTCATATATTGCATTTGCTTTCATTGCAGGAATTACATAATCTGTAACAAGTTCTTTTCTTAAGTCTTCGATATATACTTTTGAAGCACCGCTTGCATAAGCTTTTTCTTCAACTGCTTTAAAATCTTCTTGTTGTCCAACGTTTGCTACGTATGCAATAACTTCAAAATCTTTATTTGTTAACCATTTTAGAATTACTGATGTATCTAAACCGCCACTGTATGCTAATATTACTTTTTTCTTACTCATATCCCTTATCTCCTAAATCTAAAGATAATTTAATTGTTGATATTGTGCATAAATATGCAGTTTTAATCAAGTGGTTTTATGAATAAATATTTATATTTTTATAAAAAATTGGTGTTTTTGCTGAAATTATAAATAAATATTCATAAAATTTAGTATAATTACAAAGTTGTATCTAAATAATTATAAAGAAAAACCAACAATTTTAAAATAATATTAAAATATTGACAAATTAAAAAACTTGATTGATAATAATTATGATATCAAAATGATATCTAAAGGTGGAATCTAAAGGTGATAAATTTTAAAAATTTAAGTAAACAATACCAAGAGGGGAAACCTTTTGCTGTTAAAAATTTGAATTTAGAAGTTCCTAGTGGAGAGATATTTGGTTTTTTAGGCCCGAACGGAGCTGGAAAGAGTACAACCATTAATATGTTAATGGGAGTATTAAGTCCAACAAGCGGAGAGATTTTTGTTGATGAATATAGTGTTTCAAAAGATAGTTTTTTAACTAAGTCTATGATTGGTTTTGTTCCTGATGAGCCTTTATTTTATGAAAAAATGACAGGAATGCAGCATCTATCTTTTATTTGTGATGTTTTTAATATTGAAGAGAGTAAAAGAGATGAAAGTGCAAAGAAATTAGTTAAATTATTCAATTTAGAAAATGCTATAAATGATAGAATTTCTTCTTATTCACATGGAATGAAGCAAAAATTAGGCGTTATTGCAGCTTTGATCCATGAACCTAAATTCCTTGTATTAGATGAACCTATGGTAGGTTTAGATCCAAAAGCTTCCTTTATTTTAAAAGATGTGATGAGAAGGTTCTGTGAAAAAGGTGGTACGGTATTCTTTTCAACTCATGTAATGGAAGTTGCCCAGAATCTTTGTGATTCTATTGCAATTATTAATAAAGGTGAGATTGTTCTCCGTACTTCTTTGAAAAATTTCAATGAAAAAGAGAATGCTTCTTTAGAAAAAGTCTTTTTAGAAATAACCGGTAATGAGGATTTAGAATCAGTAGTTGATGAGGCTTTATTATGAGAGTTAAGGTAATTTTTTCTCTTGTTAAAAATCAAATTATTGCTGCCAAACCTTTAGAACAAATGTTTTCTAGTGCATCAAAAAACGGGAAACAAAATAAAGTTCTTCCTCTGTTGTTAAAAATATTTGGTTTGCTTGCAATATCAATTAGTTTTATATTTATAATCGGATCAAGTTATTTTGGCTATTTATATATTTCAAAGAGCTTAAATATAATTGAAAAAGGAATTGCACTCTGTGCATTTTCTAGCACTATTTTTTTGTTATTTATTAGTACTACATTTTTAGAGAATGTGTATTTTAGAGGTAAAGATGTATCACTTTGGAAACTTTTACCCATTTCTAAAGCAGAATTCTTTTTAGCAAGATTTATTGCAAGTTATTGCTATTCTTTACTCACAAATATAATTGTAACAGTTCCTTTGATTGTGGGTATTTTTGTTTATGTTGGTATAAATTCTTTAACTATTATCTCTTCTTTTATATTATTTTTCTTTCTACCTATTTTACCTGTTGTTCTAAGTAGTTTGTTAGTGACTATAAAGGTATATGTATTTAAAGGAAAAAGTATAAAGATTGTAGATTTTCTTCTTAATAATTTACCCTTTATTTTATGTATTTTATATTTAAGTAAATCTTCAAATGAGATGATAGAGCTAGTTTCCTCTGATTTAATCCAATCTCAAATAACGGGATATCAAAATTATATTTCAAATATTGGATCTCTTCCTTACTTTTCACTAATGGGAAGTATGTTTATAAATGGGGATTCTCTATTAATCTTTATAATTATATCTCTAATTGTTTTTTCTCTTTCATCTTTAATAATAGCTCCTTTATATGAGATTTGTTTACACTTCGTAAATGATGCAAATAACAAAACAGCTATTAGAAAAAAATCAAAGAAGGTTAAGGATACAAATATTAAAAAATCTTCTATTCTTTTCTCTCTAATAAAACGAGAATTTTATGTAATCATAGGTGAGAAGGGTTTTGTCTCTGAAAGTTTTTCAGAAGCTTTTGTCCCATTAATTCTAATAATTGTATGGAAGATAACAGGTAGTTTAGACTCTATTAATAATATGTTAGATGCATTAGCAAGTAATAGATATTTTATACCAGGTGTTTTTTTAATTATTCAGTTGTTTGCTGCCATGGTATTAATTTCTTCAACATCTGTAAGTAGGGAAGGTAAATCGTTTAAGCTAAATAAATTACTACCATTGAGAGTAAATACAATAATAAAAAGTAAGGTTTTGTTTCATTTGCTGTTTGTAACTGTTCTACAAGTAATATATTTAGTAGCTTTCATTATCTTTTTAAAAATAAAATTAAATCTATTGCTTTGGATGATTCCTTTATTTGTGTTAAATAGTATAAATATTTCCCTTTCTGGTTTGTTAATTGATTATAGAAATCCTAGATTAGAATGGGATAGTGCTACAAGTGCAATGAAAAGAAATATGAATGCCTTTATTGGTATGGGTTTTGCCCTATTAGTAATAGCTCCCTCAATTTTAATATTATTCTTTTTTGATAATTTTATACTTTTAGCATTTATTATTTCTCTTATAATTTTAGTACTTCTATATAAGTCTACAAATAAGGTTGCAAGTAGAATTTTAAGTTTAAGCTAAAGTCTTTTTAAAGTATATGAAGAGCTATCTTTTTTTCTTAGATAGCTCTTTTTCTATCAATATTTTTTTTAATCCATATATTAAAAAATATGTAAAATTCCTTGTTTAAATTGTATTCTTTTATATATATTTTTTTATCCTAAAGCTGTGAGAAATAGTGCTTTAAAATAGTTAATTTATATGCTTTGAAAAAAAAGAATTTTTTTTATAAAAATGGTGTTAAAAAGACTAGCTTTTTATAGGGTTTAAATATATTCTCCCTATCTAGAAAACCGTAAATAAAAAGTTAGCAATTCCTTTTGGCAACTAATAAATGGGTTTTGGTGAAAAATTTTAATAAGGAAGTAACCAAATGAGAAATAATGAATATTACATTAGTCGACAAAAAGCGTTTGAATCAAGCGCAAGAAGTTACCCTAGAAAATTCCCTTTTGCTTTAAATAAAGCTTTCGGATCGTATTTAGAAGACGTGGAAGGAAATAAGTACTTAGATTTCCTTTGTGGTGCTGGAACCCTAGCTTTGGGTCATAATAATAAAGAAATAAATCAAGCGATGATTGATTTAATTTCTAGTGAAGCACCTCTTCATACATTGGATTTAATAACTCCTACAAAAGATTTATTTGTGGAAACGTTAATTGAGAACTTGCCTAGTGGATTAAAAGATAATGCTAAAATTCAATTTTGTAGTCCATCTGGTACTGATGCTGTTGATGCTGTAATTAAGTTGTTTAAAACAGTTACAGGAAGAAGAACTGTAATTGCATTCTCAGGCGCTTATCATGGAATGGGGCATGGAGCTTTAGCTCTAACAGGTAATCTTAATGCTAAAGAGAAGGTTGCTTCTCTAATGCCTGATGTTCACTTTTTTCCCTATCCTTACTCCTACCGCTGTCCTTTTGGTTTAGGTGGAGAAAAGGGACTTGATGCTGCTATTGCATATTTTGAGAGAACATTAAAAGATCCAGAATCGGGAATTACAAAACCTGCAGCTGTTATCTTAGAACCTATTCAAGGAGAAGGCGGGGTAATTCCAGCTCCTATCAAATTTTTAAAAGAAATTAGAAGAATTACTAAAGAACTTGATATTCCATTAATTTTTGATGAAATTCAATGTGGTATAGGAAGAAGTGGTAAATTCTTTGCCCATGAATATGCACAAGTTTCTCCAGATGCAATTTTAGTATCAAAAGCAATCGGTGGAACTCAACCAATGAGTTTAGTCATTTATGATAAAAAGTACGATGGTTGGAATGCAGGGTCTCATGCTGGAACTTTTAGAGGCAATCAATTAGCTATGGCTGCAGGTACTGTGGTTATGAAAAAGGTTGGACAGCCATCATTTTTACAAGAAGTTAGAGAGAAGGGTGAATATTTATTAAGTAAATTGAATGAACTAAAGGATGAGGTTTCAATTATTGGTGATATTCGTGGAAAAGGTTTGATGATTGGTATTGAATTTATAGATCCTTCTGGTGAAAAGGATATGATTGGATCATTCCCTCCAAGCTCAATTTATTCAGCTACTGTACAGAAAAAATGTTTTGAAAGACATTTAATTATGGAAAAGGGTGGAAGATTTGGATCTGTAATGAGAGTCTTGTGTGCTTTAAATGTAAGTTACCAAGAATTAGATGAAATGCTTGAGATTTTCACTTCAGTTGTAAAGGAGGTAGATAATGGAATTTGAGAAATTATTACTTACAAATAATTTAAAGAGTAAAGACCATTTTACAAGTGTTATTGAAGCAACAACAAAAGCAATAACTTCTTCTTTGAATACAACTTTAGCATATAGGGGCTTATCTCCGGATGAGCTTAAAAAAGAATTAAATCAAATAGAAATCCTTCCTCAACAAGGGGAAGGGTTTGATGAGGTTTTAACAACGGTATTAAAAAAGATTTTACCTAATTTCTTATATACTTCATCAAAGGGGTATATGGCCCACCTTCACAGTCCAGCTATAATAGAAAGTATAGCAAGTGAATTGATTATTGCATCTTTTAATCAATCTATGGATTCTTGGGATCAAAGCCCTGTAGCAACAGAAATTGAACTGTTAGTTATAGATATGTTAACTAAGTTGTACAAACTAGGAAATAATAGTGATGGTGTATTTACTTCAGGTGGTAGCCAATCTAATTTTAGTGGATTAATGTGTGCTAGAGATTGGTATTGTAATACTATTTTAAACCATGATGTTAAGAAAAAAGGCCTTCCTAGTAATTATAGTAAGTTTAGAATTTATACCTCGCATTTATCTCATTTTTCGGTTGAAAAGTCAGCACATATTTTAGGTTTAGGTTATGATTCTGTTAGAAAAGTTCCAACAGATAAGAAATTTAAATTAGATATTATTTCTTTGAAACTAATGATTGAGGAAGACTTAGCAAAAGGTTTTGTTCCAATGGCTGTGTTGGCAACTATTGGTACAACCGATTATGGTAGTATAGACGATATTAGAAAGATTAGAGAAGTTTGTGATCAATACTCCATGTACTTACACAGTGATGCTGCATATGGTGGAGCACTAATTTTAAGTGAAAAATATAGGGATAGAATAGATGGTATTGAGCTATCTGATTCAATAACTATAGATTTCCATAAAATGTTTTTATTACCTATAAGTTGTAGTGCCTTCTTAGTAAATGATAAGAAATTATTAGAACCATACCAATTGCACTCTGATTATTTAAATAGGGAAGAGGATGAAGCAGAAGGATATACAAATTTAGTTGGGAAATCTATTCAAACTACTAGACGATTTGACGCCCTCAAGGTCTGGATTTCTTTCCAAACTCAAGGAAGAGCAGGGTATAGTGCGATAATTGATAAGTGCATAAGTAATGCAAATACTCTTTATAATATGCTTGATCTTGCAGATGTTTATGAAACTATAGTCGAACCAGAATTGAGTTCTGTTGTATTTAAACATAAAGGTTCAGATAAGCTAAATAAAAAGATTAGAAAAGCTCTTTTACATGAACATGGTTTGGTTATTGGTCAAACTTCATATAATAACAAAGTATATTTGAAATGTACTTTATTAAATCCAACAGTTAGTAATTATGAAATGCTTCATTTAATAAAAAAAATTAATGAAATTGTTTTAAATGAATCTAAAGCTATTAAAAAATAATAATAAAAGGGAGATTTTTAATCTCCCTTTGTTTTACTAAATAGAAGCTATAACCTTATCTAAGATTTTTAGCATTAAATCAATTTCTTCTTCTTTAATAGTTAGAGGTGGCACAAATCTGACAACATCACTAGCTGCTCTAACAACTAATAATTTATTTTCTAAACACCCATTAATTATATCAATAGGATTACATTTAACTACTAGCCCTTGCATAAGTCCAAGTCCTCTAGTTGAAGTTAATTTATCTGGATATTTTTCGATTAACTTTTGTAATCCAATAGTAAGCTGTTTCCCTTTTTCTTCAACATTCTTTAAAAAATCTTTATTTTCAAGTTTTGAAAGAACAACTGTTGAGGCACTTAATGCTACTAAATTTCCCCCGAATGTTGATGCATGATCTCCAGGTTCAAAAATATTGTCCGCTTTTTTGCCTACAACCATTGATCCACAAGGAATGCCTCCACCTAATGCTTTTGCTAGAGTTAAAACATCTGGTTTAATATCATAAACTTGGAAACAGAATGGCTTTCCGCATCTTCCCATACCACACTGGACTTCATCAAAAATAAGAAGAAGATTGTTTTTGTCAGCTAATTTTCTAAGACCTTCTAGAAATTCTTTAGTAGCAGGAATTATTCCACCTTCTCCTTGTAATGGCTCAACAATAATTGCACAACATTTATCATCTAGTACTTTTTCAACACTTTCTAAATCATTATAGTCTGCATAAACAATACCATTTAATAAAGGAAAAAAGTTCTTGTGGTATTTATCTTGACCGGTAGCAGATACTGCACCATAAGTTCTTCCATGGAATGAGTGATTCATGGAAATAATTTTATATCGGTTATCTTTTGAACCAAATTTTCTAGCTAATTTAAGAGCTGCTTCATTTGCTTCAGCACCACTGTTACAATAAAAAGCTTTTTCCATACCCGAGAGATTTGTAAGTTTAGTAGCAGCTTCTGCTTCATATGGATGCCAATAAAGATTAGAGGTGTGAAAAACCCCTTTATTAACAACATTTTCAATAGCTTCTTTTATTTCAGGATTATTATAACCTAGAGCATTTACTGCAATACCTGCTACAAAATCTAAATATTTATCGCCGTTGCTGTCGATTAAATAATTGCCTTCTCCACTTTCAAATACAACTGGGAATTTGGTATATGTATTTAAAATAACTTTTTTTGAATCTTCAATTTGTTTATTCATTATCTTTTTCCTTCTTAAACATCATAGTTCCACAACCCTTAGAAGTAAATATTTCTAATAGAATTGAGTGAGGTAAATTACCATCTAATATGTGAACAGACTTAACGCCTTCATCAATTGCTTCTAAGCTACATTGTACTTTAGGAATCATTCCACCATGAATTGTTTCATCTTCAATATATTTAATAGCTTGGGTTTTACTGATTTGACTAATTACACTTGAGTTATCCTTAGGATCTTTTAAAATACCATTTGTATCTGTTAAGAATATTAGCTTTTGAGCTTTAAGTGCTGCTGCTATTGCACTAGCGGCATAATCTGCATTGATGTTAAATGTATTGCCATCATCATCGCTAGCAATTGGAGAAAATACAGGGATATAATTGTTTTCTAAAAGAGTTTCGATTAATTGTGTATTAACCTTATCAATTTTACCAACAAATCCTAAATCGACGTCTTTTATTTCTTTCGAAACTTCTAAAGTGTTTCCGTCTTTTCCGCTTATTCCAACAGCATTTAAGCCTTGAGATTGTAAATCTTGTACTAATGATTTAGAAATATTTCCTGATAAAACCATTTCGGCAATTTTAGCAGTTTCTTTGTCTGTAACTCTAAGACCATTAACAAATTTTGTTTCTTTGTTCATTTTTTTTAGAGCTTTTGTTATATCGTTGCCGCCACCGTGTACTACTACTATGTTAACACCTAGATATTTTAGCATTGAAATATCTTCAATAATGGATTTTTTTAATTTATCGCTAGACATAGCAGAGCCACCATATTTCACAACTACAGTTGAATCTGAAAACTTCCTTATATAAGGGATAGCTTCAATTAAAATATCTGCTTTTTTAATAATTTCCTTCATACTAACTCCTATAATCTCCATTAATTTTTACGTAATCGTAGGTTAAATCACAGCCCCAAGCTTTAGAAGAAAATGATCCATCATTAAGATCAATTAGGACAATAATAGTTTTTTCTAATAAAATTTCCTTTGCTTTATCTTCATCAAATTTTATTGGTTGACCATTTTCAACCACACAAATTTTTCCTTTATTGCTTTCAAAATGAATTGTAACCTTATCTACATCAAATGAGCTATCACTATAACCCATAGCACAGAGAATTCTTCCCCAGTTAGCATCGCTTCCAAAGAAAGCAGCTTTAACTAAACTTGAACTGATAACTGTTCTTGCTATATTTTTGGCATCTTTTTGAGTTTTTGCACCAGTTAAAGATACTTCAATAAATTTACTAGCTCCTTCACCATCTTTAACAATTTCTTTTGCTAAATATGTGTTTACATACATAAAAGCTTCTTTGAAGGTTTCATAAGAATTACTACCTTTTTTAATAAGAGTGTTATTCGCACTAC
Source organism: Pleomorphochaeta sp. (assembly GCA_028532815.1). GTDB lineage: Bacteria > Spirochaetota > Spirochaetia > Sphaerochaetales > Sphaerochaetaceae > Pleomorphochaeta. The sequence continues at coordinate 35,136 of JAQQAS010000005.1, forward strand.
CGTTTGCTAGAGATAAAACCGTGTCATTAGTAGATGTATCTCCATCTACACTAATCATGTTATATGTGTCTTCAATGGTATTGCCTAATAGACTTTGTAGGGTAGCTTGGTCGATATTTGCATCGGTGAATATGAAACTTAACATAGTTGCCATATTTGGGTGAATCATTCCAGACCCTTTTGCAACACCTGTTATTATAACTTCTTTACCATCTATTAAAGTTTTTACAGATACAATTTTTTTTGTTGTATCAGTTGTTAAAATAGCAGTGCTAAAATTATCTAGGTTTTCATTAGTAGTATCAACAGAAGGGGTAATTAAATCTATTCCTTTTTTATATATCCCCATATCAAGTGGAACGCCAATAACTCCTGTTGAGCAGACTAATACATTTGTTTTATCACAATTTAATTGAGTCGCTAGAGTTGAGGCAATTTCTTCATTATCTTTCTCCCCTTGTAGAGAAGTGCATGCATTAGCATTGCCACTATTAACAATTATCGCTTTAGTTTTGAATTTACTCTCTGTTAAGTATTGATCCCAAATTACAGGGGCTGCTTTTACTTTGTTTGTAGTGTAAGTTCCAGCTGAATTACAAAGATTTTCACTAACAAGTAGGGCTAAATCTTTTTTAACTTTTTTTAATCCACAAGCAATGCCATTTATTTTATAGCCTTGAGGTAATATTGGTGTATTTAATTTTTCAAACATTTTTTCTCCTAAAGTGGGGTTGAAGCAAATTTTCTCAATCCCTGATATTGATCAAATCCAAAATAAATATTCATATTTTCTATAGCTTGTCCACTAGCACCTTTTACTAAATTATCAATTGCTCCTAAAGCAATAATATTGTTAGTCCTTTCATCTATAGTATAGCTAATATCTATTCTTTCTGTATCTTTTACATATTTTGTTTCTACAATTTTGTTCTTTCCTAAAAAGTTAACTGATAAACTATCTTTGTAAAACGTCTTATATGCTTTATCAATTTGTTCACTAGTTACTCCATCTTTTAGCTTTGCATAGCAAGTTGCTAAAATTCCTCTGTTCATGGGAATTAGATGCGGGGTAAATTGAACCATAACTTTTTGATTAGCTAATTTAGTTAACTCTTGCTCGATTTCTGGAGTATGCCGATGCGTTGTAATTCCATAAGCTTTTATATTTTCATTTGCTTCACAATATAGTGAACCTAAGTTTAAACCTTTTCCAGCTCCGGTAACTCCACTTTTTGCATCAATTATTATAGAATCTAAATCAATTAATTGGGTTTTAACAAGCGGAGCTAAGGTTAGAATTGAACAAGTTGTGTAACAGCCTGGATTAGATATAAGTTTTGTACTTTTAACTTTATCTCCATGAATATCTGTTAAACCATATACTGCTTGTTTTAATATATTAAAATCAGGCGCAGTCGCTTTGTACCATTTTTCATAATCATTAGGATCTTCTAATCTAAAGTCAGCCCCTAAGTCTATAATTAAGGTATTATCTAATATTTCTTGAGTTATCATATCTTTTGCAACTTTGCTTGGAAGTGCTAAAAATACTACATCACATTTCTTACTAACTTCTAATAAGTCTTGATTTTTTAAGATTAAATTATCTATGCCAGTGAAATTTTTATATATATCTTGAAATTTCATTTTTGAATATGATTTTGATCCTAAATATACAATCTCAGTCTCTTTATGATTGAGTAATAATTCAACAAGTTTAGCGCCTGAATATCCAGTAGCTCCAACAACTCCAACTTTTACCATAAATAGCCTCCAAATAATATTAGAATATTTATACAGTAAAAGTTGATACAAATCAAGTATTATTTAATATTTATACATAAAAAAGTAAGAAAATATTAATAAATATTCATTATGTGTTGTTATTATCTTAACAAATAATACTTAAAAAGTTATAAAAAAAACTTGAATGAAATCTATATCCCATTCAAGTTTATATTTTGTATTCTTAATTAATTTTAATTATCTGTATTTATACCATACATCAAATCAAAATATTCCATATCCGTAGAAAGTATCTTATTTAAATCAGGAATTGTTTTTTTATAAGATTCTAAAGTTCTCCAAAGTTTAAAGAAATAAGGATCAGCTTCATAAGCTTCGGCATATATTTTTGCAGCTTCAGCATCAGCAACACCTTTTATTTCTTCACTAGTTGCATAGGCTGTAGAAATAATATTTTTTTGTTCACTTTCTGTTTTACCTTCCCATTGGGCTAACTGACCACGACCATAAGATCTATAGGCTTCAGCTATTTGATTTCTTTCTTTAATCATTCTCTCATAAACGCTTTGAGTTAAATCATCGCTGTACCTAATTTGTCTAATAATAATATCAATTAACTCAATTCCGTACTCATCAGTGAATTCACTTGCGATGTCATACATTTTTTGAGATAAGCCTTCACGACCAACATCAATAGATTCTTGTAGGGTAGTTGTTTTAGTCAAATTTCTTAAATTTTCTGCATCTTGCAAATTATCTAAACTTTGAACAACATTTTCTTCTACTTTGATTTCATTAATCTGGTTAGAATTACGAACGGCTTCGTTTAGTGAGTTTTCTGAAATAACTGTTCTAACAGTTGAGTCAAGAATATCATTTAGTCTTGAAACACCATTATCTAAAGTATTTACAGTTTCATAGTATTTTGCAGGATCGCTAATTTTCCATCTTGCAGTTGTATCAACCCAAATAAATTGGTTTTCTTTTGTTGGAATTCTTTGAGCTTCTCCATCCCAAGAAAGAATCTTTTTAGGATAGATTACTACATTATCAATAAATGGAATTTTGAATTTTAAACCAGCGGTATATTCATCATCTATGATTTTACCAAAACGAGTTACTACTGATTGTTCACCTTCGTTTAAAATGTAGAAAGGTCCAAGTAAAACAAATACAACTAGTAAAGCTAGTATTACAACTATTGTGGTTACAAATTTTTTCATTAGTTACTACCTCCTGTGGTTGTATTTGACTCTACAACGACTGTTTTATTAGAACTGTCGATTTGAGAGATTGGTAAGAAATTCTTTAAATCTTTATCTATTAATGTAATATTATTAGAATTTTCTAAGAAAATTTCTTCCATTGTTTCAAGATAAAGACGATCTGCAGTGATTTGTTTGCTTTGTTCGTATGTATCTCTCATACTATTAAATCTAGCTACATCACCTTTAGCATTATTAACTCTTTCCTTAGCATAACCTTCAGCAATTTGTATTTGTTGTTTTGCTTCTCCTTGTGCTTTAGGAATAACAGAGTTGTATTGCTCTTTACCTTCGTTAATAAATCTATTCATATCTTGGATTGCTTTGTTAACATCTTCGAAAGCATTTTGAACATCTCCTTCTGGAGGAACAATGTTTTGTAATTTAACAGTAACTACTCTAATACCAAGGCCATAATCATCAAATTTGTTCTGCATCTCTACTTGAGCTTGCACTTCAATTGATGTTCTTTCACTTGTCATTACAGAAAGTATTGGTAAATCACCAACTAATTGGTTCATTACACTTTGGCTAATATCTCTAATTGTTGTTTCTTTCTGTTGTACATTAAATAACCATTGTTCAGGATTGCTTATTTGATATTGAACAATCCACTCAAGGTCAATGATATTTAAATCACCTGTTAACATTATTGATTCAGATGGAAAATCTGTACTAGAAATTAAAGGACTTGAAGTAATTGAACTTCTATATCCAAATGTCATAGTCTGAACTACTTGTGTTGGTACTTTATAAGATTTTTCAACACCTAGTGGTATTTTAGTTTGTAATCCGGGTCCTACGGTTCTATTGTATTTACCAAATCTGGTTACTACAGCTTGTTCTGTTTGGTCGACTACGAAAAAACTAGACATAGCTGAAGCGAGAACGATTACAGCAATAATTAAACCAATTATTAATTTTGGACTAATATTCAAATTCTTTTTAGCTGTTTTGAAGGGTTCTTGATCCATGTTATCTCCTTAAGAGTTTTATCTCTTATAAGTTAAATTTAACTAAGATACCCTTCAATCGTCAAGCAATATAGTAACTATTATTTGTTATATGTTAAGTTTTGTTATATATTTGCAAAGTTTTTTGTTTTTAACCTTATATTAATTAATAAATAAGAAATAAATATTTTTTTTATTAATTATTAAAGATTAGAGGATAAAACCAATTAAGATAGGTTGAAAATTTGTTATTTCAATTATATTATACCAAAAGCACTATTGAAATTTATCTATTATTGCTAAATTATTTGAGCAATTTTTTTTGAAGGATTGCCTGGAGGTTTTATGAAGAAAAAACGACTTATCACTTCTGCTTTACCTTATGTTAATAATATTCCACATCTTGGAAATTTAACACAAGTGTTATCAGCTGATGTTTTTGCTAGATTTTGTAGATCGAAAGGTTATGAAACCTTATACGTTTGTGGTACCGATGAATATGGAACAGCAACTGAAACTAGAGCACTACAGCAGGGTGTAACTCCCAGGGAACTTTGTGACCACTATCATGCTATTCATAGAGATATCTATAAATGGTTTGATATAAATTTTGATTATTTTGGTAGAACTAGTACTGAAAAGCAAACTGAAATCGTACAATATATTTTTAATAAAGTTGATGAAAATGGCTATATTAGAGAAGGTGAAATTGAACAATTATATTGTCCAAATTGTAATCGCTTTTTAGCTGATAGATTTGTATTAGGAACTTGTCCTCATTGTCATAGTGAAGGAGCTAAAGGAGATCAATGTGATAATTGTTCAACACTTTTAGAACCTACTGAATTAATTGATCCTCATTGTAGTGTTTGTGGAACAACCCCTGAAGTTAAAAAAACTTCTCATCTATATATTGATTTACCTAAAGTATTACCACTATTAGAAGATTGGATGAATGAAGCTTCAGTTAAAGGGTTTTGGGCTAAGAATGCTGTTCAAGTTACAAAGAGTTGGATCCGTGATGGTTTAAAAGAAAGAGCTATTACAAGAGATCTAAAATGGGGTATCCCAGTTCCTAAAAAAGGTTATGAAAATAAAGTTTTCTATGTGTGGTTTGATGCTCCTATTGGTTATATTTCTATCTCAGCTTATGCTGTTGAAGATTGGAAGAGATGGTGGCAAAGTCCAGATGATACTGAGCTTTTCCAATTCATAGGAAAAGATAATATTCCTTTCCATACTGTAATCTTCCCATCTGCACAATTAGCTTCAGGTGATAATTGGACTATGTTACATCATATGAGTTCAACAGAATATTTAAATTATGAGGGTGGTAAATTCTCTAAAAGTTTAGGTGTTGGTATTTTCGGAAATGATGTAATGGATACAAACATCCCAAGTGATGTATGGCGTTTTTATATGTTCTATAATAGACCTGAAAAATCTGATGTAACATTTACTTGGTCTGATTTTGAAGAAAAAGTAAATGGTGAATTAATTGGTAATTTATCAAACCTTGTTAATAGAACTTTAACATTTATTAATAGATTTTATGATGGAAAAGTTCCAAAAGGTGAGCTTGATTCTTCTTTAGTTGAACAAATATTAGAAAAAGAAGCAAAAATTGACGAATTGCTTGAAAAAGCAGGAGAGAGAGAAGCTCTTAGAAATATCTTCTTCCTATCTTCTATTGGAAATAAGGCTTTCCAAGATGGAGAACCTTGGAGAACAAGAAAAGAGGATCCTGAGAGTGCTGCAAGTTTATTAAAAACTTTAGTTTACTTAATTAGAGATTTAGGTATTTTAGTAGAACCTTATATGCCACAAACAAGTAAAAAAATCTTACAATTTGTAAAGAATGGAAAAGCAAATTGGTCTGATTTAGGAAAATATGAAAATATTGAAGAAATCGGTGAAATAGAATTATTATTTAGTAAGCTTGAACATGAAAGAATTGAAGAGTTAAAAATTAAATATAGTGGCTCTCAAGCTGAAAGAGAAGAAAAGAAAAATTCAGGAGATAAGAAAATGGAAGCTAATGAAGAAACATTATCCATGGCTCAAGATTTTGCTAATCGTGTAGATCTAGTAGTTAGTAAAATTGTTGAAGTAGAAAAACACCCAGAAGGTGATAAATTATATATCTTAAAATTAGATACTGGTGATGAAAATGATGATAGAACCATTGTTTCATCTATTGTCCCTTATTACAGTGCTGAAGAATTATTAAACAAGAACATTGTTTTAGTTAGAAACTTAAAGCCTGCTAAATTTAGAGGTGTTAAATCTTGTGGTATGCTTTTAGCCGCTAGTGCAAAAGATGATGAAGATCATTCAACTTGTGAAGTTTTATTTGCAGATGACTTTGAAGTTGGTACAACTTTATTACCAGAAGGTACAACAGCACCAGAAGCAGATCGCTTCTATGTTAAAGGAAGTAAATTCTTTGATATGCCAATGTATACTGAAGAAGGTATTGTAAAAGTTGATGGTAAATCAATTCAATCAGCTGATGGAAAAACCTTAACTGCTAAAGTATATGTTAATGGAGATGTTGGTTAATATTTAATTTTATATAATTTAATTAGGAGGATTGTTTTTAGCAATCCTCGTTTTTTTAACTTTATATATAAAAAATCATCTCCATAATTATGGAGATGAAAATTAAAAACTATTTATTATTCTGAAAAAACTCTTATTGTCTCATCGGCATTATAAGTTTCACCAGTTTCAATTGTTGTAAAATTTAAATATATATTATCAGTAAATCGTCCTGAGTTAAGTGCACTAGTATCTGAATATGAAGAATAGGTATAAATATAAAATACTTTTTCTCTATTTCTTCTAATTCTTTGAATTAATATTTTATCAGTTGAATCAATTTCTACTGTATTTGAGGAGCTGGTTTCGCTAAGTTTAATGGAATATGGGACTTCTTTTATACCAGATCCTGGATCTGTAGAAATAAGGGTGAAGTTGTTGTCGCTAGTAATGTCTAGTCCCACTTGATAGTTTGTATTTGTTGCTGTACTAGGTCCAACTTGCATTGAAACTGTCCATTCGTGATAATTGGATCCAAGATTTTCAAAAAATCCGGTTTCTGTCCAAGTGTTTGGGCGACTAAAGTTGATATTTAGGTAGGTATCATAGGCACTAAAATCTGCAATTGCAGGAGTTATTATACTGTCTGTTAGATTTCCATAGTAGAAAACAGTTTCAACATTGTTTGTAAGGTAGAATAGGTAAAGGTTTGTTGCTCCACCAGTATCTAATGATAAATATTCAGAATCATTAGTTCCAAGAGTGCTAGGATAATCAAATACGTAATACAAAGTAATTGTAAAATCATCAGCTGTATAATTTAGATTTACTCTTGGATAGATATATGTTTGAGTTTCTGTAAGTTCATAATAAGTTGTACTATGGTCTATACTGTTGCTATCATAATCAATTTCTACTTTAGCAACTAGGGTGCAAACCTCACTAAGGGTACTACTAGAAAGAGTTGCTGTTCTGTTTTCTATATTTATATGAGGAATTGCCTTATAACTTTCAGTACTGGTTGTGTCATTTGAATACTCAACTAATTTAATAGCATATTTAGTTCTACTGGTTCCCTCAGAAAAACTATAATCAGTGTTTGTTGTTACTGGTGAATATGTAATAGTTTCAATGTTATAAAAAGATGCAGGAACAGCCGTGCTCTCATCGTAAGCAAAAGCAGTGTTTATGCAAATAGTTGATATAAGGATTAAAAATGCAATATATTTATTTAATTTTCTTGTTCTCATGTCATAAGATTAATGCTTTAGGATTAAATTGTCAACGTTTTTATACTTTATATAGTCTTTTTTGTAGAAAATCTTAATAATATAAACTCTAAATCTTGTTATTATTTAAATTCCATGTTAAATTGATTGTGAAAAGGACAAAAAGAGTATAAATATGAAAAGAAAAATAACGATTTTATTGGTAATTATGACAACACTTGCAAATTTTATTTTTGCAGATACCAATGTGTCCGGACCTGATTTAACAAATCCATTAGAGATATATAGTATTTGGAATTCCAATGACGATCCTCTTTTTATTCTCTCTGCTAGTTCTCAAAGTATTGATTATACCCAATCGTCAATTCAATTTGAGACTGAGGATTTCGATTTAAGTATTTCTAATCAAACTGAAAATTTTAGCTTGTATGTTTTTAGTAATTATTTATCTTGGTTAAATAATTATTATGATGTAAATGAAGAATATAAAGAATATTATTTAGATATATATTTTTCTCAGCACTTTGTCCCAGTTGATGATACGGAATTCAGTGCGGATGATTACCCTATCGTAGATATTTATTTTAATAAAACTATAAGTCAAGAGACGACTAGTTATTATTCGTTTAATGGAAGACGATATATATATAATACTGATAACTACATTGATGAAGTTTCTTGGTATCAAGGCTCATCTACTACTATGGATTATGGTTCTAGAAATGTTGATGCTTATTTATATAGATATGAAATAATTGTTCCAAGCGGACTTCACTCTCTAGATTTAATAAATTTTAACTTTGGCTGGGATGGATATACTGATACTGTTGATCAATATTGGGATATGGAAGCTTATGTAAGAGTTGCTATAACTAGCAATAATTAAAATAGTTGTGAAAGTTGAAAAGATTTCTATAAACAAATTACATGGTATTCATCCGTTTGTAAGTTCTTATTGGGCAAAATTAAAAGAATTTAATAATTGGCAAAATGAAGCTTATTTAGTTGAAAGTGATGGAGAATTATTTGAGACTCTCGTTTTGTATAAAAAGATTGTTTTCAAAAAATATTTAGCATACATTCCTTTTTCTCCACTTTCAATTGAAGAAAATTACTTATTAACTCAAGAACAATTAATTGAAATATTAAATTCAATAAATGAGCAATCTATATTTAATATTTTATTCTTTAGATTAGATTTACCTTTTTCTTATGGTGTAAATAAAATATATACAAATAAATTTGTAAAAAATAGAAATAGTATACAACCTGATTTATCAGTTCAGCTCAATTTAAAAAAAGATATATCTGAGATTAGAGCAAGTTATAAAAAAAGAGCAAACAGAAACTTAAAAAAGAATTTAAATACTATCTTTACAACAGAAGTTGCCCCAACTGATAAAAATATTGAAATTTGGTATTCTTTATATAAAGAAACAGCAAAAAGAGATAATTTTCAAATCAGAAATCTTGAATATATTAAACGGTTGTTTAATATAAAATCCAGTATTAAAACTAAGCTAATTTTTTCTTATAAAGCTAATGAAGTTGTAGGTGGTATTATTGTTCTTTATTCTAAGAAAGAGGCAATATATTTGTTCGGAGCCTCAAAAAAGCTTCCTCATATTTCTCCAAGTTATAGTTTGCAAGATTTTGCTATAGATAATATGAAAAAACTAGGTGTAGAAAAATATGATTTTTTTGGAATAGGTGATGATAGTACTTCAGAGCATCTAAAAAGTCTGACTTTATTTAAGACTGCTTTTGGCGGAGAAAAGGTTGAAAGAATACCATCTTTAGATTATCCAATAAATAAATTACTTTTTAGAGCTTATAAATTAATAGAAAAACTTAGATATTTTGTTTATCGATAAATTCTTTAGCTAATCGTTTAAATTGATTGCCTCTATCAAATTCGTTAATAAATAAATCGAAACTTGCAGCACCAGGCGATAATAATACAGCTTTCATATTAATATCTGATTCTTCTTGTGAAATACTAAGTGCAGTGTCAAAAGCTTCCTTCATGTTATTATAAGGGCCATTAAATTTAATTTTATTCTTATTTAAAAAAGGTATTAGCTTGTTCTTAGTAAAAGATCCATCTAAAAGTGTTATTGATTTTGCTTTAGATAAAGAATTTTTCATATTAATGGTTTTAAGCTTTTTATCTGTTCCTCCGCATATTAAGTGAATGTTGATTTTATCAAAATGAAGCATACTAAATTCAATAGCTTCTGGGATAGTTGATGCACTATCATTTACAAAAAGGATGTTATCACGTATCCCAACCCATTCAATTCTATGAGCTACACCTTTAAATGAATTTAAATGTTTTAAAATTATGTCTTTTTTAATATTTAATGCTAGTAGTGCTTTGTATGGTGGAATTAGTTCCGGTTTGTTTTGTAATTCAGGAATTAACTTATCATCAGTAAACTTGATATTTCTTTTTTTTAGGTGTGTTTTTTCTTTGATAGAATTTAAAAAACCTTTAGGACATATTGCTATTTCTGTATTTGGTGTAAATAAACTCAATTTGTCTTGTAAATATCGTTCCATAGAATCATATGTGTTTTGATGATCTTCTAGTAGGTTAGTGAATAATGAAATTTTAGTATGAGGAAAATCTACTGTTATGTAATTAAAAATATCTCGCAATTGCCAAGAAGAAAACTCACAAATCAAATAATCTATATGCTTTTTATTTGTTTCAAGATAATTAGCTATTTCAAAAGCACTAATTCCCATATTTCCAACTAATTTTGTATTATAACCTTCTTTTTTTAATACGTGGTTTATTGCATGGGTAGTTGTAGTTTTGCCTTTTGTACCAGTAACTGCGATTATTTTTATGTTATCGAGAGTATAGTTTTCAAATAGATAGATAAAATCTGTAGTTATTTTTTTTGCATATTGTAGATATTTATTATTAGGTAGGATAGAAGCATTTTTTACGACTAAATCTGCCCAAAGAAAATCTTCGACTAAATGTTGAGAAAATCTAAATTTTGCACCTAGCTTTTCAAGAATATTTATTGCCTTGCCAAAGTCATTTTTGCTTTTTAAATCTGTAACTAATACGTTATGATTATGCTTTAAAAAATATTTAGCGGCTGCAAATCCTCCACCATTTACACCTAATCCAAATATTAATACATTCATAAATTTATCTCCCTAATTTCTATTTATTATAAACATGAATAAAGTATAAAAACAATAACAATTTGATTTTATTTTATATTTGGATAACTAATTAATTAGAGTAAAAAACTAAGTATAAATATATTTTTTAGCCTTGAATAATTATAATAAAACTAATATGCTAGTAAAGCAGTTTGTTTGAAATGGATTGATTGACATAATCATCATTTTATTGCAAACTCTAAAAAAATATTTAGTAACTTACTTCGGGTCACGTTGTGATAATTAAACCGAAAAATCATATTAAAGGAGCTCTATAGTGCCTTGTGGAAGAAAAAGAAAAAAGCATAAAATTGCCACTCACAAGAGAAAGAAAAAACTCAGAAAGAATAGACATAAGAATAAATAATTCTTAGGCAATCCGCTTTTGCTGCAAATAAGCAGCGCTAAGCTATTAACCGTCGGTTATTTCTTCCGGCGGTTTTCTAGCGAACAGTATCGTTCGATGTGTTTGGTTGGACAAACACACGCTTTATAATCTTTTCATAGCTTAAGAATATAGATTATAAAGGAGCCTCTTTATCCACGTAAGTGGATCATAATGTCCGTAAGGAGGAACCATGAGAAATTATGAGTTCACAGTAATCTTCAAAGCAAATGAAGAAGACACTCAAGCTGGTCTTAAGCTAGTTTCCAGTTTGTTTGAAGCTGCTGGTGTAGAAATCACTAAGCAGGATGATTTAGGTGTAAAGTTATTCGCCTACGAAATGAAGAAACAGGATAAAGGTCATTATTTCTATTATGAAATCTCTGCAGATCCTGCATCTATTGTAACTTTCGAGAAAAAATTCTTATTAGACAACTCAATTATTAAATTCTTGTTTGTTAATAAAGAAAAATAAAAAGTTTAATGGAGACGGTATATGGCTACTGATTTAAATATTGTTGCATTAGTTGGAAGACTAACTCGCCCTTGTGAAATGCGTTATACAAATTCAGGTTTTGCAATTTGTTCATTTTCTCTTGCAGTAAACAGAAGAAAAAAATCTCAGGATGGTTCTTGGAATGATTCTGTTAGTTTCTTTGATTGTTCTTACTTTGGTAAAGCTGCTGAAGGGGTCAGTCAATATCTCACTAAAGGTCAACAAGTGTCTATCCAAGGATACTTAGATCAACAATCTTGGGAAACTAATGGACAAAAAAGAAGCAAAGTAGTGGTCATAGTAAATTCTTTGAGTTTGTTGGGTAGTAGTGGAAATTCAAATAATACTAATCGACAAACGTATGTGAATAATGGAAATACTAATCAAAATTATTCAGGCCAAGCTAAACCAAACTATAATGGTGGTCAACAATTTGGAAATACAGGAAATAATTATTCAAATAATAATTCGAATAATTCAACTAATGCTAATGTTCAAAATAATGGATTTTCAGCACCTGATAATTTTCCATCAGAAGTAGGTCCTGAAGATTTTGCTGATGATATTCCATTCTAAGATCTAAGGAGAAATTAATAATGCGCGAAGATTATGACGCAAAAGACGAAAAGAAAGACAGAGGCCCTAAAAAAGGTGGCGCTCGTCGTGGCGGTTTTAGAAAAAAGGTTTGTAGATTCTGTGCTAACAATACTGCACCTGATTACAAAAATCCTGATCAGTTAAAAAGATACACAACAGAGAGAGGTAAAATCCTTCCTGCTCGTATCACAGGTAACTGTGCTAAACACCAAAGAGCTGTAACTGCTGAGATTAAAAAGGCTCGTATCTTAGGATACTTACCTTTCGAAAAAAAATAATAGGTAATATATGGTGATAATCGATAGAAAAATTTCCTCTGTATATATTGCAGTTGTTATGAGTGCAATTTTGTATGCATTAGGTTTTACTTCTTTTTTATTGGTTATGCCTATGTTAATTTATTATTCTCGTAGCAGGGAGAGAGAAAAAACTTTATTATCGTTAGCAGTACTTTTAGTATTTGTTTTGATGATGGAGATCTTTCCTTTAATTGGAACTTTATCCGATAAAGGGAATTTAGGAATACTCTCAATTGGATTGTTCTTACCAGTAGTATTAATTGGAAGTTCAATGGTTTGGGTTTTATTAGATGGCTACAGACTATTAACTAGATATGTAGCTAGTTCTGCAATTGTTGCACTAATAATGGTAATAATTGGGTTTTGGTTTAAAAGTGATGCTGAAATGTCATTAGCTGTTGATAATGCAATAGTTAGTGCTATGAATTCCATACTAGGCCAAGATTCACAACAGACTTCTTATATTTTAGGAATTTCATCGCAAGAATTTTTTATAACAATGAGAACTGTTGTTTTTTCCATGTTATTACCATTAGGCGCTGGTTGTTTTGGATTTAATGCTTTTTTTGCTCTATCGACTCCGAAGTATGTCGGAGATGAAGAGTTTGATGAAAGGGTTAAGAATTGGAAATTGCCAGAAGGCTTTATGTGGGCCTTTTTAGTTAGTTTGATTATATTATTACTTGGTGTAGTAATAGATTATTCATTGAGTATTTCTGTAATTGTGTTAAACTTAGTTTTATATTTAGCTATGTTATTTGCAATTCAGGCTTTATCAATAATCTTATATCGAAGACGTGCTAAAGGAAATCACACTAGAGCTGCAAGAGTATTTGGCCTAACATTGTTTTTAATTTTACTATTTCAAGGTTTGAACATAGTTGCTGTCATCGGATTACCAATTTTTGGTGTTACGGAGACATGGTTTACATATAGAAAGTAAGAGAGAAGGAGTTTTCAATATGAAGATTATTCTTAATCAGGATGTAATAAACCTCGGTGAAGAGGGAGATGTAGTAGTAGTAAAGGATGGCTATGCTCGTAACTATCTTTTACCACAAGGTATTGCAGTAGTTTATAACAGAACTAATATGGCAATTGTAAATAGTCGTGCAAAAGCAATTGAAGCAAGAAAAGCTGAAAAGAGAAAAGCTTCTGCAAGTCTAAAAGAAAGATTAGATGGTTTAACTTTAAATTTAGTAGTTTCTGCTGGAGATTCAGGTAAATTATTTGGTAGTGTAACTTCTTCAATGATTCAAGAAGCATTAGCTAAAGAAGGCATTGAAATTGAAAGAAAGAAAATTGAAGTTGCATCACACGAAATTAAAATGATAGGTAACTATTCAGTTCGTGTACGCCTATACGAAAGTGATTTTTCTATTGTTAAATTAGTTGTAGAAAGTGAAGCACAAATCAAACAACGTGAAGCAGAAGAAAAAAAAGCTGCTGAAAAAGCTGCTAAAATAGCTGCTGATGAAGCAAAAAAACAAGCTGCAGAAGCTGCTGCTGCTGAAGAAGTTGTTGAAGAAACTGCTCCTGTAACTGAATAGGGGCAATTTTATATGGCATCGTTTGAAAGTAATTCTCGTATTTTGCCCAATGATGAGGCTGCTGAGAAAGCTATTCTTGGTGCAATTTTGTTAGATAATTCAATTATTAGTGAATTATCTACAATTTTACAACCAATAGATTTCTATAAGCACGGGCATCAAGAATTGTTCCAAACGATGCTTGATTATTCTAATGAAAACTCAAGTAATAGAATTGATATTATTACTTTAGTTGATTGTTTGAATAAAAAAAATACTCTGGATATTTGTGGTGGTTTGCCATATATATCTAGTTTAACTAATGATGCACCATCGTCGACAACTGCACTAATCTATGCCAATATGATAAAGAAATTATCAATGCGCAGAAGACTTGTCACAGTTGCAACTTCTTTAAAAGACGATGCATTCGATTTAACTCAAGACATTGCTACTACCATTGATAAAGGTGAAAGTTCACTTTCTTCTTTAGCGTCACAAGGTAATGTGGCAGGTGAATATTATAGTGCAACAAAATTATTAATTGAAACAATAAATAACATAGAAAAAAGAACTAGTGAAGATGGTTTTACCGGTTATAGCACAGGCTTTAATGATTTAGATAAGCGACTTTCTGGTGGTTTTAAAGAACAAGATTATGTTATTATTGGTGCTAGGCCATCAATTGGTAAAACAGCATTTGCTCTAACAATTGCAATTAATATGTTAATAATGCACTCATATAGAGTTGGATTTTTATCTTTAGAAATGAAAGCCACAGATCTATTGGAAAGAGCTTTAACAGGTATTAGCCGTGTTGATTTTTCTCATATTAGAAATGGTTTGTTAACAGAAAATGAATTATCTTTAATTTTTGATGCTTGTGACAATCTAGCTAAACAGAAATTTTTTATTCAAGATACTCCTAATATGCAATTAAATGATATTAGATCACAAGCTAGAAAAATGAAGAGAGAAGATGATATCCAAATTCTTTTTGTTGACTATATTGGTCTCATTCAAAATACTGATAATTCAGTACCCCGTCATGAACAGATTGCTAATATTTCAAGAACTCTTAAACAATTAACCCGTGAATTAAATATACCCATTGTTGTATTATCACAAGTAGGTAGACAGACTGATGGGCAATTACCAAGACTTTCGGATTTGAGAGAATCTGGATCTATTGAGCAAGATGCAGATATTGTAATTCTTCTTCATAGAAATAATGCTGAAGATACTCCAATTCAAAAAACTGAAGTTTTGGTTGCAAAAAATAGAAATGGTGAGACTGGAAAAATTGAATTAGGTTTCCATAGAAAGATAGTAAGATTTGAAGAAGTAAGCCCAGATTTTAGTCCAAAATCATAATACAACTTATCTTTTATAGTACTAAAAAACCCCCAGAAATTTCTTTCTAGAGGTAATTCGATAATATCAGTGCTTTTTTTAAGCATCTAATCTAACTTTCTTCCTGTCTTCTTTTTCTTTAACTCTTTCTTTCCAAAGTCTATCAGCTACAGGAGCCCATGCTTTTGAATACTCTACTGTTTTATCTACTAGATGAGAAGCTTCTTCTGGGGCTTCTAAATCTGTGGATTTAGCATTTGCTTCTTTTACCATTTGTGGTAAAAAGGTTGGGTTTTCAAGCATGGGACAGGGTCTAAACATATTCTCATTAAATGGTTGATGTTTTCTGTATTGCATGAATAAAGGTTGTTGTAGAGCTTCTAAAAGGGTGTCTTTATGGATATTAGCTGTTGAATAGTGTATGAAAACACAAGGCTCAACATCTCCGTTTGAGTTGATATGTAAAAAGTGTTTACCACCTGCTATACAACCTCCAACATATTCTCCATCATTTTGGAAGTCCAACATAACTATTAAATGGTCATTGTTTTCTTTTCTTTTTCTACGTAAGGTCTTAAGCATATATTCTCTTTGTGCAGGAGTTGGAATTAACTCGTTTGTTGTATATTCACCAACTGGCATAAAGTGGAAATACCAAGCCCAAAGACAACCTTTATCAACCAATAATTTTAAGAACTCATCACTAATTACAGTCTCACAGTTTTTACTAGTCCAACATACAGAGGTACCAAATGCAAGTTTATATTTTCTAAGTAAATCCATTGCATTCATAACTTTATCAAAACAACCTCTTCCTCGTCTAAAGTCATTTTGATCTTCAAAACCTTCAAGTGATATTGCTAAAATAATGTTTCTGCATTCTAGCATATCTTGGCAGAATTTTTCATCGACTAATGTTCCGTTTGTGAAGCAGTGGAAAATACAATCTGAGTGTTTTTTTGCTAATTTAACGATATCATTTTTTCTAACCAATGGTTCTCCACCTGTAAGTAGATACATGTGAGTTCCTAGCTCTTTACCTTGTGTAACGATGGAGTCCATATCATCAAAAGATAAATTATTTTTTTCTCCATATTCTCCTGACCAACAACCTTTGCAATGCATATTACATGCACTAGTTGGGTCAAACAGCATTGTCCAAGGAACATTACAATCATATTTTTCACTTGTTTCTCTAACTTTGTTAAGTCCGCAGTATCCAGCTTCATATCCTAAATTAAGCATAAGGGTTTTTATGATTTTAGGATCAACATTTTCAAATAATTTTTTGGCATATCTCATCCATTTTGAATTTGGATCCTCTGTAAATTTTGCAATGTTTTCAAAAGCATTAGTTCCAGACTTTTTCTTATCTTTGTCTGTTGGTTTATAGTATTTTTTAATTATATTGATGAAATCTTTTATTCCATCTTCTTGATTTTTATTAGCACGGTTTATAGCAATATCTAAGCCAGCGCTTAGAGCTGTTCTTGTTGCTTTGTGTGATAGTCCCATTATGTGCCTCCCATATTCATTATAATAAGTGCTGAAATTCTAGAATTAAATGGTCAATTTAAGTAAATTGTAGAAAATTACCCCACATTGGAGGAGTTGTGGTACCTATTTGGGGGTTATTAAGTAAAAAAAATATCTATTTTTAAGATGTAAATAATTTATAGAAATATTTAAAATCAATAAAATACATAAAAGAGAAAAGAATAATAACACTAATCATACCAATTAATTGGCAAATCCAGTAATTCTTAGGTGATATTTTTTTTCTTGTTATAATTTCTACTAGAGAAATTAACATTTGACCGCCATCAAAAGAAGGTAGCGGTAGTAAATTTGCAATTGTTAGAGAAATAGAAACAACAGCTAAAAGATAACATAAGGCTCTAAGTCCGCTAGTAAAACTATTTTGCAAACCAAGCACAGTTATATTTCCAATCATTAAAGATGCTCTCATAGGGCCTGTGAATACCTGTCTAACTTCTGATGTATCTTTATTTCCTCTTATTATGGTTAATAAACTTGTTACAGTATCACTAAATAAGGTTAAAGCCATATTATATCCAACATCTAATGCTTGATTAAATGGCAAACCTTCAATTGTTTTTGTAGGGGAGTAAAGAGCAAAATTATGCTTTAATGATCCATCTCTATTAAAGGATGGAATATATTCTATATTTAATTCTTTGTTATCTCTAAGAATAGTAAAATCTATTGATGAAGGTTTAGTATTCGCTTCAAAATATGCTAATAAATCAAGATTGTTGTTTACAGGGACTCCATTTATTTTTAGGATTAAATCCTCTTTTTTTAATCCTGCCTTTTTTTCAGGGCTAAACGTATTTACACTAGAAATCTTAGTAGTTAGTACATTAGTAAGTCCAAATCTAAAAGAGTCATCAGAGTTTGCCTCTCCATCAACTATAATATTATAAACTTTAGAATCTCTTTCAATTAAGAGAGAAATAAAAGGTTTTTTGTTTTCATTTAAAATTTCTATAACTTGCTGCCAATCTTCAATTTCTTCATTATCTATTTTTAAAATTTTATCATTTAGTTTTATTCCAGCATCTCCTGCTGGACTTGTTGAATTTGAAAATAGGGTAGGATATTGATCTACTGGAGATACTATTGCTAATGATGATAATGTTTCATGGTTTGTAGAAATTAAAATAGTGCAAAGTAAAATGGTAATTAAAAAATTTGTTAGAGGGCCTGCTAAATATGTTAGGAATTTATTTATTGGTTTTGTTGCAAAAAGAGATCCATGCTCTACATGTACAAAAGTTTTGCTGTTTGCATCTAAAGCTCTAGTTAAATCATCGGCTCCTTTCATTCTGCAATAACCACCGAATAGAAACCAGGATATTCTGTACTCGGTATGCCCAAATTTTCTGCCTATCATCTTTGGACCAAAACCAACAGAGAAAATTTCAACCTCAATTTTAAATATATGGGCTGCAATAAAATGTCCGACTTCGTGTAATAAAACGATGAATCCGACACCAATTATACCAATTGCATATTTTAAAATTGTTGCTAATGTTTGATCCATATTTAATTATACCTTAATTAATACAATACAAAAAGATTTTATATATAACTTTTAGCAATTCTTCTAGCTTTTTCATCAATACTTAATACATCATTAAAGTCTTTAACTGTATAATTAAAATCGCTTGATATTGTTTTTAATACTATTTCTTGTAATTTTAAATATGAAATTTTTTCTTCTAAAAAGGCATATACTGCCTCTTCATTAGCAGCATTAAATGCTATAGGATAACCACCTTTTTTTTCTAAAACTTCGTAGGCTGAACCTAATAAAGGGAAATTATCATAATTTGGTTTTTCAAAAGTTAGAGATAAATTAGTAAAGTCTAGAGGTTTAACTAATTCCTTATTACAGTAACAATCATATATCCCTTCAATTATAGGTAAGCTCATATTGGGATTTCCCATTTGAGCATAAACTGCACCATCAAAAAGTCTTATCATTGAGTGGACGATACTTTGTGGATGTACGGTAACTTCAATATCTTTACTATCGAAGTTAAATAAATATGAGGCTTCGATAACTTCTAATGCTTTGTTTGCAAGAGTTGAACTATCTATTGTAATTTTGGGTCCCATCTTCCATGTTGGATGATTTAAAGCTTTTTCTACAGTTATTTTATTAAAGTCTTTTTTTTCTAAATTTCTAAAAGGGCCGCCACTTGCTGTTATAATTAAGGATTTTACATTTACTCTATCATGAGAATCAATTAATGCCTTTATAGCAGAATGTTCGCTATCTACAGGTATAATTTTACAATTATTCTTAGCTGCTAGGTCAAATATAAATTCTCCTCCGGCAACCACTGATTCTTTATTTGCTAAGGCTACATCCTTACCACTCATAATAGAATCTATTGTAATTTTTAAGCCATCAAAGCCAGATACACCATTTAAAACTACATCGCAGGGTGTGCTTTCTATCAAATCAAGTGAATTATTAAAAAAATTGAATGAAGAATTAAATGATTTTGCTTTTGTTAAAAGCAGGTTTTTAACTTTGAAATCATAGGCAATTTTTTCAAGTTTTTTATAATTATTGTTTGCACTGATACCTACAACTTCGATAGGTAGTTGTTTTTCTTTAATTGCATTTAAACAGGTGGTTCCTATGCTTCCAGTAGCTCCAAAAATAATAACTTTTTTCATAATAGTTTCTTTTCTTAAATAAAAATTTCTAATAATAAATAAAATAGGGGAGCACTAGCTAGTAGAGAATCTAGATTATCTAAAGCACCACCTCTACCTGGAATAAGTGTACCACTATCTTTAACTTGGCTACTTCTTTTAATTACAGATTCGATTAAATCACCAATATTAGCAGACAGAGATAAACTAATACCAATTATAATTGTTTGAACTAAATTAAGTGGGATTTTGAATAAATAGGTTGATGCAATGCTGATTGCAATACAACTTAAAAAACCTCCAACAAAGCCTACAACACTTTTGTTAGGGCTAGCTTTAATAAATCCTCTTGAATTTTTCCCAAACATCATACCAAAAACATATGCAAAGATATCGTTAGAAAAAACACAAAGTAAAAATAATGCATAAAAAGCAGATACTTTTTCAAATGAATTTATTTTAATGATAAATGATAATAAATAACTTGGATAAATTAGTGAAAAACTATCAAAACATATTGTTAATAGAGAATCAGAAAAAGGCTCGTCTTTTTTAGCACCATCAAAGATTTCAAGCGCAAAAGATAACATTAATAAAAATATAAGAGTTAATTCAGTCAAGTTTTTATAAGGAGTTATTGAACTTGCCCAGGCAGCTATTGGAATTAATCCAACTGTTATGTATGGTAAATTTGGAGTTACTTTATATTTAGCTTTAACTATTCTATATATTTCACGACTACCAAGAATTGAAAAGCCTGTAACTAATAAAGCAAAAGCTAAATGGCCAAATTGAGGGAGTAAAAATACTATAATCAATAATGATGGTACACCGATTAAAGTTGTCAATAATCTCTGTTTTAATGAAGACATTAAGAAATCCCTCCAAATTTTCTTATTCTAGATTGATAATCCTTAATGACTATATTAATCATTTGTTCATCCCAATCTGGGAAAAGTGTATCATAAAAACCTAGTTCAGCGTAAGCACTTTCCCACAATAAAAAGTTGCTTAGTCTTTTTTCTCCTGCACTGCGAACTATCATATCAACACAAGGTACAATATCATTAAATTGCATATGAGATTTAATCAAATCTTCAGTAATTTCAGTTGTAGGGTTTTCTTTAAGAATAGAATTTACACTTCTGACAATTTCGTCGTGACCACCGTAGTTAATACATAAGATTACAGTTATAGCTGAAAACTCTTTTGTTTCGTCCTCAACTTTGTTAATTGCATTAATTGCAGCTTTTGGTAGATTAGTTCTATCCCCACGAACTAGTATTCTAATTTGTTCACTTTTGTAAAATTTAATTTCACTAGGTAATTTGGAGGCTATAAGATTCATTAGGTAATTTACCTCAGAATCTGGTCGCCTCCAGTTCTCAGTTGAGAAAGCATATAATGATAAAAATTTAACATCACTCTTTTTGCTAGCTAGAATTATTTTTTTTAAAGCTTTTAAACCAGCTAAATGTCCGGCTGTCCTAGGCAAATTTCTTTTTTTTGCCCATCTTCCATTTCCATCCATTATCACAGCTAAGTGTGTCAAGTTTTCAGTACTCATTATATCTCCATGATTTCTTTTTCTTTGGCAGCAGCAACATCACTTACTTGTGCAACATAAGTGTCAGTGATCTTTTGGACTTTAGTTTCTCCAACTTTTAAATCATCTTCGCTAATTAAACTTTCTTTTTCCATAGCCTTTAATTCATCAATAGCTTCACGACGTAAGTTTCTTAGTCCAACTTTATATTTTTCAGCTGTTTGTTTTGCATTTTTTGCAAGTTCTTTACGTCTGTCTGCTGTTAATGCTGGGAAACTAATTCTGATTAATTTACCATCATTGCTTGGAGTTAAGCCTAATTCACTTTTTAAGATAGCTTTTTCAATAGCAGGAAGAACTGTTTTGTCCCATGGTTGTATAACTACCATTCTAGCTTCAGGTACAGAAATTGAACCAACTTGAGATAGGGGAGTTTGTGCTCCATAATATTCAACTTGAATATTGTTGAATAATGCAGCATTTGCTCTACCTGTTCTTAATGCTTGATATTCGTTTTCAAGAGCCTGTATAGACTTTTTCATTTTGCTTTCTAATGTTTTTAATACTGTGTCCATATCATTCCTCCAAATATGAATAAGCTCACTAGTATAACTAGTGAGCATTTATAAAATTAGCGTATTAAGCGCCTGTTGAGTACATTTGGAAACCAGTGATTTCTAATTTACATCCAGCAGCTTTTGCTACTTCTTTCATTTTTTGAGATACAGATAGTTTATCATCTTTAATATAAGCTTGATCTAAGAAACAAATTTCTTTAAAGTGTTTTGCTAACATACCTTTTACAATGTTTGGTACAATTTTTTCTGGTTTACCCATGCCTAATGCTTGCTTTGTGAAGATTTCTTCTAATTCAGCAATTTGTTCAGCATTGATAGATTCAGCGTTTAAGTAAGTAGGTGTATAAGCTGCAACGTGTAATGCACAATCTTGACAGAATTCTTTTACACTTTCGTTTTCAAATGCAGCTGCACTATCAGCTTTAAATTCTACTAGAACACCTTTTTCCCCAGCACCGTGGATATAAGTTGTTGCATATTCATTTTCGCCTAAATCAAATACTAAAACATTCTTTAAAGCCATGTTTTCTTTAATTGTTGCAATTAAGGCTGTTACCATTGAACTTAATTCATCATTAATTTCAGTATAACCTTTTTCAACAATTACATCACACATTTCTTCACCAAGTTTCTTGAAGTCTTCATTTTTAGCAACGAAGTCTGTTTCACAAGAAATTTCTACTAGAACGGCTTTGTTAGAAGTAATTTTTGTAAAAATACGACCGTTTTCTGTAGCACGGTCAGCTCTTTTTGCAACAGCAGCTAATCCCATTTCTTGTAAAATTTTAGTTGCAGCATCGAAGTCACCTTCTGCTTTAACTAAAGCTTTTTTACAATCCATCATACCAGCACCTGTTGTATCACGTAATTTTTTAACTGTAGCAGCTTTGATTTCCATAATTTTCTCCTTAATCTTGATAAAGGGTTTTATCATCAACTTCGATGCCGGCGATTACAGTTGCACCTTCATCTTCGTCTTTTTCATCATCTTTTTTTTCTTCAAATTTAGAAAGATCATTTTCTTCATCGCTTGAGAATACAACGCTTTCTGTTTCTTCTACAACTTCTTCTGTTTCAACTTCATCAGATAATGTTTCAACAATTTGTAGGTTTCCAGCTTCGTTATCTGCATCAATAACAGCTCTTGAGATAATTTCAACAAATAATGAAATAGCACGAATTGCATCGTCATTACCAGGAATTGGATAAGTGATGTCAGTTGGGTCACAGTTTGTGTCAACTACAGCAATTACAGGGATACCTAACTTTTTAGCTTCAGTAACAGCGATTGCTTCTTTTTTTGTATCAATAACGAAAAGAGCTCCAGGTAGGTCTTTCATATCTTTAATACCACCAAGGTTCTTTTCTAATTTGCTTTTTTGTTTTGTTAATAGAGAAACTTCTTTTTTGGTCATTGATTCGAATGTACCATCATTTTCCATTTTTTCAATTCTTTTTAGAGTTGCAATTGATTTTTTAATGGTTGAGAAGTTTGTTAACATACCACCTAACCAACGATTGTTTACATAAGGCATGCCACAACGTTTAGCTTCGGTTTCGATAACTAATTGAGCTTGTTTTTTTGTACCTACAAAAAGGATTGATTTTCCTTCTTTTACTGTAGCACGAGCTGCTTCGTATGCTTCAACAATGCAAGTTGAAGTCTTTTGTAAATCGATAATGTGAATCCCATTTCTTTGTGAAAAGATGTAACGAGACATTTTTGGATTCCATCTTTTGGTCTGGTGACCAAAGTGTACGCCTGATTCTAATAGGCTTTTCATTGTAACTACGGACATATTATCCTCTCCTATATCTGACAACTAATCATGTTTAAACACTCTTCGCTAAACAAGGTTGCCACCCTTCGTATATATCTCACCCTCAAGGGGCGGAAATTTCTTAATCGTGGAATGATTAAGTTAACTTTATTAAATCAGAAATTGACATCAGTGGCAACCCCACAGCGACATTAAAATCACCATTTATTTGCTTAACTAAAGACCTACCTTCTCCTTGAATTCTATAAGAGCCTGCAGCACCAATCCACTCGTTGTTATCAAGGTAATGCATTATTGTAAGGTCTGATAGATTCTTAAAATAAACATCCACAGATTCATATCCACTTTTTATTGTGTTATCTGGCAAATAGATAGCATAAGATGAATATATTTGGTGTTGATTGTTGCTGAGTTTTTTTAAAGTTTGATAAGCTTCTTTTTTATCTTTAGCTTTGCCAATTAATTCATTTTTATAAAATAACATTGTATCTGCAGCAAGGACAATTGAATTAATTGGTTTGTCTAAAGTTGAGAGGCAGGCTTGTAGTTTTTGATTTGCTAAGTCTTCAACTAGCTTGCCTGGTTCTTTTTCATCAGAAATTTCTTCAATATTTGTAGCTTTTACTTGTACATTAAAGCCATTGTCCTTTAATAGTTTTAATCTAGCTTTAGAATTTGATGCAAGTATAATGTTTTTCATACCCTTTCCTTTATTCATTTATTAAAGATTGTAATTCTTCTTCGTTTATCAACCAAAGCTCTTCGTTTTCTTCAACTTGATTGGTTAATAAGTTTTTTTCCTCTAAAACTTTATTTATTTTATTAGCATCAGAGTAAACTTCTACTTTAGCCATTTCTTCTTCTAGTTTTTTAATTTTGGTATTAAGTTTTTCAGTAGTTTCGAGAAGTTTTTCATTGATTCTCTTCAGTTTATTAATTTTATTATTTTTTTCTCTTTGTGCTTTATAATCAAGAGCACCCTTTGATTCAACTGTAATGGGTTCACTACTAGTATCTTCTTGATATTTTTCCTTCTCTTCAAGTTTGAATTTGAAATAACTGTAATCTCCTTCAAAGAATGTAGGATCCTCTTCACTTAAGTATAATATTCTAGTTGCTAAATTTTCAATAAAATACGTGTCATGGCTTACGAAAACCATTGTTCCATCGTAGTGTTTTAAAGCTTGTATTAGCATCTCTTTAGCATTTATGTCTAAGTGGTTTGTAGGCTCATCTAGTATCAAAAGATTAACTGGATGCATCAATATTTTTAGCAAGGCAAGTCTGCTTCTTTCTCCTCCGCTTAATACACTAACACTTTTAAATACATCATCACCTTTAAATAAAAAGGCTCCAAGATAATTTCTTAAAAGAGGTAATTGATCTGTTGTAGATACACTTTCTAATTCTTCTATTATGCTATTGTTAGGGTTTAAAGTCTTCTCTGTATCTTGAGCAAAGTATCCAATACTTACATTTGATCCTTCAATAATATCTCCTGCATAGTCTTTATCTCTGTTACAAAGCATTCTAAGAAGAGTACTCTTTCCTTCACCGTTTCTACCTGTAACAGCTATCCTATCATTTTTAGAAACTAGAAAACTTAAATCTTTAAATATTTCATTATCACCATACTTTTTATTTAAATGCTTAACTTTTAATACTTCATTTCCACTATGAGGTGCCTTGGGAAAAGTAAAATGTAATTTTTCTAAGTGAGATGGAACTTCAACTAAATCAATTTTTTCAATTTGTTTTACTCTACTTTGTACTTGTTTTGCCTTACTTGCTTTATATCTAAATTTTTCAATAAATTGTTCAGTTTTCTCAATTTTTTCTAATTGTTTAGTTAAAAGTTTTTCTTTTTGAGCAATTTCAATCTCTCTTTGTTTTAAATATGAAGAGTAGTTGCCACTATAGTGGGTTAATTTTCCATTAAATAGTTCATAAACTTCATTTATCGTTTCATCAAGAAATCCTTGGTCATGGCTTACTAGCATGAGTCCACCTTTGTAAGCTTTTAAATAATTTTTAAGCCAAATTCTTGCTTCAATATCTAAATAGTTAGTAGGTTCATCGAGTAACATAATATCTGGTTTTTCAAAAAGTACTTTTGCAAGAGCATTTCTCATTTGCCATCCACCTGAAAATTGGTCACAAGTTCTATTAAAATCGGTTAATCTAAACCCCAAGCCTAACAATATTTTTTCAATAGTAATTTTTCTATCAAAATAACCACCTTCTAAAAGTTGTTCTTGTATTTCATGTAGAGTGATTAAATCAGATTCAATATTATCCTTTTCACTAATTTTTTCTAATTTATTTTCAAGCGTTTTTTTTCTCTTTAATAATTCATTAAATCGATGATAACTTTTTTCGACTTCATCAAATAGAGTATCTTTTTCAAAAACTATGTCACTTTGAGGTAAATAAGAAATCCTTAGTCCTTTTGTTTGTGATATTTGAATTGAATCAGCTTGAATATCGCCATTTATAACTTTTAGTAGTGTTGATTTTCCACTACCATTGCCGCCTGTTAAGGCTGATCTTGATTTCTCATTTAAGGTAAAGTTTACATTTGATAATATATCTCTATCAGAAAATGCCAAATTTATATCTTGAACTTGAAGCGTTCCCATTTATTTCTCCAGTTTTTGTGTTGCTAAGTAAGGTTATTACCGTTATTATAGAGTTTATCATATAGTCGTTTTTTATGACAACAGGAGGAAGGGCCAATTGATTTGCCTTACAACAACAGAAAGAACATTAACTAGTGCTTTAAAACAAGTTGAAAGAAATAAAGCATATATAGATATGGTTGAACTAAGATTAGATTTATTAGATGAAGATGAATTAGCTAGTGCTCAGATTTTTCCGCGTTTATGTGCATTACCAACAATTGCAACTTTTAGAAGAGTTAGTGATGGGGGTAAGTCTCAACTAAGTGATAAAATTCGAATGACTAAATTGCGCGAAATTGTTTTGCAAGGCGATTTTTCCTATGTAGATATTGAAGAAGATGTAAAAAAATCAGATTTAAAAATAAAAAGAGAAGATGATTTACCTCGCTATGATTTTGAAAATGAGCTAAAATTGAAAGGTATTAAAATAATTAGATCATTTCATGATATGGAAAAATTACCAAGCAATTTGTTTTCTCTAGCTTCTAAAATTGCAAAAAAAGGGGATATCCCAAAAATTGCTGTAACTCCAAATACTATTGTCGATGTTGTAACTCTTTTTAGAATGAATGAAGAGTTAAAAGATATAAAAGAAAAAATAATTATTGGAATGGGAGATTATGGAGTTTGTACTCGTATTCTTTATAAAAAAGTTGGCTCTATGTTAACTTTTGCAAGTGAGGATGAGATTGCTCCAGGTCAATTATCTGCTAAAACTTTAAAATTATTATATAGAGCAGATCAAGTTAATGCCAGAACTAATGTTTATGGTATTATTGGAAATCCTGTTTTACATACTTCATCTCCTTTGATTCATAATCCAGGATTTGATGCGATTCACTATAATGCTATCTATGTTCCTTTTTTAGTGGATAAAGTTAGAGCTTTTTTTAAATTAGCAGAACTAATTAGAATCCATGGGTTTAGTGTTACTGTTCCACATAAAAGAGATGTTTTACCTTATTTGGGAAAAATTACAAGAGAAGTTAAACAAATTGGTGCTTGTAATACTGTTACAAGGATTCAAGGTATGTGGAAAGGAACTAATACTGATTATTATGGTTTTTTATCTCCGATTGAAACAGCAATTAGTAAAGGTGAGATAAAAAGTGCATTAATTATTGGTGCAGGCGGAGCGGCAAGAGCTGTTGCTTGGGCACTTAGAAATCATCATGTTAAAGTTACTATTGCAAATAGAACTCTTAGTAAGGCTAAATTATTAGCAAGTGAAACTATGAGTAATTATATAGAATTAGAAAAAATTAAAACTCTTCAAGATTCTGTAGATTTAGTTGTTCAAACGACTGTTGTGGGTATGAGCCCAAATGATAATGAAGATATTTTAGAAGATTTTGAATTTGTGAAACCTTGTTTTGTTTATGATTTGGTTTATAAACCAAAATATACAAAGTTATTAAAGAGAGCGCAAGAGAGTGGATGTACAGTCATTAATGGATCTACAATGCTCCTTGAACAAGGTAAGTTACAATTTGAATCTTTTACCGGTTATCATTTCCCTCATTGGGTTGAGGTAGAATTATAAATAATAAAACCAATTGTACATTCGACAATTGGTTTTTTTAACTTATTAACTTATAACATTCACTAAAGGAGGAAGCCCCTCAATAATTATTTCAACTTTATCTCCTTTTTGCATCCCACTTATTCCACCAGGAGTTCCTGTTAAAATAATATCACCAGGTAGTAGCGTCATAATTGAAGAGAGATAACTTACTAGATAAGGTACATTAAAAATTAAATTTTTAGTATTTGATTTTTGCATCACTTTACCGTTTACAATACTTGATATTTCTAGGTTACTAGGGTCTAGTTCTGTGTTAATTACATATCCAAATGGGCAAAATGTATCAAAACTTTTAGCTATAGTCCATTGACCTTGTTTAGGTTGTAAATCACGTGCTGTTATATCATTTGCACATGTATAGCCTAGAATATAGTCATTTACATCTTCTTCTTTGACGTTTTTTGCTTCTTTTTTTATAACTACTGCTAATTCAGCTTCATAATCTAATCTTTGACATATTTGTGGTTTAATAATTTTTTGATTGTGGGCTAGTGCACTAGTAGATGGCTTTATAAATACAATTGGACTTTCTGGAATAGGAAGGTTAAATTCTTTAGCATGATCTTTATAGTTTAAGCCTATGCAAACTGCTTTAGAAAAATCACAAGGGGTTAAAATCTCAACACTAGATAGAGATACTTCTTCATTAGTTTTGAAAAATCCTTCGAAAGGGTTTCCTTCATAAATTGTGATTTTATCACTCGTTTCATCATAATTTCCAAAAAGGATTTCATTTTTAAATTTGAATCTTACTATATTCATAATTTCTCCTAGTCTAGTTTATTACGTAATTCATTATTTTTGCGTTAAATATCTTGCTAATTGGTAAGGAAACAGTTTCAAGTGTTGGTAGTTTTTTAGCAATTACAAAATATTCATTATTTGACTCTGATTTAACTTTTTCAACTAAAAGTAATAATTCATGGGTTGAATAGGTAACTTTTAAAACTGTGTTTTCATCTTTTGTAGCCATTTTACAAACATTAACTTTTCTTCTAAATTCAAATCCACTTGCACTTATATCAATATCTAGTACATGTGGTACTATTTGAGATTCATCAACAATCATAGAAGCTCTTAATCTATTTAGAAGGTCTTGCTTCTCAGCTTTTTTTAGATTCATTAACTCAATTTTTGCCCTAAGGAATTTAGAGTTAAAAGACTTTTCACAAACACCATTTTGAATTATGTTTTTTTCAGACTGTGATAGCTCACAAGATATAAGTTCAAGTTCATCTAATATAGATACTTGGTCTTCTTTAAGATGATAATTGTTACTTAATCTCCATTGAGCATTTGTAAAGAAAGTTTCACTTTGTATTAAATCACCTTTTCTTCTTGGAATTATTAATCCAGCTTTTTCAAGTATTGTAGTCCATTGTGTTTCTTTTTCTCTAGACATTAGATATACACCATCTGCGAGTTTTTTGATTATATGCTCTGCCATTTCTGGGTGTAAATCTATTATACGGGAGATTCTTTGATCTGCTTGGATTACAATACCATCATATACACTTAATTGGCTGTATTGCTTTTCAATTAGGTCTAAGTAATTATATGCAGTACAATTTGCAGAGTTTTCACAATTTTCTCTTATATAATCATAAATTGTCTCTTTATCCATTGAACTATCAAGGGCATCTCTAAAGTCTTCTTTAGTTAGTTTATAAGTTGTCTGAATATCAAGTGAGCTAAGAGATGAAAATCTCCATAGAATGTCATTTTTACCTCTATTTCCTAAATATCTGACGCTAAGATCAGTATCAAAAATTAAAGGATGTGGGGGCTGAATTTCTTTTTCAAAATGATTTGTTTGAAAAGCAGTTTCTGTTTTAACAATAATATTTAAATCCAACATTTTTTCAATTATTGAATCTGTGTTTTCTATCTCACTTTTAATAGCTTGTGTTTCAAGTAAAAAGGTTAAGGCCTTCTCATCAAAAGTTTTTATCTCAGATAAAAAGCTTAAAGTGCTTTTTACAAAGATAAATATCTTTTTATAATTTTCAAAAAGAGGAGCAATGGCTTGAGATAAAAATAATACTGATAAATCAAAAGATGATAAATCAATTAGGCGTTGTAAAATCTCATATTCAATTGTATCAAATGGTTTGAAGATTTCTAATTCTTCTAATAAATTATCAACTAACTCAGTTGCTTTTAATAATTCTTCAACTTCAAAAGCAGGAAATAATGGTGCAACCATATTTCTTTTTTGGTAATCCGTTAGTTTAGAATTTAGTTTTACAATGCTTAAGTATCCTCTTAAAAACTCGCCATCAATAATATTTGTATTTAAGTCAGTATTATAAGAGTCGTGGGTATCAAATATTGGAGATAGGCTAGCTTTCTCAATTAATCTATCTCCAAAGATAGGGTTTAGAATAAACTTATCATTCACAGATAGAATAATTAATCTTTTTGCTAGGTTTGAGATATGCTCGATTAGTGATACATAACTAAATTCTTCCAATTTTTGATTATTGTCAAAGTAAGAATAATAAACAAACTCATTGTTTTCACTTTCAACACTTTTTTCAAAAGGCTTGATTAGCTGTAATATTTGGTTTGTCGAAGCACCATTTGTTATTTGGAATATACCAAGCAAAAGGCTATCTAAATTATCAATGGTCGACAATAAAGAATTGGCCTTTTCTTCATTTAGAAAAAAGCTAGTTAAATCTTCACTTATGTTTTCTTGATTAAAAGGCGTTGAGGTCTCTGGCAAGAAATTTCTTGCAATATAGTAGAATTTCTCATTGTCCAAACCGATTAACCATTTTTTGAAGAAGTCAGGGTTTTCATTCATATTTTTACTTATAACCTTACCTTATGTTTTTCTTAATTCTATTCTTTATCATATATTTCAATAGAATATTTATATCCTTGCTCTGCTAAGAATTTTTGTCGATTTAGTGCGAATTCTTCTTCACTAGAATTTTGAGTTACTAATGAATAAAAATGACTACTAATTTTCTTTGGTCTTAGTATTCTTCCAAGTCTTTGTGCTTCTTCAGCTCTTGATCCAAAAGTACCTGATAATTGTATTGCAACTGAAGCATCAGGTAGGTCAATTGCAAAGTTTGCAACCTTTGATACTACTAAGACTTTTAAATCACCTCTTCTAAACTTTGAGTATAATTCATCTCTCTTTTTATTTGAAGTAGCTCCAGTAATTATTGGGGTATTTAATTCTTTTGAAACAATTTTTAACTGAGATAAGTACTGTCCAATAATGAGAATAAATTCACCTTCATGTTTTTTTAACAAGGTGTGAACAATTTCTAACTTTCTTGGATTTTCACTTGCAATCTTAAATTGTTCTCTAGGTTTAGCTAATGCGTAAGGAACTTCTAAATCTAAGGGTAGTGGAATTCTAATTTCACTACAAAAAGCTTCAGCTATATAACCTCTCTGTTCAAGTTCACTCCATGGTACATCATATCTTTTAGGTCCAACTAGAGAAAAAACTTGATCTTCTTTATTATCTTCTCTAACAAGAGTTGCAGTTAATCCCACTCTATGTAAACTTTGTAACTCTGCAGTGACTTTAAACACAGGTGCTGGCAGCATATGCACCTCATCGTAAATAATAAGTCCCCATTCTCCTTTTGTTAATAATTCGAAATGAGGGAATGGTCCTATTTTATCTGGTCTCCAAGTTAATACTTGGTAAGTACATACTGTAACTTTTTTTGCACTTTTATTTTCTCCAGTATATTGGCCAATATCATCACCTGTTAGTGTAGTTTTATCTTTAATTTCATTAACCCATTGGTGAACTGAAGCTACATTTGTAGTGATAACTAATGTTCTAGTTGCAAGTTTAGTTAAAATATCGATACCTATAATTGTTTTACCTGAACCGCAAGGTAGTACTATTGTACCATAACCTGATCCTTCAGCTGCTCCTCCAACAAGTGTTTGTGCCGCAGTTTCTTGATAATCTCTTATTTCAAAAGGTTTACCTGCTAATGTAGTTTTTCTTAATTTTACATCAATGGGCACGCCTTTTTTTAAAGGGATTCTATCATCTACGGGATATCCGAGTTCGATTAGTTTTACCTTGATTTCACCTCTATCGAGTTTTCTAAGTGCAAAAACTCCATCAGATACTTTATATAGAAAACTTTTTAATTCTCTATTACTATCAATTATTCTAAAGATTAAAGAATCACTAATTTTTAAAAGGTATACTTCTTCAAATGCTAATAAGTTATTATTTTTTTTATCTTCTTCAGTTTTTATAGTTGTATGAACTATTAGTGAATCTAATAGCTTTTGTTCTTCTTCACTTAATTTAACACCTTCTCTTTTCTTTTTAGATAAATCTCTTTTAATCTTAGAATTAAGTGCTTTTTGTTTTAAATATTCATTAAGTTCTTTATCTATTTCATCATTTGTTCTATCAGTTGTGTAATTAGATACTGCTTTTTTTCCATCTCTATCATCTTCACATAATACAAGTTTTCCAAATCTAGAAGAAATATCTTCAATAAAAAATTTGATGGAGGCTGTTAATGGGAATTTTGACCACTCATTTAATTTTTCAAGTACTGTCGTGCTAACTATTCCACAAGATGCAGCATTCCAAAGTGATATTGGAGTTAGTGCATAGGTGTGTATATGCTCTGGACTTTTAATTAAGTCACAGAAGGTCGAAATGTCATTTCTACACTCCTCGAAAAGAGGGTGGTGAACGTCTAAAAGTAATGTTCTATCGCTTTGTACAATTAATGGGCTATCTTTCAATTAAAAAGGCCTCCTACTATCCTTTTCCATAATAAAATCTAAAGTTACTAAAGCCGCCATGGCTTCTACAACAACTACAGCTCTAGGGCAAATACATGGATCGTGTCTGCCTTTTATCTCTATAGTTGTTTCATTATTATTTATATCTAATGTCTTTTGGGGTAATGAAATTGATGGCGTTGGTTTAAAAGCAACTCTAAAGATTAAATCTTCAGAATTCGTAACTCCTCCTAAAACACCACCATTGTTATTTGTTAAAAAGCCATTTTTATCCATTTGGTCATTAAATGATGATCCTTGATAAGTGGCACTTTCAAACCCCATTCCAATTTCAAATCCTCTAACAGCTCCAAGGCTCATCATAGCTTTTGCTAATTGAGCTTCAAACTTATTAAAGGTTGGTTCTCCCAATCCTACTGGTAAATTTTTAATGCGACATTCTATTATACCACCAATACTATCACCCTCACTTCTGAGGCGGTTAAGAAGTGTTTCCATTTCTTTAGCTTTATCATTGTCTGGTGTGTAAAAATCATTATTTACTCTTGTTTGCCAATTAAAAGATGGGCTGTTTTTGTCAACTTTTATATTACCAATTTGAATTGTTGCCGCTTCAATACTTATATCATCTACATCTAAATATTGTTTAGCAATGGCTCCTGCTATTACTCTACTTGCAGTTTCTCTACCACTTGCTCTTCCACCACCACGAGGGTCTCTTATTTTATATTTATTAAAGAGTGTGAAATCAGCATGAGAAGGTCTAAATGTTTTAGCAATTTCTCCATAATCTTTAGATATTTGATTTGTATTTTCTACAATAATAGTTAAAGGTGTGCCTGTCACTTTACCTTCAAAGATACCAGATAAGACTTTAATTTTATCGCTTTCATTTCTTTTGGTTCCAAATTTGTTTCCACCAGGTCTTCTTCTATCCATTTCTTTTTGGATTTTGTCAAAGTCTAGGGGAAAATTAGGCTTAAGCCCATCTATAGTAACACCAATGGCAGCTCCATGAGATTCTCCAAAGGTTGTAATTGTTAATAGTTTCCCAAATGAATTATTTCCCATTATTTCTCCCATTCAATTATAGTATTTCTAATTTTTTCAAATACTCGGTATACACTTGCATCTTTTATATCAATTACTAAGGAAGCTTTTTCTTTATAAAGTTTCTCTCTTTTTTCGTACAATATGTGGAATTGTTTTGCAGGTTGATCCCTTAGAAAAGGAGGTAACCCGTTATATTTAATTCTATCAAGCAATACTTTTTCATCTAAGTCTAAATAGATAAGGTTCGTACATAAATCAAAAGCTCTCTTGTTATCACAAATTCCACCACCCAAAGCTATAACTTTAGATTCTGTGTTTGTGTCTAAGAGTTTTTTTAAGCACTGATATTCTATCTCCATAAAAGCTTCTTTGCCCTCATTTTCATAAAATTCTCTAACATTATCATATTTAATGTTGTCAACTATTAAAGAATCTAAGTCAAAAAAAGGTAAGTCTTTAAATTCAGCAAAAAGTTTTGCATGAGTGCTTTTACCACTGTGTTTTATTCCAGAGAAAAAATATGTCATTTATTGTCCTCATTGTCATCGTCGAATAATTTAACCCATTTATCGCCATCTTTGTTGATAGTTGGTTTAATAAATCCAAAATTTTCTTCTTCTTTTTTTATCTTTTTCATATAATCCATCTTCTTTGCTTCAAGAAGTTGAGTGTATTGAGCACCATAATAATTGTTTTTCATGGCTTCTCTTCTCTTGTCTTTTGGTTTTCTGTTTCTCTTTATAGCTTTATAAAAAAGGATAATTGAGAGAAGCCAAAAGATAGAGATTAATAGAGCGGTTAAAGCACTATTTGCCTTCGTAACAAATGGTGGAAATTGAGAAAAGAGGTCTGAGTCTAAATTTTCGCTTTTCATTATAGCAAAGCTTTGGTAAGCTTGAGATATAACAAATATTAGGGTGATTACTAAGGGGAAAACCCAAGATAACCATTCCGGGGTAAAAACAAATCGTATTATCATTAAAAGTGATAATAAATATATTATAAAAGTAAGGGTCAAAATGATATTATCCATTACTAAATACCTCCTCTTTGGAAATCCTAATTAGTCTATTATAGCATATAAGGGAGGGTTTGTGAATGCAAATAGGAAAAATGGTTGAATACCAAAATACCAAAATTCAGAGCTATGAACTTGAAAAAAGAATTATTGAAAAAACTCCTGATGTTAGAGGTGTTTACTATAGGGATACTACAGCAATAATTCATTCTTCTGCCTTTAGAAGGCTTAAGCATAAAACCCAAGTATTTTTTGCACCTAATAATGATCATATCTGTACTAGAATCGAGCACGTT
Source organism: Pleomorphochaeta sp. (assembly GCA_028532815.1). Lineage (GTDB taxonomy): Bacteria > Spirochaetota > Spirochaetia > Sphaerochaetales > Sphaerochaetaceae > Pleomorphochaeta. The sequence continues at coordinate 70,199 of JAQQAS010000005.1, forward strand.
TTACATGTTGCATCTATTGCTTCTACCATTTGTAAAGGTCTAAATTTAAATCAAGAATTAGCTTGGGCTATTGGCGTTGGTCATGATTTGGGACACACTCCTTTTGGGCATGTAGGGGAAGTTATTTTAAGTGACTTAATGAAAAAAGAGGGGTTAGAGCCCTTTGAACATGAAGTGCATTCACTAAGAGTTGTTGATTTTTTATCAAATAAAGGCAATGGAATGAATTTAACCTATGCTGTTAGAGATGGAATAGTGAGTCATTGTGGAGAGTCCTTCGTTGAATGTATAACGCCGACCTTTAAAATAAAAGACTTGAAAAATATTAATAGTAAAAAGGATTTAATTCCAACTACTTTTGAAGCTGCAATCGTGAGATTTAGTGATTCAATTGCTTATTTAGGAAGAGATTGGGAAGATGCTTGTAGATTAAATATTATAGATAAAGAAAAAATGCCTAAAGGTCCTAAAAAATTATTAGGGAATAGCAACAGTGAAATCATAGATACCTTAGTAAATGATATAATAGATTCAAGTGATATAGATGGAATTAGGTTTAGTAAAGAAATTTTTGAAGTAGTTACAGAGATGAAAGATTATAATTATAACAATATTTATAAATCTCCAATTTTAAATGGTTATAAAAAATATTTTAGCAGATTGTTAAATTTAATTTATCAATACTTAAATGAACTATTTACCACATATTTTGATGATAAAGAAAAATATAAAGAAGAGAAAAACATGTTAGCTATAGGCTTTAGCAACCATGTTAGTGAAATGTTACCAGCTTATATTGAAAAAGAGGGTAGTTATAAGAGATTAATATTCGATTATATAGCCGGAATGAGTGATAATTTTGCCCTTGATTGTGCAAGTGAAATTCTCATCCCAGATCATCTAAATGAAGAACTAGAATCTAATATAACTAGTAAATGGTTTGATTTAAAATAGTAATTAAGAAGATACTTTTTTATTAAGTCTCTCTATCTCTTGAATAAATTGTTTCAAATCATCAAATGCTCTATAAACTGAAGCAAATCGTACGTATGCAACTGTATTAATGGTTGAAAGTTGTTTTAATGTTTCTTCCCCAATTTGGGAAGAATGTATTTCTCTTTTTGAGCCAGCTTGTTGTCTGATATTTATTTCAATATTTTCTAGAAGTTGTTTTATAACTTCATCGTCAATGTTTAATTTATCAGTGCAACTTACTATGCCTCTTTTTATTTTGTTAATATCAAAAAATTCTTCTCTTTTGTCTTTTTTTATAACAGTGATTCTTTTTTCTTCAATTTTTTCATAGCTTGTAAATCTATAACCACAATTTAAACATTCTCTTCTTCTTCTAATTGATGTGCCATGTTGATTGGATCTCGATTCAATAACCTTATCATTGTCACATGAGCAATTTGGACATCTCATAATTAAACCCCTATTTTTGGATAGGGCTTTATTATAGTGTAAAGATTTACTCTTTTCTAGTGGTATAGAATCTAATAAATCGTTATTTATATATAAAAAACACACTATATATGCCTTTTGTCCTAAAAAAATGTGATTATTGTGTAAATTCTCTAACTAGTTTTATCTCATTTTTATAGCCTTCTAAGTCATTTGGTGTTTCTAGAAGGAAGGGTAATTCTTTCAAAAGCGGGTGAGTTACAATATTTTCTATTGCTTTTATTCCAATATTTCCTTCGCCAAGCTTTGCATGCCTATCTTTATGAGAAGATAGTTGGTTTAAACTATCATTTAAATGGATGGCTTTTAAGTTTTCTAACCCTAAGATTGAGTTAAAACTATCTAATACTGAATCTAAATTATTTTTAATATCGTACCCTGCATCATAGATATGGCACGTATCTAGTAAAATGCCAATTTTATCCTTATGCTCAACTTTAGCTCTAATTTCTTTTAATTGCTCAAAGGTTCTTCCAACTTCAGTCCCTTTCCCAGCCATTGTTTCAAGTAAAATAATTACCTTTGAACCTGTATTCTTTTCAAGCAATATATTTAATGCTGAAGCTATCTCCTCAATGGCAATTTCAAAACCTTGTCCTGTATGGCTTCCTGGATGAAAATTATAATAAGGACAGCCAATTATATCTAATCTTTTTAAATCATCATCCATAAGTCTTAATGCAAGATCTCTTAAATCTTCTTTGCTTGAGGAGAGGTTATAGGTATAAGGAGCGTGAGCAACGAATGGCAGATTCCCTCTTTGACGCCATTCTTTCTTGAATTGTTCAATATCTTTTAGATCTAAAGCTTTTGCTTTAGTTCCTCTAGGGTTTCTTGTAAAAAATTGAAAAGTATTGGCATTGATTGAAGTGGCTTCTTTTATTATATTCATAAAGCCTTTTGAACTTGTTAAATGAGGCCCGATCATTGTTTTCATGTATTATCCTTGAATTTAATCTGTGTTATTAAGAATAATTCTCATTTAATATTGTGTCAATATAGGTAAAAAAATGTCTGGTAATTAAAAAAAGTGTAATTATAATGAAATATATTGGTAAAGTGTTGCTATTTTATACAATATGTGATTATATTAACAAATAGTGGAGGATGTATGGCAGAATCAGTAAGTAGTTGTGTTAAACGAATAATTGACAAAACCCCATTCATTAATGAAATGCTAGTGAAAGGAATATTATCTTATAGTAATTATGCTTCATCAATCAAAAAGGATGTTGAAGAGAGTTATGGTAAAGTTGTCAAACATAGTGCTATTGTAATGGCTATTCGACGATATGGTGATGAACTAAGAGCCAAAGAAGAAAATGAAAGAAAAACTGATGTTGATTATGAAATAGTAATGAAAACTAAGATATTCGACTTAAACATCGTTCGCAATGATAAATTTCTGGCAAAACTTGCAAAATTATATAATGAAGTATCAACTGAGAAAGGCGATTTTTTAAATGTTTCTTTAGGCAGTCATGAGATTTCTGTTGCTATAAGTGAGAAATATAGTCAATTGTTAGAGGAACTAGCCCAAGAAGAAGAAATTCTTCATAAAATGGATGATTTAGTTGCACTTTCTTTAGTTTTTTCTGGAGATTTTTTACAAACACCTGGTATTGTTTACGAGGCTGTTAGAAAATTAGCTTGGGAAAAAATTAATGTTATTGAAATACTTTCTACAAAAAACGAGTTAACTTTCGTTATCAAGAGAGAAGATTCTATGAAAGCTTTTGATGAGTTGCAATCTTTTTTAAGTTAATATGAAAGTTATAATTATTAGTGGTCCTCAAAATTCTTCTAAAACTACAACTTTAAAAAAATACATAAAAGAACATGACCAAAATTATTTAGGTTATGTTAGTGAGAGTTCACAAAATAAATCAATTTATTATTTAAGAAATGTTCTAACTAATGAAATTACTAAGCTCATGCAAGTTGAAGATTGTTTATCTAATGAAAAAATTGGAAAGTATAATATTTTATTAAATGCTTTTGAGAAGGCTAGTGAAACGCTTTTAAATCAAGTATCTCAATTTAAAGGTCAAGATTTTGTTGTAGTTATAGATGAGGTTGGAAGGTTGGAATTACTTAATTCTGGTTTTGATTCTTTGCTTAAAAAATTACTTAATTTGAATCTAGATTTAATTCTTTGTGTTCGAGACAGTTTTTTAGAAGATGTATGTAAGAAATATAATTTTACAGAATATAAACTAATAAAAGTATAATAATAAATCCCACAGTAATGTGGGATTTTTGTACTCATTAATGAGGTAATTATAGATTAACTATTTAGACATTTCGTTTTTTTCTTCCATGATTTCTTTTCTTCTAACCTTACATAGATTAGAAATTTCAGAAAGAGCTTTACGTGCCCTAGCTGCTGATGCTTTTACACCTTTTTCAGTGAATTTAGCATTTTCTGCTTGGTATTCTTCGCAAAACTTTAACAATTGTTCATGTGTTGTCATTAAGAGCCTCCATTTAAAATATATAGAAATTTTAACACACTTATTTCAAAATGCAAACAAAATAACTAAAAAAAACTATAAAATGCTTGTTTTATTGGCTAAAAATAAGGTTTTTACTTTTTTTTAGAAAAATAAAGTTGCTATTAATTAATATTTTAAATTTTGTAGATAACAAAGATTTATACTCTTATAATTCACTTAATACCTTTTCAACGTGGTTTGCTACTTTGCTTACTTTATAAACATTTTTTATTTTAAAATTTTCATCTATAACATATGTGGTTCTAACAATGCCATAATATTCTTTTCCGTAATTCTTTTTTAACTGCCAGACACCATATTGATTAATAACTGTAGCATCTTCGTCACTTAATATATCAAAGTTCAGCTCATACTTATTACTGAAATTACAATGAGATTTGACACTGTCTTTACTAATACCAAGTACTACTGCATTTTTGTCATAAAATTCATCTAATTTTGCCTTAAAGTCTAAAGCTTCAATTGTGCAGCCTTTAGTGTTGTCTTTTGGATAGAAATATAAAACTATCTTTTTACCTTTAAAATCACTTAGTTTGATTTGATCCCCATTTTTATTTGGAAGGGTGAAATCAATTGCATCTTCATTAATTTCTAAATATGCCATTTTTTATTCCTCTCTTGTATTATTTATGATACAAGAGAATTAGAAAAAAACAAGAATCAAATATAATTTTTAGATAAAAAAAACTTCTTTCAATTAAGAAAGAAGTTAAGGTGGGGAGAGAAGGATTCGAACCTTCGAAGGCGGAGCCAACAGATTTACAGTCTGCCCCCTTTGACCGCTCGGGAACCTCCCCATGTGTCAAACACAAGTAGGAATTTAGAACAGAATGAAAATATAGTCAACCACTTTTTGAAAATTAATAAAAAAAACTGCTTTTTTTTAAAGTTGGAGCAAAAACAATTGTTATCAATTGAAAATTAAATCAAAATGAAATAGAATGTTAACGTAAGCAAACAATTCGACAAAGGAGAATAAACTTATGAGAATTGCATTTTTTGATACTAAGAAATATGATAAAAAATGGTTTGACCAATTAAAAAGAGATCAAGATGAAATTGTTTATTTTGAATCTAGGTTAAATGCAAAAAACTATTTTTTAGTTAAAGGGTTCGAAGTAGTAATAGCTTTTGTTAATGATGAAATAAATGATAAAGTAATTAATGGTATGGTAGATTTAGGTGTTAAACTTTTAGCAATGAGATCTGCTGGATATAATAATGTTGATATAAAATGTGCAAATGAGAGAGGATTAAAAGTTGTAAGAGTTCCAGCTTATTCCCCATATGCAGTCGCAGAACATGCTATGGCTTTGATATTAGCAAGTGTGAGAAAAATAAATCACAGTTACGTTAGAACTCGAGAATTTAATTTTTCATTGAATGGGTTAGTTGGTTTTGATTTACATCAAAAAACAATTGGTGTTGTTGGAACTGGTAAGATTGGTAAGGTTTTTATCCAAATTTGTAAGGGCTTTTCTATGAAGGTGTTAGCATACGATCCTTATCCTAGTAAAGATTTGGATGTAGAATATGTTGATTTTAAGACCTTATGTAGAAAATCAGATATAATTAGTTTTCACTGTCCTCTAACAAAAGATACAAGGCATTTAGTAAATAAAGAAACGATTGAGATAATGAAAGATGGTGTTGTTATTGTAAATACTTCAAGAGGTGCTCTAGTGGACGCTGAGGCCCTTTTACAGGGGATTAGAAGTAGAAAGGTTGGCTCAGCTGCTTTAGATGTTTATGAAGAAGAAGCTGGTTTATTTTTTGAAGATCAAAGTGAAGCTGTTTTAGATGATGATACTCTTATGTTATTGATTTCTATGCCTAATGTGATTGTAACAAGTCACCAGGCTTTTTTGACAGAAGAAGCTTTGAAAAATATTGCACAAACTACTATTGATAATATAATTGCATTCGAAAATGGCGAAAAACTAGTAAATTTAGTATAAATTTGTAATCAGGCTCTTATATAAAAGAGCCTGATTATGTTATAGTCATTTTCTAAGCACATTGTGCGCTTGGACCGGATAAGTTTTATCACGGCGTAGGGGAGGTAATATACCTTCTGGCTACTCTATCTAAGTGAGGTTATTTTATGAACGAGCTATTATGGGCAATTATGCTTATAATCAATTTCTCAGCTATTTTACTAGCTTATCGTGTTTGGGGCAAATTAGGTTTATATCTTTGGATCCCAATTTCTGTAATTATCGCAAATATTCAAGTTACAAAAACTGTTAATTTATTTGGCTTAGAGGCAACTTTAGGTAATATTGTTTATGCAACTGGATTTTTAGTAACTGATATACTAAGTGAATGTTTTTCAAAAAAAGAAAGTCGAAAAGCAATTGGTATAGGATTTTTTGCTTTAATTTGTTTAACACTAATGATGCAACTTGCAATTAGATTTGAACCAGCTTCTTCTGATTTTGTTCAGGATTCAATGCTTACAATCTTCTCCTTTATGCCTAGATTAATGGTTGCTTCTTTAATAGCATATTTTATTAGTAATCATCATGATATCATTGCATATGAATTTTGGAAGAAGAGATTCCCTTCAACAAAAATGATTTGGCTAAGAAATAATGCTTCAACTCTTGTATCTCAATTGATTGATTCTATTATTTTTACATTTATTGCCTTTTACGGTGTTTATAGTATGGATGTATTGTATCAAATTGTATTATCAACTTATATATTAAAATGGATTGTTGCAATTTTAGATACTCCATTTTTATATTTAGCAAAAAAATGGTTTGATGAAGGCAAAATAAAAACAAGTATTTAGTTATTATTCTTAGGTGGTAGTACTTTTAAGAGTGTTTCTATACATTTTGTGCTACCACAATATATTATATCTTTACAAGTCTTTCTTTCGATTAATAAATCATCATCATATAACAAAGGTTCTTTATTAGGATATACAACGTTTAAATCCATTTTTAAAAGGACTGCGTGAGAGGCTGCTATATCCCAAGCATAAGCTCTTTGGTTTATACAACCTTCCATATTTGAAAAAATTAGAGGTGATAATATTTGTAGTATTGTTGAGCCAAATGTTCTAACTTTACCATTGTATAAACTAAAATCTAACTTCTTTTGTAATTTTGAACTTATGGTAATTTGATGGGGTACATCTTTGTTTTTATAAGTTATGAAGGGAGCGTTATCAATTAATAATTCATCTCCTGGATCTAGTCTAACTTGAAGTTCTTCTCTAGCTATACCAAATCGTGGTGCTACAATCATAGACCCTACAGGAATTCTATTTTGATCTAATATTCCTAATGCTATTGCATAAGAGTTGAGCCCTTGAGAGTAAACATCTGTACAGTCAATAGGATCTAGTATAAATGTGAAAGGGGCTTCCTTGTTAAATTTAGTTAGACTTTCTTCACTAATTACATTACATAAAGGAAAGAGCTTGTTTATTGTTTTGATAATGATATTTGAGATTTCAATGTCAGTTTTAGTTAAAACTGATCCATCAGTTTTATATTCTCTAATTATTTGACTTTGAGTTTCCTTTGCGAATCTTGCACATTGTACAATTTTTTCAAAAAGAATATCTAATTTTTCTTTACTTAAATAATTTTTATTCATTATCTTTCCTTATTTCTTGTCTAGTCTCATTTAAATATGCTAAGGTAAATCAGCTTATGGAAAATAATAATAATATAACAGCTCAAATACAACAATACCTAAAAACCAGTAAAGCCTTTAAAGAATTAAATTCTGGGGAAACAGATATCAAAATAAATTCATTAGAAGGCTATGTTCTATCTCAATTTATTAGAAGAATTTATAGGACTAGAAAAAAAAGAGTTTGGGTAATTTGTTCAACAAAAGATAGTGCAAAGGAGATGCTAAAAAACTTTGCTTATGAAATAAATAATGAAAATCGAATTTATAATCTAGATAAATTTAACATAGAAGTTCCTATTTTTTATTTACCTTCTAATGGTAAAAAACTTTATAGTGACTTTGAAAGTGGAAAAGATGAATATACTCAACTTGAAGCTTTAACTAAAATCAATAGCTACAATGATTCTATTATTATTACCCATTTAAGAGCTTTTTCCTCTCAAGTTGTAAGCAATCACTCTTTAGATGATACAAGTTTTACTTTAAAGGTTAATGATCAGTTTGAACCAACTAAAATAGCTCAATTGTTTAGTGATGCTGGATATATTAGAGTGCCAAGTACTTCTATGCCAGGTGAATTTACTCTAAGAGGAGAAGTTGTAGATATTTTCCCATTTTCTTTTGAAGATCCAATTAGAATATATGCAAGCTGGGATGAAATTGAGAAAATTGCAACATTTAATCCTTTAACTCAAGAGACTGTTTCAAGCATGAATAAAGTAACTATATCTTTATTAAAGGAAGATGATAGTTTTCTTGAGTTCTCTAAAATTGATTCATATTTTAGAAAGGATGATTTTTTCTGTTTTATAGGTGATGTAAGATTAAATACTAGTTATAAAAGCCTAGTATCTGAGGCAAAGAGCTTATATAGAGAAGCCTACCATACAGATAAAAATATTATACCATATGATCAAATTTTATTTGACTATCTATCATTTTATAAAAATGTAAAAAACAAGCTTACTTTAGTTGATATCCCCAATGATAATAATCCTTCCTTTAGTTTTGATGTTGAAGGGCCTAGATCATATTTTGGAGATTTTAAAAGACTTAAAGGCGAGTTAAAAACTATGTTTGAAACTAATTGGAATGTTTATATATTTACAAGCAATCCAATACAAAAACAAAGACTTATGCAAATGCTTAAGGATTTTAATCGTATTAAGTATATGGATTGGGAAATTTCAAGTGGTTTTTCTATACCTTCGATTAAACTTATTGCTTTTTGCGAGTCTGAGATTTTTGGAAGACGAAAACAAGTTATTAAGACTTTACAACACACAAAAAGTTCACCTTTAGATTCTTTTGTTGATTTACATGAAGGAGATTATGTTGTTCATGTAAACTATGGTATTGGTAAGTTTATAAAAATAGATAGAGTTAAATCCTTTGATAGAGAAAGAGACTATATTAAAATAGCGTATGCTAATGGTGATAATATTTATGTTCCAATTGAGCAAGCAAACCTTGTTCAAAGATATATAGGCTCTTCTTCAACTAATCCTAAACTTGATAAAATTGGTTCTGCTGTTTGGGAAAAGAAAAAAGCAAAAGCTAGAGTTAATGCTGAAAAATTAGCTAAATACTTGATTGAACTTTATGCAAAAAGAAAAGCTGCAATTGGTTTCCCTTTTGAAAAAGATAATGATATGCAATTGCAGTTTGAAGCTCTTTTTCCATACCAAGAAACTGTCGATCAATTAACTTGTATTGATGATATAAAGATGGATATGGAAAGCAACAGCGTTATGGATAGACTAGTGTGTGGCGATGTAGGCTTTGGTAAAACTGAAATAGCTTTTAGGGCCGTATTTAAGGCCGTATTAAGTAATAAGCAAGTTGCTTTCTTAGCTCCTACCACTATTTTAGCTGAGCAACATTACAATAACTTTGTTGAAAGAGTAAAAGACTTTCCAGTTAACGTTGGATTATTATCAAGGGTTATATCAAAAAAAGATCAAAAGAAAACATTATTAGACTTAATAGATGGAAAGATTGATGTTTTATTTGGGACTCATAGAATTTTACAAAAAGATATTATTTATAAAGATTTAGGTTTGTTAATTATTGATGAAGAGCAAAGGTTCGGAGTAAAAGATAAAGAGAAAATTAAAAATATTAGAAATAGTATTGATAGTTTAGCACTATCTGCAACACCAATTCCTAGAACTTTATATATGTCATTATTGAAAATAAGAGATATGTCTTTATTAACTACACCGCCAATATCTAGACATCCAATTACAACTAAGATTTTAGAATTTGATATCGAATTAGTAGAAAAGGCTATTAGACAAGAAATTAGTAGAGGCGGACAAGTTTTCTATCTTCATAACAGAGTTGAATCTTTAGATGCTGTTGTAAAAATGTTGAATAACTTAATACCAGAGGTAGTAATCGAATCTGCCCATGGGCAAATGAACCCAAAAGATTTAGAAGATACTATGAGACGATTTGTGCATGAAGGCATTCAAGTTTTAGTTTCGACAACTATCATAGAAAATGGTATAGATATTCCAAATGTAAATACTATAATAATTGATAGAGCTGATATGTATGGAATAGCTCAACTTTATCAACTTAGAGGAAGAGTTGGTAGAAGTGAAAATCAAGCTTTTGCTTATTTATTCTATCCTGCAGATAAAGCTTTAAGTGAAATAGCGGTTAAGAGACTAAAAACTATTAGTGAAAATACAGGTTTAGGTGCTGGCTTTAAAGTTTCCATGAGAGATATGGAGATTAGAGGTGCAGGTAATTTACTAGGGAAGCAACAAAGTGGGCAATTAGCATCAGTTGGTCTTGATATGTATATTAGAATCCTCGATGAGGCTATTAATGAACTTAGAACAAATAATCAAGAAGATTTAGAAGAAGAAGTATTTTTAGAATTAGATTATACGGGCTTTATTCCTGATGATTATATTCAAGAGCCTTCTGTTAAATTTGAAGTTTATAAAAAAATTGCAACTGTAAAAACAGAATCTGAATTAGATATGTTAAATAGCGAATTAACAGATAGATTTGGTGAAATGCCTGAAGAGGTAAGTAATTTAATCCACATCGCTGAATTAAAGATTGTTTGTAGAAAATTAAAAATTATCCATTTATCAGAAAGAAAGGGTAATGTACTTGCTAAATTTAGAGCAATAAAATATATAAATGGAGATAAGTTATTAAGACTATTACCATATAGTAATGGTGCGGTAAGTTATGATACAAAGAGACCTGAATATATTAAGTTAAAAACAGAAGCGATTTCATTAAAAGATAAAAGCCTTTTTATTTTAGAAATGCTTCAAAGATTACTATAGGGGATATAAATGAGAGAAAAAGCACAATCTATATATGATGAATTTCCAGAATTAGCTATCGTTGAAAAAAAAGATTTAGTTGAGGATAAAAGAAAAGTACATTCATTTGTATTAAGAACTAATAAATTACATACTTTTCAACTTGAAGCTGTAAAAAATTATTATTCACATTATGGATTACCATATTCAAATGAAAAAATAGATTTTAAAAAGATTTTTAATAATGATAAACCTGTTGTTATTGAAATTGGTTTTGGGACTGGAGAATCTACACAGAGAATTGCAAAAGTAAGAGATGAATATAATTATCTAGCAATTGAAGTATTTTTAAACGGTTATACAAAATTATTGTCTATTGTTGGTGATGAAAAAATTGAAAATATTCGATTGATGAGATTTGATGCTGTTGCTGTGTTAACTGATATGATTGAAGATAACTCAATAGCAGGTTTTCATATCTTCTTCCCAGATCCATGGCCCAAGAAAAAACACCATAAGAGAAGGTTGATTCAACTTCCCTTTACATCTCTTTTATCTCAAAAGTTGAAAAAGGGCGGTTATGTTTATTGTGCTACTGATTGGAGTGAATATGCAGATCAAATGCTTGAGGTCTTATCTCAAACAGAAAATTTAGTAAATCCCTACGAGGGATTTGCCCCTAGTAGAGAGTGGAGACCTACAACTAAATATGAAAGGCGGGGTGTAAATTTAGATTATACTATAAATGAAATATGGTTTGAAAAAGAATAAATAAAAAACGGATTGAATATTATTCAATCCGTTTTGTCTATCTAAAGTTTGCATCTAGGACCATCTTCTGGCATTTTTGCTCCCTTTAAATATTCTTCATGTCGCATATACCAAGTATTCGCATAGGAACACATTGGAACGACTGTGATTTTTTCTTCTGCAAAGTAATTAGCAGCAAAAGCCATTATTTTTGAAGCGATTCCTTGACCTCTTAGTATAGGGTCAACAAATACTTTTTCAAAAACAACCAAACCGTCTGGAGTATAATCGAGATCGATATAGGCTAACTCTTTATCTTCTTTCTTATAATATATTTTATTGTTCGTTATCGTAAAATCCATTCAAATATCTCCTAATTCATAGGATAATAATTATTTATAATTAATACAAGACGTAAAAAATTTCTAATAAAAAGGAAAGAAAAGTTGATTATAAATCGAAATTATCTTCTATAACCACCACGATTGTTGTTACGAGGTTTTGAAATTGCTTCGTTAACACGTAAGTTTCTGTTTAAGAATTCTTGACCGTTAAGTTGAGCAATTGCAGCATCTGCAGCTTCTTCGCTATCTAATTCAACAAATGCGAAACCTTTTGATCTGTTAGTTTCTCTGTCCATGATAATGCTAGCACTGTTTACAGTTCCAAATTGACCGAATAATTCGATTAAATCATTTTCGGTTGTGTTGTAGTTTAAATTTCCTACATAAAGTTTTTTTGACATAAATACGTCCTTATAATTATATTCTGCTATTAAAGAATATTGCTAACAAATCTATCATTTTTCTTTTTTCAATATTGAAGTATTAGCAAAAGACGTAACTAGAGATTTAAGAAATAAAACATTAATATGCAATCAATATGCTACAAGTACCTTGAAATATTGTCAACTCAATTGTCTCAATATTTTTGAAATGAATATAAAAAAGATGGGCTATTATTAAAATCAACAATAACCCATCGATAGATCTCCAAAGATTTTATAGACTAGTCCTCAGTCTTTGAGGCATTTATAACAATTTCAGCATTTCTTCCTGTTAAAGGTTCGTAATGTGAAAATTCAAGTTCAAAACTTCCTGTCCCAGATGTCATGCTTTTTAAATCTATAGCATAGTTTAGCATTTCACTTTGAGGAACTTGTGCATGAACTTCTTGTAGCTGTCCAAATTCATTTTGCCCTGTTACTCTACCACGTTTACTTGATAAATCAGAAAGGATATCACCTAAGTATTGATTTTCTACAAATACTTTTACATTCATAAATGGTTCTAGCAGTGAACAATTTGCTTTTGCTAAAGCAGCATCTAGTGCCCCTTTAGCTGCTAATTTGAACGCCATTTCTGAAGAGTCAACAGGATGTTCTTTACCATCTACTAAAGTAATTCCAATATCAACTAGAGGATAATTTGCTAAATAACCTTCCTCCATTCTTTCTTTCAAACCTTTTTCAATACCTGGAACATATCCTTTAGATACTGATCCACCTTTTATAGCATTAGTAAATGAATAAATTGTTCCTCTTTCAATAGGTTCAATTTCAATTAAAACTTTTCCATATTGTCCATGACCACCACTTTGCTTTTTATGAGCATATTCTACAATTCCGCTTTTTTTAGAAATTGTTTCTCTATAAGCAATTTTAGGTAGTTTTGTGTGAACTTTAATCTTTTGTTTTTCAGAAATTTTATCTAATATTATTTGTAGATGAACATCCCCCATACCCATTATTACAGATTCTTTAGTTTCTTCATTGAAATGCGTTTGGAAGGTTAAATCTTCCTCGCAAATTTTATGAAGAGCTTCATTTAATTTGTCTGCACTTTTTTTATCATCTGTTGAAATTGCTAATGAATAAATTGGATGAGGTAATGATAATGGTTTGAATGTAAATTTTTGGTTTGAAGGGTTTTGCAAAAGAGTACAATTTGTTGAACAAATATTACTTTTTGCAATAATTCCAATTCCACCTGCAGTAAGACTATCCGTTTCTATTAGTTTTTTACCAACAGATCTATATAATTTACCTATTTTTTCTTTTTTCTTTAGTGTTGGATTATATAATTCCATATCCGGGGTTATATGCCCTGAGGCAACTTTAATAAAACTTAGTTTACCACTGAATTGGTCAATAGTTGTTTTAAATACATAAGCTGAAGCATCTCCCTCTTCAACAATTTTCATATCATGATGTTCACCATCTTCTGTTGTTGTCCACTCTATTTGTCCAACTGGAGAAGGGAAGTTGTGTGCTATGAAATTAAGAAGTGAGACAATTCCACTTGCATTTTTAGTAGATCCACAGAATACAGGTACAACTCTGTTATCTGCTAAACCTTGACTGAGTCCTCTTCTAATATCATCGGGAGTTAGAGTTCCTTCATCAAAATATTTTTCAATTAAATCGTCAGCTCCTTCTGCTGCATATTCAATCAACTGTTCCCTAAATGTTTCTTCATGTTCTTTAAATTCTTCTGGAATTGGTCCTTCTTTTTCTTTTCCATTTGAATCAAAAAAATAAGCTTTATCTTCTATTAAATTAATAATGCCTTTAAATTCTTCACCTTCACCCATAGGGATAAAAGTTGGAACAAATGTTGCATCGAAATGTTCTCTTAAATCATTAATTACATTGTTGTAATTTGCTCTATCTCTGTCCATTTTGTTGATAAATACTGCACGAGGTTTATTTCTGTTATCTAAACGACGCCAAAGTTTAATGGTTTCGATTTGAGCTCCATCCCTTGCATCTACCATCATTATAGATGCTTCTGTTGCTCTAAAGCCACAGATTGCTTCACCAATAAATCCTGAATAGCCGGGAGTATCGAGGATGTTGAGGCATTTTCCTTGCCAAGTTAGATGTGAAAGGCTAGTGTGGATAGAAATTTGTTTTTTAATTTCTTCTTCTGTATAATCGCTAACTGTTTTACCACTTTCAATAGTTTCTACTTTCGGAATAACTCCGCTACAATAGAGCATCTGCTCCATTAACGAGGTTTTTCCGGTACCATTGTGGCCGACGATAGCGACATTCCTTAAATCAGTACTGGTAACGCTCATAATTCCTCCTTGTGCTTACTAAAAGCTGTTTGCGTATTTATTATATGTTAAGCCTCGAAAACTTATATGTCAAATTATTTATTTTTAAATGGAGGGTTTGTTGAGATATAGAAAATAGTGTTGTGATTTAAGATATTTTAATTTGTTGTTGAGTAAATGATTATAAAAAACCTACTAATATTAATTTAGATTTGATTAATAGTAGTAGGCTTATTGATTTTAAAATCTATTTTTTATAAACTCATCGATTGTTGAAGAAATTTCATTTTTTAATTCTAAAGAAAGCTTTGCAATTTTTTCTTCTTCTAAGGAAATTTTATCTCCATACTCACAAAAGAACGACCAACTCGGAGCTTCTAATACTTTTGAAAGTTTTTCAATCGTAGAGAAGGAAGGAGATTTTCTTCCATTCTCAATTTCAGTTATGAAAGATGTAGATATCCCTATTTTTTTAGCTAACTCAGCCTGAGTTAAATGATGTCTTTTTCTTCTTATCTTTAAGTTTCTTGCAAAAATATTTTTTAAATTATTATTTTCTGACAAATTCTTTATCCCTTTTTAGAAAAGTTTTTCTGTTTTTGGAGCGTAATGATCAAATTCCATTGAGAAATTACCTCTTCCTTGTGTAGATGATCTAAGAACTGTAGAATAACCAAACATTTTTGAGAGAGGAGATTCTGCACTTATATGATCAGCATTAGTTTTTGAATCAATTTTGTGAACTAATCCTCCACGGCTTGTTAAGCTACCAATTACATCTCCAACATATTGATTTGGTACAACAATTTCAACCTTCATAATAGGTTCCATCAATACAGGATTTGCACTTTGACATACCTTATCAAAACACATTGATGAGCAAGCTTCAAAAGCAAATTCACTAGCGGTTAGTTCGTCATATTTAATATCTGTTACATCAACTTCAACATCACAAACTTCATAACCATATTTAATTCCGCTTAAGAACGAGTTTGTAATTCCTCTTTCAATTGCAGCAATAATTTTTGGATCAATTGATCTTGTGTTTGCAGAAATTTTAAGATTATTACCACTCTTTTTAGCTAATGGTTTAACATTTAATGATATTTCAGCATAATTTTCTTTATTTGCAATGACCCTATCAAACACTTCACTTCCACTAGCTTCGCTTGTAATACTTTCTCTATAAGATACTTGAGGATTACCAACATGAGCTGCAATTTTCATTTCATCAGTCAATCTAGTTACTAATACATCTAGGTGTAGTTCACCCATACCACTAATTACAAGTTGTCCTGTTTCACTATCATCTTTATAAGTGAAGGTAGGATCTTCCATTGCTAATTGGGTTAATGCTTTTTTCAATTTATCACTATCATTTTGAGAATTTGGTTCGATTGCGATAGAAATAACTGGAGTTGGGAAAACCATTTTTTCTAGAAGAATTTTTTCACCTTCACTTGCTAGAGTATCCCCAGTTTGGACATTTTTAAATCCAACTATAACCCCAATGTCTCCAGCTACTAGTTCTGATAAATCTTCTCTTCTATCTGCGTGCATTCTTAATATTCTACCAATTCTCTCTCTTTTGTTCTTTGTAACATTAAAGATTGTTGCACCTTTTTTAAGTTTACCTTTATAAACTCTAACGTAGGAAAGTACTCCAGCTTCTTTATCCATTTGAATTTTAAACAGCAATGCCAAGGGTTGAGCATTTTCATCGTGGATAACTTGAACTTCTGTGTTTTTCTTAACATTAATACCTGTTAATGGGGTTACATCTTTTGGAGAAGGTAAAAAGTCTATTACTCCATCTAAAACTGGTTGTACCCCAATATTTTTTAAAGATGATCCAACAAAAACAGGAAGTAATTCTCTATTTAGACAGCCTTTTCTTATTGCAGCTTTTAGAATTTCAGCACTAATTGGTTCTTCATTGAAAAATAAGTCCATAATTTCTTCATCAAAAGATGAAGCTTTGTCGATTAAATTTTCTCTCCATTCATTAGTTAAATCCATCAACTCTTCAGGTATTGGATTCTCAATAATTGATTGACCATAATCATTTTGATCGAAAGTTAATAATTTTAAGTTAATTAAATCAATAATCCCTGAAAAATCATTTTCACTTCCAACAGGAATGAATAGGGGGACTGGATTTGCATTTAATTTTGTACTCATTTCTTCAACTACATTAAAGAAATTAGCACCTAATCTATCCATTTTATTTACAAAAGCAATTCTTGGAACATTATAAGTATCTGCTTGTCTCCAAACTGTTTCAGTTTGTGGTTCAACACCACCAACTGCACAAAATACTCCAACAGCACCATCTAATACTCTAAGAGATCTTTCAACTTCAGCTGTGAAATCAACATGGCCGGGGGTATCTATAATATTGATTTGATTATCTTTCCAATAACAAGTTGTAGCAGCACTTACGATTGTAATACCTCTGTTCTGTTCTTGTTCCATCCAGTCCATAGTAGCATTACCATTATCGACTTCACCGATTTTATGATTTTCACCACTGTAGTATAGAATTCTTTCTGTTGTTGTTGTTTTTCCAGCATCAATATGTGCCATAATGCCAATATTTCTTGTTTTGTTTGCTATCATAAATTGTTAAACGATTATATCGTTTTGACTCCTAAATCTTTTTGTTTCAAAATTTTCATAAAATTTTTAATTCTTATCCTAATAAGAATAAATCTAAATTAGATTAACAAAAATTAATTTTATTTTCAATTGTTTTAATTGAGATTAATAAAACATGGAAAGAATTAAATTTAGCTTAAATTTAATTGATACACATATATAATAAAATATAATCAGCTAAATCTTATTTTTTAAATGTTTAATGAACTGTTTTTTAGATCAAAGAATAAGATATTGTTTTTGTAGAATTTATTTTATGTTTAAAATAATAAATTCAAGAGAATATAAAAAAGGAGCTTAATAAAAAAAACTTATTAAGCTCAGATTGTATTTTTGAAGAAGAAAGAATTAAGTCCATTGAGATTTTAAAGTTTTTATTTCTTCAATAGCTAATTCTTCAGATTCGCTATGTGAAGGCCAAACATTAAATTTTGCAATTGCATAATTTAATAGCATTACAGCTTCTTGTCTATCACTCATTTTATTTAAAGAAACTGATGAGTAATAAGGAGTGTTTTTACCACTATCCTGTCCTTCGTAGAAAGCATATTTATCATAAGGTTTAGTATTTTTCTTCCAATTTGAATTCATTTTCTTAAATTCTTTATTTCTTTTAGCCTTGTCCCAATTTCTATCATATAAAGCAGTTGCTAAAGCTTTATAGTGGTTAGGATATACAACATTATCTGCAATAGTATCTACTGCAATTCTGTAATATGAAATACCATAATTCTTATTTCCAAAACTAATGAACCCTCCTGGTACAGATGTGTATAAAGTTCCTAATACATACCAAGTTTCACTTGAGTCTAAAGCATTAAAGTCATCTAATACAATTCTTAAATCGTCTCTCATATTTTCTGCAGCAGAAAGAGATTTTAAAATTCCTTGAGTTTGTCCAATTCTACCAATATTGCTTGATTTCCATAAGTGAGCATTAAAATTATCATTTAAATCAATTGATTTATTAGCATAATCTAAACCTAATTTAAAGTGTTTTAACTTTTCACTATCACTTTCGCTTTTGTCGCCTAAACTAATTTCAGTTCGTGATAATCTCCAATATATTTCAGATTTGTCATTATTGTTTGATGCGGTTTTTAATTGACTATCGAGTATAGATTTACTTTGGTCAATCATATCCATTACATATAAATTATCAACATCTGTAAAATCAATAGCACTAAATAAATTTATGCTAACAAGCAATAGTGATAAAAAAGTTAGTAAAATTTTTCTCATTTGTAACCCCTTAATAATAATGATAAAGGCGAATTATTTATTTAGCAAGAAATTTTACATAAGCTTTTTTAATTTTTTCATTTTACCTTTATAAGGTGGTTTTCTAAGTTTTATCTCTATTAGAGTGCTTTTTTTTGTAATAGATTTGTTATGAGAGAAAGTTTCAAAACTTTTTTTACCATGATAGGATCCCATTCCGCTATCTGATATTCCACCAAAAGGTAAGTTTGAATTGGCAAGATGGATAATACAATCATTAATACAACCACCGCCAAAAATAATTTTATTATTAAAGTATTCCATTTGTTTTTTGTTATTTGTAAATAAATATGAAGCTAAAGGTTTAGGTTTTGATTTGATAAAACTTATAGCCTCTTTAAAGTCTTGAACTTTAATTAAAGGTAAGATAGGACCAAAAATTTCTTCATTCATTAAATCACTTTCTAAATCAACTCCAACTAAAAGAGATGGTGATATTCTTCTAGTTTTGGGATCTAAATACCCACCGAAAGCTAAATTTCCATCATCAAGTAGATGTATTAACCTATTAAAATGCTTTTCGTTAATAATTTTACCATATTCAGGGTTATAAACAGGATTTTCTCCAAACATATTTACAATTTCATTTTTTAAAGCTAAAAGTAGCTTTTGATAAACTTTTTCATGACAGAGAACATAGTCAGGAGCTACACAGGTTTGACCTACATTTAAAAATTTTCCCCAAGCAAGCCTTGATGCTGTTACCTTAATATTTGCACTTGAATCTACATATACTGGGCTTTTGCCTCCAAGTTCTAAAACAACCGGGGTTAAATGTTCGCTAGCTTTTTGCATAACTATTTTTCCCACATTAACACTACCGGTGAAAAATATGAAATCGAATTTATATTTTAAAAGCTCTTGGTTTATTTGTGAACCACCTAAAAATACTTCAATGTATTGAGAACTAAAAATTGAATTTATCATTTCTTTGATTACACGAGATGTATTTCCACTATATCTTGAAGGTTTTATTATAATGGTATTTCCTGTAGCGATTGCTGCAACTAAAGGTGCTAGTGTTAATTGAAGAGGGTAGTTCCAAGGACTCATAATTAAAACTAAACCTAAGGGTTCATTTACAATAAAACTTTTTGAGGGATAGTGCATTATAGGAGTTCTAACTTTTTTAGTTTTCATAAAACCCTTTAAATGTTTAATCATATATTTAATTTCATGCTTTACTATTGCAAGTTCGCTCATATAAGCTTCTTCACTAGATTTGCCTAAATCATCATATAAGGCTTTAAGTAAAGGTTTCTCCCAAGTGTGTAGAGCTGAGCTTAGTTTTCTTAGCATCTCTAATCTAAAATTATAGGAGTGAGTTTTATCATCGTCATAAAATTTTCTTAAGTCAGTTATTGCTTGTTCAATGCTTCTATTCATAGTTTTTCCTTAAAATTAGAAAATAAAAAACCCAAAACTAATAGTCTTGGATTTTTTAATAAAGTGAAAATAGAAATAATACCTTTAATTATAAAGTTAACTCTTGCTCAAGAAGTTTCTCATAAGCAAAAATATCTTCATTATATTGATATAGGGTTTTAATATTTTCTAAACCTAAATATCTAGCAGTAATTCTACAATCATATGTAGTTTGTAAATCTTTATTAAATCTATTTAACATATTCCAAGAACGTCCATCTAATGATTGGGTACTTGTTGTAACCATAGTCATAGAAATATGATAATCCTTATCATATAAAGCTTTTTCAAATAAAGCATTTTGGCTCATCTTAGGATGTTTAGGGTGGAATGTCTCAATTGGATAATTGACAAAGTCTTTAATTACTTGATCTGGGATAGTGTAATTAGCAGGTAAAAAGTATGTCGCTAATAAAATAATATGTTTTTCACTTTCACAGTGTAAGAGAGTTGTAAAGAACTTTTGTGGACATACAAATCTTAATTTATCAAGAGGATAATCAGAAACAGTATCGATGCAGTTAGTTACAAACCAATTTGATAGAAACACATCGTAATCAACTCTCGGTTTCTCTTTGTGCTTCTCATACATTTCTTCTTCAATCATCTGATATAATTGAGTTGTTGTCATAAGTATCTCCTAATTAATTACTATTATATTATAATAAGTGTGTCTAAGTTTCAATAAAAATATTACAAAAAGAAGATAAAAGTTAATAATTTCTTTAAAAAAATAGATAATTTACAACATTTTGTCATATTTTTGTTGTTTATAGAAAACAAAATAGAGATTTTTATCCAATTCTTTTTGTTAGATGTCTGAATAGGTTTACGAATACTGTATATAATGTGGCAAAAGCTACATTATTTTTCTTTAAAAATACCAGCCTTTTTATCTTTGAAGACTTTTCCCGCTTCAAAAACACGACCATTCATACAAATATAAACACCAGGATTTAGAAGTTGAACAGCAATTTGAGCACAACCTAAATTATAAACAGCATCACTATCTTTAAGAGAATAGGGAACCATTGCACCTGTAAAAACTATAGTGTGATTATCTTTCTCATCTATAACGGATTTAGCTAGTTCCGCAGTTTTGCTCATCGTATCTGTGCCATGTATAATAATTACTTTATTCTCAGGACTATTTAAAGCACTATTTACTATTTCTTTTCTTTGAATATCATCCATATCTAATGAATCAACTGCAATTGGACATTCTAATACAATGCTATTAGTACATCTAGAATCTTTTAAGATTTTTGGAAGTTGAGAATCTGTGAAGGTTAATTGTCCTTCAATTGGGTTGTACTGTTTATCAAAAGTTCCCCCAGTTGTAATAATTCTGATATCTGATGCCATTAATATCCTCCAAGTTTGTTTAGATATGTATCTTATCAAATAAATTAATAAAGTCAAAGCATAAAAAAACCAGTTCCTAAGAACTGGTACATCTCCTACGAGAGTCGAACTCGTGTTGCCGGGATGAAAACCCGGTGTCCTAACCACTAGACGAAGGAGACATTTAATTTGAGCTGCAAAGGATTTGAACCTTTGACCC
>JAQQAS010000006.1 GCA_028532815.1 Pleomorphochaeta sp.
TTATAATAATATTTAATTGTATAGTAAAAAATATAACAAATTTAAAATATTATTTATGTGATCAAATTCTAAAAAAAATGGCAATAGCTAAATTAATAACTATTGCCAAGAGGTAAAAAATAGAGTGGACTTAACTATAAGTGTGACCAGTAAGCTCTTCAATTATTTTTCTGTTTTCTTCATTAATATCTTCTTTTTTACCACCATTTTGAATCCTTTCAATCTCTTCTCTAGCAACTTTGAAAGTCTGTGGATTTACTTTATATTTTCTGCTTGATAAAAATCCAAAAATCATAAGTACTAAAGGAATAATTGAAAACATGATTCTAATAGTATTTACAGTAAGTGGTGTTTGTTGTGTTAAATTTGCATCAAAGCCCACAATAGCTAAAACGTTACCAAATATCCAAAGTACAAGAGCTTGAGTTAATTTTCTAATAAGGGTAAACATTCCACTTACTGCTCCTGATCTATCTTTTCCATGACATAAAATCTCAACATCACAAGATTCAGGTAACATAGCCCATGGCATGGAAATGATTGCAGAAAATCCAATTCCCATAACTATACAAAGAATTATAATTAAGAGGGTTTGAGAAGATGGTCTTAATAATATCGTAAATAAAATCATATCTGCGATAATTATTGCAGCACCGAGTCTGTAAGCTACAGCTTTTCCTTTTTTGTTTGAGAAATAAATGTAAAAACCTAATGCACATAGTTGAGATAATAAAAAAGTTCCTAAGAAGTAATAAAAGTGATCAGCTTTAAATAGATAGTAAGTGGCGTAATAGATAAAGCTTGTCGATAAAATATCCATTGCTATATAGGCTAAAAGATACATTTCAATGTGAACTTTAAATGTTTTATTACTTAGTAAAGATTTTAATTCTTTTAAACTTTCTCTAAGAGATAATGTTGAAACTTCATGAGGGATATTTTCTTGTTCAAAAGTTCCTAGAAAGACAAACAACCAAGGTATCGCATATATAACTCCGAATACTATACCAACAACTCTAAATCCCATTTCCGGGTTATCACTATATATATTGTTAACTAAGTAACCTGGAATAGTTCCAGCAATTAAAGCAGAGAATTGAGAGAAAGCCATTTTAGCACCAGATAATCTAGCTCTTGTTTTGTACTCAACACTCATTTCACTAACAAGAGCATTGTAAGGAACCATTACCATAGTATAGACAGTGGAGAAAAGAGCATAAGTAAATGTGTAATAAATAACTTTTATTGCTAAAGAGTTGAACTGAAAACTATTCCATAAAAGAGCATAGCTTATAATTACAGGAACTATACCTATTAAAAAGTAAATTCTCCTTCTCCCAAATCTAGATTTAGTCTTGTCGGATAATATTCCAAATAGTGGATCACTAATTGCATCCCATCCCTTTCCAACTAAAACTACTATTGCTGCATATTGAGGTGGTATTTTAGCAACATTTGTCAAAAAGACCATAAATAATGTGCTAATTATCAGAAAAGAGCCACCTCCAAAAAAGTCCCCACAACCATAGGCTAAAATATTTCTTGTTTTAACCTTTCTTACATCTTGTTTTGCATTTATTTCCATAAAGTAAATAATATAGTAGGGTTTTTGATTTGTAAAGAAATTATTTTACAATTGTAACTTAATGCATAATAATGGTACTATAAATGAATATTTTGTTACTTTTTTATGATAAGGTAGAACAAATATTGAAATAAGAATTAGAAAAAAATTATCAAAATTCAGTATTTTTTTCAATAAATAAGAAATAAAACAATTCTAAAAAATGTGATATATATTTTCAATATTTTCCTCAATTTTTAATCAATTGTTACATAACTAAATTTTTTTATAGCTAATTTTAAGTACTTGTTATATTATAATAATATAAATAAAAGAGAGGTAAAAAGGATTATGAATACATGTACAGTCTTATTAGAGAATGATAATTCACATTTTTCTCATGCAAAAAGTGCCCATGGCTTGTCATTATATTTAGAGATAGATGATTTAAAAATCCTTTTTGATACTGGGCCAAATTCTGATTTTATTTATAATGCTAACTTATTAAAGAAAAACTTAAATACAATTGATTCTGTAGTATTGAGCCACTCTCATTATGATCATTGCTGTGGATATCCAGAATTTATTAATAAATATAGATGTAGAGAATTAATATGTAGTGATAGATTTTTTTATGATAAATACGGAGTTAGTGATGGTGTTTATTATTACAAAGGGGTAAATTTTGACGAAAGGCTTTTGAACTGTTTTGTTATTCATACAAGCTATGTAGAAAAAACCTTAAAGTTATCAAAACACATTTTTGTTCATTCTAATATTGAAAATACTGAAGATTTTGAACCTCTACCTGATTCTTATTTTATAAAAGAGAGTGATGGATACCATAGAGATAAGTTTTTAGATGAATCTGTATTAGTTATTGATAATAAAGATGGCTTAACTCTTATTGTAGGCTGTTCTCATCCTGGTATAGTTTCAATTGTTAAAGCTGTATCTAAAATTCATAATAAAAAAGTTAAAACAATAATTGGTGGACTTCATTTATCAAAAGCTAAAAAGGAAAGAATAGAGAAGACTATTACGGCTTTGGAAAATGAAGGTGTTGAAAAAGTATATCTAGGTCATTGCACTGGAGATAAAATGGTTAAGCTAATTACTAAAATGAATTGTAAAATTGAAGCTTTCCAAATATCAACTGGAGCTGTTATTGATTTGTAGAAATACTCATTCACTAAAAACTAAAGTCCTCAATTAATTATTTTTCCTATAATTTATAAAAAATATTTAAATTGAGATTTTATTAAGGCTTTATTAATGAAATAAGTACAAATTAGTTATAAAAAATTAATAATAATCTCATTTATATTAAATATTTATGTATAATTCTCTTTATTATTTTAAAATAAGTTAGAATAAGGAATTAAAAATATTATTTATTGTTGAATGTTGTATTAAAACTTGATAGACTCGCATCTATTAATTTTAGATTGGAGTTTACATGTCTGATACAGATACTTTAACAATTAAAAACAAATCATTGTTTAATATCGCAAAATTACCATTTTATTATGGGTGGATTATACTATTATTTGGATCTCTTGGAGTTCTTGCAAGTATACCAGGTCAAACAATGGGTGTTTCAGTATTTACTGATTATTATATAAAAAATCTCGATATCTCAAGAGTTGAGATTTCAACGGCTTACATGATTGGTACTTTAGCAAGTAGCTTAATAATATCATATGCTGGAATATTTTTTGATAAATATGGTGCTAGAATAGTTGCAGCAATTTCAACAGTTTTTCTAGGTTTGTTTTTGTTAATATTTGGCTTTTCTCCAAAAATAATCGATACTTTGACAAATCTTTTAAAAATATCTCATATAGTTGTAGTTTTTATTGTAATTACATTTGGTTTTTTTGGAATAAGATTTTTTGGACAAGGTGTTTTAACACTAGTTTCTAGAGGTATGGTTGCTAAATGGTTTGGACCAAGAAGAGGTTTTGCAGTCGGAATTATGGGCCTAATTACTGCTTTTGGCTTTTCATTTGCTCCTCAACCACTTCATTCTATGATAGTTAAATTTGGTTGGAATAACGCTTTGATAGTTATAGCTTTATTTTTACTATGTGTTTTCTTTCCAATTGTATTAATTTTCTTTAGAGCTGAACCTAATAAATATGGAATGAAAGTTGAACAAGGTATGAAAGAGAAGACTAGCAAAAATAAGAATAAAGTTATGGATGCTAAGGTTGATAAAACTGTTAAAGAAGCTAGAAAAGAACCTTTATATTGGGTTATTTTATTATCTTTAGGTTTCTGGAGTTTATATAATACAGCTTTTACTTTCCATGTAGTTTCAATCTTTGATGGCATTGGAGTTAGTGCTCAAGAAGCTGTAAAAATATTTTTACCAATTTCAGTAATTTCTGTTGTTTCAAGATTCTTAGCAAGTTATTTAAGTGATAGAATTTCAATTAAATATATTTATATAGCATATGTTGTATCTTTAATTTTGGCTTCAACTTCAATGATGATTTTATCTCTAGAAATATCAAGAATATTATTAATTATTTCTTTTGGTATTGGTGGTGGACTTTTTGGAATGTTAAATATTGTAACATGGCCTAAACTTTATGGAAGAAAGCATTATGGTGCTATTAGTGGTTTTGCAATGGCTATTGTTGTAGCAAGCAGTGCCATTGGTCCTTGGCTATTTAGTTTAGCTAAGAAGTTTACCAATAGTTATAACTTAGTAGGGCTTGTTGGAATTGTTGTTGCTTCAATTTTCTTAGTTTTTGTTCTTAGAACTAACTGGAATATAGAAAGTGAATAATATCTAAATTCTAAGTATAATTATAATAGATAAAACTCAATTGGATCAGATTTGAAGATTAAAGTTCCTTTTGAGTTTTATTTTTTCTCTTCTCTCTTTTTAATATTATGTTATAATTTTATAAAAATGAGATTAGAAAGTAATATAAAGTTAGAGAGTAAAAAGAAAAAAATATTTCTATCTTTTGAAGGTGTAAAAACAGAAGTTCAATATTTTGATCAATTAATTCAGCACAGAAGTGAATTAAATATTAATCCTAATATTGAGATAATTTTGATGATGAGAAACCACACCTTTTTAGGATGGAGTAATCCTTTAAAAGCTTTTAAAAGGACTAAATATTGTATAGATAATTTATCAAAAAACCAGAGAAATGTATCTTCTTTTATTAGCTCTATTGATGAATTTTGTTTTTATAATACACAATTATTATCCACAAAAGATGAAGCTTCATCTCTTTATGATTCTTTAGTAATTCTTATAAAAAATAACTTCAAATTAGATAAAACTAATAACTTTAATTTTACCCATCCAGGTTCAATTGATATAAAAGAATGCATTATAACATTTATTAATAATAAATTTAAAATTAAAGATTTAGATGTGTTTATTGACTCGCAGTTTATTCCTTTTAATCCTTACAGAGATGAGGTTTGCTTGATTGTTGATAGGGATAGTAGAAGTGTTAGTAATAATCAATATGACACTTTATTAAAATACTGCGGTATAAATAAATTTAATCTTTTTGTTTCTAATCCATGTTTTGAATTTTGGCTATTACTTCATTTTGATGAAATATTTGATATAGATAAGGCTGAACTTTTAGATAACAAAAAATTATTGATTGATGGGTGTGAAATACACTTTTGTGAATATGAATTAAAGAAACTTTTACCAAACTTTGAAAAGAATAATATTTGTTTTTCTTCTTTGATTAATAGGATAAATATAGCTGTTAGTAATGAAAAGTATTATGAAGAATCTCTATTAACCTTGAAAACTGAACTTGGTAGTAATTTTGGACAACTATTAACAAAGTTATTTGCTAATAGTTAATAATAATATTTGTTTAGTGCAAATATTATAATATTTGTATCATTGATTTTTAAAAAGAATAAGATTAATATTAGTTAATAAACCAATAATAGGATTTAACAATAGTTATGAAATCAACAGAACCCTCAATGAAGGATGTAGCCAATTTAGCTGGTGTATCAACTGCAACCGTTTCACATGTTATCAATGACTCATGTAATGTTAAAGAAGAAACCAAAAAGAAAGTTAATAGTGCCATAGAACAATTAAATTATAAAGTTAATCCTACTGCAAGAAGACTTAGAACCGGACATTCTAAAATTGTTGGTTTTGTAGTTTCTAATTTAGCTCACTACTTTTATCAAGAAATAGGGGCAAAGATTGAAGAAGTACTAAATAATAATGGTTATGAGTTATTTTATATCAACTCACATGAAGATAAAGCAAAAGAAATTCAACAACTTCAACTTTGTAAATCAGAAGATTTTGCTGGAGTCATTGTTGTTCCTGTAAATGAAGATTGGAGTCAAATAAAAGATATTCTTGGCAATACTCCAACTGTATTTATAGATAGAAAACCTAAACATATAAGACGTGATGTAGTATTAATTACTAATGCTCAAAGTAGTTTTAACCTTACAAATGAGCTGATAACTCGAGGTGCAAAAAGATTAGCATTTATTTCACCATTACTAGATACAACTATGCAATTAAGACTTGATGGATTTAAAGATGCTATAATGCAACATAATCTTCCATTAGATGAGGATTGTGTTATATTTACTAATCATAAACCAAAAATTTATACAGAACTTGCTGATGATTTAGAATGGGAAAAGGTATTAGACTTTGTAATTAATGAAAAGAAAGTTGATTGTATAGTATCTGGGAATTCATTATTTGCTTTTAGTGCGATTTCATATTTTAAAAAGAAAAATATAAAATTGCAGAAAGATATTCTTTTTGGTACCTTTGACAATGCCTTTTGGATGCATAATTTAGATGATCAGTTATTAGTTGTTGAACAAAATACTAGGGCTATGGGAGAAAAGGCTGCCTCTGTATTATTGAGTAGGCTAAAAGGTGAGACTTTTATTTATGATGAATATTGTATTGAAACAAAATTAATTAATTTAAACTAAGAAGTATTAAAAAGAAAGAAGAGGGGATTTCCCCCTCTTCAAAATGATATTATATGAATAGTTTGAAAAAACTAAACTTTATTATTTATGTTGTAGAATGTTTTTTCTGATAACAGTCAAAGCCAACAGCGATTATTAAAACTAAACCTTTAACAATTAATTGCATATAAGTGCTTATATTTAGTAAAACCATTCCGTTTGTTAATACTCCGATAATTAATACTCCGGCAACAACACCACTAATTTTACCAAATCCACCTGTAATAGATACTCCACCTAAAACAACACAAGTGATAACATCAAATTCATAACCAAGCCCTGCGGTAGGTTGAGCTGAATTTGTTCTAGATAACATAACTATTCCTGCTAATCCTGCAAAGAATCCAGCTAGTGTGTAGATTAAGAATTTTGTTCTTCCAACTTTAATACCGGATAATTCAGAGGCTTCTTCATTACCACCAACTGCATAAAAGTATCTACCAAAATATGTTTTATTCAAGATAAATGAACCTACAGCAAAACATACTATCATAATAATAACAGGAACTGGGACCACTCCAAGGTATCCTTGTCCGATTACTTTAAATCTTTCATCAAAGCCATAAATAGGAACTCCTCCAGAAATTATATAGGCTGCCCCTTTGAATATAATTTGAGTTGCAAAAGTTGCGATAATAGCAGGAATTCCAATAACTGATACAAGAGCTCCATTTAAAAAGCCAATAACAGTTGCCAAAAGCATAGATAATATAATTGCTACAGGGATGTTTAGACCCAGATTAACCATTAAATAGGCACAAACTACATTAATTATTGTAATAATAGATCCAGTTGAAAGGTCAATTCCAGCGATTAAAATAACGAAAGTCATACCTATTGAAGCAATTCCGTACATTGAAACTTGTCTAGCTATAGTAAATAGATTGTTTGATGATAAGAATCTTGGATTAGCAATTGTAAATCCAATTACTAATAAAAGTAGTACTACCCATATTGCCTTTGCTTTAAATTGGTTTAATATTTCGCTTTTATTTTCTTTTATATTTATTTTTTCATTCATATTTTGTTTCTCCTTAACAATTAGCAGCCAAACCCATTATTGCATTTTGACTAAATTCATCTTTTTGTAATTCACCTGTGATACAACCTTCAGAAAAAACAATAATTCTATCACTCATTCCAATTAATTCTTCCATTTCTGAAGAGATTAGAATTACAGTTTTTCCTTTTTCCACGAGGGTATTAATTATTTTGTAAATCTCAAATTTTGCTCCAACATCAATACCTCTTGTTGGTTCATCTAATATAATTAGTTGTGAGTTTGCAGCAAGCCACTTACCTAGAATAACTTTTTGTTGATTACCCCCACTTAGGTTTTTTACAAGTTGATTTATTGAAGGAGTCTTAACTAATAATTCCTTAATTTGTTTATTTGTTGTATCTTTTTCAATTTTTTCATTTATTTTTGAAAACTTTGAGAAGTGATCATAAATTGGCATATTTATATTATGATTAATTGAATTGTGAAGAATGGCTCCATGTCTTTTTCTATCTTCTGGAACTAAAGCTATTCCTAATTCAATAGCATCTTTTGGACATTTTGGGTTAATCTCTTTGTTGTTAAAATATATTTTACCAGAATCCTTTTTTACTGCACCAAAAATCATTTGTGCAAGTTCTGTTCTTCCTGCTCCAACTAATCCAGCAATACCAAGAACTTCACCTTTTCTAACTTCTAAATTGACATGCCTATCTCCATTACCACAAACATCTTCTAGTTTTAATATTATTTCATCACTAATAATGTTTTTAGGTTTTTTAGGATAGGATTCTTTAAGTTGCCTACCTACCATTAGTTGTATAAGTTCATCAACATTTGATTCTTCAGTTTTCAAAGTATCGATATATTCTCCATCTCTAAGGACAACAATTTCACTAGAAAGTCTAAAAATTTCTTCTAAGCGATGAGATATATAAATAATTGCAACCCCTTGGGATTTTAATAATTCACAAACCTGCATCATCGATTCAACTTCTTTACTTGTTAGTGGAGCTGAAGGCTCATCCATAATTAAAACCTTTGCATCTAATCTAATAGCTTTTGCAATTTCTATCATTTGTTGATAGCCAACAGATAAATTTCCACATAATTCTTTTGGATCTATTTTTATATTTAATTGTTCAAAAGCTTTTTCAGCTTCTTCTTCCATAGCTTTTTTATCGATTACGATGCCTTTTCTTATTGGGTTTCCTAGAAATAAGTTTTCTGCTGCAGATAACCCTTTAATGTTGTTGAATTCTTGATAAATAATGGCAATTCCATTTTCACGAGCGAGTTGTGGGCTCATGTGTGTAAATTCTTTTCCGTTTACAATTATTTTACCTGAAGTTGGAATTACAGCTCCGGAACATGTTTTGATTAATGTTGATTTTCCAGCACCGTTCTCACCGATTAAACCTAAAATCTGACCTTTTTTTATTTTTAAAGAAACATCATTTAGAGCAAGAACACCTGGATACTTTTTTACAATATGTTGTAATTCTAGTATGTATTCACTCATTATTTT
This sequence comes from Pleomorphochaeta sp., assembly GCA_028532815.1. Taxonomy (GTDB): domain Bacteria; phylum Spirochaetota; class Spirochaetia; order Sphaerochaetales; family Sphaerochaetaceae; genus Pleomorphochaeta. Next base: position 9,106 of record JAQQAS010000006.1, read on the forward strand.
TCCCTTTTGTTTTTTTGATGTGATTTTTCACATTTTTTCTCAAATTAATCTATTTACTTTATAGAGTTTTACTTAATAGTTTTAGGGAATTTTTTTATTCTCCAAACTTTTCATAATAATATCCTTTTGTTTTAAATAAAGCTTACCCTATGAAAACAGGGTAAGCATAAGTTATTTCTCTTTAGTTGAAATCAGCTAAATACTCAGCTGCATTAGATTTGTCCATAACTGTTAATGGTCTATAAACATTTTGAGTTTCGAATTGGTAACCTGTTAATAGTTTTTCATACATATCTACACAAGCTTGTGCTGTTTTAATATTTGAACCTTCAAATCCAACTGAAGCTCTTGTTGCTTCACCATCTACGATAGCTTGTAGTTGTTGTTGAGTTGCATCTGCTGAGAAAATACCCATATCATCAGGGATATTACCTTTTTCTTGAGTCATGAAAGCTTCGTTAGCTCCAATATCTCCTCCTGCACCAATAGAACAAACAACTTTTACATTAGGATTTGCTTGTAAAATAGATTCCATAGCTGTAAGAGCAGTAGCAGCATCTAAACCAGGTTGTTGAGCTACAACTTTATATTTTCCATTAGCTTCAGCTTTAAGTCCAGCTAAGATTCCATTTTCTCTATCTAAAAGAATAGGGGTTTGTGGATAGTTAATAATTGCAACTTCAGCAGGGTTAGATGTTGAATAATGTTGAGAAATGAATTTACCAGCTTCAGAACCAATTGCTTCACCTAACTCTTTATTATCTAAAACCCAGTTTACATCAGTATTTGTCATCTTATCATCCCAGCACATTACTTTAATACCAGCATCTCTTGCAGTAGCTAAATAATCTTCTAATGCATTTGGATCAGATGGGTGTACCATAATTAAATCAACACCATTTGTAATGAAGTTTTCAATCTGTTGAATTTGTGTTGCAGAGTTATCATTACAAGCTAGAATAGTATAATCCCAACCTTTTTCTTGAAGAAGGGTTTCAACTTCACCGAAAACACCAGCCCAATAGCTGTTTTCTAAAGATTGAATTGTAACTCCAACTTTAAAAGTTCCATCTTCTCTTTCGCTTGATCCATTTGCGAAGACAGGGGTAACAACAAAAGCAATAACTGCTAGTGCTAATAAAAATTTCTTCATAAAAAATCTCCTTTTTTATAATATCTCTATACTAAATCCACTAATGGATTTTTAAAAATTAATTTAGAAGCAAGAAAATGCTCCATCAACAATAATATCGGAACCAGTTGTGTAAGTGCTTGTATCACCTGCAAGATATACGCAAATAGATTGAAGCTCATCTGGGTTTCCCATTCTTTTCATAGGTGTCATTTCATTCCATTGAGAAATTAATGGTTTTAGTTGTTTTGATTCTTTAATTAATTCGGTTGCCATATAACCTGGACTAATACAGTTTACTCTAACACCACGAGTTGCCCATTCAACAGCTAAAGATTTTGTTAATAGGATAACACCTGCTTTAGATGCATTGTATGCACATTGTGGTTGAGGAACGTTAACAATATGACCAGACATAGAAGCTGTATTTATAATTGATCCATAGCCTTGCTTAAGCATAACTTTTCCTGCAGCTTGAGCTGTTAGAAATACTCCACTAAGATTTATATCAATATTTCTTTTCCATTGAGCATAAGTCATCTCTTCAGCTGGTGCATTGATACAAATACCTGCATTACAGAATGCAACATCTAGTTTTCCAAATTTATCTAGTATTGTATCAATCATACTATTTACTTCATCTTCGTTTGTTACATCAGTTTTAATTGCAATAGTTTCAACATTATATTTATCTTTTATCCAAGATGCAGTTTTTTTAGCTTCATCTATATCTATATCAACGATAGCTAAATCGGCACCAGCTTCAGCAAAAGCTGTAGCAACGCTTTTACCAATACCTCTAGCCCCTCCTGTTACAAATATCTTTTTGCCATCTAGTCTCATTTTTTCAATAATTCCCATTATTTTTCTCCTTTTTCACTTAAATATTTTTTATATCGTTTTTATTTGTTTAAAAAACTTTCTAGAGTTGCTTTTACCCCAGCTTTTTCAATTTGTAATTTGAATACACTGAATTTTTTGATTATAGAGGGATCAATAATTCCTAAATAATTCATGAAAGAAGTATCATCTTTAATCTTTTCTTGAAGAATTTCAGCATTAGGATCTTCAATTGGTATAATATTTCCTTCCCTATCAAAACCTTTTAAGAAAACAGCCCAAAAAGCTAAAGATAAAATTAAAGCATCATTTTCTTTAACTTCTAATAAAGGTTTTACAATTGCATTACTTATCTTTTTAGAACCATCGCTAGCTAATCTAAGTAATTTATCTTTAATGTATTTGTTTGAAAAACGGTCAATTAGTTGATCTTTATATTCATCTAAATTAACACCCTTTACAGGTTGTAAAGATTTAGTGATTTCACTCATATAATGATTTCTTATAAAATCTTTAATTAAAGGATCTGTTATACCTTCATCAACATCTCTATGTCCCAAAAGATAAGAAGGGTAGGAAAGTGCACTATGAGCTCCATTAAGTAATCTGATTTTCATAAGTTCATATGGGAGAACACTATCAACAACTAAAGCTCCAACTTCTTTAAACATTTGAACTTCGTTAATCTTAATATCCTCAATAACCCAAGTTTTAAAATCTTCACAGTGCACACCACAAATATCACTTACATTGTATTTATCTTCTAATTCTTTAATGTCTTGAGATGAAGTTGCAGGGGTTATTCTATCTACCATTGTATTTGGAAAGTTAATATTTTCTTTAACCCAATCTAAAATTTGTGGATACTTTATAGAAATAAATTCATAAATGCAGTTTCTTAACATATTTCCATTTTTTGGAACATTATCGCAACTCATAATAGTTACTGGAGCTTTAGTTGTGTTAAATCTAGTTAATAGAGATTTAGCTAAAACTCCAATAACTGAGTGAGGAAGGTTGTTAGAATCTAAATCATTAATAATTGCTGGATGATTTAAATCTAATTTATGATTTTCGCTGTCATAGCAATAACCTTTTTCAGTTACAGTTAAAGTTATAAGTTTAATATCAGGTGAAGATAAAACTTCAAAAACTGTTGTAGGATCAATTGTTAAATTAGCATAATTTGAAATACCACCTCTAACTGAAAGATTTTCGCCACCAAAAGGATCTTTTTCTAAAACGGTATATAGATAATCTTGTTTTTTTAAAGTTGTATAAAATTCTTCTTTTGTTTCAATCAAATCAATTTCATAAACTCCATCTTTGTAAATGCCTCTTTCCATTAATTCATCAACATATGATAAGAAATGAGCTCTATGGAAAGCTCCAAGTCCTATATGGGCTAAAGCTGGTTTTAAGTTCTTTCTGTTGTAGTGAGGTACTTTAATAGACATAGACTCTAATTTTTCTAAATTGTTTGTAGAAAGTGTTAACATTTTTATCAATCCTTCTGATATTGTTGGTTTTTTAATCGATTAAATTTATTTAAATAAAAATATCAAATATTTTAACGGTTGGATATCCAAATTTAAGTAATTTAATCTGTAGTGTGTTAAATAATATAAGTATTAGTTGGTATAATATAAATTTAAATTGTTGTAGTAAAAGAATTTATTTTAAAATATCTTCTATTCATTTTTTTAATTGTTAAAAAATTTATATTAAATAGTTCAACTTTTCTGTGTTCTAAAATTAATCTACCACTGTTTTTTATATCGTGCAAGGGAAAAAAATAAAATATTTTTTAATCGATTAACAAATTTTATTTTAAATACAAATTTAAGGCTTATTTTTAGTTTACTTATTTATAAATATTTATATTATTTATC
>JAQQAS010000007.1 GCA_028532815.1 Pleomorphochaeta sp.
AAAACTTGAAAAAAGTTCTCAAGAAAAAAAAGAAGAAAACAATGATAAAAATGAAAAAGAAGAAGTAGAAAAAACAGAAAAAATCTTTGTTCCTATTGGAGATGAAGAAGAAATTCTATTAGATTAAAGTTTTTTTTATCAAATACTTGACGATTAATATTGCTAGTATTATTTTTATCTCATAAATAAAAAAATCATTAAAGGAAGGAATTAACTAATACTTATTGATTAGTTAATTTTTTAAGGCCTTTTAATTAATACAGGATAATAAAAATGAGTAAAGAAACTACTGATGAAAAAGAAACAAAAGTAGAAGAAAAAGAAGTTGAAGTAAATATTGAAAGACCTCAAGAGAAGAAGCAATCAAAGAAAGATGCCAAACAAGAAAAGAAGGCTAAAAAAGAGAAGAAAGAGAAAAAAGAATTGACTCCTCTTGAAGAAAAAGAATTAGAGATTGCACAATTAAAGGCTGAATTAGAGAATTCAAAAAAAGCTGAACAAGAGGCAAAAGATCAATTACTTAGAAAAGTTGCTGAACTTGAAAACTTTAGAAAACGTTTAGTAAGAGACAAAGAAGAAAGTGTACATTTTGCTAATACTCAATTGATTAATGACCTTTTACAATCTTTAGACGATTTTGATAGAGCAATTACAGCTTCTGAAGCTTCAAGAGATTTTGATAAAATTCATGATGGTGTTGTTATGGTAAATGACAAACTACATTCAATTTTAGAAAAAAACTGGGGCTTAAAAAAGATTGAGTGTGTAGGTGAAGAATTTGATCCTATTAGACATGAGGCTTACATGATGGAACAATCAGAAGAATATGATAAAGAAGTTGTAATTATGGAGCTTGGTGCTGGCTATACTTTACATGATAGGGTTTTAAGACCTGCAAAAGTTAAAGTTGGTAAACCAAATTAATTGACGATTAAAGGTATAATTATTACCTTTATGATAGATATTTAAATAAATAAGAAAATAAACAAAACCAGGAGATATAAAATGGGTAGAATTATTGGAATAGATTTAGGAACCACAAACAGTTGTGTTTCTGTAATGGAAGGAAATGAACCAATGGTAATAGCCAATTCTGAAGGACAAAGAACAACCCCTTCAATTGTTGGTTATACCGCTAAAGGTGACCGCTTAGTAGGTCAACCCGCAAAAAACCAAATTGTAACCAATGCTGAGAATACAGTATTCTCAATTAAACGTTTTATGGGACGTAAATATAATGAAGTACCTTCAGAATTAACTATGATTCCATACAAAATTAAATCTGGTTCAAACCAAGAAATTAAAGTAGATATTAGAGGCAAAGAATACTCACCACAAGAAATTTCAGCTGCTGTTTTACAAAAAATGAAAAAAACTGCTGAAGACTATTTAGGTGAAACAGTAACTGAAGCTGTTGTTACAGTTCCTGCATATTTCAATGACTCTCAAAGACAAGCTACAAAAGATGCTGGTAAAATTGCTGGTTTAGATGTTAAGAGAATTGTTAACGAACCAACAGCTGCTGCACTAGCTTATGGATTTGGTAAAGATGCATCTAAAGAAGAGAAGATTGCTGTATACGACTTAGGTGGTGGTACATTTGATATTTCAATTCTAGAATTAGGTGATGGTGTATTTGAAGTAAAATCAACTAATGGTGATACACACCTAGGTGGTGATAACTTTGACCAAGTAATCATTGAATGGATGATCGATGAATTCAAGAAAGAAACTGGAATTGACTTAAAGAGTGATAATATGGCACTTCAAAGATTAAAAGAAGCTGCTGAAAAAACAAAAATTGAATTATCAAACTCCTCAAATTCAGATATTAACTTACCATTCATCACAGCTGATCAAACTGGTCCAAAACACCTTCAAATGTCTCTAACACGTTCACGTTTTGAACAAATGATTCAACCTTTAGTAGAAAAAACTAAAGAACCTTGTATTAAAGCATTAAAAGATGCAGGTTTAAGTGCAAGTGATATCAATGAAGTTATTTTAGTTGGTGGATCATCTCGTATTCCATTAGTACAACAAGCTGTTAAAGACTTATTCAAGAAAGAACCACACAAAGGTGTTAACCCTGATGAAGTTGTAGCAATGGGAGCTGCAATTCAAGGTGGTATCTTAGGTGGTGATGTTAAAGACGTATTACTATTAGATGTTACACCTCTTTCATTAGGTATTGAAACTTTAGGTGGTGTATGTACTAAGTTGATTGAAAGAAATACAACAATTCCTACTAAGAAGAGCCAAATCTTCTCAACTGCTGCTGATGGTCAAACTGCTGTATCAATCCACGTTCTTCAAGGTGAGCGTGAAATGGCATCACAAAACAGAACTTTAGGAAACTTTAACTTAGAAGGAATTCCTTCTGCACCTAGAGGAGTACCTCAAATTGAAGTTACTTTTGATATTGATGCTAACGGTATTGTACACGTATCAGCAAAAGACTTAGGTACAGGTAAAGAACAAAAGATTAGAATTGAAACATCTTCAGGTCTATCTGATGCAGATATTGATAAGATGGTTAAAGATGCTGAAGCACATGCTGAAGAAGATAAGAAAGAAAGAGCAAAAATTGATGCTAGAAATGAAGCTGATGGCTTAGCTTATTCAACAGAAAAATCTCTAAAAGATTATGGTGATAAAGTAAGTAGTGAAGACAAAGCAAAAATTGAAGCAGCTCTAGAAGACTTAAAGAAAACAGTTGCAGATACAAATGCAAGTGCTGAAGAAATTAAAGCAAAAACTGAAGCCTTACAACAAGCTGCTTACAAACTAGCTGAAGAAGTATATAAAGATTCTGCTGCTGCTCAACAAGCTCAAGGTGGTGCAGATCCAACAGCTTCAGCTCAACAAGATAATACTCAAGCAAACAATGCAAATTCTGCTCCTAACAATGATGGTGTTGAAGACGCTGACTTTGAAGTTGTAGACTAAAATTGTTTTAATCTATAAGATAAGAAACACATCATGTCAGCGGTGGCATGATGTGTTTTAATTGAATATCAAGCAAGGAAATTGTCGTGGCAAAACGAGATTATTATGAAGTATTGGGAGTTTCAAAAGGTGCTAGCGCAGATGAGATTAAAAAAGCTTATCGTAAATTAGCAATTGCAAACCACCCAGATAAAAACCCTGGAGATAAAGCTGCTGAAGATAGATTTAAAGAGGCAACTGAAGCTTATGAAGTTTTAAGTGATGACAAGAAAAGATCGACTTATGATCAGTTTGGCTTTGCAGGAATTGACGGAATGGCTGGCGGACATGATTATTCTCATGTATATAGTGATTTCAGTGATATTTTTGGTGGCGGTGGTTTTAGCGACATTTTCGAATCATTCTTTGGTGGTGGCGGATCAACATCAAGAAGAAGTTCAGGACCTAGTGCTGGTGCAACTTTAAGATATGATGTAACTCTAGATTTAGAAGAAGCTGCCTTTGGTAAGAAGATTGAAATATCATACGCTCATCATATTGCCTGTCCAACATGCAATGGAAGTGGTAGTAAAACAGGTGGTACAAAACTCTGTCCACATTGTAATGGAACAGGTAAAGTAAATAGATCAAGTGGATTCTTTGCTGTATCTACACCTTGTAGTAATTGTAATGGTACAGGACGTGTTGTTGAAGATCCATGTAATAACTGTCATGGTTCAGGAGTTGTTAGAAAACAACAAAAAGTTAAAGTTACTATACCTCCAGGTGCTGATGATGGTACTAGAATTTCACTAAGAGGAATGGGGGATGCTGGAAGAAACGGTGGCCCATCTGGAGATTTATACGTATACATCAATGTAAAACCACATAAGTATTTTATCCGTCATGGATATGATGTTTATGTTCAAATTCCAATTTCAATTACTCAAGCTGCATTAGGTGCTGAAATTAAAGTACCATTACTTGAAGGTAAAAATGTGAAAATTGTAATTCCTTCAGGAGTACAAAATGGAAAGCTTATTAGAGTAAAAGATAAAGGTATCCCAAAAGACAGAAATATGAGTCGTAGAGGGGATATGTATATTAAATTAAGAGTTGATACACCAAAATTAGGATTAACATCCCAAAAAGCTAAAAAACTTTTAAAAGAATTAGCAAAAGTTCTTGGAGAAGAAGAAGCACCAACACCAATTCCTTTTGAATAAAATCCTTAATAATATAAGTAAGATCATTTATTTCAATATTTTATTGATTTGAATGATCTTTTTTATTGGATTTATGTAAACTCTTGAGGTAACTAATTCCTTGTGGACTAGTATTTTTTTTAATAAAATGGTAGTTTTGGTTTGGATAAAATAGAATTAAGGAGAACACCATGGGTGAAAAAATATATGGACGTCATGCAATTGAAGAAGGCTTAAAATTAGCTCCTGCAGGATCCACATTATATATATGTAGAGGTGGAAATAATAAATATTCTGATTTGGATAGAATGGCTAGATTTAGTCAAAAGGTTGCAGTAAAAAAGATTTCTAAATCTGAAATGGATAAAATGATGCCAGGGGTAGACCATAGAGGTGCTATATTAGATTTAGGTGGTGCTAGACGTGCTGTAAGCAGAGTAAACACAACAAGTGTTAAAGAATATCTTTCAACCCTTGAAGATGGCCAAGGTGGTTTAGTTTTAATATTAGATGGAATTACTGATCCACACAACTTAGGTGCTATTTTAAGATCATGTGATCAGTTTGGCGTAGATTTAGTTATTATACCAGAAAGAAGAAGTGTTCAAGCTAACGAAACAGTAATTAAAATTTCAAGTGGAGCAGCACAATATGTTCCAATCTCCCCAGTTGTTAATATCAATAGAGAAATTGAATTGTTAAAGAAAAATGGATTCTGGTTATATGCAGCAGACATGAACGGTTCCCCATCTTATGAAACAAAATTTGCTTCAAGAAGCGTAATTGTTATGGGTAGTGAAGGTTCAGGTATTTCTAGATTAGTCAGAGATAATTGTGACTATGTTGTATCAATTCCAATGCGTGGACACATCGATTCTTTAAACGTTAGTGTAGCCGCTGGTGTTTTACTATATGAAGTTAGAAGAAATAGTTAAAATTAATTTATTATAATAAAAATAATCTAATTATCTTTGAGATAGTTAGATTTTTTTTACCTTAAATATTATTTGTAAATAAATATATTTTTTG
>JAQQAS010000008.1 GCA_028532815.1 Pleomorphochaeta sp.
CTAAATTTTAATAGTTTTTTTATATTTGAAATAGACATTGTTCTATTAATAGTTGATATCATAATCTTTTGTACTGGATTTTGCTAAATATATAAATTATAATTTAGAAAGTAAAAAAGATAAATCATAGAAATTTATAAAAATTTTATTTAAAAGGATTTAGAATTAAGATTATGTATATAGATTATTACGAGAAATATTTAAGTTCAATCTATCGTAAAAAGTCTGGAGAATTATTATCCCAATCTAGCGTAAATCATTATATGGATGCTCTTAATAAAATTAATAAATTATTATCAGATATTTCTTATTCTGATAATTCTAATCTTTATGAAATCGATTCATTGTCGGATTTAAAAAAGATTGAAACTTTTCTAAAGAATAATGAAGAATTTATTAGGTTAAATAAAGATGGGCATCAAATGTATTCTTCAGGGCTACATCGATATATGGAATTTGCTGAAGGGAAATATTTTGAAAATATAAAAGATGAAGTAACAATATTTGATACTCCTCATGATATTCCTCCTGAATTATACGTAAAGGAAAGATATACTCATAATCGAGATAGAATTTTAATAAATCAAGCCGAAAAAATGGTGTGTTATAAGTGTGAAATTGACAATACCCATAAAACTTTTATAGCACAAAGAAATCATAAACCTTATGTTGAAGGACATCATATAATACCATTAAAAATGCAAAATGAATTTAATAATAATTTAGATATGTATGCTAATATTTTAATATTGTGTCCTACTTGCCATAGATTTTTCCATTATGGTGAGAAATCTGATAAACTTAAACTAATCAATCAAATCTATGATGTTAGAAATGAAAGATTAGCTGCTTCGGGAATTTCTTTAAAACGAAAAGAATTCATTGACTTAGTAGAATATAGTAAATCTAGAAATAGGTATGTTTGACTTAAAGATTAATTATTTCTTTGCCAATTATTTCAATCAATGGAACAACTAGGGCATTACCCATACAAAAGTATCTTGTTCTTTCAGGCATTGTGTTAGTCCAATTATCCGGAAATCCATTAATTCTTTCACATTCTATGGGAGTTAAAATCCTGAGTCTATCAGTTTCAGGGTCTAAGATTATATGACTGGATCTATTAACTGATCCTTCTGAAGTTAACATTGTTCTTGCTGGTCTATCTAGATAATCAGGATAAGCAATCCCGCCTTCAGCATACTTATATTTAAAGCCTTCTTTTGACGTTCTTTCAATTTTCTTTGGACCTTTTAAATATTTCCATTTAGCAATTTTAGATTCATCAATATAGTATTTTTCATCAACATTTGATTCTAAAATATCTTGTAATAATTTATGTGGTCCTTCATAAATAGGATTAACCTTTTGAGTTAAGCAGACAAAATTATCGCAGCATCCGGAATTTTCAAAGTTCCCTTTAAAATTATTACTCAGGTCTAATAAATCTGTTGGAATTTCAAAATGCTTAAGTTTCCCTTTTTTTTCTATGGGTAAAAAACTTTGGAAGAATTTATATTCATTTTTTTTGAATAATTTGTTTTTCGTTTTTTTTATTCTTGTTGCAAAAATAAAAACTCTTCTTCTTCTTTGAACAAAACCATAATCTGCGGCATTTATAACTCTCCATTCTACATAATAACCTAAGGAGTTTAAACAAGATAAAATGATTCCAAAATCTCTACCACGTTGTTTAGCTGGAGATTTTAGTAATCGATCGACATTTTCAAGTAAAATATATTTTGGTTTTTTTGCTTCAACAATTCTTTGAATTTCCCACCATAGAACTCCTTTTTTACCTTCAATTCCTTTTGAATTGACTAGGGTAGAAGCAACAGAATAATCTTGGCATGGAAATCCTCCAACGAGTAATTCATGGTTTGGAATTTCTGAAGTAGGAATTTTTTCAATATCAATATTAGTATGTTTTCCACTTTTGAAGTGGGACTCATAACACTCGTAAGCATGTTGAACTTTTTTGCCAGGTTCCCATTGATTACCATAGATAACTTTCCATCCACTTTTCTCTAAACCTATTCTAAAGCCACCAACACCTGCAAATAACTCTACGACTCTATTGTTTGCCATTTTTATCCCTTTAAAACAAAATCTTAATATATAATAATAAATTTTTTTGATTTTGGAAAGATCGATTTTCTAAAAATTTACTATAATTGAAATATATTAATCACAATATGGCAAATTTATATGTTAAAATATAGTATTAATAAGTAAAAGTAAAAGGATTTTATAAAAAATAATGGAATTTAAAGATAAAAAAGATTTATTAGACTATGCTAGAAAACTTGAAGGTTTATCAATATCTGAGGCAAATATTAATAACTCTGTTTCAGAGCAAGATATAAAATATGGTAAGAATTATTCTGGTAAAGGTAAATTTGGACAATTTATCGAGGAAAATTATTTTGATAAAAAAAATGATAGTTTATCTGCCCCTGATTTTTCTGAAGTTGGTGTTGAGCTCAAAGTTTCTCCCTTAAAATATCTTAAGAATGGTGAAATTAGAGTTAAAGAAAGATTAGTTTTAAATATAATATCGTATGATAAATTATTAAATGATAAAAACTTCTTAGATTCTCATTTTATTTATAAAAACAAGTCTATTCTTTTAATTTTTTATTTCTATGATAACAAAGTGCCCCTATATAAGTTGAAGGTAAATTTAGTTGATATTTGGGAGCTCTTAGATCGTGACTTTAATCAAATAAAAAGAGATTATGAATATATTGTTGAAAAAGTAGAGAATGGACTTGCTCATGAAATTTCAGAAGGTGATACAATGTATTTGGGAGCTTGTACAAAAGGTTCAACTCAAAAAAAATCTATGATTAAACAACCAAATTCAAAACAATTGGCAAGGCGAAGAGCATTTTGTTTTAAAACCTCTTACATAAATACAATTTATAAAACTTTAGTTCTTGAAAAAAGAAATCGAATATCTTTAGAAAACAGATTAATAAAAGATTCTTCAACAAATTTTGAGAACTATATAAATAATTTATTTAAACCCTATTTGGGAAAAACTGTACATGAATTATGTTTGCTTTTTGATTGTAATATAAAAAGTAAATCTGTGAATGCTAATATTGCTAGAAAAATTATCGGGTTTAATAAGAAAAATAAAACCTTCTACGAATTTGAGGCTGCCGGAATACAGATTAAAACAATAAGAGTGGAGTTAAATGGTAAAATTAAAGAGCACATGTCCTTTAAAAATATATATTATACAGAAATAATAAATGAAATTTGGGAAGATAGTGCCTTTTATGAAGAATTAGTTAGTAAGTTTATTTTTGTTATATTTAAAAAAAATCTAAATAACCAAGGTTATCACCTAGATCATATAAATATATGGAATATGCCTCAAAATGATATAGATGAAGCTAAAAAAGTTTGGAAGATAACTAAAGAAAATATCAGGAAAGGAATTTTTGATAAATTTCCTAGAGCATCTGAAAATATTGTATCACACGTTAGACCTAAGGGACAGTCTAGCTCTGATTTAATGGAAACTGAAGGATTTGGATTACAAAAAAAATATTGTTTTTGGTTGAATAAAGATTATATTAAATCCCAAATTTAATATTTTTATTTAAAATGGTATAAAATATTCAATTTATTATATCTTAGAAGTATTTGAAACATTCGGTGAGTTTGCAAAATTATCTGTAAATTAAAAATAATTTAAAGCGTCAATGATTAATTCAATTAACAAAGATATCAAAATGTTAATATTTTTTATGAGAATACTTATAATCTGCAAAATTTTATGTTATAATTAGGTATCTATATTAAAATAATTTTAATTAATTGTATTTTTATTAAACTCAGTATTATTTTGAGTAATAAAATATACACTAAATTTATCGTCAAAAGGTATATTAACATATGCAAAATAAAAAGGGATTTTATCCGCATTATGAAATTAATCAATATTTTTACACTCTAAGAGGTAAATCGATTAAAGAAATATTGAATGATAATGTTTTTGCATCTGTTTTATCTTCTAATAGTAAAGAATTATTATATGGTAATTCAATATATACTGAATTAGATAGTAATTTGGTTAGCGAAATGCATGCCTTTGATAATAGTTGTTATAAAATAGAGAATAATTATTTTGGTAATCAAAAATTTAATTTAAAATTAATTCCTTATTTTAAACGAAACAAAAATTTTATAGTCATTAATGATAATATAAATATATCAATAATTGATTATTCGAAGATAGTTATTCAGGATTTTAAAAATAGCTTTTTTCCCAATAAAATAAGAAATATGTTATTACTATTTTATAATCCTCAATCTAAGAATGTGAAGCTATTAGATAATAAAGTTGATTTTATTTGTACATTAGATTTACAAGAATCAGATATCGATAATTTCGAAAGAGACTTCAATACAATCAAACAAAAAGTTTTAAAGGGAAAAGCTCATGAGTTAACTGAAGCAGATACTCTTTATCTATGTGCAGAAATTATGTCAAAATATTCTACAAAACTAGTAAATCAACCGAATTCTAATATACTAGCTAAGCCAAGATCTTTATCCTTAAAATCAACATATCTAACTTATCTCATAACAAAAAATAAATTTAATCTAAAAAAGAGTGAAACTATAATATCTGACCACAATACAATTAAAAATCTAAAAATAGATGTTTTGAATCAAATATATAAATATCAAAATGAAAAAGATAAAGATTTATTTAAACAATTTTTCACAATAAAAGAAATTAAAGGTAAAGATAAATATAGTAGAGTAACAAGAAAAATTTTACAATCCCACCATAATTTTCTTGAAGAGTTCAAAAAAGCGAATATAATCGTAAAAACTTTAAGAATAAACGCTACAAATCAAATAGTTGAATCTGTTTCTTTTCCAGCATTTAAAATTCAAGATTTAATAAAACAAGAATGGGAATATTCGGATATTTATAATTTTTTTTTAAAAACCATATTTTTATTTGTTTTATTTAAAGAAAGGAATGGAAATTATTATTTAGATGGTGCTGAATTTTGGAATATGCCAATAAATGATATCAATAATTCTCTAAAAGAAGAATGGTTAAGAGCTCAAAATATTTTTAAAAATGGGGTTTCTTTTTCATTCAATAATGATAACTCTTGTATAAGAAATAATTTACCGGCTAAATCTGATACAAAAATATTACATGTTAGACCCCATGCAAATAAAAGTGCTTATTTAATTAATGGAATAAAGTATGGGAATGGAGAATTATTTAAAGATACAGATGTCTTACCCAATGGAAATCATATGACCAAACAATCTTTTTGGTTAAACAATAATTATGTTTTGAATCAAATTCAATGTATTTCTTATGATAATAATTAATGATTAAGGAAGAGGTTGAAATGTAGAAGTAATAAATAAATTTGATATTTTTAATTCTTTAGGTAAAAGTTTATATGTATTTATAATCTGAAATAAAATCAATTATCAAATTTACCTTAAACAATACGATTAATGAACAATTACTAAACTATGAAATTTAAATTATTTTAAAAGGAAATATCTAATGAAAATTAAAGAAAATGGAAAAGAGGGTACAAAGCTAGAAGAATACTTTAACAAATTATCAATAAAATCTAATACTTCTATAGTTAATTCAGAAGAATTTAACGAATTTAATAAATATATGCATATAAAAAGGAATATCCAAGATAACATAGAGGAATCAATCCAAAACTTTCTTTTTCAAAATAATAAAAAAATTATTTTTATTGTGGGAAATGTTGGAGATGGGAAAAGTCATTTATTATCTTATATGACAAATAAATATTCTAACGAGTTTAAGCGAAATAATGTTATTATTCATAATGATGCTACTGAAACAAATTCTCCAAATAAAACTGCAATAGATACTGTATTAGAAATTTTAGAGCCTTATACTGACTCCAATTTAAATGATGAAAAACAATCAAAATTAATAATTGCCATAAATCTAGGAGTTTTGACAAATTTATTAGAAAAATTAAAAAGCTTAAACCATTTTAATTGTCTTATTAATTATATCAAAGATACAGAAGTATTAACAAAACATAAATTAAAAGACATACCAAATAATAATTTTAAAATAGTTTCTTTCATTGGTGAATCAAATATAGATGTAGTTGAAAATGAGATATCGAGTAAATTTTATAAGTCAGCTCTAAATAAGGTATTTTCTAAAGATGAAAATAATCCTTTCTATAATGCTTATATGGAAGATTTAAGAAATAATAATCTAAATTATATACACAAAAATTATGAAATTCTCCTAAATAAACAAGTTCAAGATACAATTATTTATATGCTTATTAGAGCAGAACTCGAATACAAATTAATAATATCAGCAAGAACTTTGTTTAATTTCTTTTATGATATTACTGTAGGTAATAATATTGGTGAAATTCAATATTTACCCAATTCTATATTTGATAATTATGATAAATCAGACTTGTTAAATATTATTTCAAAATTTGATCCTATAAAAAATAGTACAAAAGAAATAGATAATATTGCTTTAAAAATTTATCATGCAAAAAATACAATGAAAAAAGTTTTGACATTATTAGGTGATGATATTATTTCAACCTTTGATTATTTGACTTTTGAGGAAGCGAATAATCTTTCATTTAAAGAATGGTTTAATTACTTTCTTAGGATTAAATTTTTAATATCATATAAGGATAATATATTTGATAATAGTTTATATCTAGATTATTTGGATATATATAAAAATATTTTTAAAATTCAAGAAAATCAAAAAGGGAAAGAAACTCGTTTAGTAAAATTAATAAATAATACATATAGTAAATGGAATGGATATTTGGGGTATGATGATAAAATCATAAAAAATAGATTTAATTCTAAAATTAAAAGAATGATTAGAGTTCGTCCTAATCCTAAACTTGAAAGTCAAAGAATAGAAGGTTCAGAAATAATTATTGACTACTATATAAAAAATGAAAAAATTGTATTGGTCGTGGATTATAAAACTTTTGTAGTCTTAAACAAATTAAATAATGGTTACTTTTTAAAATCTGAAGATAGAAAAAATTCAGTAAATTTTGATAATTTTATTAATTTATTAGTGGAAATAGAAGAACAAAATGAAGATGAAATTTATTTATACAATGTTGTATTAAAAAAACAATTTAAATTAATTAAACAATTTTGGGGTGAATATAAATTAGAAAGGATGGATTAATGAATAAATATAAAGAAGTATTGTTGATAGTAGAAAAAAGACAAATAGCAAGACATAATACCTTGGGTTATAATTTCCCCTTTTTTACAAGAGAACCTGAACGTCCAAAATATCGAGATGACTTTAATGAAATTATAGGTATTATTGCTAGAATCTCTTATGGAAAACAAAAAGACATAGTTAATATAGAAGATAAGTATAAAGAAAACTTGTTGCAAAATTTAGATTTTGATGGTCTTGAAGATTATATTGTATTAGATATGTTTAAATTAAATTTTGAAGCAATAAATAAACCAAATATGTTTTTATACTATCCTGTTAAAGATAATAAAAAGAGTGAGCTAAAAGGGAAGAAAATTTTAGCTGAATATATTACTAAACTTTTTAAATTAAATTCAAATGATGATTGGATTAAGTTGATTTCTGCAAAAAAGAGCAATGAAGTATATGATGATTTCATTAGATCAAGTTTGCCAGAGTTAGAAGATAATAAAGAACCTGATAAAAAATTTAATTTCTTTAATCAAGAAAAATATTTGGAATTATTTTCTAATGATTTAAAATCTATTATGAGAAATGATTTATTTTTAACAAAGAATATTTCTTTATTTATAAGTTATTATTATTTTTATTATATTATTCAAGAAACTTATAATCTAGCGAGGACAAAGAGGCAAGAATTTAAATCATATTATGCTTTTGATAACGAAAAAGTTTCTGGTGGAAGGAAAGTTGTTAAACAAGGGTATTCTATTATTCAAAAACTTTCTAAAAAACTTCTTTTAAATAATGATGTCTTAAATTATCTCAACGAATTAATAGATGAAGATAAATTTTATTCTATTTCAGAAATATATGAGGATTTAACTCTTCAACAAAATCTTAAAAGGCAATTGTACTATTTTAATATAGGTTATTCAGAAATTTATGGATTGGATTATACGCCTTCAAATGATTTAAATTCATTAATTGAAGAATTACGTAAAATGCTTGAACAGAAAAACACTTCTCCAGAAACATCAAGTAGATATAGGAAATCATTTGACGAGTTCTCAAACTTATCTTTTATAAAAAGACGGGGACGGTATGGATATGTATTTAATGCTTCTGAAGACTTAATAATAATGTTTGTAAACATTATTATTGGAGATAAAGATAGAATTTTATTAAGAGATTTATTTAAATCATTTGAGAAAAGAGGATTATATTTTGATAAAACAAGCCAGATTAAAATAGTAGAATATTTTGAAAGATTGAATATATTAGATAAATTATCAGATAGTGGAGATGCCCAATATGTTAGAGCAATATTATAAGTTTTTAGCAAATAGACTACTAGATTGGTTATCCAATCGAAATGATGTAAATAAAGGAAATAAATTTTTTATTTTATTAGAAGACAATAATGAAGTTGAAAATTTTTATTTTAATTTAACCAATACCAATTTTGAGAATAAATTTAAATTTTATTCTGAGTATTATAATTACTCTACTGTAGGTATTGAGGTTAAAGGAGAAAAAATTCTTTTTGTAGCACCAGTTAATGGTATAAATCAAGATTTCTTGGTAACTATCAGGAATAGAGTAAATGAAAATAATAAAGAATGGGAGAACACAAGTGTGTTTTTCATAGTTTCAAATCCTCTAGATTCTATTATAAAAGGCGCTTATGATATTCGGCAAAAAGGAGCACCTTTTAATTCATTATTAATTAATAATGATTTGGAAAAACAAATTAATAATTCTGATAAATTGAAAATTCAAGAAAAACAAGTTTTAAGAAATTATCTTTTTGAAATTACTAGTAATCAGTATATAGGAATGCAAGATTATGAAATTATTTTTAAAATTTTATTTCAAGGTAATCTTTCAGAAACAGATTATTATGATTTAGGTTATTTTTATGACAGTGCTTTATATACTTTTGAAAGAAAAGAAGAATATACAAAGAGAATTAATGAAAATAAAAAAATATATAATCAAATTGAAAGTCTTCATTCCATTTTTAATGGGATAGATGATATATCTGTAAAATTATGCGAAGAATTTGATGGAAAATCATTAATAAATAAACTCTCAGATGATGAGAAGTGGAAGGAAGTCGATTTTAAAGAAGTTTTTGCAGGAAAAGAAAGATTTTTTCAAAAAAATGAAAGTAAGATTGAAATTTCAGATTCATTTATTGAAAGCTTAGAAAACAATAATTGCTGGGGAAGAAAAGAAGGAAATTCTCGCATAAAAAGAAAAAAAATACATCTAATTTTTTCAAATGAATATTTTATAAATGATAAAAAAATAAAAATAGAATTTACTGAAAAAGTTAATAAAACTAGTTTTGTTGAACAAAATTCCTATATTGTAAATCGTAATTTAGAAATAAACACAATAAAAGATGTATCAGTATCTGGTAATAATTTAATAATTGATTTAAAAAATCTAGATTTGAATCATACCTATGGTGGGAAAATTATATACACTCACAATAAGAATTCTAGATTTAAATTTGATATTTCATTTATGATAGTTCCTTTTAAACTTGATGATATTAAGAAAATTCAACCTAATTTTAGAATTAAGACTTATAAAGTAAAAAAAGAATTTTTCTTCGATATATCAAATGAGATTTCTCTTTATGAATTCGGTCCGAATCCAGATACTGTTGTCGAAGTAGCTACGGTTGTGAATGAAAATAATTTTGATTTATATAATTGTAAATTAGTTCTTTCAGATATGAGTGAATTTGAGTATGATAGTGACACTGATTTTAATTTACAGACTTTTTATAAATCTCATTACTTTCCAGTTTCTTTTAGTGATTTGAGTGAAAAACCTATTCCTTCTTCAGCTATTACAATTGAAAAAATACGATTATCTAGTAACAAACAATTAATTTTTGAGGATGAAAAAATACACTGTGGTTCTAAAGTAATTAGTATAAATAACTCATATAAAGAGAATCTAAATATTGAAGATAAATTTATTAGATCTGAATATTTATGTGCTCAAGTAGTTAATACTGAATTTAATGGTATACAATTGAATTTACCTACTAAATTAAAAACTTTTTATGAAAAATTATTAAAATTTTATTTGAAGGAAAGAACTCTACCCTCACTTGCTATCAATTCAGTTGAATATATTAGTTTATTGAAGTCAATAGAGTTTGAAATTAATGAAGTTCTTTCAAAAGAAAAAAATAATCAACCTATTTCTAAAGAAGCTAGAGATATTCTTCAAATAGGAGTTATTTATAAACCAGATTCAATAATATTTTCCCCTTTACATCCTTTGTTAATCTCATATGAAATAGAAAAATTTAACCAATTAAAAAGCGCCTCGGAAATACCATATGAAGCTATTCTTTCTACATTAAATGCACAATTTTTAGTACCTTATCTTATAATTAATGACAAACAATTTAGTGCAAATTATTCACAAAATATTCCGAGATGGTTAATTTATAAAGAGTTAAAAGATAGAGATATTTCTGATTTAGGGAAATCAATTATTTTTCAAAGAATAGTAGATTATCGTACACAATTTTCATATTTATTTGATGTTGATGAAAATATTAGTATAAATATTGCAGCAATTAATATTTCAGATCAAAATAATTTTTTTGAAGCAATCATAAAATATGTTCTTTATCGCATAAAGAAAATTGCTAATTTAGATAGGTTTAATCCAATTAATATCTATTTTAAAAATATATCTCCAGGGTTAGAATCTTTGTTTAGTCTTTTATATGATGTTAAATATTTATTTAAATTAGAAGAATTCTTGAATATAAAACTGACAGGAAATAAAAATAAATATGGTGAGTCTTATAATGATTATGAAGTTCTGGAATTGTTACAAGAAAAAATAAATGTGTATCAAATGGAAGATTTTGATTTTAGTAAAACAAAAATTAAATTTCATATATCTTTTTATCAAGCCCAGGAACTACATGAGGTAAATATTAATAAAAACAATAACTTACAAAAAAACTATGCATTGAATGGTTTAATTAATTATCCTCAATATACAAAAATAAATGATAAATATGCAAATGGATTTGGAATAAGTAAAGCCTGCCATGAAAGTTCTAATTTAATAAATACAGTAGTAAAATTAAATTCAATTTTTGCTGCATCTAACAAAGATGTAATTATTTATAATGTCTCAAATACATTAGTAAATTATATTCCTGCTTTAAATTATTCTTTATTAAAACCTATAATAGATAATAGTAATTGGGTTACTTTTCTTAATTTAGATGTAGATTTATCCTATTTTTTTGATGAGAGTAATGGTGAAATGTTTGTAATACATTATACAGATCAAACAACAACAAATAAATATGAATCTGTTACTGTAACTAATAAAGTTGAAGAATATTCAGATTTGTTATTTGATCTTTTACCAAAAAGTATTATTAATGATACATCATTTAATCCAAAAGAGATTATTAAAAATTTTAATATAATTAACGGGCAATGGTTATTGAATATAATTTCTTACAATCGAGATAAAAATATTAATTTCGTAAGAGAAAAATTAAGTATTATTTCTGCTTATAAGACTCTGTTGGGGCTTTTGAATCACAATAATTTTATTTGGATTCCTATATCTTTAGAAGAAATATTAAGGGTTTCAGGTATGGTTGGGCTAAAAAGTAAAGAAGGCTTATTTAGTTCTAAAAATCTTGGTCAATCTGGGCAAACAAGTGATGATTTATTATTTATAGGAATTGAATATTCAAAAGATTTCTCCCAACAAAAATTACATTTGCATTTTTTACCTGTAGAGGTAAAGGTTGGATTGAATACTTCGGTAAATAAAAAAGCAAAGATTCAAATATTAAAAACATCAGATATATTAAGAAAATATGTAATGTTTAATGATGAAAATAAATTTATGAGTAACTATTATTTAAATTTCTTTATTTCGATAGCTTTGACGAACTTAGAGAAGATGATTACTAGTGTGTTTTATAATAATGTTTCTGAAGATCAATACAATTATATAAAAGATCAATTTTCTATTGGAAATTATTCTGTATCTAATAAATTAGATAGTGTCTATGGAAAAGGAATAATATATAAGTTTACAAAAGGAAGAAGTTTTAGAACATTTAGATTTGATAAAGAAAACGAAATTAGCGAAATTAATGTTCCAGAATCAGATGCTTATAGTATTGTTTCAAAACCAATATCAGAATATATAGATAGTATACAACAATGTATGTATGATTTTCCAAATAATTCTTTACTGATAAATAGATATAAGGGTTTTGATTTGACACTAGCTGAAAATGTAGCTGAAAATGTAGCTGAAAATGTAGCTGAAAATGTAGCTGAAAATGTAGCTGAAAATGT
>JAQQAS010000009.1 GCA_028532815.1 Pleomorphochaeta sp.
TTTATAAATATTAAGTTATAATACTTAAAGAATTTACACACTTGAGATTAATTATTTACTATAAATTTTTAATTACTATAAAAAATAATAAAATTAGTAAAATTTAAAGAATAGACTTTACCTAAACAAAACACTTCTAATAAATATTCTATTATTATGTAAGCAATTATATATATCAAACTTATATATAGTTAGTAAAATAAATACAAAAACATATACCCTAAAAATCCAATTTATTATCTTTTCTCATTTTTTACACTAAATTTCTCATTTTTTATCACTTTTTTGTGGAAAAGTCTACTTTTTGTTATATATAAAAGCTATCTATTCTTATATAACAATTATTATATAACAGTAATATTTTATTTAATAACACATAGGTTTGTTTATAAGTATTTCCTTTACATATATAGAATTATATAGTTTTATATAAATAAATGAGCCATAGTAAATATGTTAAGAATGTGTTAAGTATTTTATATACTTAACATATGTAATTATTGTGGATAACTTGTGGAAAACTTAGAAACAAACTTTCGTTAACTATTATAAGCAATAGATTATACTTTTTTTATATCAATTCCTATACTACCTAACTTATACTCGAAATTTTCGTAACCTCTTTCAATTTGATATATATTTTGAATTTCACTTTCTCCATTAGAACAAGTGGCTGCTATAACTAAAGCCATTCCAGCTCTAACATCAGGACTTGTTACTATAGCAGGTTGAAGTCTAGTAGGGCCATTAACAATAGCTCTATGAGGATCACATAAGATAATGTCTGCTCCCATTCTAATTAACCAATCTATAAAATACATTCGAGATTCAAACATTTTTTCATGTAATAATATAGTGCCTTTCATTTGTGTTGCACAGACAGTTACAATTGATAATAAATCTGCAGGAAAGCCTGGCCAAGGTGCATCATCTATCTTATTAGTTAGACCGTTTAAACTTTTTTGAATAACTTTTTTTTGTTTTTTTGGAATTAATAAATCTGATTTTCCAACCATTTTAAATTCAATTCCTAATTTTCTATATCCTAAATTTAAACTATTAATTATAGTGGATTGAACATTGTGTAATAATAATTCTCCTTTAGTAGCTGCTGTTAAACCTATTAAAGATCCAACCTCCATATAGTCACAGCCTAAAGTATATTCACAACCATGAAGTTTTTTTGACCCCTTTATTTTTAATAGATTTGAACCAATTCCTTCAATTTTACAACCCATTTTTACTAGCATATTGCATAAATCTTGAACATGCGGTTCACAAGCTGCATTTTCAATTATGCTTATTTCAGAGGTTAAAGAACACGCCATTAATAAATTTTCAGTGGCAGTAACGGACGCTTCATCTAAAAATATATGATTATTATTTAAATTATCACATTCTATATTTAGATTTCCTTTTTCATCAATATTACAATCACAACCGAGATATTCAAAGCCTGTGAAATGAGTATCTATCCGCCTCAAGCCAATAACATCACCTCCAGGTGGTGGCAGTTTAACTTTTTTTAAAGTAGCTAATAGGGGACCCATTAATAATATAGAGCCTCTAACTAGACCAATTTCTTCTTTTTTTAAATTACCTATTCTATTACCACTTTGAATAATTAATGTATTTTTTTCTCTCTTAATTGTTGATCCTAAATCAATTAATAAATCACACATAACAGAGACATCTTTTATTGATGGGACATTTTTTAATATAACTTGTTCATCAGTTAAAAGAGTTGCAGCAATTAAAGGTAATGCAGCATTTTTATTTCCACTAACTGTTATTTCTCCATAAACAGGTTTACCACCAATTATTTTATATGAGCTCATCAATATCTCCTAATAAATACAAATATTATACCATAAATATTTAAATTTATTTCATGTTTTTACACAAAAAGCCTATTTTGTCCCTTTACCAAAAGTGTTTTTATAAATATTCTTATTTTAACGTCGATTTGATAGCTCCCAGCTTGCGGACGTAAAAACTGCTAAAGAGGGAACGGAAATTATTTAATATAATTCCGCGCTTCCCCTTCCCCAGTTAAATTAATAATAAGGAAGGTCTTTTTATGATTTCTGATTTAAATAACCATGTCTTCACTTCTGAAAGTGTTAGTGAGGGTCACCCTGATAAGGTTTGTGATCAAATAAGTGATGCAATTCTTGATGAATGCTTACGAATAGATCCAAAATCTAGAGTTGCTTGTGAAACTTTAGCAACAACTAATAGAGTTATTGTTGCAGGTGAAATTACAACAAAAGCTAATCTAAATATTGATAAAATTATAAGAGATGTAATCAAAGATATTGGTTATACTGATAAATCTACAGGTTTTAGCTACGATACTGTAGAAATTACAAATTTAATTCACGCCCAAAGCCCAGATATTTCAATGGGTGTAACAGAAGATACAAGTTTATTTGGTGAACAAGGTGCTGGAGATCAAGGTATGATGTTTGGCTTTGCTTGTAACGAAACTGAAGAACTCATGCCTCTACCAATTGTTTATTCACATAAATTACTAAAAAAAGCCACTGAGCTTAGAAAAAATAAATCAGTAGACTTTTTACTACCTGATGCAAAAAGCCAAGTATCAGTTGAATACAATAAAGATAATAAGCCTTTAAGAATAACTACAGTTGTACTAAGTCATCAACACACAGAAGATATTACTAGAAAAGATTTAGAGTCTTTCTTGATTGAAAATGTAATTAAACCAACTTTAGAACCAACAAATCTTATAGATGAAAATACTAAATTCTATATTAATCCAACAGGACGTTTTGTAATTGGGGGTCCAAATGGTGACACTGGGTTAACTGGTAGAAAAATTATTGTAGACACTTATGGTGGTATGGGTCGTCATGGAGGAGGTGCCTTCTCAGGTAAAGATCCTTCAAAGGTTGATAGATCTGCAGCATATATGGCTAGATATATTGCTAAAAATTTAGTAGCAAATAATCTTTGTGAAAAATGTGAAGTAGAACTAGCTTATGCTATTGGAGTTTCTAAGCCAATATCAGTATATGTAAACACTTTTAATACAAGTAAGTATTCATATAAAGAATTAGAAAATATTGTTAGAAATAATTTCAATTTAACACCAAAAGGTATAATTGAATCCTTAGATTTATTAAAACCTGTTTATAAAAATAATGTTAACTATGGCCATTTTGGTGGAAAAGATGTTAGTTGGGAAAAAATTATAAAATTAAATATTTAATAAAATGCCACTTCTTTCGAAGTGGCTATTTTTTTTAATCAACAACAGAATATTCTATATCAATATCTGAGGCATAAAATCCTGATGGTAAATTAGGATTACCTTGCCAAGCTAAAACAAATCTTGTCTCTACTACATTTTCTGTTTCACTATGAATTCCTTTAGGTATATTTAAAGAAGTAATAAAAGGAATATTATCATTTGGAATAAAACCATCAGCAAAATCTGAATCTATAGCATTTACATATAACTCTGTATCTACATCAGCAGTCCTAGTTCCTAAAATACCAAAAAACTTCTGACCTTGAATTGTTACTTCAAGAGAACTTGAATCTATTTCGTTACCTTCAATAACTATTTTAAATTCATTTGTTCTTCCTTCTTCAGATATATTAAATCTCTGATTATTATTATCTAAAATTGTTACATCATCAAACAGTCTTTCATCTTCATAATAAAGAACTGCGACATAACTTTCAGTTTCTACTTCTCCTAATACTTTAATTACTAAAGAATCACCACCATTTAACAATG
The DNA here is from genome assembly GCA_028532815.1 of Pleomorphochaeta sp. Lineage (GTDB taxonomy): Bacteria > Spirochaetota > Spirochaetia > Sphaerochaetales > Sphaerochaetaceae > Pleomorphochaeta. Next base: position 3,770 of record JAQQAS010000009.1, read on the forward strand.
TATCAGATTCTGCAAAAATTGGGTTAATAAATAAAATACAAAGGAGGCAAATAAGTAAAAAAATATTTCCTACTCTCTTCATAATCGTCTCCCAATGACTTTTATAATTTAAAAATCATTTATAATAACTTCAAATAGCACATTTTTAATTTAGTATACTTTATACCCCATGTCAATAAAACAAAAAAAATTAATAATATTGCCTAAACTATAGAATTACTATAGTTTCAAACTCAATATTATTAATTATTGTGTTATAAAATTTCGAATTATACTAATTATTTTATAGGAATAATTCTAATTTGTTTGTAAAGGCTATCACCTTCACTTTTGGTTTCAATGCCTTGAAAATCATTTAAAGCTGTGTGAACTAAACGTCTTTCAAAAGGATTCATAGGTTCTAATAATCTACTTCTTCCAGAATATTTTACTTGTTCAGCTGTTTTATAAGCCATTCTGATAATTCTTTCTTCATGACGTAATCTATAGTTTTCACTATCAATTATTACTTTTTGATCTTGATCTAATCTTCCAACAAAAACATTAGTTAATAATTGAATTGAATCAAGATTTTTACCTTTTCTACCAATTAGTATTGAGGAATTATCACTTTCGATATTCAATCCTAACTTTCTTTCCTTTCTAAAATTTACACTAACTTTAGCTTCATAACCCATTTTTTTAATTAATGTGGTTACAAATTCAATAACTTGGTTTTCAAAGTCACTATTGATAGGAGCTTCATTTTCTTCAAGGTTTTCTTCATTTCCATCATTATAATAAATTTTTATCCTGACATTTTTTTTAAAAAAACCTTTTCTCTTGGGAGGAAGAATTTCAATATCGAAATCCTCCCTTTCAATTTGAAGCTCTTCGACAGCCTTTGAAATAGCTTCTTGTTCGCTACGTCCTTCAAATTCTCGAGTCATATATTTCTCCGTTGCAGAAGGCATTCACCCCTGCTCATTAATTTCTATTTTTTCTTCTTAGGTGAGCTTTTTGGAAAGGCTATTTTCTTTTGGGTATTTTGTTTAGCTTTCCTATTGTTCCACACTTGTTGTAGAATACTTATTGCATTCATTACTGACCAATATAATAATAGTCCAGAAGGTGCATTATATAGAACAAAGAAGAACATAATTGGCATACCATAAGTCATCATCTTCATCATAGAAGCAGATTGACCTGCTGCTGCACTTTGACCAGATTGTGTTATTTTCATTGAGAAAATCATACTTACAGTATATAAAATTGGTAATAAGTGGATTTGATTGCCTAAGAATGGTATTGCAAATTTTAATGTATAAATTGTTTCAGGTTGTGATAAGTCTGTTATCCATCCTGGAATAAACATAGCACCTCGTAATTCAAAATGCTTATTTAATAAACCATAGAAAGCTATAAGAATAGGGAACTGTATCAACATTGGTAAACAACCACTAATAGGGTTAACACCTTCTTTCTTATATAATTCAGACATCTGTTTATTTAATTTTTCTGGATTATCTTCATATTTTTTCTTTAATTCTTCCATTTGAGGACCGAGTGCACTCATTTTAGCTGAGCTTTGCATACTCTTCTTCGTTAATGGATTTATTAAGAACTTCAAGATAATTGTTAATAAAATAATATCAACACCATAGTTTGGAATAAATTTATTTAATAAATTTAATGCCCATTTTAGAATATTTTCTAACCAACCTAACCAAGATGAAGCATCAACTGCATTTTCTAAATGCAAACCTGAAAGTCCAAATGAATTGTCATTTGCGTTATTATAAATTGATAATGATTCAGATAATTCTGGTCCACAATAGAATCTATAAGTATCAGTATTATAAGAACTCTTAATTACAGGTCTTGTGTAATACATACCATTAGATTGTGCTAAACCATCTACATTAGTTTCTTGTGTTAATGTTATATCATATTGAGTAGCATCAGGAATTGCAATTAATGCAAAATATTTACCAGCTAAAGCAGTCCATGTAACATAATCTTGAATTTCTTCGCTACCATCAACTTTTACAGTTTTCTTCTTTGAATCACCATCATATTTAGCATAGAATCTTCTATAGGAATAATTGTTATTACTCATAGTTTCAAACGCTGGTCCGATTTGTGGCTCAAAAGCTAATGTATATGAATTATTTTCAAAATTAAGAGGAATAGCCTTATTCACACTGTTTTCAATATTAACATCAACTTCAAATAGATATTCATTTTCACCAAAAGTATATGTTTTTGAAATTTTAAATGTATCACCAGGGTTTGAATCTGAATCAATTAATGCAAAAGTTTTTGTAAAAGTAACTTCATTACCATTTACAGAATAATTAAAATTAGCATCTATAGGATTAGTTCTATCCTTACCTGCATACATTAAGAAAGCATTTTTATCAGAATCACCTTTAAATAATAATTCTACAGGATTTCCATCAGTATCAAGGTGTTCTTTTAATTTAATAGATGAAATTGAAGCGCCTTTAGTATCAAAAGTTATACTAAAAACTCCATTTTCATATAAAAATTCTTCTTCACTTGATTGATCTTCTACTGCACTAAATGAACCTGGTAAACCAGAATTCCATGCATTTTTTTCATTAATATAAGTGTAGTTTGTATTTGAATCTAATGTATTTTGATTTGAAGATGATTGAATTGTATTAGAAACTTGCTCTGTATTAGTAGCTACATCTTCTTGTTGAACAACTGTTTCTTCACTAGTAATAACATCTGGGGTAAAAAATGTTGTTTGTACAAACATTCCCAAAGTTACAACAACAATAGTTAAAAACATTGCTAGTATAGTTCGTTTATCCATGTCTACTCCTGTAGATAACATATAAGGTTCTATACAGGAATGGAAATAAGGAATTTATTTATTCAAATAAATTCCCTGTTCATCACAAAGCTCTAGAATGACTTGCTCTAGTTTTTTGCTATCAAAAACCTTTCCTGGATATACCAAAAAAATAAAATCGTTGCCAGAAATAAATTTTTCTTTTTCTTTTCTCCAAATTTCTTTAATTCTTCTGCGAATTCTGTTTCTTTCTACAGCATTACCATAGTGTTTCACAGGAATAACAATAATTCTGTTACGATTTAAATTATTAGGAGCTAAAATTAATTTTAAACCACGTCTTGAAGTGGCCTTACCATTTTTAAAAGCTTTATCTATTTCTGACTGTTTTTTTAATATCTCAAGTTTAGTAAGGCTTTTTCTCATCACAAACAGACAATTTATGTCTACCTTTTGCTCTTCTACGTGCTAATACTTTTCTGCCACCTACAGTAGCCATACGTGCACGGAATCCAAACTTTCTGTTTCTTTTAACTTTACTTGGTTGGTAAGTTCTTTTTCCTTTATAACTCATTATTATCTCCAATTCATCGCTTACGCGGATATTTCTCTTTTTGTCATCTAGGCGCAAGACCCTTCGAGTTGCAAAGTATATAGAGCATAGCTTTATACGTCAAGTGCTTACCTACAAATAATATGTATAGATTTTATATTAGTTATAGGAATTTCTTTTTTTAGTTTACTTAAAATATTTTTTTTACTCATATTTGCTTTTTGTACCCATGCTGGATGATCAGCAACTAAAATTAAAACATCATCTTTAACTTCTTTTATTTTTAAATGATCTTTTAATTTATTTTGAACTATTATATCCCATTTTTCATATATTTCATAATTTAAAGGTTTCTTTTTTTTTAAAACACTATTTAGATATAAATCTACTAACTGTTTACTAGAAATAGGGTTATCTTTACATATTCTATTATCCATTATTTAAAGACTCCTTTTTCTACATTATATACAATACTATTATCTAAATCAATTTTATTAAAATATTTTTCTTTTGGTAAAAAGGTAAAAAATGCTTGGCTATAATCATTAAACAAATATAGAAACTTATCTCTTTTTTCATGATCTAATTCAAGTAATACATCATCTACTAATAAAATAGGTTCTTTTTCTGTTTTTAACTTATAGTATTTACATTGTGTTGCTCTTAAAACTAATGAAGCTAATCTTTGCTGTCCTGTAGATCCAATTGCAGATAATTCACCAAATTCAGTATTTATTGTAAATTTATCCCTATGAATGCCTGTATTAGAAACAGAAAATTTAATATCTCTTTCTCTATTTTGTTTTAAATTCTCTATAATATCTTCTTCGCTTTCACAATTTCTCCAAGAACTTTTATATTCTAATTTTACATTATCAATATTAGAAACTTCTTTATATAGATTAGGAAAAAGCAAATTCATTTCATCAACAGCTTTTTTTCTTGCTGTCATAATTAAGAAACCATATTTTGCTAAATTATAATCATAAACATCTAATAAAGAATAATCACCTTTTTTTAATAATGCATTTCTTTGCTTAAGAATTTTATTATAATATCTTAAATCATCAAAGAATATTGGATCATACATACTCATAGTTTGATTAAAGTATTTTCTTCTAGATTCTGGAGTTCCTGTTATAAAGGCAATATCATCATGAGAAAAAACAATACAAGGGATATTATAAATTAATTGCTTTCTATCATGAATAATTTTATCATCAATTTTTATTTGTCTTTTTTTATTTGAGATAGAAATTGATATTTGTCTTTTTTCATCTTTATCTGATAAAAAAGTTGCTTTTAAATTTAAAGATTTAGAAAAATAGGAAAGTAACTCTTTCAAATTTGAAGTTCTAAAAGAGTTACCGTAGCAAAGAAAATATAAAGCTTCTAATAAATTAGTTTTGCCTTGTCCATTTGCTCCAATTAATATTACTTGTTTTTTATTTAAATTTAAGGGTTCTTCCAAATTTAAATTTCTAAAAGAATTACCTTGAATATTTAAAAATCTCATTATTTAGGTTGAATTGGCATAACAATATGTAAATAACTTTTTTCATTGGATTCTGGCAAAAGTTTTAATGTTTTGTTTGGTCCATCAAAGTTAATTGAAAAATATTCTACATCCATATTTTTTAAAGGATCTAAGAAAAAGTTATAATTTACAGCTATTGTAATTTCTTCTCCATTATAGTCACAATCAATTTCTTCAAGAGCTTGACCTTGTTCTGTAATATCACTTGTTAAAATTAATTTGTTTGGTAATATATTCAAGAATATTCTATTGCTTTTATCTAGTACAAAAAGTTTAACTCTGTTAATTGCATCAATAGTATCTTGTAAATTTAAAAGACATTTATATTTTTGTTCTTGTGGAATAATTCTATTATAAACAGGGAAGCCAACTTCAATTAAAGATGAATATAAAAAAGTTTCATCTTTAAGTCTAATAGAGATTAGATTTTTTTCTAAAGCAATTTCCATTTCTCCAGAGTCTTCTAAAATTTTAGAAAGAATATTTATAAACTTTGTAGGTATAGTTACAGAGGGGAAATTTGGTACTGTATCTTCACATCTTTTTTTAATAAAAGATAGGCGTTTTCCATCAGTTGCAACCATGGCAATTCCACCTTCTATTTTTTGGAAAAATTGACCACAAAGATAATGTCTAGATTCATCTTTGGAGGCAGCAAATTGTGTGTGTTTTATCATCTCTAAAAAAGAGAGTGAACTTATTTTAAAAAAGTCTTTATTGTCAGGAGATTCCATTTTAGGAAATTCATTAGCATCAATTGTTTTTAATTCAAAATTAAAATGTTTTTTTGAGTCTTTAGGATAGATATTTAAATTTTCATTATTTGTTTCAACGATTATGTTATCAACCTTGTTAAAAGCTTTTAAGATGTCTCCTAATTTGTTACATGAAACAGTTGTTTCTCCTTCTTCAACTGTAATAACAGGTATAGAAGAAATATAGCCCATATTGTTATCAGTAGTTTTAATAATTAATAAATCTTGAGTAGTTTTTAAAAATACATTTGTAGTAATTGAAATTGAGCTTTTTGTATTTTTAAAATCATTTGCATTAAATATCTTTTTTGCAAAGGTTTCTTTATCGCACATAAATTTCATCTTTAGAATCTCCTATCTTTTATTATTATATATATATATTTCTAATAATAATAGTAATAAGGCTTGTGGAAATGTGGAAAACTTTCTTAATTTCTTATCTAAAAGCAACTTATTAATACTATTACTTGTGGAAAACTTGTGTAAAAAGAAAAAGTTATTAACAAGTTATACACAACGTTATTTTTTACATAAAAGTTATCAACAATTTATACACATTATATTAACAGTTTTTCCACAGCTTTTCCACATCTTTTTAACAAGATATACACAGGTTATCCACAACTAAAAATAGGCTTTGCACAATTTATTAACAGGATTTCCACAAGTTATACACAGGTTATCCACAACTTTTCCACAAATAGATAATAAATATTTAAAAATATATTTTACTTATTCTTATAAAAAAAGGATAGAAAATGCATTAAAAAAAAGAACCCTTTTTTAAAAAAGAGCTCATATTTATAATTAAAACTTATTAAATTTTATGATAAAGAAAGAAGTGAATTTTTAATAGATTCTAAGTTTTTATTTAATTCTATATTTGAAGATTTAGCTTTTTCAACCTTTTCAATAGCATGCATAATAGTAGTGTGATCTTTACTAAAATCATAACCAATTTCAGTTGTTGAAAAGTCTGTTAGTTCTCTTGATAAAAAAATTGCTATTTGTCTAGCATTAACAATTTTTCTATTTCTTTTTTTGCCTTTTAAATCGTAAGATGTTAAATCAAAATATTCAGCAGTTGCTCTAATAATTTTATCAACTGAAAGGTTTTTTAAAGCATTATTTTCGCTAGATAAAGTTGGAGCAATTAGCTCCTTTGCTTTGTCTAATGTTAATTGAATATTTGTAAATTCATGGAAGGCAGAAAGCTTTGTAAAAGCAGCTTCTAAATCCCTGACATTTGTATTTATATTTTGACATAAATAATCAACAATTTCATCATTTAAAATATAATTTTTTTCTTTATTTTTTACTCTAATTATTTTAACTTTTGTTTCATATTCAGGTGGTCTAAGATCAACATTAATTCCTCTTGAGAATCTACTTTTTAATCTATCTGTCATTGATTTTAATTCGTTGATTGGTCTATCACAAGTAAAAACCATTTGTCTTCTAGTTTCATATAAGTCATTAAATGTATGAAAAAGTTCTTCTTGAATTCCTTGTTTTTTTTGTAAAAAGTGAACGTCGTCAATTAATAATACATCTACTTTTCTGTACTTATTTTTAAAATTATTAATTTGAGAATTAGTGCCTAAAGCATTTATAAATTCATTAGTAAATTTTTCTGCAGTAACATAAATTACTTTAAGTCTATCGTTATTTTCTAAAATAGAATTTCCAATTGATTGAAGTAAATGAGTTTTTCCAAGGCCAACTCCTCCATAAATTAAGCAAGGGTTGTAAGCTATACCTGGTTCTTTAGAAATTGCATAAGAAACATTATAGGCTAAACTAGTGTTGTCTCCCATTATAAAGGAATCAAAAGTATATCTTTCATTTAAATTACTTTCTAATCTTCTTGTTTCAATTTTTTTTGCTTGAAAAGAATTTTTTTTTGAACTTATTAATGAAGAAAAATCGTTATCTTTTTTTTCTTCTCTATTATTTATTTTGGTAATAGTTGAAGAGACTTTTTTTTCTACAGTTTTTGAAATTGTTTTATTATCTTTTTTATCATTTACAAAAAATACAATTTCCAATTTTTCATCACTTAAATCAGATAGATATTCATTTAGTAACTTAAGATATTGGTTAGTATAATATCCTTTTCTAAATTCAGAAACAGAATCAATATATAACTTTCCATCTTCTGCATAAACAAATTCCATCTTGCTATTTTCTGCTGATTTGTTGTTTTGAATAAGTCTATCTAATATTTTATCCCATAAATCGGAATAGAACTCTTGAGTATTAACCATAAAATTATATTACCCTTTCTTAATAATGCTTGCAAGCTTTATTTAAAAAAAACTTGGAATGAAAGCATAATAAATTATACAATATATGTCATATAAAATTTTAAAAAAAGTAATAA
>JAQQAS010000010.1 GCA_028532815.1 Pleomorphochaeta sp.
ATTTTCAATAAATAAATAAATAATATTAAGGTTTTGTTGAATTTTGATATTATAACAATTAAAAAAAAGAAAAAACTCCTTAGATTTCTAAAAATGGATAAGTTTTTACAAAATTTGAAATTTATTAAATTGGTCAAAATAAGAGGCAAATTATTACTATTAAATAATTTATGTATAATATAAGAATATATATACACAAAAATGCATAAAAATATCAAAATTTGTATTGACGTATTCCAATAAATAAAATAGATTATAGCTAAACAATATCTTAAAGCAAGGAACATAAGAAAAAGATGACAAATTTTACTTTCAAATTATCAAATATCATCTTACTCCACATTATTGATGTGGTGCTGCTCTCTCTTGCTTTAATTTTAGTCCTTATTTTATCAAGCCTACTAATTATTATGTAGCCACGGAGCTTAGAAATTAAGCTAATAGCCGTGGTAAAGACCTCCCAAAGTAAAAATATATAGGGAGTGATTTACTATACCCATTTTGTAAAGGAGTAACAAATATGGCAGATTTAAAAGAGATGAGATTTACATTATCACTACTTGTTAAAAACCATTCTGGGGTTCTTCAAAGAGTAGTTGGTCTTTTTTCCCGACGTGGCTATAACATTGATAGTTTAAGTGTTGGAAGGACCAATGATGATGGGGTTAGTAGAATCACCATTGTTATATTAGGAGATACTTCAATTGTTAAACAAATAAAGAACCAAGTTGAAAAACTTGTTGATGTCATTCGTGTATCTATAATCACAGCAGAAAATGGCATTCAAAGTGAGTTGATTTTAATAAAATTATCTACTGAGAATGGAAACAGAACTAATGTTATTGAATTAAGTGAACTATTTAAAGCTAAAGTCGTAGATGTAACTCATACAACAATTACACTTCAACTAACAGGTAGTAATAACAAAATTCAATCTTTTTTAGATTTAGCTACTCCTTTTGGAATAGTTGAATTAACTAGAACAGGTATTACAGCAATTGGGCGTGGGGAAAAGTCTTTAAAAGACACACCTTACGAACAGCTATAAATATTAACAAAATCAAATATGGCAAAGAAAAGCCAAAGGACGAGAGAATGAGTAAAATGTATTATGACAGTGATGCAGATTTTAAGTACCTAGAAGGTAAAACAGTAGCAATTATAGGTTATGGTAGCCAAGGTCATGCACATGCACTTAACTTAAAAGAAAGTGGTGTAGATGTTGTTGTTGGTCTTTATAAAGGTTCTAAAAGCTGGAGCATAGCAGAAGAAGCTGGTTTGAAAGTTATGGAAGCTAAAGATGCAGCAAAATCAGCCCAAGTTATTATGATGCTTGTTCCTGATGAAAAACAATCTGCTCTATACGATAGTGCAATCAAAGATAATTTAGAAAAAGGTGACTACTTAGCATTTGCACATGGCTTTAATATTCATTTTGGTCAAATTACTCCTCCAAGTGATGTTAATGTAATAATGATTGCTCCTAAAGGTCCAGGTCATACAGTTAGATCTCAATTTGTTGAAGGAAAAGGTGTTCCATCTTTAGTTTGTGTAAATCAAGACCCAAGTGGAGATAGTATGGAAGTTGCTAAAGCTTATGCTAAAGGTTTAGGAGCTGGTAGAGCTGGTATATTTGAAACATCATTTAAAGAAGAAACAGAAACTGACCTTTTTGGTGAACAAGCTGTTCTTTGTGGTGGTGTAAGTGCTTTAATAAAAGCAGGTTTTGATACTTTAGTAGAGGCTGGTTATCAACCTGAAATGGCATATTTCGAATGTTGTCATGAAATGAAATTGATTGTTGATTTGATCAACCAAGGTGGACTTTCTTACATGAGATATTCAATTTCAGATACAGCTGAATATGGGGACTATATAACCGGTGATAAAATCATAACAGATGAATCAAAAGCAGCTATGAAAGGTGTTTTAAAAGATATTCAAGAAGGTGTTTTTGCTCGTAATTGGTTGGTTGAAAACCAAGTTAAGAGACCTTATTTCAATGCTAAGAGAAGAATTGAAAGTGAATCTCTATTAGAAAAAACTGGTAAACAATTAAGATCTTTAATGAGCTGGTTGAAAAAGTAAATATAATTTTTCCCTCTTTTCAATTATTTGATTAGAGGGAAAACAATAATATTTGATTCAAGTAGAGTATTTAAAGAGATATTTAACTAGTTTTCTTGAATTAAAAAACAAAAAAATGTATGGAGGCAATAATGCAAGATCAAATTATTATTTTTGATACAACCTTAAGAGATGGAGAACAAGCTCCTGGCTATAGTATGAACCTAGAAGAAAAATTAAAAATGGCTAAAAGGCTTGAAAACCTCTCAGTAAATGTTATTGAAGCTGGTTTTGCAATTGCAAGTCCTGGTGATTTTGAAGCGGTAAAAGAAATTAGTGAAAATGCTGGGGATATTACTATTGCCTCACTTTCTAGAGCATTAGAAAAAGATATTGATGCTAGTTATGAAGCTACAAAAAATGCAAGAAGGCCAAGAATTCATACCTTCTTAGCTACAAGTGATTTACATCTTGAATATAAGCTTAAGATGAGTCGTGAAGATGCATTGGATAGAATTGTTAAGATGGTTAAATATGCAAGAAATCTTTGTGGGGATGTTGAATTCTCACTTGAAGATGCAACTAGAACAGATCTTGATTATATGTGTAGAGTTGTTGAAGCAGTTATTGCATCTGGAGCTACTACAATTAACCTTCCAGATACTGTTGGATATTCAACACCATCTGATATTGAAAAAATGTTTAAAACTGTAATAAATAAAGTTCCAAATGTTGATAAAGCTATTTTAAGTGCTCACTGCCATAATGATTTAGGTTTAGGTCTTGCAAATTCATTAGCTGCAATTAATGCTGGAGCTAGACAAGTTGAGGGAACTATTTGTGGAATTGGAGAGAGAGCTGGTAATACTGCTCTTGAAGAATTTGCTATGGCTGTTAAAACTAGAAACGATATATATCCTTTTAGTTATTCACTTAAAACACAAGAAATCTATAAAACAGCTAGAGCTTTATCCTCAATTACAAACATAAAGCCATTCCCTTCAAAAGCTATTGTTGGTGCTAATGCTTTTGCTCATGAATCTGGAATTCATCAACATGGAGTAATGGCAAATGCTAAAACTTATGAAATAATGACACCTGAAAGTGTTGGTATGGTTAAAACTGAATTTGTTCTTGGAAAACACTCAGGTCAACATGCATTTGTAAAGAGAATGGAAGATTTGGGTTATAGTTTAAATGATGAAGATGCAAAAAGATTATTTAAAGATTTTAAAGCTTTATGTGATAGAAAGAAGACCATTAATAATAGAGACCTATTAGCATTAGTTGAATCTACTGAACAATGGGGTGAAAACGATTGGACACTAGATAGTTTTGTTGTAAATAGTGGGAATATGATGACTAGCACCGCATGCGTTACACTTTTACACAAAGGTAAAAAATATCAAGAAGTTGCAGTTGGTAGTGGTCCTGTTTATGCAGCAATTCGAGCTGTAGAAAAATTAGTAAAACATCCATTTGGACTTTGTGATTATAGCTTAAACGCTGTAACAGAACATAGGGATGCACAAGGTGAAGTTTTTGTAAAAATATCTGATGGGAAAGAATTTTATAGAGGTAGAGGAGTTTCTACCGATGTAATTGAAGCTTCCATACTTTCAACCTTAGCTGCAGTAAACCATATGCTAAATTCTAATGAATATTCACTTGGTTCTTCAATTAATGCTCAACAACTCTCTTTAGATGAAGATATGCTTGTTGGCCATAGTGATAAAAAAGTTGAGGAAGAATAGATGAGTAGAGTAGAAATTTTTGATTCAACTTTAAGAGATGGCTCACAAGCTGAAGGAATAAGTTTTTCAGTTTCAGATAAACTTAAAATAGTTAAGCTCTTAGATGATTTAAAAATAGATTATATAGAAGCTGGAAACCCTGGCTCAAATCCTAAAGATATAAGTTTCTTTGATGAGCTAAAGAAAGTTAAACTCAACACTTCTAAACTTGTAGCATTTGGATCTACAAGACGACATAATACTAAGGCAAAAGATGATAGTAATTTAACAGCTATTGTTAATTGTGGTGTAGAAAGAATTTGTATTTTTGGTAAATCTTGGGATTTTCATGTAACTGATATCATTCACACTTCATTAGATGAAAACCTTGAAATGATTAGAGATACAATTAAGTATTTAACAGATCAAGGTAGAAAAGTATATTTTGATGGAGAACATTTCTTTGATGGTTATATAAGTAATAAGGAATATGCTCTAAAAACATTAGATGCTGCAATTGAGGGTGGAGCAACTAAACTTATTTTGTGTGAAACTAGAGGTGGTGTTTTACCAAATCTTGTTGAAAAGATTACAAAAGATGTAGTAAATAGATATCCAAATATTACTATAGGTATTCACACTCACAATGATAGTGGTGTTGCTGTAGCTTCATCTCTTTTAGCATACGAGGCTGGAGCTAGACATATTCAAGGAACCTTATTAGGTTTTGGTGAGAGATGTGGTAATGCAAATCTTGTAGAAGTAATCTGTAATTTAAAATATAAACTTAATCAAGATTGTTTAGAAGATGATGTATTTGAGAATTTAACCACAATTGCACATCAAGTTGCTGAACTCTCTAATGTAAGAATTCCAAAATCAGCACCTTTTATTGGAAGAAGTTCATTCGCTCACAAAGGTGGAATGCATATCGATGGAGTTAGAAAAAATCCAATTTCCTTTGAGCATATGGAACCTAGTTTAATAGGAAATACAAGAAGATTATTAACAAGTGAAGTAGCTGGTAAAGCTTTACTTCTTGAGAAAATAGAAAAACATTATCCTAACTTTAATTCTAAAGATAAAAGAGTATATGCTCTAGTTAAAGAATTAAAAGAGCTTGAAGCTTGTGGTTATCAGTTTGAAGGAGCTGAAGCTTCATTTGATCTATTAATTAGACGTCATATAGAAAATGAAAAACAATATTTTAGTTTGGTAAATTATCAAACTATAGGTAAGGAATATTATGATTTAGGAATTGTTGATACACCTCATACTGCAATGATAAAAGTCAATGTAGCAGGAGAGAGTGCAATAACAGCTGAAGAAGGTGCAGGACCTGTTAATGCTTTAGATAAAGCACTTAGAAAGGTTTTAGAACCTTTCTATCCAATTCTTAAAGGTGTCTATTTAAGTGATTATAAAGTTAGAGTTTTGGATTCCCTTGATGCCACAGCATCTGTTGTTAGAGTTATGATTGAATCAACTGATGGTAAAAAGACTTGGAACACAGTTGGAGTAAATCATGATATTATCGCTGCAAGTTGGCAAGCTTTGAGCGATAGCATAGCATGGTACTTAGAAGATTCTGGTATAAAACCAGCAAAATAGGAGAAATAAATTATGGGTATGACAATGTCACAAAAGTTACTAGCAAAGAAAGCAGGTTTAAAATCTGTTAGAGCTGGTCAATTAATTATGGCTGATGTAGACTTAGTATTAGGTAATGATATTACAGCACCAGTGGCCATTAAAGAGTTTGATAAATTTGGAAAAACTGATGTTTTTAATAAAGAAAAAATTGCATTAGTTCCAGACCATTTTGCTCCAAACAAAGACATTAAAGCTGCTGAACAATGTAATTGTATGAGACAATTTGCAAGAAAAAATGAAATTACAAATTACTTTGAAGTTGGTCAAATGGGTGTTGAACATGCTCTTCTCCCTGAACAAGGCTTAGTTACTGCTGGAGATTTAATTATTGGTGCTGATTCACATACTTGTACTTATGGAGCTCTTGGTGCTTTCTCAACTGGTGTTGGTTCTACTGATATGGCTTGTGGTATGGCAACGGGACAAGCATGGTTTAAAGTTCCTACTGCAATTAAATTTAATTTAACAAATAAATTTAACAAAAATGTTGGTGGTAAAGATTTAATCCTACATATCATAGGTATGATTGGTGTAGATGGTGCATTATATGAAAGTATGGAATTTAGTGGACCTGGTGTTAAAAATTTAACAATTGATGACAGATTTACAGTTGCAAATATGGCTATTGAAGCTGGAGGTAAAAATGGAATTTTCCCAGTTGATGATATTGCTCTTGAATACTTAAAAGCACATGGTGCAAAAGAACCAACTATTTTTGAAGCAGATAGTGATGCTGAATATGAAAAAGTATATGATATTGATCTTTCAACTATAAAAAGCACTGTTTCTTTCCCACATTTACCAGAAAATGCTAAAACTTTTGATCAATTTGATAAGATAAATATTCACCAAGTTGTAATTGGTTCTTGTACAAATGGTAGACTTTCAGATTTAAGAAAGGCTGCAAATATTCTAAAAGGACATAAAATTAGTAGTAATGTTAGATGTATAGTTCTTCCTGCAACTCAACAAATTTGGAAAGATGCAATGCATGAAGGTCTCTTTGATATCTTTATAGATGCAGGCTGTGCAGTATCAACTCCAACCTGTGGCCCTTGCTTAGGTGGTCATATGGGTATTTTAGCTGAAGGTGAAAGAGCAGTTTCTACAACAAACAGAAACTTTGTAGGAAGAATGGGACATGTTAAATCTGAAGTATATCTAGCAGGACCTGAAGTTGCTGCTGCAAGTGCTATAACAGGTTTTATCACAGATCCAAACACAATAGAGGAGAATTAATTTATGAAAGGTAAAGGTAGTGCTTTTAAATATGGCGATAATGTAGATACAGATGTAATAATTCCAGCAAGATACTTAAATACTTCAGTTCATAGTGAACTTGCAAAACACTGTATGGAAGATATTGATGCTGATTTTGCAAAAAATGTTAAAGAAGGGGATATTATAGTTGGAGAGAAAAACTTTGGCTGTGGATCTTCTAGAGAGCATGCTCCAATTGCAATTAAGGCAAGTGGTGTATCTTGTGTAATTGCAAAGTCTTTTGCAAGAATTTTTTATAGAAACTCAATTAACATAGGTCTTCCAATTTTAGAATGTCCTGAAGCTTGTGATAACATTGAAAGTGGTGATGAAGTTGAAGTTAATTTTGACACTGGTAAAATTAAAAATTTAACTAAGAACATGGAATTCCAAGGTGAAGCTTTCCCTGAATTTATGCAAGAATTAATAGCAGCAGGTGGGCTTGCCGCTTATATTAAAAACAAAGGAGATAAATAAGACTTATGGATATGAAAATAGCACTAGTTAAAGGGGATGGAATCGGTCCTGATATTGTTGATGAAGCTGTAAAAGTCTTAAATAAAGTTTGTGATAAATATAATCATAAAATTGAATATAAAGAAGTGCTAGCTGGTGGAGCAGCTATAGATAAATTTAATAACCCACTTCCAGATGAAACATTAGAAACTTGTAAAGAATGTGACAGTGTTATCCTTGGAGCAGTAGGTGGTCCAAAATGGGATAATGTTGCATCTGAATTAAGACCAGAGAAAGCTTTACTAGGCCTTAGAAGTGGATTAAATTTATTTTGTAATTTACGTCCTGCAATAATGTATCCTCAGTTAAAAGATGCATGTCCTCTAAAAGATGAAATCATTGGTGATGGACTTGATATTATGGTAGTTAGAGAATTAACTGGAGGTATCTACTTTGGAAAAAGAGGTAGAGATGAAAATAGTGCATATGATACTTTAAGTTATAGAAAAGATGAAATTGAAAGAATAGTAAAAAAAGCATTTGAAATTGCCTCTTTAAGGGGTAAAAAATTAACAAGTGTTGATAAAGCAAATATTTTAAATTCATCTCAACTTTGGAGAGACATTGTAAATGATATGAGTTCTTCTTATTCAGATATTGAAGTAAATCATTTATATGTAGATAACGCTGCAATGCAATTAGTAAGAAATCCAAGACAATTTGACACTATTGTAACAACTAATATGTTTGGAGATATCTTAAGTGATGAAGCATCTCAAATTACAGGTAGTATTGGAATGCTTCCAAGTGCTTCTTTAGGTAGTGGTACTTTAGGAATGTATGAACCAATTCACGGTAGTGCACCTGATATTGCTAATCAAGATATTGCAAATCCAATTGCAACCATCTTATCTGTGGCAATGATGCTTAGATATTCCTTTAATCTATTAGAAGAAGCAGAAAGAATTGAAAAAGCTGTTTACGATGTATTAGATCAAGGGTATAGAACTAGTGATATTTACAGTGAAGGTACTAAAAAAGTTGGAACTAAGGAAATGGGTAGATTGATTTGTGATGCTATCTAAACTATATAAATAGTGGTATTATAATGTTTATATAACAATTGAGAGAAGGTAAAAAATGAATAAAGATAAAAACTATAGATCTAGCCAAATGACTGAAGGAATGGAAAGAGCCCCTCATAGATCACTTATGAAAGCTATGGGTTGGAGTGATAAAGAAATCCATTCCCCAATCATTGGTATTGTAAATGCTAAAAATGAAGTAATCCCAGGTCATGTTCATCTTGATAGAATAGTTGACGCTGTTAAAGCTGGAGTTAGAGAAGCAGGTGGACATCCTGTTGTATTTCCAACTATCGGAGTTTGTGATGGTATAGCCATGGGACATACAGGAATGAAATACTCCCTTGCTTCAAGAGAATTAATTGCTGATTCTATTGAAGTAATGGCAATGGCACATCCTTTTGATGCTTTAGTTTTTGTTCCAAACTGTGACAAAATTGTCCCAGGTATGCTAATGGCAGCTCTTAGATTGAATGTTCCATCTATCTTTATCTCAGGTGGTCCTATGTTAGCAGGTCGCGTACCAGGAGTAAAAGAAGGCAAAGATTTATCTTCAATGTTTGAAGCTATTGGAAGTTTAAAAAACAATACAATGGATGAGAAAACATTTAAATGTTATGAAGATAATGTTTGTCCAACTTGTGGATCTTGTTCAGGAATGTTTACTGCTAACTCAATGAATTGTCTAACAGAAGTTCTAGGCTTAGCACTTCCTGGAAATGGGACTATCCCTGCAGTTTATTCACAACGTGATGTTTTAGCTAAGAGAGCAGGATATCAAATTCTAGAATTACTAAAGAAAAACATCAGACCTCAAGATATAGTAAATGAGAAATCATTTGAAAATGCATTAACCGTTGATATGGCCCTAGGTTGTAGTACAAATACTATGTTACATTTACCAGCTATTGCCCACAATGCAAATATTGAATTTGATATTTTTACTGCTAATAAAATAAGTGAAAAAGTTCCTAATTTATGTCATTTAGCTCCAGCAGGTCCTCACCATATTGAAGATTTGTACTTTGCTGGTGGAATAATGGCTGTAATGAAGGAACTAGATAAAAAGAATTTATTACACAAAGATTTATTAACTGTTACAACAAAAACAATAGGAGAGTCTTTTAAAGATGCTCAAAATTACGATAACCAAGTAATTAGAGATATAGATAATCCTTATACAAAAACTGGTGGAATTGCTATTTTAAGTGGAAATTTAGCACCAATGGGTTCCGTTGTTAAAAGAAGTGCTGTTGATGAAAAAATGTTAGTACACAAAGGACCTGCAAAAGTCTTTGAAAGTGAAGAAGAATGTATTGATGCAATCTTTAGTTCAAAAGTAAAAAGTGGCGATGTATTAGTAATTAGATATGAAGGTCCTAAAGGCGGTCCTGGTATGAGAGAAATGCTCTCTCCAACTAGTGCAATTGCTGGAATGGGATTAGATAAAGAAGTCGCTCTATTAACAGATGGTAGATTTAGTGGTGCGACTAGAGGTGCTTCTATTGGACATGTTTGTCCAGAAGCAGCTCAAGGTGGAGTTATTGGATTAGTAGAAGATGGAGATATTATTTCTATTGATATTCCAAACTACAAACTGGAACTATTAGTTGATGATAAAACTTTAGCAAAGAGACGTGAAAGTTGGGTTTGTAAAGAACCAACTATTACCAATGGTTACTTAGGCCGTTATGCAAAACTTGTTAGTGATGCCTCTAAGGGTGCGGTATACAAAGAATAGGAGATTATATGGAATTAACAGGTGCAAAAATTATAGTAGAATGTTTGATTGAGCAAAATGTTGATACAGTCTTTGGCTATCCAGGTGGTGCCGTACTTCCTCTTTATGATGCGTTGTATGATAAAAGTGATAAAATAACTCACGTTTTAACAGCTCACGAACAGGGAGCTAGCCATGCAGCAGATGGATATGCCAGATCAACTGGAAAAGTTGGTATTTGTATTGCTACAAGTGGACCTGGAGCAACAAATCTTGTAACAGGTATTGCAACAGCTCAAATGGATAGTGTACCTCTTGTTGCAATTACAGGGAATGTTCCTGTAACTTTGCTTGGTAAAGATAGCTTCCAAGAAGTAGATATATCTGGAATTACTATGCCAATTACAAAGCATAATTATATAGTCAAAGATGTAAAAGATTTAGCTAATATAATGAGAGAAGCCTTTGAAATAGCAGTATCTGGAAGACCAGGTCCTGTTTTAATCGATATCCCAAAAGATGTTCAAACATCTGTTTGTGAATATAAAGCCGCGACTCCTTGTGAAAAAGAGCTAGTCTTTGATAGATTAAGTGATGAATCTTTAGAAGAAGCAGTTAGACTATTAAAAGAAAGTGAAAACCCAATGTGCTATGTAGGTGGCGGGGTAATCATATCCGATGCGAGTGAAAAAGTTAGAACCTTTTTAGATTTAATTGATGCTCCATCTTGTGTTTCCTTAATGGGCTGTGGTGCTATTAGAAGTGATAGCCACAGATATACAGGCTTAGTTGGAATGCATGGATCAAAAGTTTCTAATGTTTGTGTAAATAATTGTGATTTACTTATAGTAATCGGAGCTAGGTTCTCAGATAGAGTAGTAAGTAAAGCTAGTAGTTTTGCAAAGAATGCTAAAATTATTCAAATAGATGTTGATCCAGCAGAAATTGATAAAAATATTGCAACAACTTGCCATCTTCTTGGAGATATTAACGTTGTACTTGAGAAGTTATGTGATAAAATAAAAAAACCTTTAGTTCATGATGAATGGATGGAAACTGTTGCTCAATATAAGAGAAGATTTCCATTACTCACAAACCAAGAAAGTCAAAGAGCAAGTGAAGTAATTCATGCCTTAAATGATATCTTAGGAGAAAATGATATAGTTACAACAGAAGTTGGGCAACATCAAATATGGTCAGCTCAGTTTGTAGATCATAAAAATCCAAGAAGATTTTTAACCTCTGGTGGTCTTGGAACAATGGGATATGGGACAGGAGCATCTATTGGAGCTCAAATGGGTAATAAAAACTCAAGGGTTGTAAATATCGCTGGTGATGGTTGTTTTAGAATGAACAGCAATGAATTAACAACAATAAGTAAATACAACTTACCTATTGTAATTATTGTAATGAACAATCATACTCTAGGTATGGTAAGACAATGGCAAACTTTATTTTATAAAGGTCATTATAGTCAAACTACATTAGACACACCTATTGATTGGTTATTATTAGCTAAAGCTTATGGTGTTGAGGGAAGACGAATTTCTCCAGGCGATGATGCAAAAAAGATTTTAGAAGAAGCTTTCGAACTAAAGAAACCTGTAGTAATTGATGTTGAGATACCCCTTGATGATAAAGTTTTCCCAATTGTACCTCCAGGCAATTCTATTAAAGATATGCAAGGGGTAGTTGAAATTGATTTAATTTAGTATTTATTTCTAATAAATACTTCTTCATGTCTCTCTTTAAGTTTTAAAGAGAGACATTTTATTTTTAAATTGGATCTATTTTAGTTTCGATAGAAGAATCGGTAGGAGTATAAATTTCTCCACCAACTCCTAGAGCATTCTGTTGCCTTGTAGATATTTTAGTTTTCATCAAAGATTTATTTAAAGGTTTTTTTGAGAAAGGAATATTGAAATTTTTCTTGTATTTTTTCTCATTAACCTTATAAATATTTCCTTTTTGAGTTTTATATAAAGCTTCTATATCCTTAGATTTTAAATCTTTTACCATTTTTGCCTCTCATAGTTGAAAGATAATTATTGAGTTATTAATTGTCAATTATATAAATAATTATAAAGTATAGAATCAGGACAATTCTAATTGTTCTTATTCTGTTTTTTCTATTTTAGGAAGAATCGGTTCATTATCTCTAATGTAAGTATGTCTTACATAAATTAAAGAGAAAATACAAATTATAATAATGATTGAAACAATTGCATATACTTCTTTAAAACTAAATATTTCTAATAGCTGCCCACCAACAAGTGGCCCTATAGCATAACCTGATCCTTGAATAATAGAGATTAAAGTAGAAAATCTAGCTCTATGGCCCATAGGTGTATGATTTGCAATAAAATAATCATTATTTGTTGCATGTAAAGCTTCTCCCAAACTAAATGTTATAACACTTAAAACAAATATCAAAATAGTAGATGCTATTGCTAACAAATTAAATCCCAATAAATATAAAATAAAGGAAAAAATAATTATTGTTAAAGTGTTTTTTTGTTTTGATAGCTTTACAAAAAATGGTGTAATTAGAACAACTGTTACTGCATTTGAGCTCATCATAAAACCATATATAGTTGGACCACTGTCTTTAAAAAGATAAGATGCAAATAATGGTAAAGAAAATAATACAATACTAACACAGAAAAAGAATATACCATTTATGATAATATATGAAAAAAGTTTCGGTCTAGATAACAGAGCTTTAAAAACATTACCTTCTACAGCTTTATCCGTTTGGTTTTTTTTAACACTATCTTTAAGCATATCATGATCTGGTCTTTTATCATGGATAGTAAAGCCTACAATAGTTGTTGCTAAAAGACCTATTATGCCAGAACCTAAAAATAGCCATCTTGGATAGGATGTAAATAATAATCCAGCAATAGCAGGCCCAAAACCAAATCCAATATTATATGATAGGTAAAAGAGTGAAAATGCTTCTTGTCTATTCTTAAAATTTGTATGGTCTGTATGCAAGGCCTGTCTAGCGGGATCGCTTGCACCATCAAAAATTAATCCGATAATTAATATATATGGAATCCACTCAATATGACTGTATAGAATGCCACAAGCTAGAAAAGATAAGGAAAATAAAGTTTGTGTTACAACCATTATCGTTTTTCTTGACATTTTATCAGCTAATTTGCTTGAAATTAGAGAACCTGGTACATACATAGTCATACTAAGCATAGAGAAGGCTCCTGCTTCAGCTGCTGAATAGCCAAGTTTTAAAGTTAAAAATAAAGTCAAAAAGGGGAAAGTAAAATTACCAAAACCGTTGATAAAATTTACAATCGCAAGTGAGTAGACACTTTTGGGTAAATTTCTATACATGTCTCTAACATACTGAATAAAAAAATAATAATCAATAAGTATTACTTTTATGAAATTTATAGTAATAATTTTAACAAAAATTTAACTATTAATAATTTAAAATACAATAAATAAAGGATGGAAATTGATTTTTAAGATTCTGCTAAATAACATCTTTAGTATAAAAATAATAATAGAGTATAATATACTTAATATGATTGTATTAATTAAAATTAATTTAGATTGAGAGGTGTTCATTTTGGATAATATATACGATTATCTTTATTGGAGAGGTGATTTAAGTTTTGATATAGTTGATCCAACAGAAGTAGATTTTGCTATTTTTTCAATCCTATCTTATATAGATTTTATTGAAGATTTAAAATTGGAAGAAAATGGTAAAATATTAACAATAGCTGAATTAACTAAGATAATGGATGAATCAAAACTATTAATCGCTAGAGAAGGGACTCCATCTTTTAAAATAGACTGTCTAGAATTGCTTCCCTTATTAGCCTTAAAAAATAGATACAAAGATGTACAAGTGTTTGCTTATTCTTATAATTTTGAAAAAGATAATGCTCTTCAATTTGCTGCAGTTTCTTTCCGTCTTCCAAATGATGAGATTATTGTTTCTTATAGGGGGACAGATGCTTCATTAGTAGGATGGAAAGAAGATTTTATGATGAGCTTTAAAAAATCAGTTGGTGCACAAGAATATGGAAGAGAATATCTTGAAAGATTAGCTTCTATATTTGATGGAACCCTTACTTTAGTTGGGCACTCTAAAGGTGGTAATATCGCCTTATATTCAGCCCTTATGGCTTCTAGTGAAACGCAGAATAGAATAGCTAAAGTTTATAGTTTTGATGGGCCTGGGTTCAATAAAAAAACACTACAAGAATTTAAAAAATGCACAATTAAAGATAAAATGGTTACTTTAGTTCCCCAAGGATCTGTTATTGGTATATTAATGCAACACGAAGAGCCTATTGAAATAGTATATTCAAATAAGAAAAATGGAATAACACAGCATATGCCATTTTCTTGGCAAGTCAACATAGATACCTTTTCAAGGATTGATAGAAGAGATACTACATCATTGATGTTTGATAAAAGCATTAGAGTTTGGTTAGAAAAATTGAGTGAAGAAGATATGGAGAATTTTATTGATTCGGTTTTTGAATCAACTGACGCTGTTGGTTTAGAACATTTCCATGATTTAAAATTAAAACCAATTAAAACTATATATAATGTATTAAGTACTTATGCTGTAAATAATATTAAAACTAGAAAATTAATCGAGAGAATAGTTGGTTCATTATTTTCTGCAATGAAAGAAGTTTCTGTATTAGAATATAAAAATAAGAAAGAAGCATTAAAAAATCAATTTAAAAAAAATAAAAGTGAAATAGTTGATACTAATTTAGTCGAAGACAAAGATTAACATATATTTATGTCTTAATTATATACACTTAAATAAAACTAATAAAAAGGAGTGGCTATTAACCACTCCAAATGTCGTAATAAGAGGCATTAAGCTTCTTCAACCCATTTTGTACCATAGTAACAATTTAGATATAATTGTTTAATTTGGCTAATTAAAGGATACCTTGGATTAGCGCTAGTACATTGATCGTCAAATGCATTAATTGCTAATTCATCTACAGCTGCTAAGAACTCTTGTTCATCAATACCCCAATCTTTAATAGAAGCAGGTACGCCTAACTCTTTCTTTAAACTTTCAATTGCATCAATTAAAGCTTCAACTTTTTCTTCTTGAGTTGCATTAGCTTTAATATGAAGGTAAGGTGTGTTTTCTTGTTCATTTGCCTTCATGTTAATGTAATCTGCAAGACGAGCATAACGGCTAATTGCACTTGGGTAAGAATATTGAGGGAAAGCCGCTTGTTTAGTTGGGTTATCAGTTGCATTGAAACGAATAACATTAGTTAGAAGTAGGGCATTTGCCATACCGTGAGGAATATGGAACTTAGCACCTAGCTTGTGAGCCATAGAGTGACAAACTCCTAAGAACGCATTTGCAAAAGCCATACCAGCAATTGCTGAAGCATTATGAACCTTTTCTCTTGCAACAACATTGTCACCATGGTGATAAGCTGTTGGTAAGTACTTAAAGATCATTCTAGCAGCTTCAAGGGATAAGCCGTTAGTGTAATCTGTACTCATACAAGATACTAGAGCCTCAATTGCGTGAGTTAATACATCAATACCACATGAAGCTGTTAAACCTTTTGGCATTCCAACTGCTAATCTGCTATCAACGATAGCCATAGAAGGAGTTAGTGCATAGTCCGCAATTGCATATTTTGCACCTGTATTTTCATCAGTAATAATAGCAAAAGGTGTAACCTCAGCACCAGTACCACTAGTTGTTGAAATACAGACAAGTTCAGATTTTTTCCCCATATTAGGGAAAGCGTAAATTCTTTTTTGAATATCCATGAAACGAAGTGCTAAGCCTTCAAATTTAACATCTGGATTTTCATATAATAACCACATTATTTTAGCAGCATCCATTGGAGAACCACCACCGAGAGCAATAATAACATCTGGTTGGAAGTGATTGATTTTTTCCATTGCTAAAGTAATAGTTCCAAGAGTTGGATCTGGTTTAACTTGGTGGAATATTTCAGAATCAACGCCCATATCATTTAATTCATCTGTTATTAAATCAGTCATACCACTGTTGAATAAGTAACTATCTGTTACAATGAAGGCTCTTTTCTTTTCTTTCAATTCTTGTAGAGCTACAGGAAGACAACCATATTTGAAATAGATTTTTGAAGGAACTTTGAACCACAACATATTTTCTCTCCTTGCAGCTACGGTTTTGATATTTAATAAGTGTTTAGGGCCAACATTTTCACTAACACTGTTATTACCCCAAGAACCACAACCAAGAGTTAAAGAAGGTTCTAATTTAAAGTTATAAATATCACCAATAGCACCTTGAGAGGTTGGCATATTAACAAGAACACGACTTGTTTTAAGGACTGAACCAAAATGTTCTACTTTGTTTTGTTCTTTTTCATTTACATATAAAACACTAGTGTGACCAAAACCACCTAAAGCAACTAACTCTTCAGCCATTTGAGCACCTTCGTCAAAATCATTGCATTTAAACATACCTAAAATAGGTGAAAGTTTTTCATGTGCAAAAGGTTCATTAATTTCAATTTTTGAACATTCTCCAACGAGTACTTTAGTTTTAGGAGCAACTTTAAATCCAGCAATTTCTGCAATCTTAGCAGCGGGTTGTCCAACAATAGATGGATTAACAGTACCTCTTTTAGGGTCTAAAATAACTTTTCTAATTTTATCTGTTTCTTCTTTGTTTAAGAAATAAGCACCACGACTTAACATTTCATCTTTAAATTCTTTATATACATCTTTGTGGCAAACGATAGCCTGTTCACTAGCACAAACAACACCATTGTCAAAAGTTTTACTCATAAGAATTGAACTAACAGCCATTTTAATATTTGCTGAACTATCAATTAGGGCAGGAGTGTTACCAGCGCCAACTCCAATAGCAGGCTTACCAGAAGAATAGGCTGCTTTAACCATTCCAGGACCACCAGTAGCTAATATTATGTTAATCAATGGATTTTTCATTAAGTAATCAGTTTTTTCAATACTAGGTTCTTCAATATAGCCAATAATTCCTTCTGGTGCACCAGCTTTAACAGCTGCATCTAAAATAATTTGTGCTGCATGATTAGTACAATTTTTAGCTCTTGGGTGTGGGCTAAAAATAATTGCATTACGAGTTTTTAGAGCAATTAAACTTTTAAAAATAGCTGTACTGGTTGGATTTGTAGTTGGAATGATACCACATACAACACCAATAGGTTCAGCAACTTTTTGTACTCCAAAACCGCCGTCTTTTTCAATTATCCCACAAGTAACGTCATCTTTATATTTATTAAAAATGTATTCTGAAGCAAAGTGGTTTTTTATAACCTTATCTTCTACAATACCCATTTGTGTTTCTTCAACAGCTTCTTTTGCCAATGAGATACGTGCATTATTTGCAGCTATTGCAGCAGCTCTAAATATCTTATCAACTTGTTCTTGAGTGTATGTTGCAAATTTTTCTTGCGCTTTAGAAGTTCTCTCAATTAAACTTTGTAATTCAAGTTGACCTTGGAAAAGCTCTTTTGTTTCTTTTGCTTTAGTTGCCATTTTTTATCTCCAAAAAAAAATATTTGTCTTGATGATTTATTTAAGACATTTGCAATATATAAAAAAATATCGATTGAGTCAATAAGAATTTTGAAATATGTGAAATAACTTAAAAATTTAATAAAATAATTAATATTTTAATGTGATTAATATACGAATTTTAATACTTATTGCT
>JAQQAS010000011.1 GCA_028532815.1 Pleomorphochaeta sp.
TTCTCTAGAAACAATCGCAGCTGGTTTACATTCAAACCTTTTAGTTAATGAATTTAACATGAGCTGGAGTGGTAATGAAGAACTTCCTGCAGGGGACTATGTAAGTAACGTAAAAATCGAATACACAATTAAATAATAAAAACCATATATAAAATAATACAACCTCCTAAAAAAAAGAGCAGTCTAATTAGATTGCTCTTTTATTTTAGTTAGTTATTTTTTATAAAAATATGAAGGTGATTCAATTAACAATTGAACCACCTAGACAAATATCTTTAATTTTAAAAAAGTTTCTAATCTATTTCTTCACAAAGGTTTTTAAAAATTTTAATTCCTTCAATTGTGAATTTCTCTTTTACAGCTTTAACGGATTCTATCATTTTACTACCAATTATATTATCAGTATAAATTATATAAATAAAATTCTCTTCTGGCCAAATAGCATCACCCATTCTAGGGTCACTTTTACCTCTACCATGAACGTTATTCAATCTTGTATAATAGAAACCTGGATCAACTTCTTCTAGAGCCTTAAAAATATCCATTTCTACTGTATTGTTTGCTATTATCTCTAATCTAATCATGAGTATCTTCTCCTATTTACTAGTGCGAATAATAATGGTGTTACAAACAAAGTTAAAAGTGTACTAGCAAATAATCCACCAATAATTGTTTGTGCAATTGGTTGAACTTGTTCTGTACCAGCACCACCAAAGAATGCTAATGGGATCATTCCTAAAATTGTAGTTGAAGCAGACATTAAAATTGGTCTCAATCTACTACCTGCAGCTTCTACACATGCATCTTTTAAGTTTCTACCCCTCTTTAGTAAAAGGTTGGTATAGTCAACTAGAACAATACCACTGTTTACTACCAGTCCTACCAAAACAACTAGTCCTACCGCACTCATCATACTAAATGTATATCCAGTAAATTTGTAGAATGCTATAACACCAATTAGCATTAATGGGATAGAACTTAAGACTATAAATGGATCTTTTAATGATTCAAATTGAGCTGCCATTATTCCAAAGACTAATAATATAGCTATTATTGCAATAATAGAAAATTGAGTTGACATAGTATTAATATCTTCAAAATCCCCACTTAACTCATATGTGATACCATCAGGTATTACTAATTCATTATCTAAAAGATTTTGTATATCATCTTGTGCTTGAGTTGATGCATAACCATCGGCTAAATCCCCTGTTACATGAACTACAATCTTCTCATTTTCACGACTAATTGAAGTTGGAGAAGTTGATTTTGAAAGGGATGCTACATTAGATACTGCAATACGTACTCCATCATCATTTGTAACAAAGATTTTATTTAAATCCGGAATACTAGTTCTATCTGATTCTTGTAAGATTAATTGAACATCTAACTCATCACCACTATTTCTATATACAGTTGCAGTAGTACCATCAATGCTAGCTGCGATTTCATTACCAATTGTATACATATCAAGACCTAAATCATAAGCTCTTTCTCTATCTATTGTAACTTCATATTGAGGAAGACCTTCATCTATATCTGTTACAGGCTCACTAATATTAGGTAATTTTTCTTCTATCGTATCTCTAAGAGTTGTAGCAAAAGCAGAAGCATCATCTAAACTATCTGAATAAATTAAGATATCTACCGGATCTGAATTCCCCATTCCAGGCCCTTGAGAACTAAATTCTACACTAGCACCAGCAAAATCATCAAAATGAGTTCTAAGTTGATTTTTCACATCATCAACAGCAATAACTTGATCTACGGCATCAGGGAATACTAGATCAATTGTCGCCTTATTTGAATAAGTAGAACCTCCAAAAGAACCACCTTCACCAATAGTTACAATCATATCATTATAACCACCAATTTCTTTAATAATATTTACCATTTGATTTGTGGCTAATTCTGTTTCATCAAGAGTTGTACCCATTGGTAATTCTAGGGAAATACTTAAAGAGTCATCACTCATTGATGGAGCTAAATCAACACCCATTGTAGTAAATTCATATAAAGATAGAACTAATAATAAGGCTACAAGAACTAACATTTTACCTTTATGATTATATAAAGCACTAAGTTGTCTTTCATACCTCAAGCTCATATTTTTAAAGCCTTTGTCAAAGAAATTATCTAATTTAGCTAGTCCTTTATTTTTCAATGGACGTTGTTTTCTTGTATAAATCTTTAAATAATTAGCACTCATAGTAGGAACAAAAGTTAATGCAACAATTAAAGATACAACTAATGCTATTGCAATTGTCCAAGACAAGGCAGCAAGCATAGTTCCAAAACCTTCTAGACTATCACTGAATAAGATTATTGGAATAAATACACATATAGTAGTCAAAGTTGATGCTGTTATAGACATCATCATCTCTTTTGTTCCAAGTTCTGCGGCAGATTTTAGTTTGGTACCACGCTCTCTAAATTTGAATATATTTTCTTGTACAACAATCGAACAGTCAACAACCATACCTAAACCGAGAATTAACCCTGTTAATGTCATTAAGTTTAGTGACAATCCTTTGAAATACATAAATAGAATTGTAATAAATATAGAAATCGGAATTGAAAGAGCAATAATAATTGTACTTGATTTGTTACGTAAGAAGATAAATAAGACAATCATTGAGAGCAAAATTCCTTCAATTAGTGCTAGGTAGGTTTGATTCATAATAGCAGAAATTTCAGAAGCATCATTTGAAAGAACAGAAAGTTGAATCCCATCTGGTAAATCATCATTTATTGAAGTTAATGCGGCTTCTACAGCTGCTGCAACTTCAACACTATTTGCATCAGATTCTTTGGTTACTGATAATTCTACACCTGCTTTATCATTAATATATACCCTACTATCTTCATCTTCATATCCAAAATCAACATCAGCTAAGTCTTTTAATAAAACATTATCTTTGATTATAACATTTTCAATTTCTTCAAGGGATGTAAATTCTTCATCTGTTCTAATAATATAATCTTTATCACCTTCAATAATATCACCAGAACCAATTTGATAGTTTTGATCATCTAGTGCTGCTGCTACTTCAGTCAAAGATATATTATAAGCTTCTAATCTATTTTGAGAGACTTCAACTTTAACAATTTCATCTTGACCACCGCTTACTGACACAGAAGAAACACCACTTAACCTTTCAAGCAAAGGTTGAACTTGATCTGTTGCAACCTCCTTAAGTTCATTCTGAGATAAATCACCATCTAAACCTAAGCTCATTATTGGCATATCATCTGAGCTCATTTTGTATAGCACTGGTGTTGTAGCATCATCTGGTAAAGCGTCTACAACTTGGTCTCTTTTATCTCTAATATCGTTAGTGGCATCATCTAAGTCCTTAGAATAATCAAATTGTAAGTTAACAACAGATGAGCCTTCAGAAGAAGTGGAAGTAATAGTTTCCAAATCACTAACATTAGAGAGTTGACTTTCAAGAACTTCTGTTACATTCTCAACTACATCTTCTGGAGCTGCCCCACTATATGTAGTACTAACCATTACAACAGGCCTATCAGAATCTGGAAATAGTTCAACAGGAATTTGTGGAACTAAGAAACACGCTAGACCAATAAGAATAGCAAATATGATTACTACTGTTATAGGACGATTTACTACAGTTTTTGTTATTTTCATTCCATTCTCCTATTTTTCAGTAATTTTTACTGAAGATCCATCTTGTAACATGCTTTGACCACGAGTTATAACTTTATCTCCCTCATTCAAACCACTAATAATTTCAACTCTTCCATCAACTTCTAATCCTGTTTCTACATTTGTTAATACAGCTGTATTCTCATCAGATACAACGTATACAAAATAGCCATCATTTCCTGTTGAAAGAGCTGAAGATGGGATTGAGATTACATTATCTTTAACTTCTGTAATTAATTTGATTGAACCAAACATACCTGATTTAACTACGTTTGAGTCGTTATCATCTAAACTAATTGTAATCTCTAATGTACGTGAATCACTATCTAATACTGGACTTATTTCAACAACAGAACCACTAAAGACTAATCCTTCATAAGCCTCAAAGGTAATTTCAGCATCTAAACCCAATTGAATATTAGAAATATATTTTTCTGAAATATAACTTTCTAATTCTAAATCTTGTAAATCACCAACAGTAGCTACAGGTACTGTAGTTGATGAAATTGTATCTCCAATATCAAAGGGCAAACTTGTGATTGTACCATCAATTGTGGAAGTCACTGGGTTTTCAGAATATTTTTGACCAGGTTGAGATGGATCAATTTGGGCTACCACTTGGCCTTTAGTTACATAATCACCTAATGAAACATTCAAATTTGATAATTTACCAGATACATCTGGATATAAATCTATACTTTTTGAAGCTACTACATCTCCATTAAATTCTAAATAATTAGTCATAGATGAATAACTAACATCTTCAACATATACTGCATATGAAGTTTCTACTTCATCAAAACCTGGAAAACCACCTCTCATATTTCCAGAACTATTATCGGTAAAATACATTTCATAACCAATAAAGCCTGCAACTAAAATAATTAATAAAAATATAATTATTCCTGTTTTATTATTTTTTTTCTTATTTTCACTCATTTGATATTCCTTACTATTAATGATTTATAATTCTAAAATTGATTTGATTTCGTCGACGGAGGCATTTAAAGCCTTCTCTAAATCAAATACAGCAGATAAATAATTGTATTGACTTGTTAATAAATCCTGTTTTGCAGAAAATAAAGTTGTTTGAGATTCAGTTAAATTTAATAGCTCAGTTGCGCCTAAGTTATAAGCCTCTTCAGTTGCATCATAGGTTTTTTGTGAAATATCAATAGCTATTTCGCAAATATCTATATTTTCTTTATAGCCTTCTATTTCCATAACTAAAGTTTTAATTTCCATTTGAGCATCTTCAACAGCACTTTCATAACTTAATTGAGATTGCTCAATACTTCTTTGAGCATCACTTATTGCGATATCTTCTTCACTACCTTCAATATAACCATTTAAAGGAATTGAAATAGTAGCTGTAACAGAAGCACTATCACTCCAATCACTATCTAAAAGATCAGAATTATAATATGAATAATCTAAACTTAGTGCTAAAGAAGGAGATATATCAGAAGCTTTTTCTATATCATACAAAGAAGTTTTTAAATCAATAGCTTTTTGCGCATTTTGAATATCAATCCTATTATTTAAAAATGTTGAAATTAAAGCATCTGCATCTAAATCTAATATCTCAACATCTAAATCACCATTAAGTTCAATATCTTGATCAAGATCTATCCCTAAAAAAGATTTAAAATTCATCAATTGTGTTTGATAAGAATTATATGCAGTAGTATAGGATGGTTTAAGGTTTTCATAAGTACTTTGTGTTTCTAAAACTTCAAGTTCAGACGCTAACCCATTATCATATTTACTTTGCATTTGTTCCCATCTTTTAAGAGCTAAATCTAAGTTCATTTTTTGAATATCTAAACTTTGCTTATTAGCTAATAAATAATAAAAAGCCTTTTGAACTTCTACTTCTAATGATTTTTGATCATCTTCATAATTTAATAGTTCAGATTCATAATTTAATTTATCATATTCCATATAATACTTATCATATTTATTTAAAGTAACACTAGAAGAAAGACTTCCTGTTATTTTAAGATAATCACCATTTGAACTACCAAAAATAGCATTAGAATTAGTAACACTACCTTCAATAGAGAAGTCTGGAAGCATTACATTCCAACTATTTTTTTTTTGATCTTCTACTTTTTGTAAATCAATAAGAGATGATTTAAGCTCATAATTCTGATTTAAGGCTAAAGTTACAGCATCACTCTCACTGAGAGTAATTATGGATGCAAATAAAGGAAAACCTATAATCACGAAAGTGAATAATAAAGAGATTCTTTTCTTCATATTTAATTCCTATTTGTGTTAATTTGTAATTATGGGTCATATTAATTTAGCTTCTAATCAAAAAAAATGAAAAAAGTAATTACCATCAATGACTTTGGTCACTGAATAAATTTTGACTTAAAAAATACGATTATTTATAAAAAGAACCACACCCCTTTTTCTAATAAATATGAGTAAAAAAGCAACAAAAAAAGATAGCTGAGAAATAAATTACTACATAACTTTCCATTATATGAAGTTATATGTATAAATTGTATTTTAGGTGAAGATTTATATATAAACCCTTCATTAAGATAATTTTTAAAACTAAAACGAAAAAATTGCACCCAAAAATTTATATTTTTGTAACTTATTGCATAAGTTACATTTTTTGTGTAAGTTTTTATTATAGCTAATTCTTTATATTGTAAGCAAATATTAAAAATATACAAATTTATTATATTTTTTTTATTAAATGTATTGACATAAGTTACAGAATATCTTATAGTTAAATCATCTTAAAGGAAATTAAGACAAACAAAAAAACTATTTATTATTAAAGGAAAATTTAAATTATGAAAAAATTATTAACAATCTTAGCACTAGTTACAATCGTATCAACTTCAATCTTCGCAAAATCTGCACAAGTTCAATTAAACACTTCTATTGAAGA
>JAQQAS010000012.1 GCA_028532815.1 Pleomorphochaeta sp.
TATTATTTTGATGATAACTAACTAAATTGATTTTTTTCCTCAAAAAATAAAAGAAAATTAAAGTAAAATATTAAAATATATTAGTCAAAAAATATATTTGGCAAAATTATTATAATTTTGGAAAATGATATTCCAAGAGGATAAGTGAGAAATAATAAAAAAAGAAGCAAAATTAATTTAATGCTGCTTCTTTGTAAAAACTATTATAATCAATTTTAGAAACCAAGATAGAACATGTAAAATCCAATAAGTAAAATTAAAAAGCCCATGATTATTTTTAGAGCTGTACTAACTTTACCATATCGTGGATTGGCTGAAAGTTTTTGAACAAAACCTATTGAAGTTCCTGCAATAATTGATGATATTCCATGACCAATAGAATAAAGTAATAATAAAATAATTCCCCATAGAATATTTCCTTGTCCAGCTACTATAGCTAAGAGCGTGATAAGTACTGGAGTTGAGCAAGGTGAGGAAAAAATACCCCCAAGAATTCCAGCAATAAAAGCCCCTAAATAACCTTTTTTAGTATTTTTTGACATGAGATAACTCGAGGGTATTATTTCATAGATATCCCAAGTTTGTAATGCCATTAAAATCATTATTATTCCTAGAACAAAATACCACCAAGTTGCTGATGTTCCAATTAAACTGCCAGCAATAGAAGCAATTACCCCAAAAGTTGTGAATGTTAATGCAGCACCTAAAGCAAAAGTTAAAGATAAGAAAAAGGCTTTTTTAGTATCCCTTTTCCCAGTTCCTCCAACATAGCCAATAACTAAGGGTATATTTGAAAGAGAACAAGGAGTTAAAGAAGTTAGAATCCCAGCGACTAAAGCTATAAGAGGTGCAATCCAAGTATTATTAATAATTAAGGTAGATAAATTTTCTAGTATTTGTGTCATTATTTAACTCCCATATCCTCAAGAATTAATCTCATTTGCTCTTCGGTCAATCCTCCTTGATGAACCGTAAATACATGTTCATTTGTATCTCTAGTGCTGTACATAGTAAAGTTAATTTGAATATCTTTGCTTGGAACAAAAGGTGTTCCATCAGAGTTTATTAAAACTTGAGTTGGTATAACTTGAATTGGGAATCCATTTGCAGCCTCACCATTTTTCCAAACATCAACAAATTTAATTATAGCTTTACCTTGCATTTGTTCATTTAAAGCTTTTAATACAGGAGCCATTTCTTTACAAGGAATACAAGAATCAGCTCCAAAATCAATAATTATTGGTAAATTATATCCTTTTAATTTATCTAAATCTATTTCACTCACTTCTAAAATAAAGTCCTCATTAATTTCTATTTGAGTATTTTCTGAAATAGAATTGTCTATTTGATTGGAATTTGTTTTAAAAGTCCAGATAAGAATAAGGGCAATCAGAATACATATTGGAACAAAAATTTTTAAAAGTTTTTTCTTTTTTTCATAAGTCATAATTTGTAGTTACCTCCATAATTACAATTAAAATTTTTAAATAACTATTAATCTTTATTTTCATTGTAAAGATTAATAATTATTACTTTAGAAAAGTGAGTTCGACATAACAATTAAGATTTAATAATTAAAATAAGGAATCTTAAAAATTAGTTTATAAAAATTTGTGTTTTATTTTTAAAAGAGAAGTTATAACTTCTCAACGGATGTAATTTCTTTTAGAATTTTAATAGCGTAAAGGCTACCTGTCTCAGAAATATTATAATTAACCCATTTTCCATGTTGTTCACTTTCAACAATGCCCGATTCAACTAGAATTTTCATATGATAAGAAAGGGAAGATTGTCCAATTTCTACATTTTCTAGAAGCTCACAACCACACTTTTTACCAGTTCTTAGTAGATCTAATATTTTTAGTCTCTGTTCGTCACAAAGAGCTTTAAATATTTTTGCATATTTTTATGACTAGTTTCCATTAATTTTCTCATATCAAAATTATTCGATATGAGAATGTTAAATGTTAAATCGATAGTTTTCAATCTGAATTTTTAGAACATAAAATTGCTACTAACAATAACCTATATGTTATACCTTTTTCTCAAAGCTTTGAATTTCATAAAAATTACTAAAAATTTGATAAGTTAAAATAAATTTATACATATTTCTACATGAAATATATTGATAAATATTCTTGCTAGATGTTTTTCTAAATGTTAATCTAATTAAGCAAATACTTAATTAGATGAGGTTAATAATATTATAGAAATAATACAAATTATGAACTCTTTAGCTGATAATAATCGCTATAAAATAATTAATTAGTTATTAAAAAGAGATTATTGTGTTGGAGGGTTAGCTCTAAAATTAAATATCAGTGAAGCTGCAGTTTCCCAACATCTTAAAATATTAAAAGACACTGGTTTAATAACAAGTGAAAAAAGGGGTTACTTTAAACACTACAGAGTAAATCAACAATTACTTAAAGAAGTTTCTAAAGAATTACTAAGAATGAGTGATACAAAAAGAGAGAGAGATAAATTATGTCCCCCCTCAAATAAAGAAGATTGTCCATTATGTCGAGAAGGCCTAATAGAAAATAATAAAATTAATTAATTATATTAGTAAGCCCTAATTTTAGGACTCTACAATATAAGG
This sequence comes from Pleomorphochaeta sp., assembly GCA_028532815.1. Taxonomy (GTDB): domain Bacteria; phylum Spirochaetota; class Spirochaetia; order Sphaerochaetales; family Sphaerochaetaceae; genus Pleomorphochaeta. The sequence continues at coordinate 2,603 of JAQQAS010000012.1, forward strand.
AGGATTTGATAATGAGAAAAGTAGATGTCGTAGTAATAGGGGGAGGGGCTTCTGGCTTACAAGCTGCAATCACCACTAAATCCACCTACCCAGAAAAGGAAGTAGTCTTAATTCGTAAAGAAAAACAAGTGTTAATTCCTTGTGGTATTCCTTATATTTTTGGTTCCTTAAGTGATAGCAGTAAAGATATTTTGCCAGATAAACCACTAACTAGTGTAGGAGTTGAAATAATAATTGATGAAGTTAGTGCAATTGAAGTTAAAGAACATTTTTGTACAACTTTAAGTGGAGAAACCTTTTATTATGAAAAATTAATACTAGCACTAGGTTCAAAACCAACACTTCCTAAATGGTTAAAAGGTGCTGATTTAGAAAATGTATTTACAATACCAAAAAACAAAATTTACTTAGATGATATGCTAAATAAATTAAAAGACGTTAAGAAAATAACAGTTATTGGTGCTGGATTTATTGGTGTTGAGGTTTCTGATGAATTAAATAAGAAAGATTATGAGGTAACTCTTGTAGAACTTGAAGAGACAATTTTAAGTAGAGCTTTTGACCAAGAGTTTGGTAAATTAGCAGAAAACCATCTTAAGGAAAGAGGTTTAAATTTAATTACAGGAAAAGGCGTTGCCGAGATTAAAGGTAAAAATGGTAAAGCTTCAAAAGTTGTTTTAACCTCAGGTGAAGAACTTGATACAGATGCCGTAATACTATCAATGGGATATGCTCCAAATACCGAAATTGCTCAAAAAGCTGGAATTGAATTAAACCAATTTGGATTTATTAAAACTTGTGAATATATGAGAGTTTTACCATGTTCAACAGATATTATAGCAGTAGGTGACTGTGCAGAAAAAAGAGATTTTGTAACTAGAAAACTAGATAGAACCATGTTGGCATCAACAGCTTGTGCAGAAGCTAGAACAGCTGGAATGAATTTATATACTTTAAGTCCTTGTAAACCATTTACAGGAACAATTGCAATCTATGCAACTGCAATTGGAGAACATGCCTTTGGTACAGCAGGAATTACGGAAGCAAAAGCTAAGCAGGAAAACTTTGCAACTATTAGTGGTAGTTTTACAGGAATAGATACACATCCTGGTAATATGAGCAATACTCATTCTCAAACAGTAAAACTAATTGTAGCATCTGATTGTGGGATGATTTTTAGGTGGAGAAGTATATGGTGGTACAAGTACTGGTGAATTAACGAATGCAATAGGATTCTTAATTCAAAATAGAGTAACTGTAAAAGCTTTATTAACAATGCAAATTGGAACACAACCATTACTTACAGGATCTCCTGCAGGCTATCCTTTAATAAAAGCTGCTGAAGTTATTGTAAAGAAAATGAGAAAATAGAAAACTTTTTTATTTAGTGAAATACACCCAATTAGATTTAATAAAAATTTAGTTGGGTGTTTATAATTTTAATTTAGTTTTTTTATAAAATTCCAAAAATTATAAAACTCTTGCTAAATATACTATATCAGATTTATTATAAGGGTAATGAATTTCCAAAATCAGCTTAGAAAAAATTTTTTAACTTTTTCAATAAAGTTAATCTTTATAGTTTTTATTTTATTTGTTTCAACTACCTTGATTATTAACTTAGTTGAGAAGAATATATACAAAATTGAAAGCATAAACTATTTAGATAATACTTTTAGAGAATTAAATACTAAGATTTTTAATCAGATGGGAAATCATAATTCTAATTTAGAATATTTAGAATCAGTAAAAAATGAAACTATCGATAAAAAATTAGTATCTACTAATAATTATGCTTTCTCTCAATCGATGAACTTAAGATATTATTACAATATTTATGATTACAAATTAGATCCTATTTATGAAGAACTACACTTTTCAACTTTAAGGTATAATATGTACTTAAATATTATTAAAGATAGAATTGAAAATGATGATCCTTTAAAATTTATTATGTATTCTGATTTAGATAATAATAATTCATACTTAGTTTATTATAGTGGGTTATATGAAGGCGATAGGTTAATCGGAGTAGATACTTTTGTCATAGACATAAATGATTTAAGCTACTTTTTACTCCCAAATGCTGGAAACTATATTATTGCTAATCCTTTTGATACTGTAATTGCAAGCAATAACTATGAAATATTAAATGCCGGTGGTAATTTTAAATATTCTAAAAATTATAAATTAAATGGAGTTAGGTATAAGGTTACTAGAGTAAAAAAAGACTATTATACAATTTACTATTTAGAGCAAGCATTTAGTCTTGAAAAGTATTATATTTTCATGCTTTTTATTCTTATTTTAATAATATTTCTAGTAATATATTTTTCTAATAATGTGATAGAAAAGATAGCAAAAAAGAATTCTAAGAGTATAGAATCTATTATAAGTGATGCAAATATTATATCCCTTGGAAAATTAGATCATAAGATAAATGAAAATCTTGAAGGAGATTTTAAAAATTTAGCTAAAAACATTAATGAAATGTTAAATAAATTAAATTCAGAAATTGAACTTAATAAAGAATTGAGTGAAACAAATCTTATCTATGAAAAGAAAAAACTAGATTCACAATTTAATCCTCATTTTCTATATAATTCATTAGAGACAATTAGATATTCAATGTTATTTGATGTAAAAGAAGCTGAAAAATATATCTTAGAACTTAATTCAATTTTTAGATATTCTATTAATAATAATATCAATTATTCCTCTCTAAAAGATGATTTAAAATATTTAAAGAAATATTTAGATCTTTACAAATTTAGGTTCAAAGAAAAATTAACATATACAATAAAGATTTCAAAAGAGATGGATGATATCTTAGTTCCTAAGTTGTCTATTCAACCTCTTGTTGAAAATAGTATTAAATATGGTTTTGAAAACAGTACTAAGGTACACATAGACATAAGTGCTGAAATGATTAATAATTTATACTATATTAGGGTCCACGATACAGGGATAAGTATAAGTGATAAAATAATTAATGAGATTATGGAAAGTTATAAAAAGAAGAAGAACTTAACAAATCATATTGGGGTTCATAATGTACTTAGAAGATTTATGATGTTATATCCTAATTCTACTCTTGATGTTAGAAGAGATAATAATGGGACCATATTTGAGATAACTTTTAAAGAAGAGATAGGTTAATTATGTATAATGTAGTTATTTGTGAAGATGAAGATATTATTAGAAAAGGGTTGATGTATAGTTTTGACTTTCCTAGCCTTAATTTAGTTGTGGTTGCAGATTTTGACAATCCCATCTCTTGTCTTGAATATCTACAAAAGCATAAAGTAGATATTATAATAACTGATATAAAAATGCCACTTATGAGTGGTTTGGAAATGATTAATAAAATTGAAAATAGGAAGAATTATGAGTTTATTATTCTAAGTGGTTATAGTGATTTTGAATATGCTAAAAAAGCTATAACTTTTGGAGTAACTGAATATCTAGTAAAACCTTTAGATCACAATTTATTAAAAGTCTCTCTTGCAAAAGCCATTTCAAATCTAGATGATAAAAGGCTTATAAATAATGCTAAATTCCAAGCAAAAAATATTTCAAAAGTATATCAAGAAGTTAATAGTGAAGATGAATTGTTGCATGATATTATTAATTTTATAAAAAAGAATTATATGAATAAAATAAAATTGGATGACGTAGCTGAAGAATTAAATTACAGTGTATCTTCTATAAAAAATAAACTTAAACAAAATGATATTACATTTAATACTACTTTAAATAGTTATCGAATTTATAAAGCAATTAATTTAATTAGTATCAATAAGTATCCAATTTATCAAATAGCTGAAATGGTTGGCTTCAATGATTACAAATATTTTTGTTCAAAATTTAAAAGTTATACTGGATATTCAGTAACTCAATTGATTAAGGAAAATGAATAATTTTCATATCAAATAAAAAAACTAATTATTTTGTTTTAACAATTAATTTAATAACTAATAATTTAATACTTTCTTATAATTTTGAATAATAATAAAGCTTCCTATTATTAAAAATTGTCTAATTTTACTATAAAGAGTGTCCTTTTGTGGTATGTGAAACTGAAAATTCCAATGTTAAAATTAATTATCATTTAAAAAAGGAGCAAAATAAATGAAAAAAATATTAGTAATTTTATTAGCAACTATTGTTACTATGAGCTTTGCTTTTGCACAAGGATCAGGAGAATCTTCTTCTGATGAACCACAAACTCTTGTAGTTTACTCACCTAACTCTGAAGGTCTTATCCAAGCTGTTGAAAAACCTTTTGAAGAAAAATATGGTATTGCTGTTGATATCATTTCTGCTGGTACTGGTGAATGTATGAAGAGAATTGAATCAGAAAAGAATGACCCTCAAGGGGATGTTATGTATGGTGGAAGTTATGCAACACTTTTAGGTAGACCTGATTTATTTGAAACCTATGTAAGTAAAAATGATGCTAATTTAGTTGAAGCTTATAGAAATGAAAGTGGTTATGTAACTAAAAACACTCTTGATGGTAGTGTTATTGTTTATAATAAAACAAAACTAGCAGAAAAATTACCAGGTGTTACAATTACTGGTTATGAAGATATTATTAAATATGGTGCTCAATTAGAAGGTCAAATTGTTTCAGGTGATCCTTCAAAATCTTCTAGTTCTTTTGCTCACTTAACAAACATGCTTATTGACTTTGGTGGTTATGAAAGTGATGCTGCTTGGGCTAAAGTAGCTGAAATCTTTAAAAATACAAAAGTTCTAGGTTCTAGTTCTGCAGTATGGAAAGGTGTTAGAGACGGAGAATATACTATTGGCTTATCTTATGAAGATCCATGTTTGACTTTAATTAATGATGGTGCAGACGTTGGTGTTGTTTATATGAAAGAAGGAACAGTGTTCTTACCAGCTGGTAGTGCAATTATTAAAGGTGCTAAAAACTTAGAAGCTGCAAAACTCTTTATTGACTTTATCACTTCTAAAGAAGTTCAAGATGTATATGGTATGACATTAACAAATAGACCAGTTTACAAAGATGTTCAAACAGCTGATTACATGAAACCTATTGATGAGATTAATGTAAAGAATGAAGATACAGCTTATGTAACTGCTAACAAACAAGAACTTGTTGATCGTTATATTGATATGTTCACAAGTCTATAATTAAGAATTAAATAAAAGCAAATAAACATAAAAGGAGATAAGTCTTCTTTTATGTTTATAATTTAGTAGGGAAAAAATTTATGAGTGTAGCAATAAACATACAACATGCATTAAAGGCATACGGTAAAAATGTAATTATTCCAGATTTGGATGTAGAGATTAGAGATAAAGAGTTTTTTACATTATTAGGCCCTTCTGGCTGTGGTAAAACAACTTTATTAAGAATGATAGCAGGCTTTAATACCATTGAGGGTGGGGACTTCTATTTTGATGAAAATAGAATCAATGATTTAGACCCAAGTAGAAGAAATATTGGTATGGTATTCCAAAACTATGCTATCTTTCCACATTTAACTGTCCGTGAAAATGTTGAATTTGGATTAAAGAATAGAAACTTTAGTAAATCCGAAATAGGACCAATGGCTGATAAGTTTTTAAAATTAATGCAAATCTATGAATACAGAGATAGGATGCCAGAGAGACTATCAGGTGGACAACAACAAAGAGTTGCTCTAGCACGTGCACTTGTAATTATGCCTGATGTATTGTTGATGGATGAACCTCTTTCAAACCTTGATGCTAAATTACGTTTAGAAATGAGACAAGCAATTAGAGATATTCAAAAAGAAGTTGGAATTACTACTATCTATGTTACACACGATCAAGAAGAAGCAATGGCAATAAGTGATAGAATTGCCGTTATGAATCTTGGTGAAATTCAACAAATCGGTAGCCCTCAAGAAATATATCATAGACCATCTAATGAATTTGTTGCTAGCTTTATTGGTAGAACAAATATAATTAAAAGTGAATGTGATAAAAATGAGATTAATATCTTAAATCACAAAGTTAAATTTAATAATATTGATTATAAAGGAAGAGTAAAGGTATCTATTCGTCCTGAAGAGTTTATTATAACTGACGATGAAACTGCAATTCCAGCTGTAATTAAAGATACTATTTTCTTAGGTTTAAATACTCACTTCTTTATGGAATTACCAAATAAACAAATAGTAGAAATAATTAAAGAAAGTATGATTAATAATAAAAATGAAACAGGTAAAACAGTCTATCTAACAATTAATACAGATAAAGTTAATGTATTTAGTGAAGATGGCAAAGAAAATTTGGTGATTGCCTATGAAAAATAAGAAATCAAAAATTAATTTATGGTCCTCATCAACTTTAGGATTATTAACACTTTATACTATCTTTTTGATTATCCCCCTTCTAATATTGCTTTCAGAGTCATTCATTGATTCTAAAACAGGATTATTTACTTTAGATAATTTTAAAAGATTTTTCGAAAAGAAATATTATTATTCTACACTATTAAATTCTTTTAAAATCTCGATTGTTATTACTTTTGTTGCTGTAGTTTTAGGAACAGTTTTAGCTTTCTTTTTTGCAAGATTTAAAATAAAAGGTGCTAAGGGATTAAGAATATTAATAATTCTATCTAGTATGTCTGCTCCATTTGTTGGTGCTTATTCATGGATCTTATTATTAGGCAGAAATGGGGTGGTAACAAAGTTTTTTGAAAATCTATTAAATATTCAGATGCCTGATATTTATGGCTTTAAAGGTATTTTACTAGTTCTTTCCTTACAACTTTATCCTTTAATATTTTTATATGTTTCTGGAGCATTTTCCAATGTAGATAATTCATTATTAGAAGCTTCTGAAAACTTAGGATGCTCTGGGGTTAACAGATTCTTTAAAGTAATCTTACCTTTAATTTTGCCAACTGTTTTAGCAGGTGCTTTATTGGTATTTATGAGATGTTTTAGTGATTTTGGAACCCCTATGCTAATTGGAGAAGGGTATAGAACTTTCCCAATTACAATATATGATGCTTATATGTCTGAATTAGGAGGGAATAATGGATTTGCAGCAAGTATTGCTATTCTTGCTATCATAATTACATTAATAATATTCCTTTTCCAAAAGTATATTTCACAAAAGCATTCATTTACTATGAATAGTATTAATAAGATTAGACCAAAAGAAATTCATGGTGTAAAAAATGTTCTAATTCATATTTACTCTTATGTTTTAATATCATTATCAATTGCACCACAAGTTTATGTAATTTATACTTCCTTTAAGAAAGTTAATGGTACAGTATTTACTAGTGGATATTCTTTTGAAAGTTACACCATTGCGTTCTCAAAAATGGGAAACGCTATAAGGAATACTATTATAATTCCATTAACAGCTCTTATATTTGTTTTAATAATTGCTGTATTTATTGCTTATCTTGTAGTAAGAAAAAAATCTAAAATAACTGCAATTATAGATACTGTTTCTATGGTCCCTTATATTATTCCTGGTATTGTTGTTGGTATTGCATTATCAAGTGCATTTAACAAGCCACCACTTGTATTGACAGGAAGTATGACAATTATGGTAATAGCTCTTATTATAAGACGTTTACCATACACAATTAGATCAACAGTTGCTACATTACAACAAATTCCATTAACGGTTGAAGAAGCGTCCCTTTCTCTTGGAGCAAGTAATGCAAAAACATTTTGGAAAATTACTATTCCAATGATGAGTGCAGGAATTATTTCAGGGGCTATTTTATCTTGGATAACAATGATTAGTGAATTATCATCTGCTATATTGTTGTATACAGGAAAGACAAGAACCTTAACCATTGAGGTATATACTCAAGTACTTCGTGGTAATTATGGAGTTGCAGCCGCTCTTGCAACCATATTAACGCTATTAACGGTTGCCTCTTTACTTATTTTTAATAAAGTAAATAAAGGCCAAGATTTATCAATGTAAATCTCTTAATATTTTATTATCTTAGTCGTTGTATTTGTTGTACAACGACTTTATTGTTTTAATCTATTTACTAATATCATAAATGGCCTGATCCATATCATTATTATTGGTAAAATCTTTTGTGTAAACACAAGTTACAAGGGCATTAGAGACTCTGTTAAATATCATATCATGACCAACACAAAGTCCAATTGAAATGTTTAAATCAGTATTTTTATCATTCAAATATTGAGCTTGACCTGCGGGGTTACAAAGAACTCTAGAACTGTTTTCATTGAATAATTCTTTTTTACTTAATCTACCATATTTACAATCAACTGTAAAAATTTGGAAATCACTTTCAAGATATTCTTTTATTATATAAGCTTCTCTTCTAAAGGTTATACAATAAGCAATTCCAATCCCTTTATAATTAGCTTCAAGAGCGAAAGCTTTTATTTGTTCTAATCTATTTAAACTCATATTAGCTGTTTTATCTGCAACCTTCATAATCTCAAGAGACTTTTTATCGTATAAAGTTTTCATTATTGTCCTTTCTATTTAAGTTTTAAAATTATGATTATTATAGGCATATGTCAATAAATCTGCAAGGTATCTTGCTTATCTATTTTTAAAAAATAGAGATATAATTTCATTTTAGTAGGAGTAGAAGAAAGAAAATATACGATACTTATATAAATTATCAAGCATTAGTTAATTATTTATAGCTCTTAAATATTCTATTTTTTATTTTATTTTTGTATACTCAATTTATGGAAAAATCAATTATTAGTGTTCTTGGAAAAGACAGAGTAGGAATTATTGCTACAATTTGTAGTTATTTAGCTCAAAACAATGTAAATATTTTGGATATCTCCCAAACTATTGTTGGTGGATTGTTTCAGATGATGATGATCTGTGATACAGAAAAATGTAGTAAAGACTTTCATGAAGTTGCAGATGATCTCCATGATATTGGTGATGAACTAGGTGTTCAAATCAAACTACAAAAAGAAGAAATTTTTGAAAAGATGCAACGCATCTAGGAGGAATCAATGCCAAGTCTAAGTGAAGTCGTTGATACAAACAAGATGTTTGAAAAAGATAACCTAGATGTAAGAACCATTACTATGGGGATAAGTCTTTTAAGTTGTATCGATAGTAACCTTGAGGTATTAAAAAAAAATATCTATGAGAAAATAACAACAACTGCTAAAGATTTAGTTAAAGTTGGTAAAGAGATAGAAAGTGATTATGCTATTCCAATTGTAAATAAAAGAATATCAATTACTCCTTTAGCATTTATTGGATCTTCAGCTTGTAAAACAAAAGAAGATTATGTTGAACTTGCTCAAGTTTTAGATCAAGCTGCTAAAGATGTAGGTGTTAATTTTATTGGTGGTTATACTGCAATTGTGGCAAAAGGTATGACTAAAAGTGAAGAGCTTTTAATTAGATCTATCCCACAAGCAATGGCTAAAACTGATTGTTTATGTGCTTCTGTTAATGTAGGTTCAACAAAAACTGGATTGAATATGGATGCAGTTAAACTAATGGGTCAAATTGTTAAAGAAACAGCAATCTTAACTAAAGATAGAGATAGTATTGGCTGTTCAAAGCTTGTTGTATTATGTAACGCCCCTGATGATAATCCCTTTATGGCAGGAGCTTTCCATGGTGTTACTGAAACTGACAATGTTATTAATGTTGGTGTTAGTGGGCCTGGAGTAATTAATGAAGCAATCCAAAGTGTAAAAGGAAAAAATTTTACAGAACTTTGTGAAATAATAAAACAAACTTCTTTTAAAGTTACAAGACTTGGACAATTAGTTGCTCAAGAAGCTAGTAAAAGATTAAATATTCCATTTGGAATATTAGACTTATCTTTAGCTCCAACTCCTGCAGTTGGTGATTCTATTGCAGAAATATTAGAAAGTATGGGACTTGAAGAAGTTGGCTGTCCTGGTACTACAGCAGCTTTAGCTCTATTAAATGACCAAGTTAAAAAAGGTGGAATCATGGCATCTTCTTCTGTAGGAGGGCTTTCCGGTGCTTTTATTCCTGTAAGTGAAGATCAAAATATGATAAATGCTGCAGCTAGTGGTGGCTTGTGTATTGAAAAATTAGAAGCAATGACTTGTGTATGTTCTGTTGGCCTAGATATGATTGCAATCCCTGGTGATACAGAAGCTACTACAATTGCGGGAATTATTGCAGATGAAGCAGCAATTGGTATGATAAATGCTAAAACTACAGCTGTTAGAATAATACCTGTTATTGGTAAAACTTTAGGTGATTCTGCTGAATTTGGTGGTTTATTAGGTTTTGCTCCAATAATGAAAGTTAATACTAAATCTTGTGCTGAGTTTATAAACAGAGGTGGAAGAATCCCAGCTCCAATTCATAGCTTTAAAAACTAATAGCATTTTATATTTTGTATTAAATATTACAAATAACTTATTTAGTCATCCTAGAATTTCTAGGATGATATTTTATTAGGAGGTGTTTTTTTGAACATTGAAGTTGTAGAATATGATAGTAAATGGGAGTGTGAATTCGTAAAAGCAAAAACCTTTTTCACTAAATTGTTAAATACTATTGATATCGAAATTGTTCATGTAGGGAGCACTTCTGTTTATAAAATGTGGGCAAAACCTATTCTTGATATTGATATTATAGTTAATGATAATGAAGATAAATTAAAAGTTATAAAAAAATTAGAGAGTGTTGGTTATAAACATCTTGGAAATTTAAACATAGAGGGTAGAGAAGCTTTCTCTTATGATTATAAAAACCCTTATATAAATTGGATGAATCATCATCTTTATCTTTGTATTAGGGGAAATGAACACTTAAATAATCATCTTTTATTGAAAAAACATTTGATTGAGAATGAGGGAGATAGAATTATTTACAGTAATTTAAAGAAAAAGCTTAGTAAAAAATTTTCCACCGATATTGATTCTTATATTGATGGAAAAACTCAATTAATTACCTCATTTTTACAAAAAGAAGGAGTTAGTGAAGCATCTCTTTTAAAAATTAAAAAAGTGAATTTAAAAGATAAGATATAAAAGCTTTAATCAAACTTAAGAAAATAATTATAGAGTTTAAGTGATAAATATTATAATATTGATTTTATGTTGAAGAGCGAGGTAATAAATTTATGAACAAGACAAAAGCTTTAGTATTAATTAGAGTAAGTGATGAAGAGAAAGAAATATTTACACAATTTAAAGATAAAATAGATTTTACATTTAAAGATAAAGAAAAATATACAATTACAAAAGAAGATGTTTGTAATGCCCAAATTATTATTGGATATCCACCAAGAAAATTTTTAAAAGATGCAAATAATTTAGAATGGTTACAGATGATTTCTTCAGGTGTTGATAAGTATATGGAAGCAAATGTAGTTCCAAAGCAAACAATATTGACTAATGCAAAAGGATCTTACGGTGATTCTCAATCTGAGTTTATGCTATCTCTTCTTTTATCTCTTATGAAAAAAATTCATATATATCGAGATAATCAACTTAAGGCAAAATGGCATGATGAAGGCAGCGTTATGATGCTTAAAGGTTCTACTGCAATTGTAATCGGTCTTGGCGATATTGGCAGTGAATTTTCAAGATTACTAAAAGCTTTCGGTGTTCATGTTATTGGAGTTAGAAGAGATGTAACTAAGAAATGTAATCATGTAGATGAATTATATAGTTTTACTCAATTAGATTCCATTATACCCAGAGCAGACATAATAGCTATGGTTGTTCCATCAACTCCTGAAACTCAAAATCTGATCAATGCTAAAAGAATTGCTATGATGAAAGAAGGCTCTGTATTAGTAAATACTGGAAGAGGGGTTACAGTTGATAATGAAGCACTTTGTGATTCAATTGAACAAGGTAAAATATCTGGTGCTGCTTTAGATGTATTTAATATTGAGCCATTGCCAAAAGATCACAGAGCTTGGAAAATTAAAAATTTAATTATTACCCCGCACTCTGCAGGTCAAGATTATATGGAACATAACTGGAAAAAGACATTAGATCTTATTGAATATAATTTAAGAGCTTATTTAGATGGGAAAAAACTAAAGAATGTTGTAGATAGAGATATCTATGAATTTAAAGAATAGTTTAGTTGAGTAATTATATGGTGTGTTCCCCTTATTAGGCTATTTTAGTGCGGTTGACAGATTTAAATATATTTATCAACATAAGGAAAGAAAAAAAATAATGATTATCTTAAATTCACATATAGCCTAAATTTGGCTAATTCAATTATAGAGTTGATATAATTTAAAAGCATAATCCCGGAACAAGTTCTCCGGGTTTTTGTTTTGTGCTATTTTTGTTTTTCTAGATAATTTAGGATCATATTTATCAGTATCGAAAATAAAGAAAATTTTCAAGAAAAGAAGAAAAAATTTGACATACATCCTGTCATATTTTTCACCTCAGCAGCATTAATAATCGGGTTTGTTATATTCTCTGTCTTCTTCAATGAGATGGTTGGTGGAATTTTTAATCCATTACTAAATGGTATTTCTACAAATGCTGGATGGTTTTTTACTCTCTGTGTAAATGTAATATTAATATTTGTTGTTTATATTATGTTTAGTCGTTATGGCGAAATTCGCATAGGTGGAGATGACGCAGAACCAGATTTTACAACCCAAAGTTGGTTTGCTATACTATTTTCAGCTGGAATGGGAATAGGTTTATTGTTTTATGGAGTTGCAGAACCTATGTTTCATTTTACAAACCCTCCAATTCCTGTAGAAAACCAAACAGAAGCAGCTCATCAAGCAATGGCTTTTACATTTATGCACTGGGGACTGCATTCCTGGGCAATCTATGCACTAATTGCTTTGGCTTTAGCTTTCTTTAGTTTCAATAAAGGACAGCCTTTATCTATTAGAACAATATTTTATCCACTACTTGGCGATAAAATTCAGGGTGCTTGGGGAAATTTAATAGACATTTTAGCAACAGTGGCAACTCTTTTTGGTGTTGCAACATCACTAGGTTTTGGTGTTCAACAAATAAATGCAGGATTTAGTCATTTATTTGGTATAGAACAGAGCCTTCCAGTACAAATAGTTTTGATTGTTGTAATTACAGCAATAGCAACCGTTTCTGTTGTAAAAGGGCTTGATTCAGGTATTAGAAAACTTTCTGAATTAAATATTAAACTTGCAATGCTTTTATTATTATTTGTATTTATCTTTGGTCCAACAATGTTTATATTAAACGGATTTGCTGAAAATATTGGTTATTATGTGCAAAAACTTACTGTTATATCTACTTGGAACGAAACATTTGAAAATAGTAATTGGCAAAACTCCTGGACAGTATTCTATTGGGCTTGGTGGATTGCATGGTCTCCATTTGTAGGAATGTTTATAGCTCGTGTATCAAGAGGTAGAACCATTAGAGAATTTTTAATGGGAGTATTATGTGTACCAACTCTAGTTACTTTCTTATGGATGACTGTTTTTGGTAATTCAGCATTATATATAGAAATGTTCCAAGGTGGTGGATTTGCACAGGCTGTAACTGATAATGTCCCACTATCTCTATTCTTATTATTAGAGAGATTACCCTTTAATGCAATCACATCAATTTTAGGTGTTTTAGTTGTTATAAGTTTTTTTGTTACCTCATCAGATTCTGGATCTATGGTTATTGATATCATCACAGCTGGAGGGAATCCTGATCCTCCTATAAAAGATTTGAAAATAGAAATAAGTTAATTTAAAAATATAAATATCCTTTTCTTCCTATAAATATATAGGAAAAGAAAAGGATAATTTTTAGTAAAATATTTTTATTTATCTTGTACTGAATTATTTCGAAACTAAAATTCTTCCCCAATATTTATTAATCTTTAGGTTTTTAATATCGACTTCTTCATCATTTAAAGCATCTCTGTATTTAGCTGTATCATTTTCTATATTAATAAAAAAATCTGAATCATTTGGATTTATAATTACATAGGTACATTGATTTTTTAATTGTCTTTTAAATATAAAGGGTTTTTGATATTCAATTGAAACTTCTTTATAATCACCATGACATAATGATGGTGTACTTTTTCTAATTGAAGTTAGCTTCTGTATAAAAGGTTGTAATGATGGTTCTTCAATATTTACATTTTCAATATCTATATAAGGCCTAATATCTCTATCTAAGTTAAGAGATTTAGTTGCTTTAATTCCCCATTCACTACCATAGTAAAGAGATGGATTTCCAGGGATTGTAAACAGAAGGATATATATTGTATATAAATAATAAGGGGTTTCAACAAGGCTAGCTATTCTACTTTGATCATGATTATCTACAAAATTATAAGGTAAAAAATAGTTGTAAATACCCTCATTGTTATCAAATTGTCTTTTTAGAGAGTGGGCTATTTCAAATAAATTTTTATCATTGTGGCTAGAGTAAAATCCTTTAAATAATTCATAATTAGTTACAGAATTTAATTTATCATCAGCTACCCAATTTCTATAATCTGAGTTTACAACCTCTCCCATAAGATAAAAATCTTCTTTAAAAGAAGTTGTATTAGATCTTAGTTCTTTTATAAATTGTTGATCTAAACATTCTGCAGCATCTAATCTCAATCCATCAATATCAAAATATTCAATCCAGTATTGAACCGCTTCAAATAAATATGAAGTAACTTCTTTATTTTTTAAATTAAATTGAGGAAGTTGATCGTATCCACTCCAAGTATTATAGCAAAATGGATCATTAAAAGAATTTGTTTTAGTAAAATCAACATTACTAAACCAATTAACATAATTTGAATTTTCTGTATTTTTAAGGAGATCTTTAAATGCAAAAAAATCTCTTCCACAGTGGTTTAAAACTCCATCTAAAACAACTTTTATATCGTTATAATGTAGGGTTTTTACTACCTCTTTAAAACTTTGATTATCTGCTAATCTGCTATCAATTTTAAAATAGTCTGTAGTATCATATCCATGGGATTTAGATTCAAATACTGGGCTCAATAAAACAGTATTAAAGTTCATTTGTTTGATGTGAGGTATCCATTTTTCAATTTCTCTTATCCTATTATTTTTTTCTTTATAAGAGTTTTCAAATGGTGCATTACAAACACCAAAAGTAAAAAAGTGATAGATAATTGCATTTTTATACCAGTATTCCATGTTTTTTCCTTTGTATCATATAAATTCGATACTTATTATTTAGTCTTTACTTATCGTTAGGTATATAAAATATTTATTAAAATTTTTTTAATTTAAATCTACTTTTTATGCATAAATTCCATGCATAAATTGATGTACTAATTCTTTTGCTTTTTCACAATTTAAAGTAGAAACTTTATCAGATAAGAAGAGAGCAATATATGTGTTTACTATCCCAAGATAACTAAAACTCAATTGTTGTTCTTTGTTTTTTAAATTGGTGTGTATTTCTCCCATTGAGTAGAACATTTTAAGTAAAAGATCATGTTGGATATAATGATATTTTTTCATAATTTCATAAACTGAAGAAGACTTTGGCATGTATTGATTTGCTAATACCATTCTATAAAAAAGAGGGGTTTCTTTAGCAAAGGTAAAATATGATGTAGTAACATTTACTAAAATAGGGTAGATATCTTCAAAATATGAATCTGGATTAGCACTGTAGTGACTAACTTTTTCAATTAAAGAATTTAACTGAGTATAGTATTTTATTAATAACTTATCATAAACACCTTCTTTACTTTTAAAATAGTAATATAAAGTTGGTTTTGTAATTTTTGCATTACTAACTATTTCTTGAACAGAAACAGCTTCATATCCCTTTTGTGAAAATAGAGATAAGGCACAGTTTAATATATTTTCTTTATTATCAGTTAAATTGTTCATAAATTAACTCTATACTGAACGGTATATAAAGTCAATATATAGTATAAACAATTAAAAGGGTATAAAAAATGCATTCCATTAATTTTGAATTTTGGAATGCACCTTCTTTTCTTATTTAAATATATTAGCTTAAAATTTCTTCAAGTGTTATATATTCACCAACATGACCGGCCATCTTTTCTGCATCGGTATTAACAGGAAGAGTTTTTTTACCAGGTCTCCATCCAGCAGGACAGACTTCACCAGTTTTTGTAGCATATTGCCAAGCTTTTACTTGTCTTAAGAATTCATTTACATTTCTTCCAACAGAGTCAGCTTGAACTTCTTGAGCTACACAAACACCTTCTGGAGTAAATAGGAATCTACCTCTTAGTGCAACTCCTTCTTCTTCTACTAAAACACCAAAAGCACGGCTTACTTCTTGATTAGAATCAGCACCCATCATCAATTTCAAACCCTTTAAAATTGGTTCTGTTTCAGCGAATCTTTTGTGTGAGAATTTAGAATCAACAGAAACTGCAAGAATTTCAGTATTTAATTCTTTAAATTCATCATATTTTGAATTCATAGCTGCAATTTCAGTTGGACAGACAAATGTAAAGTCAGCAGGATAGAAACAAATTACAGTCCATTTTCCTTTATAATCTTCACTTGAAACTGTAGTGAAATGACCAGTTTTTGCATCATATGCATCCATTTTGAATTCAGGCATTTCTTGTCTTACCATTGTTGAACTCATACTTTTTTTCTCCTCTTGAACTTCTACTGAAGATTCTTCTTTTTTAACTTTTTTAATTGGTTTTAAACCAGTATCACAACCCATAGATACCTCCAAGGTTTTAACTATAGTTTTTCGATTTCTTCTTCTACTTCCTGAGCACCCTCAGCGTAGAACTTAGCTTCATCTGGTTCTAGTTCATGTAATAGTCTTAAAAATTCTCCTGCATGGACTCTCTCTTCATCAGCAATGTCTTTTAAAACATCAATTGCTAGTTTATTATCAGTAGATTCAGCTAATTGCATGTACAATTGAATTGCTTCATATTCTGCTGCAATCATAAATCTAATTGATCTTACTAATTCTTGATGAGTTAATTTTTTCTTGTTCGCTAAACCTGCAAATGGTTCACTAAATTCAGGCATAATGTTTTCCTCCGTATACTAATAATATTATAATTTTGTTTCCTAATGAAACTTTATAACTGGCATAAGCCGTTAACTCAAGTGTATCATATTGAGATGTAATGTCAATAAGGAAACATTATTAATTGAATTTAATTTGTAAATAGTTAATACTCAAACAATACTAAATCGTATCTCCAAGCTGAAACCTGGGCAGTTTGGGTTGCTCTTTCATCAATATTTTCATCTACATAATCAACTAAAGAATCTAAACTTAAAATCCCACTAGAAGTTGCAGGGGGATTTCCATCTGCAAGTTCACCTTGAATTCCATCATCTTCATCAATCATCTCAGGAATTATAAAATATGATAGAGAGCCTTTTTCACCATCACACCAGCCCATACCTTCTAAAAGAGCTTTAGTAAAATAACCATGATATCTGTTATATCCATTTTCAGAGGAAACCTCATCATCTTGAGAAGCACTAATTATAAAAATATCACTGTATTCACTCTCTTTACTATCATTACTAAAGAGATTTTCAAATGCACTAGTAAATGAAAAATCATCTTCACTCTCACTATATACACTATCTTGGAAAAAATTCCCTGAGTAACAAGAGTCAACAATGATTACAGTTTTACCAGGGATATCATCAATCGCCTCATATACTTCGCTTACTGTTAATTTTTGATCAGATGTTACATTGCCATCTTCATCAAAACTAATAGCACCAGTTTCTGTATCAGTTGTAGCTAAGATTAAACTACCATCAGAATCGCCATGGCCTGAATAATAAATAATGTTTATAGAATTTTCATCTGCACTAGATTCTAAGGTTTCAAAAGCTAAGAGAATATGTTCTTTACTAGGATAATATTCATCATCAATAGTATCTGAACTATAATCACTTCCAACTTGATAATACCCTGAATTGTTTATAGTAATTTCACTAACACCAGCCATTTGAGTTAAAGCTTTTTCAAATTCTTTTGCATCATTTATAGTCCCCTCAAGCCAGTTTGAAGAGTATGTTGTATTTTTATAATCAATGCCGATCGAAATTAAATTAATTGAATAGGTGTTTTCTTCATAGTACAGTTCACAACTAGAAAGAAGAAAAATCGAAAGTAAAATAATGGTTATTTTTTTCATAGAATTCCCTTTGCTTTATAATTTTGGCTTTTAGTCTCAAGTAGTTCACTAGAATCTGTTATCCAGTCGAAACTCATTGCTATACCTATTCCAACACTTGGAGAAAATAAACTATTTCTATAAACACCATTAAAAATATAGTTAAGATTCAAATCAAAATCTTTCTTGTTAATTAAGATCATAGAAGGAACTAAAGATAAATCAATATACATTTCTTTATTTGTGCTCTCTCCAACAGTTCCAACTCCCATTGCAACTTTAGTATTAAATTTAAAATTATTAGAAAAATAGTGTCCCCAATCTAAACCTATAGCTGTTGCATTAAATTTCCTAAGATAAATATTGTTATACACAATTGACCTTGAAACATTGAATAAAGAAAAATAAGGACCAATTTCATCTCTTTTAAATTTTAAATAAAATAATTCAAAATCAATGGTTGAAGAAAGGGATGAATATACCTCTAAATCATCACTATCATTTAATGTTATTGTGGGATAATAATATAATCCAGTATCTATTTTGGATCCTACCTCAATTGCAAAAATAGATGTTGTTGATAATATAAATAAAGTTATAATCAAAAATATTTTTTTCAATTTATCTCTCCCATAATTAAAAATCTTATAGTTTTTAAAGAAAGTATATTATCAAGTAAATACAATACAACTGATAGAGTAAAAAAGCTGTAGGAAAAACACCTTCCACACAAGTTACACATAAGATACACAACCAATCCACAAATTTATCAGTATTTTTAACAAATATAAAATTATTATTATAGTTCTCTCTTAGTTTTGATATAAAGAGTGAAATAGAGTATATGAATTATCCAAATTATAGCTAAAATAATTCTAACTACAATAAGGTTTTTTGCAAAGAAAAATCCAATAGAAAACAAGATAGTGAGTGTTAAAATTGTTGAGGTTTTAGATTTTAAATCCATCTCTTTATTTTCTATAAATGTATCAACATGTTTCTTATAAAGAGCTGTGTTCTTGAACCATAAATCAAGTTTTTTAGATCCTTTGAAAAAACAAAATGCTGATAAAAGTAGAAATGGGGTTGTAGGCAATATAGGGATAACTATTCCAATAATTGAAAGAATTAATGAAATAAATCCAAGAATTATTAATATCAATTTATATGCATATATACTCATAGCTACCTTTTTTCATCATTATAACACAGATATTTAGATATAAGGGTATATAGTCTGTTAATAATACTTTTTTTCTTTAAAAAATATTGTTTCTATTGACAGTAACGTTGTTACTATTTATAGTAACAGTAATATTTCTATGAATAGAAACAAAGAAGAGGTAAAATGAATTATTATCCTACAATAGAGCAAGCTCAATTATATGATGAAGAGTATAATACAATACCAATTAGTTTAAGCCTACCACTTAAAAATAAAAGTCCAATGGAAATTTTGGATAGATTAGAGAAAATAAGTAAACACACTTTTCTCTTAGAATCTTGTGAAGATGCTAAAGTTTGGGGACGTTATACCTATATAGGTTTTAATCCAAGTTTAGAGATTACTCAAAAAGGTAATGAGCTTTGCATTAAATCAGCAACTACTATTGAATTAGAAAGTGAGAAGCCTCATCCATACATTAGAAAAATTTTAGATGAAAATAAAAGTCCTAAAATAGTAGGCCTTCCCCCATTTACAGGGGGACTTGTAGGTTATTTTTCATATGATTTTATCTCATATAGTGAACCTAAATTAAAATTAGATGCTGTAGATGAGGAGGATTTTAAAGATATTGATTTAATGCTTTTTGATAAAATTATTGCAATTGATAATTTAAAAGATGAACTTTATTTAATAATTAATGTTAAAAGAGATAATTTTGATTCCAATTATAAAAGAGCTACTATGGAATTAAAGAGTTTAAGTGATTTAATTAGTGAAAGTTTTACTATGAAAGAAGAGAAAGGGAAACTTTTATCTTCTTTAAAACCTTTATTTAGTAAAGAACAGTTTTGTGGGATGGTAGAAAAGGCTAAAAATTATATTTATGAGGGAGATATTTTCCAAGTTGTGCTTTCAAATAGATTAACAGCTCCTTATGAAGGTAGTTTAAAGTCAGTTTATAGCTATTTAAGAAAAACTAATCCTTCTCCTTATATGTTTTATTTCTCAAGTGGTCACATTGAACTTACAGGAGCCTCTCCTGAAACTCTTGTTAAACTTGAAGAAAATAAACTAAGTACCTTTCCTCTTGCTGGTACTAGAAAACGTGGTAAGAGTGAAAAAGAAGATTCTAAATTAGAAAAAGAATTACTATCTGATCCTAAAGAAGTATCTGAACATAATATGTTAGTTGATTTAAGCAGAAATGATATAGGGAAAATAAGCAAATTTGGTTCTGTTAAAGTTGAAGAGTATATGCAAATACTAAAATTCTCTCATGTAATGCACATTGGATCTACTGTTACAGGAATTATTAAAGATGAACTAGATTCTCTTGATGCAATAGATTCAATCCTCCCTGCAGGAACTTTATCGGGAGCTCCTAAAATTAGAGCTTGTGAAATTATTAATGAGCTTGAAAATAATAAAAGAGGAGTATATGGGGGAGCTGTTGGATATTTATCTTTCAATGGTGGTTTAGATACTTGTATTGCTATACGTTTAGCATTTAAGAAAAACGGTAATGTATATGTTAGAAGTGGTGCTGGAATTGTTGCAGATTCAGTAGCTGAAAATGAATATGTGGAATGTATAAATAAAGCAAAAGCTGTAATCAATGCCTTGGAGGATAAATAATATGATTTTATTAATTGATAACTATGATAGTTTTAGTTACAACCTCTACCAATTAATTGGAGAGGTAAATCAAGACATTAAAACCGTTAGAAATGACAAAATAACAATTGAAGAAATTATTGAATTAAATCCTGAAGCAATTGTGCTATCCCCAGGGCCTGGGAAACCTGAAAATGCAGGAATTTGCATTGAAATTGTTATACAGCTTAAAGGTAGATTCCCTATATTAGGAGTTTGTTTAGGGCATCAAGCAATCTGCTGTGCTTATGGAGCTACGGTTTCTCATAGTAGAGAATTAATGCATGGGAAACACTCTGAGGCTACATTAAATGATTTAGCTGTTTTTAAATCAATTGAAAGTCCTTTAAAGGTTGGACGGTACCACAGTCTATCGGTTATTAGAGAAACACTACCAAAAGATTTAATTATTACAGCTGAAGTTGTAGAAAATGGTGAAGTGATGGCTGTTGAAGATGTGAAAAATAGAGTCGTGGGACTTCAATTTCACCCTGAGTCAATTTTAACAGAACATGGAATAGATATAATAAGTAATTTTTTAAGAGGAGATAAAGAGTGATTAAAGAAGCAATTATAAAATTATCACAAAAAGAAGACTTAGATGCACTTACAGCTGAAACTGTTATGGATGAAATTATGAGCGGTAAAGCTAGTAATCTTCAAATAGGAGCTTATTTAATAGCCCTTTCTATGAAAGGAGAGACTATTGATGAAATTACAGCATCAGCTAAAATAATGAGACAACATGCCCTAAAACTCTTAAATGACTTAGAAGTGTTAGAGATTGTTGGAACTGGTGGGGATCACTCAAACTCTTTTAATATATCAACAACCTCTTCAATAGTCGTTTCAGCTTGTGGTATACCTGTTGCAAAACATGGCAATAGAGCAGCTTCAAGTAAATGTGGTGCAGCTGATGTCCTTGAAGAACTTGGCGTAAATATAAATATTGAAGTCGAAAAATCCAAAGATGTTTTAGATAAAATAGGCATTTGTTTTCTATTTGCTCAAAAATATCATTCAGCAATGCGCTTTGTAGCTCCTGTTAGAAAAGAATTATCTATTAGAACAATCTTTAATATATTAGGTCCTCTATCAAATCCAGCAGGAGCTTCTTATCAGCTAATGGGGGTTTATGATGAATCTCTAGTAGAACCTCTTACTCAAGTTCTTTTAAATCTAGGAGTTAAAAGAGGCTTAGTTGTCTACGGACTTGAAGGCCTAGATGAAATATCACTTGTTGGTAAAACTAAGGTTTGTGAGATCCGAAATGGTTGGGTTAAAAATTATGAAATAGATCCAAGAGACTACGGCTTCTCTCTTTGTAAAAAAGAAGATTTAGTTGGTGGAACTCCTAAAGAAAATGCTCAAATAATTAAAGATATATTTAGTGGTAAAAAAGGGCCAAAGAGAGATACAGTTGTACTAAATAGTGCTGCAGCTCTTTATATTGGGAAAGATAACATTACCTTTGAAGATGCTATTAAAGAAGTTAAAGATGTAATTGATAGTGGAAAGGCTCTAAACAAGTTAAATCAAATGATCAAATATACAAATGAGGTATAAATCATGATATTAGATGATATTGCAGAAAAAACTAGAATGAATTTATCTCTTTTAAGTTCTGCACAAAGAAATAAGATAAAACAAAAAGCATATAGCTTAGAAGTTTCAAATTCTTTTGAGTTTTATAAAGCCTTATCAAAACCTGGTTTATCCTTTATCGCAGAAGTAAAAAAAGCATCTCCTTCAAAAGGTTTGATTTGTGAAAATTTTAAGCCATTAGAAATAGCACTTGAATATGAAAGAATAGGGATTGATGCTATATCAGTTTTAACAGAGAGAGATTATTTTCAAGGAGATCTAGCTTTTTTAAAAGAGATTAGCAATATAGTTTCAACCCCAACTCTTAGAAAAGACTTTATAGTTGATGTTTATCAAGTGCATGAAGCAAAAGTTATTGGAGCTAAAGCTATATTATTAATTTGTGCTCTTCTTAAAAAAAGAGAGTTAGAATTTTTATACAATGAAGCAACTCTTTTAGGTTTAGATGTTTTAGTTGAAGCTCATACAAAAGAAGAAGTTGAAATGGCCCTTTCTATAGATGCTAAGATTATTGGTATAAATAATAGGAACTTAAAAACCTTTAAAGTTGATTTAAGCATTAGTGAAAGGATGAGAAAATATATACCTTCTAATAAGATTATGGTCAGTGAAAGTGGTTATTCAACAAGAGAAGATATTTTAAAAGCAATAGATATTAGCTCTGATGCTGTATTAATTGGTGAATCTTTTATGAAGAGTGATTCTAAAGAAGAATTGTTAAATACTTTTAAAGGATCTCTTCTATGAAAACTAAGTTAAAAATATGTGGACTTAAACGTGAAGAAGATATACTTATGGCTAATGAAATTAAGCCTGAGTATATAGGGTTTGTTTTTGCAAAGAGTAAAAGGCAAGTTAATCTTGAAAAAGCACTATTTTTAAAATCAAAATTAGATAAGATGATAAAGAGTGTTGGTGTTTTTGTAAATGAACCTATTGAGAATGTAGTAAAGACTGTTAAAAGTAAGGCTATTGATATTGTTCAACTTCATGGTGATGAGGATAGCTCATATATTTTAAAACTTAAAAGAGAAGTAAATATCCCAATCATAAAAGCTATAAAGGTTAATAAAGATTTTAGAAATATAGAAAAATTTAATGAAGTAAATTATTTATTAATTGATAGCGGTGGTGGAAGCGGAAAAACTTTTGATTGGAGTTTAGATCTAAAATTTAATAAGCCTTTGTTTATTGCAGGTGGTATTAGTTTAGCAAATATTGAAGAAGCTTATAAAAGATTTAAATCTTATGCTTTTGATTTAAGTAGCAGTGTTGAAACAAATGGGTATAAAGACTTTAAGAAAATGAAAGAAATAAGCTTTAAATTAGAACAATTAAACGGAGAAGATAATGAATAAAGGATATTTTGGGATTCATGGTGGACAATATGTTCCAGAAACTTTAATGAATGCAATTCTTGAATTAGAAGAAGCTTACAATAAATATAAAGTTGATGAACAATTCAATCAAGAATTGACTTATCTATTAAATGAATATGCAAATAGACCTTCAAGACTTTATTATGCAAAGCACATGAGTGAAGACTTAGGTGGAGCAAAAATTTATTTAAAGAGAGAAGATTTAAACCATACTGGAGCTCATAAAATAAATAATGTTATTGGGCAATGTCTTTTAGCTAAGAAGATGGGCAAAACTCGAGTAATCGCTGAAACAGGAGCTGGCCAACATGGTGTTGCAACAGCAACAGTTGCAGCTCTTATGGGTCTAGAATGCGAAATTTTTATGGGCCAAGAAGATATTGAAAGACAAGCTCTTAACGCATATAAAATGAGACTTTTAGGTGCCAAGGTAAATAGTGTAACAAGTGGAACAGCTACATTAAAGGATGCCGTATCTCAAACTATGAGAGAATGGACAAATAGAATTAGTGATACGCATTATGTTTTAGGTAGTGTTATGGGACCTCATCCTTTCCCCACAATCGTTAGAGACTTCCAAGCTGTAATTTCCAAAGAAATTAAACAGCAAATATTAGAGAAAGAAGGAAAGCTTCCTAATGCTGTTTTAGCTTGTGTTGGTGGGGGATCTAATGCTATTGGCGCTTTCTATAATTTTATTGATGATAAATCAGTTAGATTGATTGGATTAGAAGCAGCCGGTTTAGGTGCTGATACAGATAGAACTGCTGCAACTTTAACTGTAGGAAAACTTGGAATCTTCCATGGTATGAAAAGCTATTTTTGCCAAGATGAATATGGTCAAATAGATCCTGTATATTCAATTTCAGCGGGATTAGATTATCCTGGTATTGGACCAGAACATGCCAATCTTAAAGATATTGGTAGAGCTGAATATTACCCAATAACAGATCAAATGGCTGTTGATGCTTTTGAATATTTATCTAAAGTTGAAGGAATAATTCCAGCCATTGAAAGCTCACACGCACTATCATACGCAATAGAACTCGCTCCAAAAATGAGCAAAGACCAAATTATTGTAGTAAATCTATCAGGACGAGGTGATAAGGATTGCGTATCTATTGCTAAGTATAGAGGAGAAGATATTAATGAGTAAAATAAATAAAGTTTTTAAAAATGGAAAGGCATTTATTCCTTTTATTACTGTAGGAGATCCAGATATTGAAACTTCAGAAAACTTAATTTATGAGTTAGAAAAAGCTGGTTGTGATTTAATTGAATTAGGGATTCCTTTTTCGGATCCTACAGCTGAAGGTCCTGTGATAATGGCAGCTAGCGAAAGAGCCTTAAAAAATGGTATTTGTACTGATGATGTATTTAATTTGGTAAATAAAGTTAGACAAAAATCCCAAGTACCTTTAGCTTTTATGACTTATGCTAATGTTATATTTAGTTATGGAATTGAGAAGTTTGCAAAAAAATGTGAAGAAGAAAATGTTGATGCTATTATATTACCTGATGTCCCATACGAAGAAAAAAATCAATTTGAAAAAGTCTTTAGTGCCCATAATGTTGACTTTATTTCTCTTATTGCTCCAACTTCTAAGGGGCGGGTTAAAATGATTGCTAAAGAAGCAAAAGGTTTCTTATATTGTGTTTCTTCATTAGGCGTTACAGGAGAGAGAAGTACTTTTAGTAATAATTTAGAAGATTTAATAAAAACTGTAAAATCTGTTAATCCTTCTTTGCCTTGTGCTATTGGTTTTGGAATTAGTAATGCAAAACAAGCTCATGAAATGGCAAAAATATCAGATGGCGCAATAGTAGGTTCTGCAATTGTCAAAATAATTGCAAAATATGGTAAAAATTGTGTTTCAAAAGTTGGTGAATTTGCTACAGAATTAAAACAAAGTGTTTAATAATTTTTAAAGTTATATTTAATATAATATACCTAATTAGGGTTATTGTATAGTAATATTTAATGGGTGTTTTCCTATTATATATTAGTTTATATATCTATATTTTACTTATAAATTTAAAATCAAATTGTAATGCAATACCATTATTTTGGAAAAAAAATAATGGGGGGGGTAGATTAATAATTAAATTTTTTTATGCTAAAAGTAGCTTAATTTATAGTCCATAATTTATTTTTAATAAGATTTTTTTAGTGTTTTATTTAGCTTTTCTATTTAAAAAAAAGCCATTCTAACTATTTGGAATGCATATTTTTGGGATTTTGTTTCTAAACTTATAAATTAACTTTTTAGATTCTATAAATTTAGATTCCTTATTTTTATTAAAAGATATTGACTAAATTTAATTTTCTACTATACGCTAAGAAGCAAATATATAATTTAATTACAAAGACGTAAGAATTGGTTTATCCAATTTTTCCGTCTTTTTTTTGTTTTAAGGAAGGATGTTATGAAAAAAATTTTAATGCTAAGTGTTATGTTGTGCATGGTAACAACTTTTGTTTTTGCTAATGGTTCTCCAGAATCAAGTTCAAGCTCAGAAACTAAAGTTTACAAAGTTGCTTGTGATGCTTCATATCCACCATTTTCAATTCAATTAGAAGATGGAGAATCTATCACTGGTACTGCTGTTTCAAGTTCTAATGGTATGGGAGATTATCATGGTATCGATGTTGAATTACTTGATGCTATTGCAGAACTTGAAGGTTTTGAATATGAATTACACCCAATGGATTTCTCAGCTATTATTCCAGCTTTAGTTTCAGGTACAATTGATGCTTCAATCGCTGGTATGAATATTACTGAAGCAAGAAGTGAAATTGTTGATTTCTCTGATGGTTATTATGAAGCTGGATCTGCAATGGTAGTAAATGCTGATGATGATAGTATTTCAAGTTTTGAAGATTTAGAGGGCAAAGTTGCAGCTTGTAAAGAAGGTACAACTGGAATGTTATGGTCACAAGATCATGCTGATGAGTATGGTTTCAGTGTAAATGTTTATCCAGATTCAGCAAGTATGATGCTAGCTGTTGCTAATGGTCAAGCAGATTTCTTATTAGAAGATTATCCTGTAATCAGTTACCAAATTTCTATTGGTGCACAAGAAAATCTAAAAGTAGCAATCGAAGCTATCGAAGAACCACCACAAGATGCATTTGCTGTAGTTAAAGGTGAAAACCAAGATCTACTTGCTATGTTTAATGCTGGTTTAGCTGAACTTAGAGCTAATGGTACTTATGATAAAATCATTAGCCAATTTAAATAATTAATAAAGTTATAGAGAGGGGATACTAAGGTACCCCTCTATTCTTTAAAAAGGAGCAAAGAATGATAGAATATTTAAATTTATTCTGGAAATATTTACCAATGTTACTCAATGGTTTGAAATTAACTTTACTTATAGCTTTATTAGGAATATCTATTGCAATAATTTTAGGTATTTTCTTGTGTGTTCTTTCAATTAGTAAAAACAAAATTTTAGAAAAAATAGCAAGTACATATATCACTATTGTTAGAGGTATTCCGTTGATGATTCTTGCATTATTCTTGTATTTTGGTGTAATCAAAAATTCAATGAGTACAAATAGTGCTGCAATAATAATTTTAGCAATAAATGCTTCTGCATATATGGCTGAAATATTTAGAGCAGGGGTTCAAGCTATTGATATTGGTCAAACTGAGGCAGCTAGAAGTTTAGGATTAAGTTATTTCCAAACAATGAGAAAGGTTATTTTTCCACAGGCTGTTAAAATAATGATTCCATCTCTTATGAACCAATCTATATCAAGTCTTAAAGATACCGCAATTTTAAGTGCTATAACTGTGAATGAATTAACACTTACTTCAAAGGTTATTATTGCAAGAAATTATAGAGCATTTGAATTATATTCTTACGCTGCAATTATTTATTTAATAGTAATTATATTTTTAACTTATCTATCTAAAAGAGTTGAAAGTAAATTGAATTATACCCAACGCTAGATAAAGAGGACTTTATGGAAAAAATAATAGAATGTGAACATGTTAGTAAAGTATTTGGAGACCTTGTTGTTTTAAAAGATATCTCTTTTAGTGTTGAAAAAGGTGAAACAGTTTGTCTAATTGGACCTTCGGGATCGGGAAAATCAACTATGCTTAGATGTTTAAATAAGTTAGAAGAGATTCAAAAAGGTGAGATAAAAGTTAATGGTCTTGATGTAAAAAGTGTTAAAAATGTTAATACATATCGATCTAATATTGGTATGGTATTTCAACATTTTAATTTGTTTCCCAATTATACTGTAATAGAAAATATGACTTTAGCTCCTAGAACTTTAAAAAAACTAAGTAAGAAAGAAGCTATTAAAAAAGCAGAAGAACTACTTGAAAGAGTAGGTCTATCTGATAAAAGAGATGTTTATCCTGCAACTTTATCAGGCGGTCAAAAACAAAGAGTTGCAATAGCTAGAGCTTTAGAAATGAATCCAAGTATTTTACTTTTTGATGAACCAACTAGTGCTTTAGACCCGGAAATGGTAGGTGAAGTATTAGATGTTATGAAAAGTTTAGCTAAAGAAGGAATGACTATGGTTGTTGTAACTCATGAAATGGGTTTTGCTAGAGATGTTGCTAATAGAATTTTATTTATGGATGATGGATATATTGTTGAAGAGGCTCCTCCACTTGAAATGTTCCAAAATCCTAAAACTGACAGATGTAAAAAGTTCTTATCAAATTTCATATAGAAAGGAGCAATTATGAGTTCTCAAATAATAATTACAATTAATCGAGACTTTGGAGCTGATGGTCATGAAATTGGAGCACAATTATCAAATAGACTTAATATTCCTTTGTATGATAAAGATATTTTGGGAAAAGCTGCTTTAAAAAAAGGAAAAGATGAATCTTCACTTAGAGTAGCTGATGAGAGTTTAACAAAAGAAAATATTAATCCTTTTTCCCCTAGTTTAACTTTTACTAGAAAGAGTGACCAATTGTTTGAAATTGAGAGGGAAATAATACGGGATTTAGCTGAAGTTGAATCTTGTATTATAGTAGGTAGACTGTCAGATTATATTTTAAGAGATAAAGAAAATCTATTAAATGTATTTATCACAGCCCCTTTTAACTTTAGAGCTAATAGTATTCAAGAAAAATATAATTGCTCGAAAAGTGATTCTAAAAAGTTTGTTAGAAGAATGGATATTGTCAGACGAGATTTTAAGAATTATTATTCTAATGGTAAATATAAATTATATGAAAATAAATCTATGATTGTTTTAAATCGAGCTGTATTTGGAATTGATGGATGTGTAGATATCTTAGAAGCTTCATATAATTTAAGATTAAAACAATTAATGAGGGATTAGAATGTTAGATAAAGAAAATGAATCTAGACTAATAAAACTTTGCCAAGATCTAGTAAAAGTAAAAAGTCTGTCAGGGGAAGAAGAAGAAGTCGCTCAAGTTTTGGCAACTTTTTTTAAAGAGTCAGGATTTGATGAAATCAAAATTGATTCTTGTGGTAATTCAATTGGAATTATCAAGGGTAATATGCCCGGGCCAACAATTGTTTTAGATGGTCATTTAGATACGGTTCCCGTTGGTGATATTAATAAATGGACTGTAGACCCATTTGCTGCCCTAATAAAAGATAATCGCATTTATGGGAGAGGAACATCTGATATGAAGGGTGGGCTCTCTGCTATGGCTGTAGCAGCTTCTACTTTTGCAAAAAATAATAATAGAGATTTTCCAGGTAGAATCATTGTTGCAGGTATTGTTTATGAAGAATTATTTGAAGGTATTGCTTCTAAATATATTTGTGATGAATATAAGCCAGATTATGTTGTAATTGGAGAATCTTCTGAATTAAATTTAAAAATTGGACAAAGAGGTAGAGCTGAAATAGTAGTTGAAACATTTGGTGTTCCCTCTCATAGTGCACACCCTGAAAATGGTGTTAATGCAGTATATAGTATGACAAAGGTAGTAGATGCTATAAATAAACTATCAATAGTTAGCCATCCAATTCTAAAAGAAGGAATTATGGTTTTAACAGATATTAAATCTAGTCCTTATCCAGGTTCTAGTGTAGTTCCTTCTTATTGTAAAGCTACCTACGATAGAAGAACAATTGTAGGTGAAACAAAAGAAAGTGTTTTGGAGCCTATATTAAATTGTATTAAAGAGCTAGAAAAAAAAGATCCAACTATCAAGGCTAAGGTTTCTTACGCACAAGCAAGTAATGAGTGTTATACCAAAAATATTATAAGTGCTGAAAAATTCTTTCCAGCTTGGTTATATGAAGAAGATGATAAATTTGTTCAAGATTGCTTAAAGGAACTTAGAAAACAAGGTTTTGATCCTGATATTGCAATCTATGATTTTTGTACAAACGGAAGTTATTATGCCGGTGAAAAAGGAGTTAAAACTATAGGGTTAGGCCCTTCGAAAGAAAATTTAGCTCACACAATTGATGAATACATAGAGATTTCTCAATTAGTTGGAGCTGCAAATAGCTATATAGCTATATTAAATGCATTAATGAAATAATTTACTCTATAATTTAGGAAGAAGCTGAAATTAATATGGAATACCCAAAGTTAGATATAAATCTAAGCACAATTAAAAATAATGTACAAACGGTTGTTTCTCTGTGCGAAAATTATGGCATTTATATCACTGGAGTTACTAAAGTTTTTTCAGCTTCAAAACCTATTGTCCAAGCTTTTCTAGATGGCGGAATTAGAAGAATCGGTGATTCTAGAATTGAGAATTTAAAAAGAGCAAAAGAATTTGATGTTGAAAAATGGTTGATAAGAGTTCCTCCAATCTCTCAAGTAAAAGATGTTTTATTATATTCTGATGTTTCACTAAATTCAGAACTATCCACGATTATAAAATTAAATGAAGAAGCTACTAAAATAAATAAAATACATAAAGTTATACTTATGGTTGATTTAGGAGACCTTAGAGAAGGGTATTTAATTAATAACCTTTTTTTTGATGTAGTTAAAAAAGTACAGTCTCTATCAAATATTCAATTATATGGAGTTGGAACTAATTTAACTTGTTTCTCTTTTATAAAATCATCTAATGAAAACTTGACTGTGTTAGATAATTTAGCAAAAAAACTACCACTTAAGAATTTAGTTGTAAGTGGAGGTAACTCTGCAACAATAAAATTGATGTTAGATGGTCAAATCCCTCCTAATATTAATAATATGAGATTGGGTGAGAGTCTTCTCTTTGGTAAAGAAAGAAGTACTTATACTTTTTTAAAAGGAACTAGAAAAGATGCTTTTATTTTAAGTGCAGAAGTTGTTGAATTAAAAATTAAACCTTCTGTTCCTTGGGGAGAAGTTGGTCCGGACAGTTATGGTAATATACATAAAAAACTAGTTGATAAGGGAAACATAACTAGAGCTATTTTAGCAATAGGAAAGCAAGATTGTGATATTGAAACAATGAAACCTATAGATCCAAATATAGAAATTGTTGGAGCTAGTAGTGATTATCTAATTGTGCATATTAAATCTAATGATAATAATTATAAAGTAGGGGCAATTATTCAATTTGAGTTGGGTTATTATTCTCTAATGAGAGTTATGCAAAGCGAATATGTAAGTAAATTTTATTACTAATCTTTTTTATTATCTTAGTTAATATGTAAAAATTACCTTCTAAATTTAAAAATAGGTTTTTCTCTTGTTATCATTATTTAAATAAATGTAGTAGAATTTATTTAAACTAATTGAATGAGGTCTATGATTTGTTAACTAAACCTAAAATCAAAATTGTTGATAATTCTTTAATAAGGGCAGAGATAGCTAAGTTATATGAAATAACTAACAAAGTTAATTTAGCAAAATGGTCATTATCATTAGCAAAACATATTCTTTTACTCCTTGATTTAGATTATGAGAGAGTAGATGTTATTAGAGATGGGTTCCAAGTCAATGTAATGTGGCAATCTGATAAGGCTCGAATGCACGATGTAAGACAAGCTGGATTTAAAGTTCATAAACTTGCAAGAGATACAAATAATATAGTTTACCAGACTGCTTTAAGAGTAGTAGGGCAAGCCGTAGGTAGTGGTCATATGAGAGAACATTCTCTTGTAGCTTTTGATTATGCCATAAAAGTTATAGGGCTAATTTCCAATAACGATTTAGATTCAATTACTAAGGAAAGAATTTGGCAATTAGAAGAACTTCGTAAAATCATAAAAATAAATCAATAGTTTTTTAAAATGAGCTTTGGTGCACAACTCAATAAAATTCTTATTTCATAATTGCATCAGCACCATACCAACCTGTAAGAATAGCAGTTGGAATTCCTGCTGGACTGTATGCCCATTGTCCCACTTGATAAATATCAGGGATGGCAGTTTTTACAGACTTAGGAATCTTCTGGATGCTATGAACAACAGGGACTTTTTTCTCATATGTCCAACCGGTTATTGCTCCTTCAGAGGTTTTAACTTTACTATTATAACTAAGAGGAGAGAATGAGAATTGAAATAAAATTTTATTTTTAATTTCAGGATATATTGTCGATTGTAAAATTTCAATCAATTTATTTTCTACGATTTCTTTAAACTCTTTATACCATTTAGCATCTTTAATCTTTTTAACAAGATCATATTCAAAAAATATGTTAGCAATTAGGCCAGTCTTTCCAGCAGGTGATAACTGTGGATCTCTAAGAGATGGTATAGATATTTCAATTGTATTGAGAGAACAATATTTATTAGCCCAATCAATAATTTCTTCTTTTGATAATTTGTCGAAGTTGTTTAATATGTTATTCAATTCTTTAGTATTTGTATTTGCTAATCCTTTTGATTGTGGGGTATATAAAAAGTGACCATGGGATATTTTTTCAAAATAGCTTAATGGTTTATCAATTCCTAGATATAGAGAAAATACAGAATCACCACCTCTATTTGAGTCAAATAGTTCTTTTTGTTTTAAACATTTTAATTTGTTTTTTGTATCGAGTTGCTCAAAATCTGTGATTGAATATAGATTTTTTAAATCAGCTGCCCAAATTAATTTTGAGTAATTATATTTATTACCTTTGTTATCAACTAAAATCTTATTTTGAGGATCAATATATTTTATTAAAGTGTTTTTTTTGATTTTGGCACCATTCTCAATTACTTTTTCACTTAATTTTTTTGTTAATTCACCGGTACCACCTCTGGGGTATAAATATTCTTGGTAAACATAAAAATAACCAAGAGCAAAAAATGTAGGTGTTTTTTTGAAAAAATGTTGGCTTATAATATCTATTAAAGCTTGATTTGAAGTATATTTTTTTAAAAAATCATTAATCGGTTTATTCATTCTATTCATGTGCATTACTGCTAAAATAAACTTCCCAAACCATGGCATTAATTCATGAATTAAATACTCTTTATCATGAGTAAAATCTTTTTTGAAGATTGGGTTATCAAAACCATATATAACTTTCATACTTTTAGTAATTTTTTTTATTACTTTAAATATTTTATCAATATCATTTATATTTTCAGGAAATTTTGAAATCAATAAAGCTTTGTACTTTTTTATATCTTCACTACCACTCATTGATAAAATATCTTTTTCAATTCCTAAAGAAACCTTACTATCTAGTAGTTCAATCTCGATGCCTAAATCTTTTAATAAAGGTTTTACAACACCTGAGTTTTCAATCGATCTAGCACCAGTATCAAAAACAAAGCCATCATGGCTGAAAGAAGTTATTAAACCACCACATATATCACTTTGTTCTAACAATTGGACATTGTATCCTTCTCTTGAAAGATATGCCGCTGATGTTAAGCCTGCAAGACCTGCTCCTACTATAATAATTGGATCTTCTTTATTCATTGCTCTAATCCTACCATCAATTTTGTTTTATCCCATAGTTTCCAAGCCATATCTTCATCTAGTGCATGGGGTGCGGGTATCTCTTTTGTGGTGAGATTGAAAAAGTTTCCATTTTCATTTTCTACATCTTTAGATACTCCTAAATAATATAAGGCTTTAGCTGAGATTTCAGCAGGCCTTGCTGATGATAAAACAAACTTATGTTTAAAAGCTCTATACAGTTTACCATTATTTTCTCCCATATTGCTTTTAACGTTTCCTGGATGCATAGCATTTATAGTTACACCCGTTCCTTCATAATATTTAGAGAAAGTAGTCATCGAGAGTAATTGAGCTGTTTTAGCAACACCATATCCTTTTAATCCAGTATAATGATGTTTTTTCCAATCAAGATCATCCAATCTTATACCTGCTATAGCAAACCTATGGCCTTCAGAATTTACATAAATAATCCTACATTTTTCTTGTTTAGCTAATTTGTCTTTTAACATATAATTTAATATAAAAGAACTTAAGTAATTAACTTGAAAAACCTTTTCAAAGCCATCATCAGTTAAGACTCTTTTAGTTTGGTAAACTCCAGCATTGTGAATAATTATATCAATGTTTTCATCAAGATCTCTAAGCTTTTTACCTACTTCAAAGATATCTGATAATTTAGTGTAATCTGCTATTAAATATTTACAAGAAACGTTGAAGTCTTTCTTAAATTGGTCACATTGTTTTATTGTTTTCTCTTCATTTCTATTTATGAAAAGGAGATTAGCACCTTTAGATGCATATATTTTTGCTGTTTCATAACCGATTCCAGAAGTAGTTCCCGAAATAATTACAAATTTATTTGCACAAGAGTCATTGCATATGAGAGGGTCTTTTTTATCATTTTTCATCATTGCACCAATGTTTGACCATTCATATTCTTTTAAGTACTTATTCATATTTTATCCAAATTTTTTCTTCATAAATTTTCTATAATGTTTATTAAATCTTGGGATATTATCAAAAATATCTCCCCATAAATCATAATAGTCTCTCTGTTCAATAATCATCCTATTTTCATTTAATGTTACTCGACTCAAACCAAAAATTGATGAGTTGGGGTATTTCTTAAAACTTAAAGTCATTTCCCATTCAAGTACAATTAAATTCCCATCTTCTAGGGCATGACTAACTTTCATCTTAAGATCTTTAGATCTATCTGTTAAACGTTTTGTCATTGCTTGAAATTCTTCTTTTCCATGAATTTCTTGAACTGTATCTTTAAAGAAAATATTGTCATCGTAGTAAGGTAAAATATGAGACCAATCAGGTCTTCCTTCTGTATTGTAAATATCTGTCCACAAATTTATTAGGTGGTTTTTATCTAGTATTTTATATTCAGTAATAGCACTCCTCCTTATTTTAACTTTTGAAGGTTAAAAAGTAGCATTCTTAATATTTAAATTAAATAATCTCATTTGCTTTAAATTAAACAAAAATAATTTTGTGGATAATTTAGCTCCAAAATATAGTATAACTTACTTATTATAAGTATTTATAATTTTTTATAAGACTTATTATTATTCTACCATAGCTCAATGGTGTGTCAATTATTTAATATTTTAAATTTTAAAATAAAGTGAACTAAATATGCTTTTAATTGTACTTATATCGAGATTTATATAATTTTTAAAATAGAAAGTTTTATTTTTAAAAATGATTATAAAAACACAAAAATAATTTTGT
>JAQQAS010000013.1 GCA_028532815.1 Pleomorphochaeta sp.
CTTATCAGCATTTGATAATCAATTCCAAATAACAAAACTTAAAAAAATATTTTCTGGAGGAGTCAACGGAAAAAACTCTATAAAAAATGGAGTATTAGCCATAAAAGAAATATACAATAACAACGACATTGTTTTAGTTCATGATGCAATTAGACCAATGATCTCATCTGATATTATTTCAGACAATATCGCAAAATGTAAATTATACGGTTCTGCAATTGCATCGATTCCTTGCGGAGAAGCAATGCTTACTACTGAAACAAAAAATATATCTACATCTTCTTTTGATAGAGACAAATTGATGAGAGCTCAAACTCCTCAAGCTTTTTCACTTAAAAAACTAGTTTGGGCACATGAAGAAGCTGCTAAAAGGGGTATCACAAATTCTGTCGCATCTTGTACATTAATGATAGAATTAGGGGAACAAGTATATTTTTCAGCGGGATCTGAGAAAAATATTAAATTAACAACTCCTGAAGATATTGATATCTTTAAAGCCTTACTTAGTACAAAAAGAACTAAATGGTTAAAATAGGAAATATGTTATATACTAATAAACTTTATAGAGAAGATCTAAAAAATATTATTGAAGATAATAATTTTGAGCTATTGATGAATTCAAGCATCCTTGTAACAGGGGCTTCTGGAATGATAGGTTCTGTTATTATTGACACATTATTATTAAGTAATGAATTATTAAATTTAAATATTAAAATTTTTGCACTTTCTAGAGATAAAAAGTCTTTGATTCATAGATTCAAATCTAATATAAATAACCCTTTATTCAGCTTAATTGTCAATGATATTAATACTCCTTTGAATACGTCCTATAACTTTGATTATATAATTCATGCTGCTAGCAATGCTTACCCAAAAGCTTTTTCAATAGATCCAGTTGGAACAATAATGACTAATATAAATGGTGTAAACAATTTATTAAATTATGGAAAAAATCATAATATAAAAAGGTTCTTATTTGTATCCTCTGGAGAAGTATATGGACAAGCTAAAGAAAATATAGCAGCATTTGAAGAAGATTATAGTGGTTATGTAAACCCAATAAATCCTAGATCTTGTTATCCTAATGGGAAGAGAGCAGCTGAAACTTTATGTATATCATATCGCTCTCAATATGATTTAGATACTGTAATAGCTAGACCTTGTCATACATTTGGTCCAAGTGCTACAGCAAAAGATAATAGAGCAGCATCTCAATTTATTCAAAGAATAACACAAGATAAAGATATTATTATGAAAAGTGATGGACTTCAACTTAGATCTTATATCTATGTAAGTGACTGTGTTTCAGCTTTATTTTCAATTCTTCTAAATGGAGAGTGTGGGAAGGCATATAATGTTGCAAATAAGAACTCAAATGTAACAATAAGAGAAATTGCACAACAGCTTGCCAATTCAAGTAATAAGAAAATTATATTCGAAAATCCTAGCGACAAAGAAAGAGATAGCTTTAACCCTATATCAAAATCAGTATTGGATTCTACAAAGTTAGAAAGTCTTGGTTGGAAGGCTAGATATAATGTAAGAGATGCTTTAAATAGGACTGTATCTATTCTAAAACAAATCTTATAATATATTTATTGCGATTTTATATATTAAAATACATACTTTCCACATATTGATACTCCCAAAGGAAAAAACCATTATAGGTTTATTAGCATTATAAGTTTACACTCAGTTTCGATATTTATATCAACTGAGTGTTTTTGCATACTCAATAAGGAACTACTTCCTGAGGTATTTATTCTCTTTTAGGATTAATTAAGACACTCGATTACATTAGGTGTTAAAATAATTATACTTACTTTTTACATTTAAATTTATTTATACTTCCTTGATTTTATATGAGCACATCTAAAGGGCTATTACCCCCTTCTATATTTTCCGATTTTAATATTATAATCTTTTAGTGATTGGAAATAATACTTTTCTTACATTTAATTTTTTCTTTCAAAATTAAAAACAGCCTTCTTAATAAAAACTGTATCTAAGAAAACTGCTTTGTATAGAAATTATTGAGTTGTTAAAAAAACTCAAATACTAAAATTAGATTGCATATTTATATTTGTAATCACTTATTTGTTTATCTAAGATTTTACCCATTTCAATTATTATTGCAGGTTTTAAAATTTTATTCATTTTAATTTTATTTTCTATGATATCGTCAATATAATTTTTAACTGATGAACTAA
Organism: Pleomorphochaeta sp.; assembly: GCA_028532815.1. GTDB lineage: Bacteria > Spirochaetota > Spirochaetia > Sphaerochaetales > Sphaerochaetaceae > Pleomorphochaeta. The sequence goes on from JAQQAS010000013.1 coordinate 2,211, forward strand.
TAATCTCTGAAGCTATATAGGGAAATAAAGAAGGAGTATGATCGACTGCATAATGCATGACACCATCTAAAACATAAATAGGATTTTCAATGGTAGTTGGATGACTTGTTTCAATAGCACCCTCTTCATCGCAACTTACATCAATTATTAAAGATGGTTTTTTCATTCTCTTTAAATCTTGTTGATAAATTATATGATCTTCTCTAAGAGGATCCCACAAAATACCATTTACAATGATGTCATAATTAGAGATTTCATTTCTTAAAAACTTCTCATTTCTTTTATTATAAATTGTGATTTTGGCACCTAGATTGGATAAAATCATAAATGCTCCTTCTGAAACATTTCCTCTACCAATTATAGCAACCTTACACTCACTAGGTAATTTTCCAAAATGTGGTATCGCATCTAAGACAGCTGCTTTACCAGCAAGTTCACTATTTCTCCAAAATACATGCCGACCATTTCTATTCATTGATTCCCATGCAATTGCAGTTAATTTTTTTTCAATAATTAAGTTAGTAACTTCTTTATTGTGTACAGCATGAATCCATCCAAAGATTGTTGTTTTATTGGTTAATCTTTCTAAATAATTTGCATCACCAATTTTAGGATCACAAATAACATCCTTAGATAAAATTTCTTCCCTTGTAGCTATATTAGCACCAGCTTTTTGATAAATAGCATCACTAAGTCCAATTTCATTACCATACCCCTTTTCAAAATACAAATACTTTTTGTGCTTTATTCTCAAAATATCCTGTGGCAATAAAGCCCTTCTCTTTTCATTTTCCTTTGTACTTAATACAAACCCTATAGTCTTCATAATGCACCTCCATAAATATAATTAAATTTAGAATATACATTAAATAGGCTCAAAATAAATAATTGATAGTAAAATCAAATTGTTTTAGATAGCTTATTTAAAATGATAATTATTTTAACTGAGCTATTAGAATATATATATAATTTTAACTCTAGATTAATAAGTCAAAATCTAAATTTAATAGCAAAAAGTAGAATCAACATAGAATCCACCCAACTATTTTTCACATATATGCAACATATTATAACATAAAAATTATAAAATAGCAAATTATCATAATTTTATATAAATTTGTTATGCTAAGATAAACCTTAAAATATTAATTTTATATATTCTATATTTAACACTATATGAATGGAAATGGGAATTGATAAATAATACACCTCTAAATTTTGTTTTGGCTATATTAATTATTATAATAATGAAATATGCCTTAGGATATTTATCAAATAAATACAAAACAATAAATCAAAAAATTAAGAAAAAAACATTACCTAATTTCTGTAAAACAATGTTAAAGTTGCATAATTACAACTTTAACTTTTGCTTAATTTGGTGTCCTAGATTAAGTAAGATTATGTTTGTTCTAAAAAGACCGACCAATTCATATTCAAGCAATCAATCTAGTTACTTGAATATAATTAAAACTATATTTTTTAAGATTACCATTTAGTTACCGATTGATAACAATTCTTCATCTTCATAAACTTGACTACCTAACAAACCTGTAGAATCAGCAACACTTATTTCTAAAGTAAGATGAGTATCTTCAGTATTACCCCACATTATTTCTTCAATATCATCCCATACTTCATCTAAATCAGAATCACTATCAACTTGATCTAAAATATCATTAACATCTTCAATATCATCCTCGGTCAAACCTTCAAAATCAGCTATATCAATTTTAAAGCCCATAACTCCTAAATAGGAAGTATTTATATTTCTAGATGCAAAACTTAAATTGAAAGAACCAGAAACTTCAGTCTCTCCAGAACTATTTTGTTCTGTTTCAATGCTTAATTTTAAACTATATGGAATATAATCATAATCTCCATTGTATCCTAGTATAAAATTAGTGGAAACATATAAACTCATATCTGGTGGTAAGTCTTCGAAACCATGATTTAAGATATCAACAATAGAGGTGTCTGTACTACCTATAAAAACTAAATCAAACCAATCGATATCCATAGAAAAATTATAATCTTCTTCGCCATCATCGGTATAATACATTTGTTCATCATCAATATGAATTGCAAGGCCTATTTCCATATCTTTCGAATTTGATAATGTGCCATCGCCTTCCATATACGACTCAGTTACATTACTGATAGTTCCCAAACCACTAGCCATAATAAGCATCATTTCAGGAAAGTAATCATCTATATAACCTTCAACAGTAAAATCAGTCATTTCACTTATATCATCAAAGTCTTGTGAGCCATCTTCAAGATCTGGTACATCAGAAACATCAACTTCTTCATAAGATCTAACTTCATTGTTAATATCTTCAATAGCTTGAGATGTTGAATCATCACATCCAATTAGTATAAAGACTAATAGACTACATAAAAAAATGCTAAACACTTTTTTTCCAATTTCTTTCATATTATCCTCCATTTGAATAAAAATATTTTTATATTTTAAATATTAAGGACAAAATTCAAGTACAAAAAATATATTACATAGTAAAGAAATAAATTATAAAGAATCATTAAACATCAAGATTGTATCCTTGCTATTATTATTTGTCAATTAAATAATATATTACATATTTATCCTACTATTTCCTTACTGGAAAATAATTTATAAGTTTTGTTATTATAATATAAACCCATTATTTATTTGATTCAAACAACTATTTTCATTAACAATTTTTTAACTGTTTGATTAATTCACTTCTTTAAAATTCTTCCTTAAGCTATTTTGTTGATTTAGCTTATTTTACTTCTCACAAATATATATAATGGAATATTCAACGGACACTAGGATAAAAAAAAAGAGTACTACCATATTTCGTAATACTCTAAAATAGAAAATGAATATCTATATTTTTGGTCCAAAAAAATGTAAAAGTCTTAAATCTTTGCTTTCACTAAATAAAAGAGATTTACATCCAGCAGGAATAAAATATTGATCGGATTTATTTAAGGAATATGATTGGTCATCACATTTCATTGTAGCAGAGCCTTCTAAAACATAAATACCTGAGAAGATATCATTTAATTTTAAATCAAATTCACCACTTTTGATTGATAACCCATATAAAGCAAACATTTCTGTATCAGAATAATCAATTAAGCTTTCATAAACTGCTGAATCTCTCTTTTCAATTATTCTCTTCTTTATTGACCATTTATCAATAGCTTGTTGGTAAGATAAACCATCATAATGAAAACATTCAAACATTTTGATGAACCCAATCCCTTGGTGACACATTCTATCGTCTATTCTCATTCCAGATTCAGTTATTTTTTCAACTCTAATAGTATAATCAGTTGGTTCTTGAATTTCAGCTAAGAAACAACCTGCACCAATCGCATGAGGTACTCCACTATTAATCAAATAGGTTTCACCTGGTTTTACATAAATTTTATGCATGCAATCTAGCATACCTTGAATATCTTGGACATCAAAGAGTTGCTTCCACTTTTCTTGTGTTATTCCTTCTTTAAATCCTAAAAAAATACATGGATCATCATTATTTATTCTTCTTCCACCAAGAACATGCCAACACTCTGTTTTCCCAAAAGCGCTATGGAATAGTTTCTTAGCTTTTTCTCTATCTGGATGAACTTGTACAGAAAGTCTTTCTGAAGAGTCAATTAGTTTTATTAAAACACCAGTAGTCTCTCCAAACTTATTTACAAATTCTTTACCTAAAAAGTAACTTGGATCTGTTAAAATCACATCCTTAAGAGATTTATCTTCTTCTGAATCGATTTTGCTTAATCCTTCATCTAAGATATCTTCTCTACCGGCATTTCTAGCGCTCACAAAACTCATAATCCACTCTTCTGGAAAATGATCATCCTCAGTATTTCTTTCGCCTTGCAAATCTCTCAACATAGAACCACCTAAATAGGTTCTCCATGCTTTTGCTTTTTTTAATTTAATTGGTTGTTTATTTGAATTCAATTTGTTACCTCTTAATCTCCCCTAGCACATCAAAATCCATCCATAAATAATGGGCTTTACTACCCTTATCAACCTTAACCCCATGATTTGATCCAAGAGGGATATGAACAAAACAATTATTTTCATAAGCTTCTTCATCTTCATCGATTAACAGTTTTACTGAGTTCTCATCAAAACTGAAAAAGATTTGATCTTTATCAGGGTGACAATGCTTGCTAACAATATCAAACCCTTCTGTTTCAACAGAACCTAATGCAAAGCCATCAATTAAATTCCAGTTAATTAACATTCTGCTAATCGACTTTTCGCTTTTACATGCATCTCTATATTGAGTTGCATTTATATAATTTTGGGCATAAGGGAACTTGTTTGAATCTAATGGACCTAATTTAGGCCATTTAATTTCTATAATTTCACTATCCATATGTGTTTGAATTTCTACTTGTTGCTGAGGCAAATTTATATAAACGGCTTTTTCACTAAAATTATATTTCGACGTCTTAGTACAAAAACTCACATCCCCAGAAAGTAAGAAAAAGATTGTTACAACATTTTCACAAGAGTCCAACATATATTTTTCACTATTATTCATCCTATGATAGTATAACTTAGCCTCTTTAACTTCCCCATCTAACACACTAATTCTTCTATAGGAGGAATCTCCTCCTATAGAATGTTTATTTAAAACTAAACTCATTATTAAAGATTACCTCTACATTAATCCTGGAAGCCAAAGTGTTACTGCAGGTACGCAGATTACTAAAGCTAGAACGATTAACATTGCTATATAGAAAGGGAGGAATGCTTTAATGGATTTTTCTAGTGGAAGTTTTGCAATTGCACAACCTACAAACAAGGAGTTACCAACAGGAGGAGTACAAAGTCCAACACCTAAGTTTAGAATCATTATTATACCAAATTGAATTGGGCTATAACCAATTTGTGTTATTACAGGTAGGAATACTGGAGTTAACATAAATATTAAAACAGCCATATCCATAAACATCCCTGCAAAGAATAAGATTATGTTTATTAATAGCATAACAATAATTGGGTTTTGCGAAATTGTTAATAGACCATTTGCAACATAAACTGGAACTTTAAGGTATGATAATACATAGCTAAACATTGAAGACATTGATATAATAGCCATAATTATTGCTAAAGAACCAAGTGAATCTTTGATAACTCCAACTAATTTTTTAAAGTTCATACTTTTATAAACAAAGAAAGTAACAAACAGTGCATAAATAGTTGCAACACCAGCAGATTCAGTAGGTGTAAATATACCTGCAACAATACCACCAATAATAATTACAATAGTAAATAAACCAATTAAAGAATCAACGATTGCTTTTAGGCCTTCAACAAATTTATATTTACCACTTGTAGGGTAATTTCTTTTCTTTGCAATTACATATGCTACAATCATCAATGATGCAGTTAATAAAATACCAGGAATATATCCTGCAATAAATAAATTACTAAGAGATAAACCACCTGCTGCCATTGAATAATAAATCATGTTTTGAGATGGAGGAATAATAATACCTTCAACAGAAGATGTAACTGTTACAGCTACACTATAATCTTTATCGTATCCTTGTTTTTCCATAGCAGGAATTAACATAGCACCGATAGAAGATACATCACCAACAGAAGATCCTTGAATACCCCCAAAAAGCATACTTACAATAATATTTACCATTGCAGATCCGCCTTTAATTCTTCCAACAAGTACATCTGCAAATTTCATTAGTTTATCACTAACTCCACCCGCAGTCATAATATTTGCCGAAAGGATAAAAAATGGAAGAGCTAAAAAACCAAAATTATTTAAAGAAATAACCATTCGTTGAAATAATAGAAATAGATTGATATCTAATACTAAAGCTGTAATTACACTTGATAAACCTAAAGCAAGTGCAATAGGAAAACAATTTATCATTAAAATGGCTAGTATGCCAAATAGTAATATAATTCCAAGAGCTGTACTACTCATTTTAAATCTCCTTCTCAATTGAGAAATCAGGTTCACTGTTTTCTATGGAATAATCTTGATGTATTTTTTTATATAATAATGCAACTGAATAAATAACCATTAATATTGCAGAAATTAAAACTGGAAGGTATAACAATACTTTTGGAATACCACTTACAGGCATTTTAGTAGTTGAAATAACTAAAGATATGCGAACAATATTTACAGCCATTAAAGAAAAAAAGATAATAAATAAAATAGCATTGGACACAGAAATTATCTTCTTCTTTTTTGGTGAAAACTTATTATAAGCTATTGTTAAACTCATATGGTTTTCAAAATATAACTCATTAGATATTGAGAAAAACCCAAACCATATTAATAACATAAGAGTTATTTCTTCAGACCAAATTATTGGACTGTTAAATAAATATCTAGCAAATACAGAAGCAAATACTATAGCTAGCATAATCATAAGTAATGCTGAACATACGTTTTGAACTTCATTAATTACTTTCTCGATAAATGAATCAAGTTTATTCATTTTATTCTCCCTACATAAAAATAGTTACTTAATAGTATTTTGCTCACTAAAAAGTAACTATTTTATTTTTTATTAAACTATTTTAAAGCGTATACTTTTTCAATTAATGGAGCTAAGTCAGAGTATTGTTCATAAACAGGTTGAACTGCTTCTTGGAATTCTTCAACATTTACTTCATAAATTGAGCTACCAGCTGCAATTACTTTATCTTTACTTTCATTTTCTTTAGCTACCATAGCTTCTCTTTGCCATAGTGATGCTTCATAAGCACAATCTAAGATAATTTGATATTGTTCTTCTGAGATTTTACTTTTTGCTTTATCACTCATAAGAATAACACCGAAGCTAGCTGTGTGACGGTCAATAGTATAGTTTTTAGCTACTTCATAATGACCTGAAGTATCATAACTTACAAAGTCATTTTCAGCACCATCAATAACACCAGTTTGTAAAGCAGAGAATACATCTGAATAAGCCATTGGAGTTGCTACAGCACCAAAGGATTTGATCATAGCAATATTTGAATCAGAGTTCATAACTCTAATTTTCATACCCTTTAGATCAGCTAAGCTTTGAACAGCCTTATCAGTTGTATAGAAACATCTCCAACCTGAATCTAGGTAAGCTAAAATATTCATACTTGTAATATCATGGAATTCTTCATTTAATGATTGTCCAATTTCACCATCAGTTACAGACCAACGTTGTTCATCGTCAACAAAGATATAAGGAAGATTAAACAATTGGAAATTAGGATCATATTGAGCTAATTGAATAATATTAACTCTTGTCAAATCTAAAACACCAGCTTTAACTTGTTCAATTGTTTCATTTTCATTACCTAATTGAGCATCTGGATAAACTTCAATATGTATAGCACCGTTAGTTGCTTCTTCAACTAATTCACTAAATTTAAAATTAACAGCACATAATGGTGTTGATATTGGACTATTATCAGCTAATTTGAATTCAACTGGATTTTCAGGTGTTGCGCCTTCTTCACTTGACCCGTTCGCAAAAACTGAACCTACTACTAATAATAACATAGCAGAAATACTAAGTAATTTTTTCATAAAAACCTCCACGAGAAGCAATCACTCTCGTTATAAAATCTTATATTTTTCCTACAGAATCATATTTTCTGTAAAATGTGTTAATTAATTATTCAAGGAACTTCTTGAATTTACTGAAATAAAATCCCTCATATCTTTTTCTGATCTTTCGATATGGCGTTTCATTAATAGAGCAGCTAAAACCTTATCTTTCGATTTTATTGCTTCAAATATTCTCTTATGTTCAACTAAACCAGTTTTAGGACCAATAGCTTGGTTTGATTTATATTGATAAGTTATCAATACATCATGTAAAATATCCATAATCTTTGCAGCTAAAGGATTTTGAGTACCTTTTACAATGATTGTGTGAAAATTAAAGTCAGCACTATAGAAGGCTTTACTATCTTTTAATTCACAGTCTTCCATTATTTTTAAACATTCTTGTAATTCTTTAATATTTTCATCTGTATAACAGTCAATAAAAATTTCAATACATGAAGGTTCAATTATTTTTCTAAATTCTAATACTGTTAATGCATCAAAATCATCAAACAACATATAGGAGATTAAAGAATTCATCATTGATGGCATTGCACTATCTGAAATAAAAGTACCATTGCCTTGAATTCGAGTTAGAACATTTAATGCAACTAACTCATCTATAGCTCCCCTAACAGCAGCTCTACTAACACCAAGAGTTTTCATCAATTGTGGTTCGGTATAAATCTTATCGCCTTTTTTCCACTCACCATTGCCAATTTTCTCTTTAATATATGCTAATACTAAAGCAGAAGCAGGTTGATTTTCATCTTTCATCTTTGAAACTCCTTTTTAATAATTCGTCATACCAATATTTAGATAACAGTAGGATTAAACGCACTACTAATCAAATTCGTACGATGTTTATCTTACAATAAAACAACTAATAGTCAAGGATTTTTTTAATAAATTTTTAATATTTTTTTATTAATTTATAATTTCTAATTTTTTAATAGCTTTAATTACCTATAATATAACA
>JAQQAS010000014.1 GCA_028532815.1 Pleomorphochaeta sp.
ATAGCTCAATAATAGATGAAATTACTAAATATGATTTATCAACATCAACGCCAATCCAAGCTATGCTGTTTTTACAAAAAATTCAGGAGCAAATCGAAGTAAAAGCTGAGAGTGAATCTCTTGACAAAAGATAGTAGTGTCATTACTATATAAATACATTTTGATAATTGATTTTTGGGAGACCGCAAATCGCAGGTCTCCTTTTTATTGGTTTTAGAAAGTAAGGAAATTTATGAAAAACAACATAACAAAAGATCCTTTATTTGAGGAGTATGCTCCATTACTAGAAGCAATGAATGTCACACTTGTTGATATCGATTTTAAAGAAAGTCCATTTAATGCTAGATTAGCTGTAGTTATAAAACTAAAAGATGGAGAAGTCGGCGTTAACGAATGTGCTAAAGTTCATAATTTAATTAAAACTAGAATGGAAGTTCAATTAGCAGAAGAACAGGACTTTGATTTAGAAGTATCTACACCAGGGCTTCAAAGAAAAATCAGAGATGCATATGAGTTTACATTGTTTAAAGAAAAGAGAGTTAGAGTGTATGATATAATACAAGCATGTTGGTTCTCTGGTATTATTAAAGATGTTAAAGAATACAGTGTAATTTTAACTAATTGTCTAGATCAAGAAAATAATAAACTTGATACAGATTTAGAAATAGATTTTGAAAATATCTCCAAAGCTAAATTGGAATATATTTGGGAGGATAGAAAACATGCCAAGTGATTTAGGAGACGCTATAAAAAGAATAGTTGAAAGTGGTATCTCAGAAGATTTAGTTATTTCCACTGTTGAAGATTTCTTAAAAGCTGCATATAAACGTAAATTTGGAAGTGATGCAAATGCTGTAATTACTTTTAATGATGATTTAAGCTCAGTTGAATTATCTTCTAGGAAAATTATTGTTGATGAGGATAACTACTATAATACATTAACAGAAATTTCTATCGAAGAAGCTAAAGAGTACAATGAAGAAGCTGAAATTGGTGATGTAATATTAATTCCTATTGATATAAATAAAACTTTTGATAGAATTAGTGTGCAAAGTGCAAAACAAAAAGCACATCAAAGCTTTAGAGATATCCAAAAAGATTCAATCTATAGTGAATTTAAAAACAAAGAAGGTTGTTTAATTAATGGTTATTTCAACCGCCAAATTAGAAATGATATTTTTGTAAATATCGGATCAACTGAAGGGATTTTACCTTCTAGATATCAATCTCCAAGAGAAAGTTATTCACAAGATGATAAAATAAAGTGTTATGTTGAAAGAGTAGAAAAAAATGATAAAGGCGTAAGAGTTATTTTATCAAGAACCTCTGGTGAACTAGTTAGACAATTGTTTGAATTGGAAGTGCCTGAGATTAACCAAGGTCAGATTGAGATTGTAAATGTAGCAAGAGAAGCTGGTTATAGATCAAAGGTGTCTGTCAAAACTAATAACCAAGATATTGACCCAGTTGGCGCATGTGTTGGTTTAAAAGGTAATAGAATTCAAACTGTTATAAAAGAAATTGAAGGCGAAAAAATTGATGTCATCAATTATGATCCTAATCCAGTAAATTATATAATTAACGCATTGACTCCTGCTCAAGTTATAGATGTAGTAATTATTGATAGATTGACCTATAGAGCTATTGCAATAGTAGATGAATCACAATTATCCTTAGCAATAGGTAAAGGTGGATTAAACGTAAAATTAGCAAAGAAATTATGTGACTGGAATATTGATGTTAAAACTCCAGCTGAATTCCAAGATATGGAAATTGTAAATGTTGCTAAAGAAAGGGCTGAATCATTCTTTATGGATGGTGATGAACAAGAGTACTATGAAGGAGAGCAACCAGAGGTAGCTCAAGAAACAGGTATTGCTGAAGATGAAATTCAATTCGCTGATATCGAATTGGATTCAAATATTGTGGCAAAACTTCAATTCCATGACATATATACTATTGAAGAATTTGTAAATTTAAGTGATGCTGAAATGGAGTCTTTCGGAGACTTTACACCTGAAGAATTAGAAGCAATTAATACAATAATATTAAAGTATGTTGATATTGTTGAAGAAACTGAAGAAGATGAATACGAGTATAAGTGTCCAAATTGCGGTCACACGATAACAGTAGATATGACTGAATGTCCAGAATGTGGTACAGGTTTAGCATTTGAAACTGTTGATGAAGAGGAATAGAATAGAAAAGTATGAGTGAAAAAAAAGCAACTTTAATTAAACATGTAAAAAGTTCAAATACAGATGCAGAACCTACAACACCAGTAGAAGCTGCATCTACACAAACCCAACCAAAAATTGAAAAGAAAAAAATAATTGTCAAGAAAAAGGTTGTTAGAATTAAACCCCAACCAAAAGCAAAAGAGGGTGGCTCTTCTTTAGGCACAAAAGGTGCAAATAAACCAATAAAAAGTATTACTGAAACAAGTAAAGCAACTAAAGAGCATGAGACTAAGAAGCGTATTATTAAAAAAACTAACATTGGCAAAGGTTCATCACCTTTACATACTGGTCCTGTTATTATTAAAAGTACAAATCTTCCTCCAGTACCAAACCAAGGTAAAACTGCGAAAGATCATGCTGAATGGCAGAGTAAAAATGCAGGAAAGGTTGTTCAACCTAACCCTAATCCAGCAGCACCACGTGTAGCAGGAACCGTTGGCGGAAAACCTGTAGCTGGTTCTAGAAATAGAAATACTCGTAATCCTCGTCAAAATAATTATAATAGAAATAATCAAAATGGCGGCGGTTATAACAATAACAACACTCAAGGTGGTTATAACAGAAACAATAACCAAGGTGGTTACAATAGACCAAATGGTGGTTATAATAATAATCAAGGCGGTTATAATAGAAATAATAACCAAGCTGGTGGTTATAATAGACCAAACGGTGGTTATAATAGAAATAATAACACAGGAGGAAATAGAGCTCCTGGTGGTTATAATAGACCAAATAATGGTGGCGGTTTTAATAGAAACAACAACGGTGGTTTCAATAGGAATAACTCTGGTGGTGGTAATTCTCCTGCACCAAATACATTTGGTAACGGAAAATCACAAAAGAAAACTTTTAAAAAGAAAAATAATAGCTATCAAAAACGTGATGCAACAATGGAAAAAGAATTCCAAATTCAAAGAAAAAGAGAACAAGCAGCTGCTAAACTTGCTTCAGTTCCTAAATCAATTGATATTATGGAATCAATTACAGTTGCAGATCTAGCTAAAAAAATGAATTTGAAAGCTAATGATATTATTGCAAAACTATTTACAATGGGTATGATGGTTACAATTAACCAACAAATCGATCATGAAACTGCAGAAATCATTGCAAGTGAATATAATTGTAAAGTTAAATTAGTATCATTATATGATGAAACATTAATCGAATCTGAAAAAGATAATGATTCTGATCTGGTTGAAAGAGCTCCAATTGTTACAATCATGGGTCACGTTGACCATGGTAAAACTAAATTATTAGATGCAATTAGATCAACAAACGTTGCAGGTGGGGAATTCGGTGGAATTACTCAACATATTGGTGCTTATAAAGTTGGTTTAGGCCAAAGAGGAGATATTGTATTCTTAGATACTCCAGGTCACGCAGCCTTTACTATGATGAGATCTAGGGGTGCACAAATTACAGATATCGTTGTATTAGTAGTTGCAGCAAATGATGGAGTAATGCCTCAAACTAGAGAAGCTATTGACCATGCAAAAGCTGCGAAAGTACCAATCATTGTAGCAATAAACAAATGTGACTTACCAGAATCAAATCCAGATAGAGTTATGCAACAATTATCAGATTTAGGTTTAATGCCTGAAGAATGGGGTGGACAAACATTATATTGTAAAATTTCTGCTCTTAAAAAAGAAGGTATTGATGAATTGTTAGATACAATCTTACTTGAAAGCGAAATATTAGAATTAAAAGCTAACCCTAATTGTAGGGCTGAAGGTAAAATTATTGAATCTAGAATTGACCAAGGTCGTGGTACAGTAGCTTCAGTATTAATTGAAAGAGGTACTTTGAGACAAGGAGATCATTATGTAGCAGGTATTTATCCTGGAAGGGTAAGAGCTATGTTTGATGATACAGGTAAAAAGATTAAAGAAGCAGGACCATCAACTCCTGTTGAAATAATTGGTTTATCTAATATTCCTTCTGCTGGGGATCCTTTCCAAGTTACTGAAGATGAAAAACAAGCTAGACAAGTTGGTGCTAAGAGACAAGAACTTGAAAGAATGGGTGCTAATAAAACTGGTAATAAGTTTACCCTTGATACACTATTCGATAAGGTTCAAGAAGGAACAATTGAAAGCTTTAATGTTATTATTAAAGGTGATGTACAAGGTTCTGTTGAAGCATTACAAACTTCACTTGAAAAATTATCAACTAGTGAGATTAGATTAAATGTAATCAGATCTAGTGCTGGTGCAATTATTGAAAGTGATATTACTTTAGCTTCAGCTTCTGCTGCTTTAGTTATTGGATTTAATGTAAGACCAACACCAAGAGCATTAGCTTTAGCTGAACAAGAAAAAGTTGAGATTAGAAAATATAATATTATTTACGATGTAGTAGATGATGTTAGAGATGCTATGGAAGGTATGTTATCACCTATCGTTAAAGAAGTTGAAATTGGAACAGTTGAAGTTAGAGATACATTCAAAGTTCCTAAAATTGGACTTATTGCTGGTTGTTACGTACTTACAGGTAAAGTTAAGAGAAATAGCTTAGTAAGAGTTATTAGAGATAATATTCAAGTAAGCAAATCATTAATTAAACTTTCCTCTCTAAAGAGATTTAAGGACGATGCTAAAGAAGTCGCTGCTGGTTTCGAATGTGGTATGGGCCTTGAGAACTTCCAAGATTTAAGGGTAGGAGATATTCTTGAAATAATCGAAGAAGAGAAAGTTGCAAGAAAATTAGAAGATGGTGTAAAAAATGAGTCAGTATAGTCAAAAAAGAATTGAAGCTAAAATTGAAGAGGCAATAAGTACTTTAATCGTTAAAGGTGAAATAAAAAACTCTAATGTTAGTACTTTGTGTTCTGTTTCAAGAGTAAGTTTATCTCATGATAATGCTTATGCAACAATTTATATTACAAGCGTACTAGATGATGAATCTTTGAATAAAAGTGTAGCAGGTTTACAAAAAGCTACTGCATTTATACAAGGAAGATTGGGTAAGTTTCTAGGTACTAGAAACACACCTAAATTAACCTTTAGAGCAGATAATTCCTATAAGGATGCACAAAAAGTCAATAATATTATTGATTCGTTGAAGTATTATGGGGACTAATTCACATATTATATTAACTAATAAACCTAAAGATGTAACTTCGTTTAGATCTTTAGGTTCTATTAAAAGACACGTTGATAAAAAAGTTGGACATGCAGGAACACTTGATAAGTTTGCTCATGGCTTGATGATAGTATTAACCGGTTCTACAACAAAATTAAATCAATTATTTTCAACATTAGATAAAACTTATGTTGCTACAATAAGATTTGGAGAAGAAACATCTACTTTAGATGTTGAAGGAGAAGTTATTGAAACAGCTCCTATACCAGACTTAGACAAAATTGAAAAAGCTATCAAAGAAAATTTTCTTGGGAGAATTATGCAAGCTCCACCAGCTTATTCTGCTATTCATATAGATGGCAAAAGAGCTTATAAGCTTGCAAGAAGTGGACAAGAAGTTGAAATGCCTAAAAGGGAAATTTCAATTTATAGTTTTGAAATTATTAGTTATAATAATCGAGATTTAGTTTGTAAAATTAGAGTTTCTAAAGGGACTTATATAAGATCTATAGCTAGGGACTTAGCATTAAGTTGTAATTCAAGAGGACATCTAGTTGATTTAGTTAGAACTTCAATTGGTCCTTTTAAATTAGAAGAAGCCGTTTCTACAGAAAATTCAATTTCGATTAGCAACGGTTTAAATAAAACTGATGAATATTTGAAAAGATTGGATTCTGTTTCAATATATAAAATTGACGACAAACATTTATTTGATTTAGCAAATGGAAGAAAACCTTCCTATGATATTTTACAGGCTATAACGGTAAAAAGTGATGCAAGATATGCAGCTATATATTCAAATGATGATATACTAAGATGTGTTTTAAAGATTGAGGAGGATTTGACTATATCAAAAATATTATGTCAAATTAACCCATGTTTTGATAGGAACTAATTGATGGAAACAATATTATTAGAAGACTTTATTAAAGACAATAATAAATATAGTCATATAAATATTGCTCTCTGTATTGGAGTTTTTGATGGTCTTCATTTAGGGCATCAAGAAATATTAAATAAAGTCCTAGATAGTCAGCTATATTCTGTAGTTATGACCTTTAATACTAATCCAAAAATGGCATCAGGTAGAAAGCAAAAAGAAAAACCACTTTTAACTAGTAATTTAAAAACTAGATTGCTTGATAAAATGGGATTTGACTTGCAAGTCATTATTGACTTTTCTGAGAAAATCAGTAAACTTAGTGCAGATGAGTTTTTATATTTATTATGTAAAAACTTGACTATAAATAAATTAATTGTGGGAGAAGATTTTCAACTAGGTAACCCAAAAGCAAGTATAAAAGCTTGTAAGTTACAAGAACATCTTTCTTCTTATTCGAAAGAAACTAAGGTAGTTATTACGAAGGCTATCACTGATCAAGCTGATAGAGTAATTAGTTCTTCTAGAATAAGACAATTAGTAAAAAAGGGTAAAATGGACGTTGTTCATGATTTACTCGGCAGAGAGTATTTGCTGGATTTGGGGTTAACACCTTCCCAATTTTCTGGTAGCTCTATGTTAATAAAAGCAGAGGATGTAAAACAACTGTTACCTTGTAATGGAAAGTTTACAGGATTATGGGTACTAGAGAACCTAAAAACTTCAATAGAAGTTAAAAATAATGTTCTTTATATTACTCCTTATCCAAATTCATCTGCGCAAAATATGACTCTAGCAATATGCTAGACAAAGGGTATCAAAATGATCACTAAAGAAGACAAAGCTCAAATTGTAGCTAAATTCGGTAATTCTGAATCTAACACCGGTAGTACTCACGTACAAATTGCTTTATTAACAGCACGTATTAATGACTTACAAAGCCATTTTAAAGCAAATCCTAAAGATCACGCTTCAAGACGTGGCTTACTACAAATGGTAGGTCAAAGAAGAAGACTTCTTCGTTATTTAAAGAATACTAATATCGATGAGTATAGAGCTTTAATCGCAGAATTAGGAATCAGAAAGTAATTAGATTATAATTATTTAGATATTGGGGGACGTAATAATACAATCCTCCAATATTTTTTTTGTCATTGTTATCATTGAAACATTTGCAAAAATAAGTAATAATAAATATATAAGAATTTTGTAAAAAATAGGGCTAGTTTCTAGTAGAGAAACAAAATAAAGAACTATTAAAAAGAACGAAAAGAATAAGGAATAAGAAATGTTTGAAACAAAAAAAGCAAGTGTTCAGATTGGGGAAGACACCCTAGTTTTTGAAACCGGGAAAATTGCAAAGCAGACTAGCGGTGCAGTTTATGCAAGATATGCAGGAAGCGCAGTTATAGCTACTGTTTGTTGCGGTAAAGCTCCAACAGAACCTTTAGATTATGTACCATTACAAGTTGAGTACAATGAAAAATATTATGCAGCTGGTAAAATTCCAGGTGGATATTTAAAAAGGGAAGCCCGCCCTAAAGATAAAGAAATTTTAGTAAGTAGATTAATTGATAGACCACTTAGACCTTTATTTGATAAGGCCTTTGGTAGAGAAATTCAAGTAGTTCCTACTGTTGTATCTACAGACCAAATTAACACTCCAGATATTATTGCAATTAATGCTGCATCTGCTGCAGTTACAATCAGTGATATTCCATTTAATGGTCCAATTGCTGCTGTTAGAATGGGAAAAATTGGTGATGAATATATTGTTAACCCAACTTTCCAACAAATTGAAAAATGTGAACTTGAGATTGTTGTAGCTGGTACTATGGATGGTATTACAATGGTTGAAGGTGGAGCTAAAGAAGTTAGTGAAGAAGATATGCTAGAAGCAATTGCTCAAGCACATCCCCATATTCAAAATCTTTGTAAGGCACAACTTGAATTAAAAGAAATTGCTGGAAAAGAAAAACTACCTGTTTTTGTAGCTGAAGAAGATTTGTCTTGGTTAGAACCAGTTAAAGAATTTGCTTATCCATTAATTGAAAAAGCCTCTTTTGTTAAAGGCAAAATGGAAAGATATGCAGCATTAAAAGAAGCTCATGATCAAATTGAAGAAAAATTCGCAGATGTTATTGCTGAAGATGATAAGAGAAAAGGCCAACTTGCTCACATGTATGATGACTTAGAATACGTAATTTTAAGAAAATCAATTTTAGAAGATGGTGTTAGAACTGATGGACGTAAAGTAACAGATATTAGACCTATAACTTGTGAAGTTGGACTTTTACCTAAAACTCATGGATCTGCTCTATTTACTAGAGGTGAAACACAATCTCTTGCTACAACTACATTAGGTACAGCAAGTGATGAACAAATGTTTGATAATATTGATGGTGAAAAATCTTTCTCATCATTTATGCTACACTATAACTTCCCTCCATATTCTGTAGGTGAGTGTGGTAGACTTACAACAGGTAGAAGAGAAATTGGACATGGACATTTAGCTCAAAGAGCATTGACAGCAATTTTACCAGACAAAGAAGATTTCCCTTATACAATAAGAGTTGTATCAGAAATTATGGAATCTAATGGTTCCTCATCAATGGCTTCTGTTTGTGGTGGTTGTTTATCCTTAATGGATGCAGGTGTTCCAATTAAGAAACCAGTTGCAGGTATTGCAATGGGATTGATTACTGAAGGTGCAGATTATTCAAAATATGTTGTATTATCTGATATTTTAGGTGAAGAAGACCATTTAGGTGATATGGACTTTAAAGTAACTGGTACTGAAGATGGTATTACAGCTTTCCAAATGGATATCAAAATTGCTGGTGTTACTCCAGAAATTATGAGTAAAGCATTAAAGCAAGCTAAAGATGGTAGATTACATATCTTAAATATCATGACTCAAGAGATTTCAAGCCCAAGATCTGATATTAATGAAAATGCTCCTAAAATCTTAACAATGAAAGTTGAAGAAGATAAAATTGGTGCTATTATTGGTACAGGTGGTAAAACTATTAAAGGCATTGCATTACAAACTGGTGCAGAAGTTAATATTAGTGATGATGGTACTGTTACAATTTTTGGTAAAAATGGCGCTTCTGCACAAAAAGCAAAAGACTTAGTTAAATCAATTATTGAAGAACCAGAACCTGGTAAAATCTACCAAGGAACCGTAAAAAGAATAATGGATTTTGGTGCATTTATTGAAATTTTACCTGGTAAAGAAGGTTTATGTCATATTTCTAAACTAGATAAGAAACGTGTAAAAACAGTAGATGAAGTTTTAACAATCGGTCAAGAAATTCCTGTTAAATTAATGGAAATTGATAGACAAGGTAGATTAAATCTTTCATACGTTGATGCATTATATCCTAATGAAGAAAGCGAAAAAAAACCTTTTGAGAAAAGCGAAAAGAAAAGCTTTGAAAAAGGGGATAGAAAACCTTACAAGAAAAAAGGATTTAAAAACTAATGGCTGATATTGTTGTAAAAACAAAATTAGAAAAAGGTTCAATCCTTCCAAAACAAACGACTGCTTTGAGTGCTGGTTCTGATATTTCAGCAAGGCTCTCAAAGCCGTTTACCTTAAAAGCAGGTGAGTGGGCTTTAATCCCAACCGGGTTAAGAATTGCTATACCTGCTGGTTTTGAAGCACAAGTGAGGCCAAGAAGTGGTCTTGCAGCTAAATTTGGAGTAACAGTTCTCAATTCACCAGGAACAATAGATGCTGATTACCGTGGTGAAGTTAAAGTTATTTTAATAAATCATGGAAAAGAAGATTTTATCATCAATGATGGAGATAGAATAGCTCAATTTGTTATAGCTCCTGTGGTAAATACTAAATTCATTAAAGTAGAAAAATTAGATAGTACTAATCGTGGAGAAGGTGGATTTGGATCTACTGGAGTATAAGTTTTGACTTTAACATTAAGGGAAAAGCAATTATATAAATTTATAGGGCGAGAATATATTCTTGCCTTCTTAGTTGCTTTTGCCTTTTTCTTTTTTATTTTTTTTATCAATCAAATATTACTCCTAGCTAGAAAAATATTATTAAGTAATGTGGATTTTTTTACCATGTTAAATTTAGTTGTTTTAGCAATTCCTCAATTTCTATTATATACATTCCCTTTTGCCTCTTTAAGTGGAGCAGCAATGGTTATTGGAGATTTAAATTCTTCAAACGAAATATTGGCTTTACGAACCTCTGGGTTTTCTATGAATACTATATTTAAACCAATTATAGTTTTATCAATCCTAATCTCAATTTTATGTTTTCTGATAGCAGATATTTTACTTCCATATAGTGCTAGTCAATACCAACAATTATATGTTCAATTATTAACAAAAACCCCTGGGGTAGAACTTAAAAGCTATTCAAGTAAAGTTTTTGATGATTTATTAATTTCTAATGGCTTAGTAAATGACAATAAAATTGAAGATATAATAGTTTTAAATTCCGAAAACAAAGATGGTTCTACCTTAATTAACTCTAAAGAGGGGGTATTAAATTTAATAGATCCAAGTTTACTTATTTACTCCATAGATTTAGATACGCCAAAAGTTGTCTTTTCTAACTTACAATCCCCTAATTATTGGAAGGTAGCAAATGCTAGTAATGCAACCTATTATATAGATTTTTCTAATACCCTCTCAAAAGTAAGCGCAAATCTTCCTTCTAATTTATCAAGTGTTGATTTGATTACAAAAATTAATAAATCAAAACCAATTTTAGAAAAAAATGTTGATGATGCATTACTTGAGAAAAGTGAAACTATATTACATCTGGCGAAGAATTTTGCTGTTAATAAAAATATAGAAAACATTAATATACACGACTTTACACAAGATTATAATACACTAAATAGAATTGAGGCTCATCCTATTGACTTTTATCTTCAATATTATAGAGCAGAATTTAATAAAAAAATTGCTCTAAGTGCAGCTTGTTTTTTCCTAATCTTAATTACAATTCCACTTTCATATTTAAAATTCAAACATGGAAGATTGATAGGGTTTGGTATATCTATGTTTGTGGCTGTAATGTATTGGTATCTACTATTTTTAGCACAAATTAAAACTTTTCAATTTGCAATAAACCCTCTTTTTTTAATGTGGGCTCCAAATATTGTAATATTAATTATTTCATTAAGTTTAATTAGGATATGGAGGAATTAATGAAAATTTTAAATAAATATATTATATCCTCCTTATTAAAAACACTTGTTACAACTTTATTATTAACCATATTAATACTTTTAAGTGTTGATTTATTTAGTAATTTTGACTCTTATGTACAAAATGACGTATCATTAAATCAAATATTAGCAATCACAGTTACTTATATTCCTTATGCTTTTATAACAGTTTTACCTCCAGCTACATTATTTTCAATAACTTTTTTTCTATCCCAAATGTTTGCAAATAATGAAATTATAGCTCTATTATCAAGTGGTATTTCTATAAAAACTGTTTATAAGCAAATAATATTTTTAATGGGATTAATTACAATACTTACCTTTATCTTTAATGAAAATATTGTTTTGCAATCGAGAATTAATAGAGAAAAAATGAAAAATCAAGTGTTTAACATTAATTATAATTTAGATAATTCTAATATAGGATTAATAGATTCTGTAAATAATAATATTATTTTTGCAAATAGTTATGTAGAAAAAAATAAATCACTTTTTAATGTTATTGTAGTTCAAAAAGATGAAAGTGGAAATATAACAGAAAGAATAGATGCTAAGAAAGCTGTTTGGGATGAAGAAAATGAAGATTGGCAACTTTTTAATGTCATTAAAAGCACCATTTATGATAGAAAAATCGAAATTAACGAGTTTGAATTTTATGAAAATCCAAAAATTAATTTAGAGCCTAATTTGTTTAGAAATTTATCTACAGATTTACAAACAATGGCATTTAAAAGTGCTATTAGATATTTAAATGTTCAAAAAAAGGTAAATCTACAATTATGGTATGAAAATATTAGCGAATTCTTAGATAGATTATCGGCACCATTTTCTGCTTTTATAATGACTATTATAGCGTGCAGTATAGATTATAAAAATAGGAAAAATATTTTTTTGTTTTCAATTTTTAATTCAGTTTTAGTTGCTGTTATATATTATGTTTCAAAAATGATATTCCAAATTATATCTAAGCAAGCTTTAATGAATCCCTACGTCGCAATTATAATTCCGTATATCATTATCTTGTTTCTCCCTTTAATATATAATAAAATAAAAAGTTCTACCTTAGTTAAAAATAGTTGAATTATTTTTAATCTTAAAGTAAGTTAGTAAAGAAAATAAAGGATTGAATAGTGAAAAAGTTATATACAAAATTACATCAAGATAAAGATACAAATGCTAGATTAGGTTTAGTTGAATTAGACCACGGAGTTGTTGAGACACCAGCATTTATGCCCGTTGGAACAAATGGAACAGTTAAAGGTATTTACCATGATAAAGTAAAAGAAATTGGATATAATTTAATTTTAGGTAATACATACCATCTATATTTGAGACCAGGTACTGAAGTTTTAGATAGCTTTGGAGGATTGAGAAACTTTTCAAACTGGGATGGAAATATTTTAACAGATAGCGGAGGATTTCAAGTATTTTCCTTATCAAATCTTAGAAAAATAAAAGATAGTGGTGTACACTTTAGATCTCATATAGATGGATCAAAACACATTTTTACACCAGAAAAAGTAATTGATATTCAAAAAAGTATTGGAAGTGATATATGTATGCTTTTAGATGTATGTACTCCTCCTGATATCCCATACAGAGCAGCTAAAGAAGCTATGAAAACAACACACAGTTGGGCTAAACGAGCTCTTGATTATGGCAATAATCTTGAAGGCTTTAAAGGCAATATGTTTGGTATTGTACAAGGTAATTTTTATAAGGATTTAAGAAAAGAAAGTGCAGAATATATCTCTTCATTAGACTTTCCTGGAATTGCTATTGGTGGTTTGTCAGTAGGGGAAGAAAAAGAAGCCTTTTATGAATATTTAGGTTATACTACAGAGTTTGTTGATGAAACTAAGCCTAGGTATGTTATGGGTATTGGCTCTCCTGATTACATATTAAACGCAGTTGAAAATGGAATAGACTTGTTTGATTGTGTTTTAGCAACAAGAATGGGAAGAAATGGTGCTGTCTTTAGTGATGATGGAGTAGTAACTCTTAAAAAAGCTGTTCATAAATTTGATCACAATCCAATAGATGAATCTTGTACTTGTACAGCTTGTAAAAAATATTCTAGGGCTTATATGCACCATATGGTTAAAACTAATGAGATGCTTGGTGGAATGTTAGCAACAGAACATAATTTAACATACCTATATAATTTGCTAGCAAGAGTTAGAGAGGCTATCAAAGAAGATAGATTTAAACAATTTAAAAAGGAATATCTTGAAAGATTCTACGCAAAATAGGGAAAATTCTAAAAATTCTACTTTATTAATGTTTTTAACATTATTATCTAGACTTTTAGGTATCATAAAAGCTCGTGTAATTACAACAGCATTTGGTGCAACATCAACTGCTGATGTAATTAACGTTGCATATTTTTTGCCAAATAATTTAAGAAAAATCTTTGCAGAAGGAGCTATTACTTCTGCATTTATTCCAAGCCTTTCCTCGAATGCAGATAAAACCTTTAGAAATAAACTTTTGAGTTTAATGTTATGCTTTCAACTGATTCTTTTTAGTTTAATAATTATACTATTTATATTTTTTAGTAGACCAATATTTGCTTTTATTAGTGATTTTAGTGGCGATGAGTTAGAATTAGGGGCAAGTTTATTACCTTATTTTATAGTCTTTTTAGCATTTATATCAATTTCTAATATCTTTGCTGCTATTTTACAGACAGATAGAAAATTTATACCTTATGGTTTAGCACCATTATTTTTCTCGATTACCTTAATAGTTTTTATTTCTCTTTTTAGTGAGAAGTTAGATGCAATGGCAATGGCTTATGGTGTTGTTTTAGCTAGCTTTATACAGCTAATATTTACCCTAATTAGCGTATATAAAAGAGGGTATAAGGTACATGTTGATATTGATTTTAAAAATACTGAATTTAAAAAAATATTAAAAACTTGGGCTATAGTAGTTACTTCAGCTTTAACAACAATTTTTTCACAACAATTTTCAACATATTTAGCAAGTACCTTAAGCACAGGTAATGCTACTGCATTCTCTAATTCTATGATTTTTTTCTCAACACCATATGGAATTATAAATGCAGGCTTCATCACTGTTGTGTATCCATTGCTAACAGAAAGTTTTTCAAACAATAATATTAAGAGGTTTAAAAAAGAGTTACAATATGGCATAGATGGAATGATTAATTTATTTGTACCAGCAACGATTATAATTATGTTTTTAAGTAAAGAATATGTAGCTGTATTATTGCAAAATGGAAAATTTACATTTGAAAATACTTTGTTAACAGCTTCAGTAACTTACTATTTAGTATTAGGCCTAACGATTGTCGGACTAAACTCATTATTAAATAGAGCTCTAATTGCTAAGAATAAAGCTAAATTCTCATTTGTATTAATTGCGATACAAGCTATTATAGATGTAATTTTATCCTTTGTTTTGATTAAAACAATTGGAATAATCGCACTCCCGATTGCAAATACTATTTCCTTTTTTATAACTTTGGTAATACACTCGATTGTTTTATCTTCTGATATTAATTTTAAACATACAATTTCTATATTTTTGCAAACTATAGCAGCTAATATACCAATGACATTGATTTTAATATTGTATAAAAAGCTGTTCCCTTTATGGTATATCGATGGATCTAATCTTATTAATATATTTAAAGCTATAGTTCTATCACTAATATTGGGTTTGATTTGCTTAGGCTCTTACTCTATATTTAAAATTCCTTTTATTCAATATTTTAAGAAAACTAAAAATTAGTAACATATGTGTCTTTTATTTTAAGTATTAAATATTATTCTATATTCATGTAAGGAGTTCATGATGAAAGAAGAAATTTTTAAAATAAGTGATAGTAACACACCGGTTGTAGAAGCTGTAATTAAAGATGAGAATATTAATTTTATGCATATGGTATTTAAAGGAGGTGAATCCTTAAAAACTCATTATTCAAATGCTAATGTATATATGACAGTAATAAAGGGAATTTTATCCTTAAGTTTAGATGATTCACCTTTTACAAAGTATGAAGAAAATACTGTAATTAAGATTCCTTTTAATACTAAAATGATGGTTCAAAATCATGATGCTGAGATATTAGAAATATATGTAATCAAATCTCCAGCACCTGGAACTTATTATACTAATTAAAAAATACCCAAAGATTTTCAATAATCTTTGGGTATATTACTTATAAATAAAGCTTAAATAGCAACTTCAATTTTTAAAACTGTGAAATCGAATGGAGTATCATTAACGGTAAATTTAATGTTATCTCCAACTTTACGATTTAAAAGGTTTGATCCTAAAGGTGCTAGTCTGTTAATGACATTGTTTGAAGGATCAGCTTCCCAAGCTCCCATAATTTTATATGTAACTTCAGCTTTAGCCTTGTTATCAAATAATGTTACACTTGTACCGTATGCAACTTTCTCATTAGTTACAGTAGCTGGATCAATTACAGTAGCTCTTTCAATTTCATCATTAAGAGTGATTAATTGAGAGTTTAACATGCGCTGCTTTTCTTTTGCGTATTTATATTCACTGTTTTCTTTTAAATCACCAAGTTCTCTAGCTTCACCGATTTCTTTTGCAATTTCAGGAAGTTGAACATGTTGTAAGTTATATAAATAAGCTTTTTTAGCTTCCATAGTTTCTTTTAAACAGAATAAACCTGTTGGGATTACATCTTCTTCAGCTAAACTTGTTTTAGAATTGAAATCATAGTTTGGATATTTCTTTGTTAATTGGTGTTTAACTTCAATTTTTTTACCCAAATCAGCTTTACCTAGTGGTAATCTATCAACTAAAGCGTAAGCTTTCTTGCCTTTGATTTCATCACCTTCTTCAATGTAATTGAAAACTGCTTTTTCATCAAATAGTTTAGTCATAAGAACTTTTACATTTTTTCTATTTTCAGTAACATTTTTCTTATTTTCAATCAACTTCAATAGATAATCTAACAAGGAAAGTGCTGTAAATAACAATTGTTCTGAAGAAATGCCATTCTTTTCCCAAGTTTTAATAGTGTAGTTTTTATATAAGTATAAAAATACTTGAGATTTATCTCTATAATTTTCAACACTTTGTTTAAATACTCTAGAAAAGCTATCAGCTTTTTTATTACTTCTGAAAGTGTCAGGAATAAATGAAGTTAGATAATGTGGGAATAAATCCATTAATGTTTTTTCCCAGAATGGATCGACTTCAACAACATGTTCAATAAATAGTTTTTTAAGTTCTGGATCATCAATGTTTTTAAAGCATTCTACAACATTTTCAACTCTTTCATATAAAGCAGTAAAAGGAAGCCCTTCAGGTAGTTTAACAAAGTTCATACTATAATTTACAAATAAATCTTGTAATAGTAAGTAACTACTGATAATAGTATCGCTAACATTATGAAGAGTTATGCTTGTTCCATCACTGTTAGTAATATTATTTGAGAAATAGGCTAACATTTCTAAAAAAGAATCACTTTCGACATCTCCATTGTTAAGGATAAATTCTCTTAATACTTTAACCTTACTATAGAATTGCTTTTTACCTTTAAATATATTTAATTGTTTTTCTTCAAAAGTAATAGGAGTACTACGAAGAGTGAACGTGTCTTTTTCTTGAGTACTAACGCCAAATAATGGATTACTCATAAGTTCTTTCTTTGCAGCATTTACCCAAGCATTAACTTCTCTAGTAGAAAGTAAAGAAGGAGAAAGCTCATTTTTCATTTCTTTAACCGAAGCTTTATCGTTATTGCTAGACATTAATATTCTTAAGGCCCAAGGTATATCAGTTTTAATTTTCTCAGCTAATTTTTCATGAGGTACAACGCTTTTTAAAACCCAAATATGTGATTTAGGAAGTGCAACTAAACTCTTAAATGCCATATCAGTTGACATCTTAGATTTTTTATCTGGGAAGTCAATTAAAACATCTTTTTCATTAATATTTTTTATTCTACCAATTTTATTTGTAGATTTTTGATAAATGAAAGTACCTTTATCAAAAGCAATGTTAGTTTCGAAGTCTTCAATAGCTCTAATAACATCTTTAAAATATTTATCATTTAATTTGCTATGGTGTAAACAAGTACTTAAACGACCGTGATCTTTATATTTGATCTTATAACTTTTAACTAAGTTATTTCTAGCTCCAATATCATCATTTGAATATTCTAATATTTTTTTATATACAACAATTTTATTATCAATGTTTTCACTATGATAAGTAACTAAAATGTTTAATAAAGCAACAGCATAAGATTTTCCAACATGAGTTGCCACTCTTTCACATACTCCAATTAAATATCCAAATTCATCTGGAATTAAAGCAATTAGAATAGGGAAGCTTTCTTTAATACTCATTGGATCGTTTTTAGCAATTAAACGATTGATGAGTTTCTTATAATAAAGAATACCAGCTTCTTTTTCAGATTGCTTATCACTCTTTAACTTGTAATCAGCTAAAGCTTTTAATAATGTTGTTTCAGAGTAATCAACTTTAATTAATCTTTCCCAAACTGCATACATCTTTTCTTCATTTTTTTGGTTTTCATAACATTCACCTAATAAACGTAAAGCTGGTTTGCTTTCATTTACTACAAGAACCAAAGAACATAGATATTCTACTAAGTCATATCTATTTACTTGAGCAAAGGAAGAAATTAAGTCTAAAAATGCTATGCTATCTTCTTGAGGTCTAGTTAAAAAAGTAACCGCTCCTGAAATATATCTAGCAATTACACTGTTCTGATTTTTTTCTTCAAAATGATCATCACAAAGTTGTTTGACTTCAATTATTTCATCATCTGCTATTTTACCAATTTGCTTATCTAAATCAAGAAAATATTGAATATCGCAACTTTGCATGAAGGAAATACTCCATTTCTCCTCATCTAACATAGTTTGTAATTTTTTCATATTCATATAATTTTTCCTCCGCAAAAAATTGACTCATATTTAGTTTGAGCCTACTAATTAATTATTTGATTGTCTAAAAGTCAAAATTGACCATTTTGTTTTTCGTAAACAAAACCCGAGCAACAGCATGGCGATGCTCGGGGGCATTTTTTTTCTTACAATTTATAATCATTATATTACAAAATTAACAAATTAGCAATAGAGAATAAAAATATATAAATTTATATTATGGTATTTTTTTTTGAGTTTTAAAACATCTATTTTTAGACTATATATAAAAATAAGTTTAACCATTTAAATTTAGATCCAACAGTTTCCATTATTTGATTCTATTTTATTAATATTTAAAAAGATAAATAGGGTATGTTTTTAACTAAAATACTACTGCAAAAAAATAAAAGATTTATTATTACAAAATATACTGATTTATTTATTTTTTTTGGCTTTATAAAACTAATAGAACAAATAGTGATTATTGAATAAAACACTTTATTTGTTTTTAAAATATATTTTTTGTCTAACCAATTAAAAAAAATATAAAACAATTGCAATCTGTTTCTTGTTTATGATATTCTAGAGGCATGAATAATTTAATAGTTTCACCAAGCATCTTATCTGCAGATTTTTCTAAGATAGTAGAAGATGTAAAATCAATAGAGAACGCAAATGCTAAGTGGGTACACTTAGATGTTATGGACGGAATTTTTGTTCCAAATATCACTTTTGGACCTAAATTTATTAAAGATTTAAGAAAACATAGTAATTTATATTTTGATGCGCATTTAATGATAGAAAATCCTGAAAAATATATTGATGAATTTGCAAAAGCAGGTTGTGATGGAATTTGTGTTCATTATGAAGCAACCAAACATGTTCATCGTGCTCTTCAAATGATTAAAGCAACCAAAAAAGATGTAGGAATATCAATAACACCTGCAACGAGTGTAGATTTGTTAATCCCAGTTTTATCTGAAGTTGATCAAGTATTAATTATGAGTGTAAACCCAGGTTTTGGTGGTCAAACTTTTATAGATTATAGTCTTGAAAAAATTAAACAGCTACATAAGTTAAAAGTTGAAAATGGCTATAAGTACAAAATTAACTGTGATGGGGGTATTTCTACTCACAATATTAGAAAATTAAGAGAAGCGGGGATTGATGTAGTTGTAACAGGTTCTGCCTTCTTTGGTGCTCAAGACCGTGAAGCTTTTATAAAAGAAATGTATGATAAAGGAAATTTTTAATGCATTTTAATAATAAAAAAGTATATATTATAGTAAGTGATAGTATCTAAAGGAGATTTTATAGATGGCTAAAAAAAATGTTGAAGCAACTATTGGCAATCCAACAGATGAGAAACAAAAAAGAGACGCTTTAGAAGCTACTAGAGCTTCTATAGACAAACAATTTGGTAAAGGTTCCTTGATGAAATTAGGGGATAAAGGTGCTTCTTTAGATATTGGTAGTATTTCAAGTGGCTCTCTATTGTTAGATGAAGCTTTGGGAATAGGAGGCTATCCTCAAGGAAGAATAATTGAAATTTATGGACCAGAGTCTAGTGGTAAAACTACATTAGCACTTCATGCTGTAGCTGAAACACAAAAGAAGGGTGGTATTGCAGCATTTATCGATGCAGAGCATGCTTTAGATCCTGCCTATGCTGGTGCCTTAGGTGTAAAAATAAATGATTTATGGATTTCACAACCTGATAATGGTGAACAAGCTTTAGAAATTTGTGAAAAACTAGTTAGATCTGGGGCTGTAGATATTGTTGTAATAGATTCAGTTGCTGCTTTAACTCCACAAGCTGAGATTGATGGTGATATGGGAGATTCTCATATGGGCCTTCAAGCTAGATTAATGAGTCAGGCGTTGAGAAAATTAACTGGTATTTTATCAAAGAGTAATACTACAATTATATTCATTAACCAAATTAGAATGAAGATTGGTGTAATGTTTGGTAATCCAGAAACTACAACTGGTGGTAATGCTTTAAAATTCTATTCTTCAGTAAGATTAGAAGTTAGAAAAATTGAAACTTTAAGTAAAGGTTCTGATAATATTATTGGTAATAGAATCAGAGTAAAAGTTGTTAAGAATAAAGTAGCTCCACCATTTAAAAAAGTTGAAATGGATTTGATGTTTGGACAAGGTTTAAGTTATATAGGCAGTGTTTTAGATGCAGCAATTAAATATGATTTAATTGAAAAAAGTGGATCTTGGTATTCTTATAATGATGAAAAAATTGGTCAAGGAAAAGATAATGCAACAAAATTCTTAACTGAGAATCCTGATATTGTTGAATTGTTAGATAATAAATTACGTGGAATTATGTTCCCTACACAAGACGAAGAAGCAACTTCTGAAAAATAATTATTAATTCGATTAATAGATTACCTCCAAGTACAATATTAAATTATTCTACTTGGAGTTTTTTTTAAAAATAATAGGTAAAAGTGTCAAAGTTAGTTAAAAAAGGGATATATGAAAATTTACTTTTTTTTTATAAAGCGTTATAATGAGATAATAAATTTAAAGAGGGAGATTAATGGGAGTAGCAAATTTAGAATTGCCGAATAATGTAGATTCACATACCTTTAAAATCCCGAGCTTTGAAGGCCCTTTAGAACTATTATTACATTTAATACAAAAATCGCAAATTAATATCTATGATATACCAATTGCTTTAATTACAGAGCAATATCTTGATTACATAAATAACAATTCAAATATAGAGTTAAACCAGTTAGCTGATTTCTATAAGATGGCTGCAGATTTATTATATATAAAAAGTAGAATGCTATTACCTGTTGAATTGGAATTTGATGAAGAATATGAAGACCCTCGACAAGATTTAGTTCAACAGTTATTAGAATACCAAAAGTTTAGAAAATATACTGAATTGCTAACTAATACTGCAAATAATGAAGATTTATTTATAGAAAGAAAGAAATCTTCGTTTATGATACCCTTTGAAGACCAACAATTATTTGAAAATATTGATCTAAATAGTTTATTAACAACCTTTACATCGATTTTAAGTAAGATTTCTCCAACAAAGGTGTTTAATGTTTATGAAGAGGTAACTGTAAATGAGAAGTTGGCCTTAATTAACGAATTATTTGAATCTAAAGATGAGATACTTATTGAAGATATTATAATATTTTTAGATAAACCTTTACATATTATTTGTTCATTTATGGCAATATTAGAGGCTTGCAAATTTAAAATGATTATTATTGAACAAAAAATACCTTTTGATACAATAGTAATTAAAAAACGTAATCTAGTAAAAATAGATAATGAGGAAGCAGATTTAATTGATGAATTATATGAAGAAGCTATAGAAAAAGGCTTGTATAATGAAAATGAATTAAATGATAAGATAGATAAAGATGAATTTTCGATTCAAGTTGAAGAAGAGGTCAAAGATGATATTGACTTAAAGCCTAGTGAAGAAATCGAAGAAATGGAAGTTGAAGGTATTAAAGAGAATATTATTGGAGTTGGAGATTTTGAAGAAATTGATTTAGAGGATGATGAATAAAGATGAATAACAAAAAAAATGAAAAAACTGATGTTAATTCTAAATTAATTTTATCAAGTAATGCTAGATTAGTTGAAACTATTTTATTTTTAGAAAATGATAGTGTTAGTAAAGAAAAATTATTAAAAATGACTAATTTAGATTCGGATTCTTTGTTTGCTGCATTAGAGGAAATTAAAGAGCATTTTGATACTTATATGCATGGAATCACTCTAAGTAATAAGCATGATAGATTTCAGTTTTTACCATCTCGAGATTTACATAAAGAGCTTAGAAAATGTTATGGGAAAAAAGTTGATAAAAGATTAAGTAAGGCAGCACTTGAAACACTTTCAATTGTTGCATATAGTCAACCTGTTACAAGACGAGAAATTGATAACATTAGAGGTGTGTCAAGTGATACTATAGTGCGATTATTGCGCGATAGAGAATATATAAAAGTTATTGGCAGAAAAGATGTTCCAGGACACCCTTGTTTGTATGGAACTTCTAGAAAATTTTTGCTAGAATTTAATTTAAGAAGTATAAGTGAACTACCTAAACTGTCAGACATAGATCGAAGTAGATTTATGGATGAGCAAATGGATGAGGAGTAAAGATTGAAGATAGAGTATCCAATAAGACTACAAGCTTATTTAGCTAAAAGTGGTTGTGGAAGTAGAAGATTTTGTGAAACGTTAATAAGCGCGGGAAGAGTTAGGGTAAATACCAAAAGAGTTACAGAACTAGGCACAAAAGTTAACAGAGATGATGTTGTTCAACTTGATGATGAAACCATAGAACCTGTTGAAAAAACTTACTATTTTGCACTTCATAAACCTAAAGGTTTTGTATGTACAAATTTTGACCCTAATGAGAAGCTATATGCAAGAGAATTAATTAAAATTAACGATTGGCATTTACTTTACCATATTGGACGTTTAGATAAGGAATCAACAGGGTTAATTTTATATACAAATGATGGAGTTGTTGCTAATAAAATTATGCATCCATCTCACCAAATAGAAAAAGAATATTTAGTTGCAACAGATAGAGAAGTTAAAAAGTCTGATTTATTAAAAGCTTTGGATGGTATTTATATAGATCAAAAAAGACCTTACAAGATTAAAAGTTTTCAACTTTTAACTAAAACTTGGACTAGAATTGTTTTAACTGAAGGTAAAAACAGAGAAATAAGAAAAATTTTTAGCTATTTTGATTATGAAGTAAAACAGCTTTGTAGAATTAGAATTGGTAATATTGAGTTAGGGGATTTAGAACCAGGTCAATATCGTCAATTAAATTATCATCAAATTGAAAGATTATTAGCTGGTGATAATGCAAAAAGTTCAAATAGTATAAAAATTGGAAAGGGGAAATAGTATATGGTTGTTGCAATTGATGGACCTGCAGGTGTTGGAAAAAGTACAATAGCGGCTTTATTAGCCGAAAAGTTAAATTTGTATTATTTAAATTCTGGTTCGTTTTATAGAGCAATTACATATGCCCACCAATTAAAGAATGAGGATATTTTAAATAAAGATGCAGTATTAGAGACTGCAAAAAATATTAAAATTAGCGTAAAAAACTCAAAAGTTTGTGTAGATGGTATTGATGTTGAAGACAAGCTTCACACACTTGATGTAGATAAGTATGTATCTCAAGTTAGTGTTGATCCTAGAGTTAGGGATATTGTAAATTCAATCATCAAAAATATAGCTGAGGGTATCGATATAATTGCAGAGGGTAGAGATATAACTACGGTTGTTTTCCCTAATGCCGATTTTAAATTTTATTTCGATGCAAATGCTGAAATAAGAGCTAAAAGAAGATACATTCAACACCCTGATGGTCAAGATTTTGAAACCATTTTATCCGAAATAAAAAAGCGTGATAAAAATGATAAAGAAAAACCCGTAGGAAGCTTAAAGATTGCAAATGATGCAATAATTATTGACACTTCGTACTTGACCATTCCGCAAGTTTGTGAGAAAGTGATAAAAGCTATAAAAGCGCAAGATATGCGATAAATATAGGAATTTAGGATCAGGAGAAAGCAAGTGGCTAACGAGAGTGAAATTGAAGAAAAGAAAACCAGTATGCAATTAATGCAGGAGGAGTATCTTAAATCTCTTGATGGCATCGAAGACGGTCAGCTCGTGACCGGAACTGTGGTTCAGGTAAATAACGAGTATGTTTTTGTTGACGTCGGTTACAAGAGCGAGGGTAAGATTCCTCGTGGTGAATTCAAAGAAGTACCAGAAATTGGTGATAGCGTAAGTGTTGTTATTGTTTCAAAAGAAGGCAAACACGGTCAAATTGTTGTTTCAAAGAAACGTGCGGATATCAAAGAACGCACTGATGAATTAAGAAAAGCAGCTGAAGGTAGAACACCTATCGAAGGTACTTTCATTAAGGTAATCAAAGGTGGATTTGAAGTTGATTTAGGTGGAGACTACAAAGGTTTCTGTCCATTATCAAAAGCAGATGTTGTTCGTGTTGAAGAGCCAGAAACTTTAATTGGAATCACAGACTATTTTGTAATTGATAAGTTCCATGCAGGAACTAAACTCAAAAGCGTTGTATCACGAAGAGAATACTTAGAGAAGAAAATCAAAGAAAACAAAGATCAATTCTTCTCAACAGTTAAAATTGGTGATGTAGTTGAAGGCGTTGTTAAATCATTCACTTCATTCGGTGCATTTATTGATTTAGGTGGATTTGACGGTTTACTACATATCAATGATATGAGTTGGGGTCATGTTACTAGACCAAAAGATTTTGTTAAAAAAGGACAAGTTGTTCAATTACGTTTGATTAACATTGATCCAGAATCACAAAAGATTAACTTAAGTCTAAAACACATGAGTGAAGATCCATGGTCAACATTTGAACAAAGATATCATGTTGATGATGTAATTACAGCTCCAGTAACAAAGCTAACAAGTTTCGGTGTATTCATTGAAATCGAGCCAGGCGTTGAAGGTTTAGCTCACATTTCTGAATTATCATGGACAAAAAGAGTAAATAACCCAAAAGAAATTTTGAAAATAGGCGATGTTGTTAATGCGAAGATTCTAGGCTATGACTTAGATAAGAAAAGAGTATCATTAGGATTGAAACAATTATTAGAAAATCCTTGGGATACAATTGCTGAAAGATACCCAGTAGGTATGACTTTAAATAAACCAGTTGTTAAAATTACTAACAGTGGTGCATTTGTTAACTTAGAAGAAGGTATTGACGGCTTCTTACATATCGATGACATTTCTTGGACAAAGAGAATTAAAAACATGTCTTCTTTCTGTAAAGAAGGAGATTCTATTGATGTAGTAGTTACTAGAGTTGAACCTGACAACAGAAGAATTCGTTTAAGTGTTAAAAAACTTGAAGATAACCCTTGGCAAGTACTTAAAAAGGATTATCCAAAATACAGTAAAATCACAGGTACAGTTTCAAACGTTACTGAATTTGGTGTATTTGTAAAAGTTATTGGTGAAATTGAAGGATTAATTAGTAAATATAACTTAATTGGCCCAGATGAAGAATTTACTGATGATGTATTGAAAAAATACAACGTTGGCGATTCAATCACAGCTATGGTTATTGAATGTAATCCTAATACTCAAAAACTTTCACTTTCTATAAAAGAAATGATTAAGCGTTCACAACAATCTGAAATTGCTAAGTATATTCATGGCAATGATGACGAAGAGGATACTTTCACATTTGCTGATTTAATGGCTTCAAAAGACGACAACTAAATCAGTAGATTAATAGACAGGCGGGTATCCCGCCTGTTTAACATTTCCTAAAAGGGAGTTTATAAATGAGTAAAAAAGATAATTTCGATAATAAAGAAAATCAAGTTATTGAAAATCAAGTTTCTTCTTTTTTGAGTAATAATTCAAAAATTATTAAATATATTCTTATAGCAATTGTTGTTGTGATATTAGGTATTATTATCTTAAACGCTGCAATGAATAGTAAAGCAGAAAAGAATATGGATGCTTTAGAAGTAGCACAAACTGAATTTGCTAGTGCAACTGCTGCTGATGCTGATTCTGAAACATATAGTGAAGATTTAGAAAAAGCCATTTCTGAT
The DNA here is from genome assembly GCA_028532815.1 of Pleomorphochaeta sp. Classification (GTDB taxonomy): domain Bacteria; phylum Spirochaetota; class Spirochaetia; order Sphaerochaetales; family Sphaerochaetaceae; genus Pleomorphochaeta. Next base: position 25,966 of record JAQQAS010000014.1, read on the forward strand.
TTAGAAGCTTTAGAGAACGAAAAAGGTTATGTTGGTTTAAAATCATCTTATCTTTTAGCTCTTAAAGAATTTAGTGATGAAGATTATCAATCAGCTCTTGATAAATTTATCAATATTTCTGAAAAAGCTTCAGGTACATATATGGGTTCATTATCATTAAGTAATGCAATTGTTTGTGCAGAGCAACTAGGTGATGATTTATTGGTGGAAGAATATTGCCAACAATTACTTGATACATATGGTAATGATGCAGCAGAAACTCCAAAAACTATGTTTACTTTAGCAAGAATTTATGAAAAGCAAGGTAATAGTGAATTAGCTCAAGGTCAATTCCAACAATTAGCAGACCAATTCCCAAATTCAGAATATGGTAAACTTGCTCAAAATAGTTTGCTAAACTATTAAAATGATTGATAGAAGATTTAAGTTTAAAAGACACATAATAATAGGTAGAGCGTTACTTGTTTGTGTGTCTTTATTTATTGTATCAGCTTGTGGTATACCAACAAGCATCTATCTCGATAATAGTATTTCAACTGAAGATGGTGTATCATACTACGAATTTTCTAGTTCAGAAACATCTACAACTTCTTTTTCATTATACATTGATACAGATACATACCAAATAGAAGACTCACCATCTTTATGTTATTTTTATGCTATTGTAGACTCTTCAGACGTTTCACCAAGTTCTACTATTATTAGTGATTTTGAATCAAAATATTCTGATCTTCCAGGCAGTCGTTTGGATACTAATTCTTCTGCAGATCCTTATGTTTTAACTGATTCAAGTGATAGTTATAAATTATATAAATTTACCTATCAAAATAAAACTGATAGTGATATTTTAGATCAAGAATATTTATCATATCTAGCAACGTTAGACACCTCAATTTCTGATAATACTACTTATAAAGAAACTGGTGTTATTTCAGCTGATTTAATTATATCTAAAGTTGATAATGACGATTCATATTATTTTACTTTTGATTTAGATGATTTTGAAAGTGATGATTCTAATTCTTCATCACAATTCAATACTAAAACTGCAAATGAGATCTATGAATCCACAGAAGATTACACATATAATCTGCTCAGATATAATGGAGCTGAATTTATACCTGCTAGCGATATTGATGAAGATTTAGATTTAGATTATGAACTAGTAGATTCAGATAATAATTGCACTGTAATTGTTTTTGTTGCTTTAACAGTTGAAGGCGATTTCACAAATATCTTTTGGAGCGATTTACATGAAGTTGGGACATTCTCTCTTGATTAGCTTTATATTTTTTTTGTAAATAATATATATTCTGTTAACTAGAAAAATATATTTTCAAATTTTATTCAAATTACTTTATTTTTTGTAAAATAATAATTACTCTATAGATATGATAAATTATACTTTAAAAATAGAATCTGACTTACCTAGTGCTCTTTCTCAATTAAAAACTATTACTGAGTTACTTAGAAGTGAAAATGGATGTCCTTGGGATAAAAAACAATCAAATAAGGATTTTGCAATATATCTTATTGACGAAACATATGAATACATTGATGCAATCAATAATAATGATCTTGAAAATGTATCAGAAGAACTTGGTGATATGCTAACCAATATAATAATGTTATTTACAATTCACCAACAATATAAAGACATAGATTTAATCACTTGTATAAACGAAGAATGTGAAAAGTTAATCAGACGACATCCTCACGTATTTTCTGCTAGTTTTGATGAAATAAATCTTGAAAGTGATCAAGTTATTGATATTTGGGATAATGTTAAAAAAAATGTCGAAAATCGACATGATGATTTAGATGATTTCTTTAATAAAGTTCCTAAGTCACTTCCGCAATTAGAATATTCATTTGAATGTATGAAAAAAGTAAGTAAAGTTGGTTTTGATTGGGACAATAAAGATGATGTGGCTGCTAAAATCCTTGAGGAACTTGATGAAGTTAAGGAAGCTGATGCTTGTAAAGATAAAGATGCTCTTGAAGACGAGATGGGAGATTTATTATTAGCTGTTATAAATTATGCTCGATTTCTAAAAATCCGTCCTGAAGTTGCCTTAAGAAGATCTACCAATAAATTTAAAAATAGATTCAACAAAGTAAAATCAATTTGTGATAAAAATGAAATCCCAATATCTCCAGATAATGTTGATGAATTAAATAGAGTTTGGGATTTGATAAAAAAAGAAGAAAAATAGGTTTTCAATAAGCCGGGTTCTGTATAACGATAATCATCTATCTACGACTTACATTACTGTAAGTCTCTAGCACCCTACCCGTGAGAACTAAGCGGACCACTCTACTCACTGCTTGGGCTTGCTCCTAATGAGGCTTGCCGTGCCATGAAATGTTACCATTCACGCGGTGAGCTCTTACCTCGCCGTTTCACCCTTACCTATAAATAGGCGGTTTATTTTCTGCTGCGCTATCTATAGCATTACTGCTCCCGGGTGTTACCCGGCATTATGTCCTATGGAGCCCGGACTTTCCTCATGCAGAAAAGACTGCATGCGATTATCTAGAAAACCTATAATATAATTACTTATTAAATGTTGTCTAAGTCGAATTCATCATCATCAGCGAATGTTGTTAATGAACCTTCTTCGATTTCCATTGTGTCTGTATCAGGAGCTAAAGCTGTTTCTTCATAATAAAGAACACGAGAACAATATGGGCAGAACTCAATCTGATCTAAACTTCTAACATCATTAACAAACTGTATAGGTAAAAGCATGTGACAACCTTCACAAACATTGTCGTGAATAGGAACTATACCAGAACCTTCTTTGTTTTTAACAATACTTGAGAATTTCTTGAATAAATCGTCAGAAATTTCATAATCTTCAACAATTTTATTACATTCTTCTTCTAGTTGATCTTTTAGAGTTAATTTTTCAACTAAGATTTCATCATGTTTAGCTTCTTCTTCCTTAACTTCAGTCTCAATTTCATCTAAAACTGAACGTTTTAGTTCAAGATCTTCTTGAAGATGTGTTAAAGATTTTTCTTTTGCATGTAATTGTTTTAGTAAGTTTTGTTCTAGTATATGTGAATCACTAATTTGTTTTTCTAGCGCTTCAAATTCTCTTTGGGTTGAAATGACTTCCATTTGCTTTTGATTATTTTCATGAGCTACTACAGCATTGTCATATTCAAAACGAAGAGTTTTACATTCTTTTTCGATAGTTTGAACATTTAAATTTAATTCTTCAAAATCACTTTTAATTTTTTCAAGCTGAACTTTTTTAATTTTTAAGTCATGTGGTAGTTGTTTAATTTCTTCTTCTACACGAAATTTGGCTTTTAAGCTATCTTGAAGTTTTGCTAGCTTTGTGAATACTTCTTTTTGCATCACTTTCTCCTGAAATCTAATCTTAACTCATTGCTCTGAGTTTTATATGTAATATGCTATGGTTATATCAAATACACACAGGCATAAAATTTATCATAAATAATATTTATTATCAAGAATATTCGTATTAATTGCAATAAATATAATTTAACTTATCTAATACTAGGTATTAATAAAATCTTTTAATTGTTTTGCTCTTTTAGGATGTCTCAATCTTCTTAGAGCTTTTGCTTCAATTTGTCTTATTCTTTCTCTAGTAACTCCGAAATATAATCCAACTTCTTCTAATGTTAGAGAATATCCACCATCAATACCAAATCTCATTTTTAGTACTTCTTGTTCTCTTGCTGGTAATGTATGTAATACATCAAGTAATTGCTCTTGAAGTAACCTATATGCTGTTTGAGTAGCTGGATTTTCAACATCTTTATCTTCAATAAAATCAGATAATAAAGAATCTTCTTCTTCACCAACTGGGGTTTCTAATGAAATAGGTTCTCTTGCAACATTTTTAACTGTTTTAACCTTCTTTTCATCCCAACCTAGTCTATCAGCAATTTCTTCATCAGAAGGGTCTCTTCCAAGAGATTGCATTAATAATCTTGATTCTCTAACGACTTTGTTAATTTGTTCAATCATATGAACTGGAACACGGATTGTTCTAGCTTGGTCACTTATAGATCTTGTAATAGCTTGTCTAATCCACCAAGTAGCATAAGTACTAAATTTATAACCTTTTCTATATTCAAACTTCTCAACGGCTTTTATAAGACCAATATTACCTTCTTGAACTAAGTCAAAGAAATGTAAACCACGGTTAGTATATTTTTTTGCAATAGATACTACTAATCTTAAATTGGCTTTAATTAATCTGTCTTTAGCGGTTTTCATCATTTTTCTACCACGTTTAATTACAACTGCTTGTTCTAGAATTTTATTTCGTGGAGCCTCAAAAGTTTGTTCAATTTCTTTAAGAGTTTTTTCAGTTTGTTGATATTTAGAAATAAGTTCTTTTATTTCATAAGCACTCATATTTAACTCTTCTTCAATTTTATTACTTTTAGTTCTGGTTGCTAAATCTCTTCCTAATTGTCTTAATTCTTTTGATGATGAAATATTAAGTTTATTTTGTAAACTTTGCATTGAGTCCATCAATTCTACAATTGATAATTCAGCATTAACATAACGTTCTGTAAAGGCCGTTAGTTCTTCAGGTTGTAAATCAACATTATTTAAGGCAGCAAACAGCTTAACTCTCTTTTTTTGTAATTTACTATCTTCTAAAAAATCTTGACCTTTAGAAATAAGTTCTTCTTTAATGCTTTGATATTCTTTTATTGAAGCCTTAAATGGATTTAATTGCTCTCTATAATATTGGTTATATCTTTTTTGTTCAGCATAAAGTTCTTTTAGTTCTTTTTGAGAGAATTCCATTTCAGTTTCATCAATTTTTGCTTCAAGTTTTTTAATGATATCAGTGAAGAAGGAAATAAGTATTCAATTATCTTTAATTAATTCAAGAATAATTGCATTACCTTCTTCCATTTTTTTAGAAAGAATAACTTCATCTTCAGCTGTTAATAATTTCTCTTTACCGATTTCACGTAGATATAATCTAATTGGATCATCTACATCACCTTTAGAATTACTTAAAACTGTTGATTTTTTTTCTTCTTTAGGTGCAGCTGGAGCGCTACTACCAATAGAGTTAATATCGAAGACTTTTTCTGATGAGCCTACTGTATCTTCAGAATCAAATGAGAAGGCAGAAATATCTGATGAATCGATGATTGTTTCTTCATCATCTTCATCATCTTCATCGCTCTCCTCATCATCTTCATCATCGTCATCGCCTTCTAAAGCAGTGATAATTATTTTTTTTGCTGCAATTTCTGCACTTAAGTCAACCTCTAAATCAATATCAAGTTCAACATCATCTTCGTCTTCATCAACATCATCTTTAACGAAAGCATCATCATCAGGGTCTTCTTCAACTTCGTTGAAGGCTGATTCATCAGGTTCTGTTTCTATTTCAGTCAATATTTCTTCGAGAATCTCTCTGTTTTCGATTGATAAATCAGTCTTAATTGTAACATCATCATCATTTTCTGTTATACTTGCTGCTTTTTTTACAGCTTTGACAGATTTTTTTGTCTGAGAAGTGCTTTTTGAAGTTGAACCATCATCACTAGCACTTTGATAAATTAATCCAAAATTTAAAAGAAAGTCTTTATCCAGCATTCTTTAGTTTTTCCTTATTGTTTGGTCTTAGGGACTAGTTGTCCTCTTAATTCAGCGATATCTTGATCTAACAAAATTTGATCTTTTAATAACGTTTTTATGCTTTCGATATCATTTGATGATTGCGCTAATTCAAGTATTTCTTCATATCTCTTTTTTTCTGCTTCTAAGCTTCTCAACCTAATTCTATTTATCCCTTCTTTTATTTGAAGTATGCAGTATTTTTCTTTAAACTCTTCCATGTAGTACGAAGATGAAACATCTGCCTTAATTTGGGGATCTTTGATTAGTTGTAAGAAATAATCATTACCACAATCTTCATCATTTAATCTAAAATAATCTTCTAAAATATTAAATAATGATATAGCCTCCTCATCATTGAGATCATTTACTGTTATATTTTTTCGAAATTGTTTAAAATGTTTTCTATTATTTACAACAACAAGCATTAAAAACAAATCTAAATTAAACCTATTTTTAGTTAAAGGTAGAATATCAAGTTTTACACTTTCCTTACCACCATAAGTTCTCTTGTTAGAATTCTCTTTTTTATACTGTAAAAGAACACTATCATGATGAACTTTTAGCATTTCTGCCAATCTCTGAAGTAAGGCATCTTTTTCAATTTCTGATGAAGTAGCATCAATATACGGTTTAACATATTGAAAAATTTGATCCTTACCTTTCGAATTCTTTATATCATATAATTTTATAGCATTATTGACAAGATACATAAACCCCTCTATTTTACTTGTTAAAGCTTTTTTTAATGTATCTGCCCCTTTTTTTTCTAACATTTCTGCTGGATCATTAAATTCCTGTAAGTTTACAACTGAATTTGATATTCCTTGAGCTTGCAAAATTGCTAAAGTTTTAACTGTTGCCTTAATGCCGGCTTCATCATTATCGAACAAAACAATTGCGTGATCTACATATCTAGCTAATAATCTTGCTTGTTCTGGTGTAAATGCTGTTCCAAGGGATGCTACAGCATAATCTATATCCGCCTGATGTAAAGCTATAACATCGAAGTTTCCTTCGCAAATTACTACTTCCTTTCTGCTTTTGAGAGCTTCAAGAGATTCATAAATTCCAAATAAATTATTCTTTTTTGAATAAATTAAAGTTTCAGGTGAGTTTCTATATTTTGCTTTTGATAAACCTGTCAAATCCCTTGCTGAGAATGCAACAGTTTTTCCATCCCAGGTCCTTACAGGGAATATCAATCTGCCATCAAATAAAGAGTCTTTAGAGCCTTGATAGAATATCCCACTACTGTTTAGCAATTCGTCTTTATAATCGCTGCTAGCTTTGATTCTGTTATATAAAAAGCCTGAAGATTGAGGAAGATAACCAAGAGAGAACTTATCTATCATTTGTTGATTTATATTTCTATTAGAAAGATATGTTAATCCCTTTTTTCCTAAGTCACTGTTCAATAAATTATTCATGAATATTCTAGATCTTTCATATAGAGCTAAATATTCAGATTTCTTTTTATAATTACTATTAGTTTGGTTAGTATCGAAATCTAATGGTTCACCAATTTCATCAGCTATTTTGATTATTGCTTCATACCAACTAAGGTGATCATAAAGTGAAACAAACTTAAAAACATCTCCGCTTACTCCACATCCAAAACAATGAAAGTATTGTTTATCATCATGAATATAAAAACTTGGTGTTTTTTCATCATGAAATGGACAACAACAAACATAATCACTACCTCTTTTGTGTTTTACATCAGCGTAGCGAGAGATATATTGAGATAAAGATACTTTATTTTTAATATTATCAATGGTCTGTTGAGAAATTTTTGGCACTTGTGCTCCTATTGAACTATTTTTGGAATAAACTCATCCATTAAGTCTAAGTTATGTTTAATTTCTTTTACTTTTATTTTTTTACCTTTATTTATGCCAGGGCAATGTTTTGCTTCTTCTTGCCAAGATTCCTTAGAATTAACTATTGCTGGCCAAAATGGATATGTTCTACATTGCATTGGTCTACTTTCATAACAGCTACAACCTTTCTCGGTTAAAAAAATGCAATCGTAATTCTCTTTTTCTAATAAACTAATTTGATATCCAAAGCCAATACTAACTTTTCTGCAATATGTATTTATAAAAGTTTCTTCATCCATTGAAAAATGATTACAGAGGTTATTAAGATCTTCTTCGCTTAAAAAAACGTACCCTGGTTCACAACTACAACAATAATTACAACCTTGACATTCAAATTCAAGCCCTTTTTTTATAAAATTGCTCATAAAACCTCTCAGATTAAAGCAAATAGGCCTTCTCAAATGAGAAGACCTACTTTAGTGGGGAGAGAAGGAATCGAACATTCGAAGGCGGAGCCAACAGATTTACAGTCTGCCCCCTTTGACCGCTCGGGAACCTCCCCGTGTCGTTTAGACAAGTAGGAATATAAATAAAATTAATAATTTAGTCAACCAATTTCTGAAAAAACTAAAATAAATATATAAAAAAATAAATATTTTTGCTTTCTACATTGTTATTATATATATTTTTTACTCCATTAGTACTAATTATATCATAAATTATTAAAAAAAAATACAAAAATTGAAAATTACTAAAAAAAATAGTTAGTTAGCAACTATGTTATAAGTTAAAACAGCTTGATCAGAAATAGCATTGTTTTCAATAATCCATTTATTTAAGCAATCAATGACGCTTTTGTTGTAGAGTATGGGATTGGGTAGTTCAAAATCTTTTAAATAAAAGTTTGAATTCGTTATAAAATTATAATAACCATCAAGAATAATTTCTTCAGTAGTTCCATTTTTTTTGATAACGTAATAAATTCCATCAATTTTTTTAATTCCGTAATAAGCCAAATCATTTGAATGCTCATTGAATAAATTAATTAATTGCTCACCTGTAAGGATGGCATATAGTAATTGTTGGTTGATAGAATTAATAAGTTTTGATTTGATATTTATTGGAACTAAGTTGTATATGTCTTCCCAATATATTTCTCCTTTCTTAATGAAATATGGAGAGGAAGAATACAAAGTATTTAAAGAATGAAAATCATCCGTTAAATTACTAATTGTTACCGCTGAGACGTCACAATCAACTTGGTCATACATTGCTTTAGCTATGATCATTGAGCACTCTAGAGGAGATAAATCACTTGCAGTATTAGCAAGTGGAACTTTATTTAATTCAAATTTACTTACTAGTACATCTTGCTGCCAATAGTTAATAAATTCATCTCGGTCTATTTTTCCAAGTAAATATTGTTCTACAGAAGTGGATAGATAATCTTTACCTCTCTGAAAATTATAAAAATCGGCTATTTGGTTTTTTTCATAATTGTTTATAGATTTGTAATATGTATCGTAGACAGATGAAGACAACCCAATTAAGGGGTTAAAAAAACTATTAGTATCATAAATTACATCGATTTCTCCTACATTAGAGAATATGAATGCTAACAATTCATTTAAAATTGTCTTTTTAGTTTCCATAGATTTTTTATTTACACCTATATAAACTTGATCGTGCGAAATTACATAATCTTTTCCATCGAGTGTTGAATTAAATGGTATGGCAATTATATTTTTATTAAAATATGGTTCAATTTGATTAATATCTGAAGTATTCACTTCAAATATGGCAATCTCATTTGAAGATAACTTTGTTAAAGCTTGTTGAAGCCCTATTTTATTTGAGCTTAATGATTGTAAATCAAGACCTTTAAAGTAATCTAAAAAATCAAAGGTTTTTGAAAAATTATAACTAGAAACATCTGTTAGGCCTTTTTCTAAATCATTTGCCCATTTATATCCTTTAATTGTTAATCCATCTGTTAGTGTAAAGGCGTAATTAAATAGTTCATTTGCAATAGAATTTGCAGAATTAAAATTAATGTAAATAGATTCTGGATATTGTTTTAATAAATCCATGTATTCAAGGATATCTTTAGCAGTTTCAGGGGGTGTTAGTCCTTTTTCTTCAAAAAAGGATTTATTTAATATTAAATATTTTTTTGTATCTGTAAATGGAACAAGATAGATATTACCCTCTTGATCCATTTTCTTTAATGCATTGAAGGAAGATGCTGGGAAAAATGATTTACCTGCTAGATTTGCTAAGTTAGGGCTATTCTCTTTTGTTAGATATTTAGAAAATATGATATCACTATCAAAATTATTCTCTATCATAGAGTCTAAAAAATATTTTTTATTAGTTACAACATTTGTTACATACTTTAAATTATAATCTACAAATTGCTCTTGAAGTGAATAAAGCCAAGCTTTAGTGCCTTCATCAATATCACTATCAACATATATGATTATTTGTTGTGATTGCTCCAATGAATCAATATTTTCTTTTGAGCATGAGCTAATAAACAGTGCTGTAAATAATAATAATATAATTTTTAATTTGCAAATATTTGACATATTGCATCCTTAAGTTCTTTTATATCTACTGGTTTACATAAAGTAGCTTTTACACCAAGGGTGGAATTAGTTACTTCATCCTTTGCATTCGCACTCATTATTATTATTGGGATATTTTTATCTTCTCTATCTGATTTGTGAATTTGATTAATTACTTGGAATCCGTCAACAATTGGCATTCTAATATCTGTCAAAATTAGAGAATAGTAATTAGGTGGGTTTTTAAAGAATAAATCTAACCCAACTTTACCATTCTCAGCTGTATCTACTTGCATTCCAATAGTATGTAATTGTTTTTCACCAATAAGACGATTTATTGGATGATCTTCAATAAATAATACTTTAAGCTTTCTAAAATCGATGTTCTCGCATTTTGAAAATCTCTTACTTACAATATTTGTTGCTTTTGGTAGGTTTATTTTTACAATAAATTCTGAACCTAAACCTTTTTCACTAATTACTTTTACAGTTCCGTTCATTAGTTTGACTAAGTTATCAACTATACTTAAGCCCAAACCTGATCCACCATAAACAGAAGATATGCTTAAGTTCTCTTGAACATATGGTGTAAATAGGTTTTTCATAAAGTCCTCAGACATGCCTATACCGGTATCTTTTACTATGAAAGTAATCATATCGTGATTTAAATCAAATTCTTCAGTTTGAACTCGTATATTCACTGAACCTTTTTCTGGTGTGAATTTTAAGGCATTGGATATTAAATTCATTAATATTTGAGATAGTCTAAGTTTATCTCCCACATACCATAATTCCTCTTCAAAATTGTAATTAAAACTAAAGAATAAATCTTTTTCATTAGCTTTAGGTTGGTTTATTAATTTAATTTGGCTAATTAAATCATTTAAGGAAAAAGGCTCATTATTTAAAGTAAATTTACCGCTCTCTAGTTTACTTAAATCTAATATATCGTTGATTATTTCTAACATGTAGTTAGCTGAAGAGTTTACTTTAGCTATAGAGTCCTCAATTACAGCTGCATCATTTAAATTATCTTTGGCTATTTGTGTCATTCCAACGATAGCAGATAAAGGTGTTCTCATATCATGACTCATTTGTGATAAGAATTCACTTCTACTTAGTGCTGCTTTTTCTCTAATCTCACTTTCAAATTTACCTCTGTTTCTCTGTGAGATGATATCAAAAATTACTATAACAAGTACTAAGATAAGAATTAAAATAAAGAATAAGGTTACATATGCTACTAAGAGAGTATTTGATACATCTTCAATGAGCTGATTAGAAACTATAGATACAGGAATCAACCCAATTATAAATTCTTTTCCATCATTGAATGATTCATATTGAATTAACCATCGTTCATCTAATTGGAAATAATGATAGTTGCTTTTTCCTAAAAAGAAATCCTCTTCTATTTGACTTATAGTCTCTTCACTTACATTTAGTTCTTCTAATGAAGAAAATAAGTTATAACCCATAATGCTATAGGCATCTTGTTTTGGACTTATTAAAAGTCTGCCTAAATAATCACAAACAAATGACATGCCATAATTTGAGAATAAGGGTAAAGTCATTCTAGAGCGATACAAGTTTTCACTAGTAGCAAACATAATTGCAACTATTTTTTCATCATCTACATAAAATTCATCTATTGGTTGTGCAGTTATTAAAAAGTTTTGACCTGTAGCTAATCTTTCAAAACTTGAAACGCTTTTTTTATCAATAATTAATTCTGTTAATAGATTGTCGTTTTGTAACTCAAATAAAGATCCATCAGCGTTGTAACATATACCATTTTCATTAACTAAAACTAGTTGCGATTTATTATTAGTATTTAACTGTGCATAAAATAATTTAACTTCTTCAAATGTTTCTGGTTTACTATTTTCTAAAATAACCGACAAAAATAGTAAATTAGAAGAAATGTCGTCTCTAATTTCATTTGATCGGCTTACAAGTTGTTTTTCAATCTCTCCAATATATTGGACTCTCTCATCATCAATACTGTTTTCTAAATTCCCATAGGAAATTGCAAAAGCAAAAAATCCAATTAAAATTACTAAAACAATAGCAATAATTATCGTTAAACTTTTTTTATTCATTATATTTCTCTTATAAACTTAGATACTACCATACAATAATATTAATTCTCAACAGTTTTTTAGTTAAACGTAAATTATTGTATTTTAGAAGCTATAAAAAAGGTAAAAAAAAAGAAAAAATAATTATTTTTCTATTTTCTATTGACAGCTTAGCCCATCTTTTGTATATTCCCAATTGTTCGCCACCTTAGCTCAGCTGGCCAGAGCACGTGATTTGTAATCTCGGGGTCGTCAGTTCGAATCTGACAGGTGGCTTTTTTTATTTTTTTAAATTAAATATTAAAAAGAAAGAAAATATTTTTTTAATTTACTGCGTATTCTTTTCTTAGAACTGCTGCTCTATTTAAATATACATGTCTTAATTGAGATTTTTCTTTATTACAAAGAATCATGACTCTAATAACTTTGTCTAGCATGTTATTAATCTCTGCTTCTTGAGAACAAAACAATGCGACATTACTACAATAGTTTGAATTTCTAAGAGATGCTGCAGGATTTCTGCTTTTTAAATCTGATGTTATTGTAAAATGTACATTAATTAAATCATCTTCACTTAAATTATTAAGGTCTAAAAGCTTTTCAAATAATTCTTTGATATTTCTATCAATTTCGTCTGGACTGTCATTTTCAACGGTTGTTGCCCCTCTCAATGCACTGATGTTATTCATAATTACCCTCTCTGTTAAATAATAATAGTTTCACCTGCAATATTTACTATAAATGAATAAGTAACATCAAGTATTATCACAAGAATTATTCTTAATATGTTCAAAATAAAAATACGAGTGGGGAAAATTTTGTCACCAAAAGCTAGTGATAAAGAAAATACAAGGATCCAAATTCCAAAAACTAATGAAAATAATAAGACTACAGATAATACATTAGATACAAACATCATATAGTTTCTATTTACGTCATAGAATAAACCAAGATTGTAGTATATGAAAATACCTAGGCTTAGCCATAATATATACCAATGCAATCTGTTCCCTAATTCTAAAACTCTTCTAGATTCAAGCATTTACACCTCTTCCCTAGGATTTAAAAAACTTACAAAAACACTTCCCTCTTTGCACTCTACATGTAAAATGCCTTTAGTAGCTTCATTTGATAAGGAAAAATGATTACTAGTTACTACAAAATTTTTTAATGGCCATTTTAAATTGTCACAATTGACCAGAGCTGAAGATCCTAATATTGAGTTTATTATGCTAACAGTTTCCCCAATACTAGTTTTAAAGTTTTTTTTATCTTGAACTAAATACAGTGCATCTTTTCTTGTTAACCAACAAATAGGAGGACCATAGTTTTTAAATATGCCCCAAATGCCTAATAAATGGTCCATACGCCCTTCACCGCCACCTAGTAATATATATTCGTCACAACCTTGATCGCGAGCATATGCAATAGCTAGTTCAGTGTCAGAAAAATCTTTATCTTTTTCATATCTTTGGTATTTTATATTATTTAGTAATTCAATATTTTTAAGTGAATCAAAATCACCTATAGCAATGTCGCAATCTAGGCCTAATATTTCAACTATTTCTAGTCCCCCATCTGCTGCGATAATTAGATCACTGTCTTTCGCAAAATCAGAAGGCAAAGACAATGGAGCATTTCCATTTGTGACTATAATTGCTCTCATACATTTATTCCTTTTTTAATTAATACCACTTCTATTTATATATTAATGGATTTTTCTCGAATTTTAAACTCAAATAAACGAATAATTTACAATTGTTTAAAAAAAGATTAATTTTAATAAACTAGTAATTTTATGTATTTAATCGTTAATTTACATAATTTTGAAATATTTA
>JAQQAS010000015.1 GCA_028532815.1 Pleomorphochaeta sp.
ATTATAAACTATAACTAATTTATTATGATTTTTAACTTTTTAAGCACAATATTTATATTTTAATGATTTTAATTGAAGAAATTATTGCGTTTTAACAAATAGTAATTTATTATGTAACTAATAAAAAAAAAGGAGAGGAAACTAATGTTTAAAAAATTAAAATCATTAAATCCATTTTTATTAGTATTTATTACTTTTATTTTATTTTCATGTGAATTACCAACTCAAAATAATGAAGTTGGCAATCTTACCATCAATTTTGATAGTGCCACCTCTCGTGACCTAATTGAACCTGCAATAAAAATGGATATTGATTCTTACTTAATTAGCGGAATAGGCCCCGATGGAAGATCTTTTGAGCCGATATCTAGCAATGGAGAGGCTGTTACAATTACTGATTTATATATTGGGGAGTGGACAATAACTGTAAAGGGATTAAATGAAGATAATATTTCTATTGCAGAAGGGACTTCAACCGCCACAATTGAATCAGGTAAAACTGTTTCAACAAATATATTAGTTGAAGAATACACAGGTGCTGGAACTATTAAATTTAATATTACTTGGCCAGCTAGTGATTTAGAAGATCCACAAATTTTAGCAACTTTAACTAATTCTGACAGTTCTTATTTAGAAGATTTATCATTAAATATTGATAGTGAAGAAGGTCAAGCAACTCTTTCTCTAGATGTTCCATCTGGATACTACCTTCTTAATTTTAATTTATATGATGGCTCTACCTCTGATATTAATAATAAGCTATTTGGAAAAACTAATTCAATTAGAGTGGTTAAAGACAATTCAACTTACGTAACTTTTGAAACAACATCATCAGATTTAAATCTTTATGGTGATTTAAGCGTTAGTGTTAATAATAATATAATATCCCCTTTTAGGGTCACAGTTTCTCCAACTGATAGAAAATTAATCGAAGGAGAAACTCAAGATTTTTTAGCAAATGTAGATGTTGAGGGTGAATATACATATAAATGGTATGTTGATGGGATTGTACAAGATTCATCATCTAATCTTTATACAATACCAAATGATTTATCTATTGGAAATCACACTATAGATGTTGTTGCAATGAGTAATGGAATTATCTCTTCTGCTTCAACAACTCTAATAGTAAAAGAAAATTCTCAAGATTTTGTGCAAGTTCAACTATTTAATACTGCAACAAAAAATTTAGAAAATCAATTTATGCTAGAATATGGAGTAGAAGGACTTGAGCAACTATTTGTTACTTATCCAGATAAAGAAAGCGCTAGCATAGGAAACCTTAGAGCATATAAAGCAACTAATCCTATGTACGCTGATGAGCCTAATATTATTATTTTTGGTTTTAATCAATCTTTTGATATTCCAGATAGTAATGAATCATGGGTTCCTCCTGAAGATTTTTGTCAAGTACAATTAGGATTTAGACTCACTAGTGAAGATCCTATTGAACTTGAAGATATTGAGTCTTTCTTCCAAACTGATTGCATTAATGATGAATACGAAATATTTACTATTGATTCAACTCATAGTGAAAGCAGACAGGTTGAAATTGATACATACGGAGATGTTGGAGAAAAATTAATTGGTAAACTAAGCTGTGAAAACTGTCCTTTATATGGGCATGAAGATTTTGAATCAAGTTATCAAGAAGGTGAATTAGTTGGTTACTATGATGTTGATTTCAATTTTAATTTAACAAGAGGAAAAGATATTGACCTTTGCGTATTATATTTTGATTCTAATGGGGGAAGTGGACATGTAGATAAGATTATAACTCTAGAAGGATATAGTCATAGTGCTCCTAATCCAAATTATGATTTATCAAGAGATGGATATACCTTTGATCATTGGAATACTGAATCTGATGATAGTGGTACATCCTATGAAATTGGTGATATGATTGAAGTAGATCAACAAGAAAAAACTATTTATGCAATTTGGGAAGAAGATACTCTATAAGTAGTATTTATATATATCCTACAATTAATTTAAAGTTTAAAAATAGACGGATTGTTTTTTCTAAGAGAGAATTCAATCCGTTTTATTTTAATACTAATCAGATTTATAAACCAATATCACTTGCAACTTCTTCCATTGCTTTTATACTCATTTCCATTATTTTAGGTAAATCCATATTCATTAATTTTGCACCTTCTTGTATTACTTCTCTATTAACACCTGCTGCAAAACTAGATGCTTTAAATTTCTTCTTTAAACTTTTAACAGTCATTCCATCCATTTTTGTAGGTCTCATTAAAGCAGTGGCATTTATAAGCCCACAGAGTTCATCAATAGTATATAATACTTTTTCCATTTGAAGTTTTGGTTCAATGTCAGTACAAATCTTCCACCCATGAGAACAAATAGCTCTAATAAAGGCATCATCAACATTTTCTTCTTTTAAAAGTTCTTCAGTTTTAACACAATGTTGCTCTGGCCATTTTTCATAATCTAAGTCATGAAGCAATCCAACATTACCCCAATATTCTTCATCTTCACCATAATGTTTTGCAAAAGCTTTCATAACAGCTTCTACTGCTTTTCCATGATTAATTAAAGCTTCGCTTTCATTATATTTCTTCAATAAAGTAAGTGCTTCGTCTCTTGTCATTTTTAATCCTCATTTTTTTTAACTAGTATTATAACATCATTTTTTAAAAATATTAAGAGTAATTAAAAAATCAAATAGTAGCTATGGAATATTGATTAACAAAGTAATCAAAACTTAGAAATAACCACTCTTCTTTGGTAAGTCTTTTCTTTTAAATATAGTATTTAACTATCTCAATCAATATTTATAAAACAAGTTATTTTTATACATATTATATTATCTTTGTAAAATAAATATCAAGATAAGCTCCTACTTTCTCCTAATTATTGACAAATTAGGAGAAAGTATTATAATTCAAACATCGAGGATTTACATGATTAAAGAAAAACCACCTAAATTTACTAGTCATATAATAAATGAATCACTTTTTAAATATTTAGAAGATGAAAATATTAAAGAGTCAATAAATGAGTGTAATGTTAAGTATTTATATTGGGACAAAGTAAAATATAAGGTTCCAACTAAAGAAATCTCTCCAGAATATTTATGGGCTATTCTAAAAACTATTAGAAGCTTATCATCTAATTTGATTAAATTTAATGAACTATCTTTTTCATTTAACATCACCAATGAAATTAGTCAATATTTAAATGAGTTAGATACAACTCTAAAATATGAATCAAAAGAACTAAAAAATATTTCTGATAAAAATAAAAAGTACTTTTTTCTTAACTCTCTTTATGAAGAAGCAATTGCATCTAGCATTATGGAAGGTGCTGCTACCACGCGCAAAATTGCTAAAGAATATTTATCAAAAGAAAAAAAAACTAATGATATTAATATTAAAATGATTATTAATAACTATTTAACAATGCAATATATCGTTGATAATAAGAATATGAAAATGGATAAACAGCAATTATTATATATTCATAAAAAAATAACGCATGAAACATTAGAAAATCCTATATATGAAGGCTCCTTTAGAACTACCAATGATGTACATGTAGCAGATATTGTAAGTGATGAATTAATATATCAGCCACCTAGATATGACAAAATAGATCTTTTAATTAATCAGCTTTGTCAATTTTGTAATGATGAGAACTATACAAATTATTTTATCCATCCAATTATTAAAGCAATTATTATTCATTATACTATTGCGGTTATTCATCCTTTTACAGATGGAAATGGCAGAATAGCAAGAGCAATTGTTTATTGGTATTTATTAAAAGAAGGATATGGCCTTACTCAATATCTCGCAATTTCTAGAATAATTCAAAAGAGCAAGAGGCAGTATGAAGATAGTTATTTAAAATGTGAATATGATGAAAATGATATAACCTATTTTATCATTTATAATTTAAAAGCAATAATCAAAGCAAAAAAAGAATTTTTTGAATATGCTAAAAAAACTTTAGATAAACGAAAAAATATTACACAATTAATTACATCCCATAAAATAAGTGAAAATGAAGCTCTTATATTAAACGAACTAAATTCAAAAAAGGACTACTTTTTAACAACTATTGAAGCACAGAATCTTTTATCTGTATCTAATCAAACAGCAAGAACTGCTTTAGAAAATTTAGTAGAAAAAGATTTTTTAGAGAAAATAAATTTACATAAAAATAAATTTGGATACATTCTAAAATCATAATAATTAAAAAGACCCGCCAATACTGACGGGTCAACCATGTTATTTTGAATAAGGAGTTAATTATTATTACTCAAAGATTTCCCAATTTTTAAGTTTTGCTACAATTCTTAATGGTTTTAAGAAAGAACCATAAACAACACTACTGTGATGAGCAAAGCCATTATCTACAATGATATCTAAAACATCTTTTACAGGTCTATCAAATTTAGCTTTTAAATAAGTACCTTTTAGAAGTTTTTCCATAGGGATAGCTGTAGCATCCTGGATAAACATCCTATATTTTCCTCTAGCTGAATCTAATCGGAGTACAGAAACATCACCACTTTTTAATACAAAATCAGCTGTAACACCCTTTCCACCAGCAAAATATGTATCTAAAGATCTATTACATACACCATCCCAAAGATTGCAAGGAGCTACCCCGCAATGCCAAAAGAGTGCAAAGTCTTCTTCAAAATCTACTTGGGAGAAATCAAATAAGAATGGAGTTTCAGCTCCAAGAGCTCTGTGTGCTATTTGAGAGAGAGATCCATCAATATCACCTTCACAAGTGAAAATTTTATCTTCACTTTGTAATATACTCATAGCAGCACAAGGGCTAATTCCAAAATCTCTAGCAAATTCTGGCCAACAACGAATTGCTAGTGCATTTAATTTATTATCTATATAAAATTTATTTAGTTTAGCACTTAATAGAGCAACTTTATTTACTTGTTCTTCAGTAATTGAAGAGCAGTCAAAAGTACCTTGTACTTGTTTTTTTCTCTCTTCAACAGCTTTTTTATCTACATCTAGATTAATGACATCAGATAACTCAAAATGATCTACAATTGCACCTGTATTATCGAATACTTGGTTATCTTGTACCCCAACATTAAAAAATCCATCTGCTCTAAAGCCTAAAATACCAATATGACTATTTTTAAGAGCCCTAATAACTCTAAGAGCATCAATCCAATCTTCATTAACTTTAGAGTCAATACAAACCATATAATCATTAAAGCCACTTTTATATAGGTTTGAAGCATTTAAATTAACACCACAAACACTATTTAATCTAATCTTTCCACCGTTATATGGTAATTCAGGAAGGCCCCACAATAACATTGGTTTATCACAATGTCTTTTAATTAAAAGAGGTAAATGGCCTAAATGGAATGTACCACTTATACAAATAACACCATCTAAATTGCTTGATGCAAATTTAAGTCCTGCTGCTTCCCCTTCTTCTTTTTCAATAACTAAATCTTCAATTATAGTTAATTCAATATTTTCAATCTTTTTTAAGTCTTCTAAAATACCCTTGTACAATTCTGCTGCTGCATGATAATCATAAGTTTTTCTAGCTAAACACACTACACCTAAAGATACTTTTTGCTTCATAAAAACCTTCTTGTTTATTTATTTCTTACTGAAAGTAAACAATATAAAAATGGATAAGTCAACATTTTTTTTACTAAAAAAGCAAATATCATTAAATGTTGACTATTTTTTTTATAAATTAATTACTGAAATAATGTTTCATTAATATTTCTACAGCACCCATTTGAGTTGTTATAGCAGAATATTCTTTACCGTAAATATTTACTGGAGAAATTATACCATCTTGTGATAATTTTTCTGTCTTTTCCCGAATTCTCTTTGATAGCTCTTTTGCAACAACTTCACTAGAACACTCGATTAAAATAGTTGAAGGAGTTAATAAAATTTTTAAATTTCTAATCCCAACAGATAAATACTCAGCAGCTTTATCAAGAATTCTAAAAGCTTCATCATCTTTGTTTAATATTTTATTTTCCAATGAAGAAAATAATGGAGTATTAGGATTACTATCTAAATCAAGTAGATAAGCTTGTAAGCACCCTTTTCCTTTACAAGTACAAATAGGACCATCAAAACTTATTGGAATATGACCAGTTTCTAAAGTTACACAGTCAGGTGTTATATAAATACCATTTTCGCTAACTAAAGCACCATTTACACCACGTCTTAATAAAAAGGTAAACAACCCCTTAGGATCTTTATAATCTCCATATAGATATTCTCCATAAGCTAATGCAGAGCAGTTATTATGAACTATAACAAATAGATCTAATTCCTTTTCTAGAACTTCAGCTAATGGGAAATGGTTTAAACCTTTGATTCTTGGATAATCAATTACAATACCCTTTTCGACATTAACACAACCTGGAGCAGCTACAGAAATACCAATAATTTTCTCTC
Source organism: Pleomorphochaeta sp. (assembly GCA_028532815.1). Lineage (GTDB taxonomy): Bacteria > Spirochaetota > Spirochaetia > Sphaerochaetales > Sphaerochaetaceae > Pleomorphochaeta. The sequence goes on from JAQQAS010000015.1 coordinate 6,441, forward strand.
TATTAATTGAATGTTCTTTAATAATCGAGTTGATATTTTTGGTAATCATTTTTATTACATCATTAATATCTAAATTTTCATCAATAGATAAAGTAATTGAAGCAATTCTTTTTAATTTGAAGTTAAACAATCCAATTAGAATAACGCCAGCCCAAAATTCAACAGCAATTGAATATAAGCTAGATTCGTTAACTGTATATAATAAAGGCTTTCTGCCCTTCTTGCCATCATCTTTACTTTCTTTTTTTATAGGTTGAATTAAATCTCTACTTTCTAATTCACTAAAAATTCTAAACAGTGTCGGAGCTTTTAAGCCAGTCAAATTTACTAATGATGATTGGGAGATTCCCTCTCCTCTGCTTTTATAAATTTCAGATAAAACCATATTTATATTATGAGTTCTAATGTCACTAGCTCTCATTACATTTTTAACCATCATATATCTCCTAAAGTATATTATTAATTATATTTGTAACATATATGAAATAGTTTAGAAAGTATTTTTACTTACTTTCACAAATAAAGTTATTAAATTGTTAAATTTTCTCTTTACAAATCCGCCTTTTCTATTTATTATTTTCATAAAGAAAGTAATAAAGGTAGGATAACATGATTACTAAAACAGAGCTTCAAAAATTAAACAAAGAAGCTAATGATATTCGAATAAAAACTTTAGAAACAATTGCTCATCTTGGAGTTGGGCATGTTGGAGGCTCTTTATCTGTAGTAGAGATTTTAACTCTACTTTATTTTAAAGAAATGAATATTGATCCAAAAAATCCTAAGATGATTGGAAGAGATTTATTAGTTCTCTCTAAAGGACATTCTGGACCAGCATTATATTCAACTCTAGCTTTAAGAGGTTTCTTCCCACTTGATTGGTTAAAGACTTTAAACAAAGGGGGAACCAACCTTCCTTCCCATTGTGATAGAACAAAAACTCCTGGAATTGATATGACAACAGGAAGTTTAGGACAAGGTTTATCAGCAGCATGTGGTATGGCATTAGCTTGTAGAATAGACAATCTTGATAACTACACCTTTGCTATTATTGGAGATGGTGAAACCGACGAAGGACAAAACTGGGAAGCTGCAATGTTTGCCTCTCAATATAAATTAAATAAATTAATAGCATTCACTGACTACAATAAACTTCAACTTGATGGAACTGCAGAATCAGTTATGGATTTAGGAGATATTGAAGGAAAATGGAGAACTTTTGGCTGGAATGTTTATAGATGTGATGGCCACGATATTGCCTCTATTGAAAGTAAAATTGAATTAGCCAAACTTTCTAACAACAAACCTAATATGATTATACTAGATACTGTTAAGGGCAAAGGAGCTGCTTTTGCTGAAAACAAACTTACAAACCACAATATGGTTGTTTCCCCAGAGACTGCTACTGAAGCAATCGATGAATTAAAAAAGGAGCTCTAAAATTATGGATATGAGAGAAATATATTGCAATACATTAATGGAAGAAGCAAAAACTAATGATAAAATCATGGTTGTAGAAGCTGATTTAATGAGAGCTACTGGCACTGCAGCTTTTAAAGATGCCTATCCTAAACGTTTTGTTAATGTAGGAATTGCAGAAGCTAATTTAATAGGAGTTAGTGCAGGTTTGTCTAATATGGGTAAAATACCCTTTGCTGCAACCTTTGCATGTTTTGCAAGTAGAAGAGCTTTTGACCAATTCTTCTTATCAGCAAATTATGCCAAGCTTAATGTAAAATTAGTGGGGACAGACCCTGGAGTTACAGCAGCTTTTAATGGTGGAACACACATGCCATTTGAAGATTTAGCATTAATGCAAACTATTCCAAATTTAACAATTTGTGAACCTTGTGATGCAGTAAGTCTAAAAAAGACGATGAAAAATTTAATCAATCATTATGGCTCAACTTATATGAGACTTCAAAGAAAAGGTTCTCAATCAATTTATAGCAGTGATGAAGAATTTGAAATTGGTAAGGGTAAAGTTCTAAAAGATGGAAATGATGTAACAATAGTAGCCCTTGGTTATGTATTAGTACCTGAAGCTTTAAAAGCTGCTAAAATGCTAGAAAAAGAAGGTATTAGTGCTGCTGTTATCGATCCAATTTGTGTAAAGCCTTTAGATAAAGAGCTTATTCTTCACTATGCTAGTAAAACAAAACATATAGTTAGTGCAGAAAATCACCAAGTTGGTGGTGGCCTTGGTAGTGCTATTAGTAACTTATTAGCTCTAGAGAGACCCACTAAAATGAGAATGGTTGGAATTCAAGATGAATTTGGACAAGTTGGAACTTTAGATTTCTTAAAAGAATATTATAAACTAACTGCTGATGAAATTTATAAACAAGCTAAAGCAGTATTAAACAAAGAATAAGGAGATTGTTGTTATGAAAATTGCAATTGCAAGTGATTTAAGTGGTTATCCATTAAAGTGTGCTATCAAAGACTTTTTAGTAGAAAAAGGGTATGAAGTATTAGATTTTGGTATTGAAGATAAAGATCATCCAAAACCTTACTTTGAACAAGCTCCAAAAGTTGCTAAAGCTATCCAAAATAAAGAAGCTGAAAAAGGAATATTAGTTTGTGGAACTGGTCAAGGAATGGCTATTGTAGCAAACAAACACAAAGGTATTTATGCTTGTGTTGTTGATTCTGTATTTAGTGGAGAAAGAGCTAAAATAGTTAACCAAGCTAATGTAATTACTTTAGGTGGTTGGATAACAGCACCTTTCGTAGCAACTGAAATTGTTGAAGGTTGGCTAAATAGAAACTTCTGTGAAAAAATGGAATTTAAAACAGATTTCTTAACAAATGCTTTCAATCAAGTTGTAGAGATTGAAAAGGAGAACTTTAAATAATGAAAGATATTACAAATAGGAATCTATTAGACAATCCTGTTAAAATTGTTCAAACAGATTGTTTAAATGCTAAATTTCTATTAGATGAATGTTTAGAGTTAGATCCTAAATTAAATCATATCACTTTTATAGTTGATAATGCTCCAATTGAAGAGAAAAATATTCTTTTAAAAGAAATGAAAACTCTTATAAACACTACAGTTTTAGATGATGTTCACCCAAATCCTAGAACAAGTGATATAAACAATATGGCAAGTAAAATCTCTGATACCTCAATTATTGTAGGAATTGGAGGCGGTTCTGTAATGGATAGTGCAAAAGCACTTGCTATGCTAAAAACTAATAAAGGAGATTTAGAAGATTATCTAACCAATAATCCTAAAAGAAAAATCGAAAAAGAGAGTCTTCCATTAGTATTAATTCCAACTACTGCAGGAACTGGTTCTGAGATGACTAAGGTAGGTGTATACACTTCCCTATCTCATAGAAAGTACACTCTTGGATCTGTTTTAATGCATGCTAAGAAGGCAATTTTAAATACTGAATATATTAAAAATATGCCACCTGCATTAATAGCTTCAACAGGTGCTGATGCTCTAGATCATGCTCTTGAAACTATTTGGAATAAAAATGCTAATGATGCGACTAGAAAACTAGCTATTGAGGTTTCAATAGATATAATTACTAATCTGTACAAAATGTACCAAGGTGCGGTTAACAAAGATCAAGATATTGATAGTTATAGAAATATGCTATTAGCATCTGCTATGGCTGGTGCTACTTTTAGCACAACAGGGACTGCTGCAGGACATGCACTCTCCTTTGTATTAAGTGAAGATTTTAATGTACCTCATGGTAGTGCTTGTGCTTTTACTCTTTTAGATATTTATAAAATGTCATCATCCCTTGATAGTGTAAAAAGCTCTTTAGCACAAATAGCAAAAGCTTTCTTTAAGGATAGTGATGAAGATAAACTAATTTCAAAACTCTATGAAAAGTTAAAACAAATGTTTGAAGATATGAAACTTCCAACCAATTTTAAAGAACTAGGAGTTGAAATTACTAAAGATGATATTGATTCTCATTTCTCTAGAGCTTTTGATGATCCAAAGATGTGGAATCAAATACCAAAAGCTACTAAAGAAAATATCTATCCTTTCTTGGTGGCAAAATGCTAAATCTGATTCTAAGCGGATTAGTAGTTCTAGTAACACATGCACTCGAAGCTATTACTGGCTTTGGTTGTACCGTAATTGCTGTACCATTTGTTACAGCTTTATTGGGCATGAAACAAGGTATTATGATCGTAACCATATTAGCTTGGCTTCTTGCCCTCTACATAGTACTAACTAATTTAAAACATGTTAAAATTAAGCATACACTTTTAATTTTAGCTCTAATGATTCCAACCCTACCAATTGGTATGTATATATTTAGATATGTTGATCCAACTCTTTTTAAAAAAGGTTTATCAGTTTTTATTATCTTTGTATCAATTCTAAATTTATATAAATTACTTAAAAAAACAGATTTAAAAAATAAAGAAGATACCCAATTATCTAAATCAGATAAAATTAAATCTGTATTAGCTCTTTTAGTTGGTGGTGTTGTTCATGGAGCCATATCTAGTGGAGGCCCATTAGTTGTAATATATGCAACAAAAGTATTGAAAGATAAGAAAGAATTTAGAGCAACTCTTTGCTCTGTTTGGTTAACTTTAAATACTATTATAATTGTTTCATATTTCTTTAATAATTCAGGCTTCACTTTTGAAACCTTTACAAATACCTTAACCCAATTACCATTCTTATTAGGTGGAATAATTGTTGGTGAAGTTGTTCATAATAAAGTAAATGCAAGAACATTTTCTATAATTGTTTTTTCTTTATTATTTTTAACAGGTATTTTTATGTTTGCTCTCTAAAAAGGAAAAATTTATGCAAGATAATAACTCTACCCTACTAAAACTTAATAAACTAAATCCTTCAATAAATATTGAAAGTGTTTTTGATAAAACTTTTAATCCCTTTGGACAAATTCTTAATCTAAATTGCTCAAGCAAATTACTCTCAAAATTAGAAAAAGATACTGATATCCCTGAAGTTGGTAATATCTATAAACCTTTCATTAGAGAATGGGAAGATGAAAAGATAGTTAATGAGTTATCACAATACTATGATAAAAAAATTGAAATTGGATATTGTAACGGACAAAATACAAAATTAAATGCTCTTGAATGGCACGATTGCCCAGAAATTAATATTTATAGTAGAGATGTAGTACTTTTTCTCTCAACACTTGATAATTTAGACAATTCATTTAGCCTAAATAGTAAGAGTGTAAAAACTTTTTTTGTTCCTAAAAATACAGCTATTCTTTTATATAATACAACTCTTCATTTTGCACCTTGTAAGGTTGATAAAGATGGATTTAAAGCAATTATAATCTTAGAGGACCAAACAAATACTGAAATTGAAGACAATTCAACTTTATTTAATACGGGAAATCCATTTAACTCTCTTATTTTTAAAAAGAATAAATATATTATATGTCATCAAGATGCTACCAATTTAACAAATCAAAACGTCAAAGCAAATATTAAAGGTATAAATCTTAATTTAAATATATAAATTTTTATAATTTTTTCATTTCCATTTCTCACTACATTTTTCTTGTAGTGAGATTATTTTCTTATTATCTAAGATTAAGCTCATTTGCTACTTTAATTACAGTTTTAGGATCATCAGTCATTATTGAATCAACTCCCATTTTAAATAAACGAATCATCTCATTTTCATCATTTATTGTCCAAACCATAATAATTGCATCTCTTTTGTGCATCATTTTTACAAATCTGGGTGTTATTACTTTAATAATTCCTTGAGCCACTGGAACTTGAAAAATTATTCTTCTAGTTGCTAATTTTTTAGGTAAAATTCCTAATTTTTGTTTTAATAATAAAGGGAGTACTTCTTTAGTTGTAACACTAGTTAATATATCTGGTGCTGCTTTTCTAATAGCTAACAAATTTTCTAAATGGAAAGATGCACAACAAACTCTATCTTCAGCATTATGAGCTCTAACAACTTTTATAAACTCATCAACTATTTTTAAGTCTTTTGTTTTTAAATCAACATTAAACCTTTGATTAGGACATTTTGTTAAGGCTTCTTCTAAAGTACAAAGTTTTACACCTTTATTTCTAAAGGGAAAGGTTTTACCACCATCTTTTGAAAAAGTATAGCCTGCATCAAATTCAATTAACTCATCAACTACATGATCTTCTATTCTTCCACTTCCATTAGTATTTCTATCTAGAGTCTCATCATGCCAAATAACTACTACGTTATCTTTTGATAAATGTACATCAGTTTCGATTACATCAACTCCCATTTTAACAGCAGAAAGAAAAGCCTCAATTGTATTTTCAGGAAAATGCTTACTATCTCCCCTATGAGCTACTACTCTTGGCATTGGGTTTAAGAAACCTTCATTAATCATAATCTTTTTATTACTCCATTGTCCCTAATATTATTAATAAAAAGATAAAAGCACAAGTAATATTTTTATTTATAGCTTTTTATGATTTTTTTAAACCGAAAAATTTTTAGATTAATAAATAGAGAGTAAAAAGGATTGAACAATTATATTAGTTTTACAACAAATAAATTTATTATTATAATACTATTTCTAGTTTTTATATTGAAAATATCTCTTTAATCTTTATACTGTTAGTCAACAGACATTAAAAAAAATAAAACACTACTTATGAAACAAAACCAAAAAATACTATTTACCCTTATTTTAATTACCATTTTCTCGCTCTCTTCTATTTCAGCAATTACTTCAGCATCTCTTTATGATAGAGACTCTTTTACAGTAAGGGCTATAAACTATTTAGCACTAGGTTCACAAATCACTGGAATTTATGATAGTTTCCCTGTAACAGGAGCTAGTGTTTTATATACATTTAATCAAATAGATAGATCATCTTTAAATGAAAAGCAAAAAGCTTTATATGACAAAATAAAGAATAATTTAAACAAGAGTGCTAATTTAATCAACTCTAGTGATGGATTTTCATCAAATATCCAACTTCCAATTACCTTTGAAAGCTTTTTATATGAAACCTCAGATAATTCTAAATTAAAATACTATGAACTTAATAATCAGTTTAAAGATATAAGTCCTTGGTTTGATTTTAGAACTCAACTTTATTTTTCTAACAATGTATTTGGATACACTCAATTCGCAATTAAGGATAAATTAAATTATAGTCTTAGGGATGATGCTTCAAATTTTGATTTAAATCTAAAGTCCCTTTTTTCAATACCTAAAGGTGGTACTAGTTTTGAAATTTATCAACCATATAAAATTGGCATATCGATTGGAGATGAACACTACAATTTCCAACTTGGGAAAAACAGATTATCTATGGGCTCTGGAATTAGTGGCAACTTTTTTATAGGAGACAATTTTATAAAACAAGATTATTTCTCATTTTCTCTTCTTTCACCTATATTTTCCTACACTCTAAATGTAACTCAATTTGATCAACAAGATTCTTCTTTAAATTTTGCTTCTATATCTTTTAATGGAAAACAACAATATAGAGTTATGCACAAAGTAAAAGTTAATCTTTTGAAAAACTTATCCCTTGATGTTTATCAAGGAGCTATCTATCAAGTTGATAGTTTAAACTATAGAATGATTATTCCATTTATGTATGTCCACAATTATTTTAATTTTAAAGATCGAAAAATAATTAGTGAAGGAGACGAAGCTAATAACATATTAGGATTTCAAACTAAATGGGTATTAAGCAAATCAAATGAAATTAACTTTATAGTTACATTTGATCAAATCCAAGTTTTTGAATCAGGAGAGGAGTTCCCTCAAGCTTATGGAATCCTGTTTAATTATAAAAGATCAAAAACTTTAGGAGATGGAATAGTAAATGAAAGTATTGAAGCCGTTTATACCTCCCCTTATCTTTATCTAAATGAAAAATATGATAAAAATAGTGATTCATCTTATACCCTAAATTATAATTATGACCATATTGTTGGAAATAATTATGGTAGTAATGATGAAATTGGATATAGTGGATATTATTATGGTCCTGATACGATTTTACTAAATTACAATTATAAATATTATGATGTAGATGATTGGAGCCTAGGCTCCTCTTTAACTCTTAGAATTCATGGAACTAAGGGTATTAATTATAATAATGATGATAATAATGGAGATATAATTGATGAGGTTTTATCAAATATTATAGTAGGGACGCCTGAAACTATAATTAGTTTTACTCCAAATGGATCAATTAAATTATCAAACAACTTATTTATCAGCAGTTATTTGAGTATAAATTATATAAAAAATCATTATAATGATACATCAAATGATTCTTTTTACAATATTCAAGGTAAAATAAAAGTTAAACTAAATTTATTTTAATTTCTTATATTTAGCAATTTTACTCATTTTATCAAATAGTTTTTCAAGTCTTTGAATTTCACTCTCTGTTAAACTTGCTCTTTCAAATACGTCTTTTAATAATACAGTAGTCCATTGTTTCTCATATTTTTGCTTAAAATACCCTATATTTTCTAAATTACTTATAGATTTATTAACTCCCTCGGTAATTCTCTCTTTTGTAATAGGAGTATTTTCAACAGGCCAAGGTTTTAATTTGTTATATAGAGAATAAGTGATAATTTGTACAGCTTGAGAAAGATTTAAAGATGGAAATTCATCACTAGTTGCAATCGTTACTATTTGAGAGCAAGCATTAACTTCATCATCTGTTAGGCCACTTTGTTCTCTTCCAAAAACAATTGACACCAGTCCATTACCTAGAGAAGAAATTTTATCAGCTAATTGTTCAGGACTTAAAGAATCAGCTTTTCTATATTTTCCTCTTCTTCTAGTAGCACCTACGCTGTAAATACTTGTAGATAGAGCCTCATGAAGAGTGTCATAATATATGGCATTTTCATATATATCAATTGATTTTAAAGCTAATTTTCTAATTCTAATCTCATCATACTCATTAGCTGAAACTAAAGCTAAGCGTTTTAATCCCATAGTTTTCATAGCTCTACAAACACTACCAATATTAGCACCATCTTGTGGAGATACCAATATAATTTGTATTCTATCAAGATTTTGAGTTTCTTTCATAATTAATTCATAACAGATATTGAAGGTTTTTCATAGCTAGTTTATATTTGATAGTATGAAAGAGAATTCGAAATCAACAAATTATGTTAAATTTTTAGAAAGTAATAAATATTTGAAAGGTTTAGCTTATGCTGTAATCACCTTTGTTATCATCTTTAGTTTAAAAGCAGCAAGTAGTGTATTACTTCCTATAGTTTTTGCATGTTTTGTAATGCTTATCTTATTTCCACTTTTAGAAAAACTAGACAAATTACATGTTCCATATTGGATAAGTAATACTATTGGAATTCTTTTATTTTTAGCTTTCTTAGTTGTTGTTGGTATATTAGTTTTCATGGTTATACAAAGGCTAATCATTGGAATCCCTGCATATGGAAATAGATTAAATGAACTAGATTTACTTTTAACAAGCAAAGTTGGTAGTTTTTTAGATTTTGAAACAGGTGATACCTTTTTGTCTAGAATGGATATAAATTGGATTAACATAGCTTTAACTAGCTTAACTAATATCTCATCCCATTTTGCAACTGTTATGAAAAACATTTTACTAGTATTTATCTTTCTATTCTTCTTAATCTTAGAAAGACACACACTAACACCTAAAATTAAAGAAGCTTTTAATGGTCAAAACAGTAAAATAATTGTTTCAATTGCTCAAAGAACAACTCATCAAATATCAAGATACCTTTTCATTAAATTTACTATCAGTTTAATTACAGGTATTTTATTCTATCTCACAGCTACTGTAACAAACCTTGACTTTGCTATCTTGTGGGGACTTTTAGCTTTTGTATTGAATTTTATACCAAGCATTGGATCTTTGATTGCAACTTTAGTTACTATAGCAATGGCATTAATACAGTTTGCTCCAGATTGGATTAGTATAATATATGTCGCTGTTTTAACCATTTCAATCCAAACCGTATTAGGAAATATTATAGATCCTAGATTACAAGGAATTCAATTAGGCTTATCTCCATTTGTTTTATTAGTTTCCCTTTCTCTTTGGGGCTTTATTTGGGGAATACCTGGTATGTTCTTAGCAGTTCCTCTAACAAGTATGATTCAAATTCTTTGTGTTAATATTGAAGGAATGAGACCTATTGCTATTCTTTTAGGTAGTGGGAAAAGAATTCAAAGAAGATATCAAACAGAACAATCTCTTGAGAAAAAGGCTAGAAAGCGTCAAGCACATGGTAAGAATATGAGCAAAGAAGATTATGAAATTCTTGCTGCCAAAAATACTAAAAACTCTACTGACTTAAATGATTTTATTTTACCTGATTCTTTTGATTTAAATAACTAATTATGAGTAAGTATGAAGATATAGAAATATTAGAACATTCACTATTTTCTATCAAACACATTTCATCTCTTCTTTTAGAAATGGAACAATATTTTGATAGCGATGAATTAAAAAAAGATGGATTAACTAAAAGACAAGCTGAAGTCTTAGTATTTCTTCATGAATTACCTACCCCGCCAAGTCTGAGAGAATTATCTAGATTGCTTTCAACCAGTCATCAAAATGTTAAACAAATCTGTAATATTTTAGAAAAAGATAATTTAGTTAGATATAGTGAAGATATTAGAGATAAAAGAAAAACTTTGATCAAATTAACTATGAAGGGTGAAAGTAAGGCTATATTAGTCAATAAATCTTTGAAAAAAATATCTTCAAAATTAGCAACTAATTTAAATAGTGATGATATTGATGATTTAGCTAGAATTCTTAGAAAACTCCAATTTCTTTTAGAAGATGAAAACATAAATATAAGAACATCGTTTAATAATTAATTTATACATAATATTGTTCAAAAAAATATATAGATATATCTATTCTAAAGTGTTATTATAATAACTCAATAGGAGATTTGATATGGCTACAATTGATATTAAAAAAATGCATCTTTATAACAATCAAGTTAAAATGAACTCAAAAACCCTTCTCTCAAGTGCCAGTGATCAGAAAATTCAAACTAAAAGAGAGGCTCAAATTTCTCTTCTACTTGGTGGGAGCAAATGTGGTAAAAGCTCATACGCTTATGATTATGCTTTAGGCTATGGTTTAAACAATGATCAAAGAACTATAATTGCAACATCTAAAGAAAGAGTAAATGAAATTACTAAAAAAACAATGTCTATAAATAGTACTAATGAAAAAAGCTTTACTATTATTGAAGATGGAATGGATATTGATAAAACTTTAGAAAATTTATCACCTAAAACTCAAATTGTTATAATTGATAATATTTTTGCGTGGATTTCTAATTTATTAAAATCAGGTGAAGATGTTGAAAAAAGATTAGATCATTTTTTAACTCTACTTACTAAGTCAAAACAAGATATAGTTATTGTTTCAAATATGATTGGATTTAACTTAATAGAAGAAAGTGGTAAGGAAAATAAAGTGGTAGAGATATCTGGCATTTTTAACCAAAAGCTTGCAGCTATAAGTACAAATGTAATTTTATTAGTTGCAGGATTACCAATGAAAATAAAAGGTGATTTATTATAATTTAATTAGCCTTAAAACATAAAATGCACTCTAACTTTGGATATACAAAGAAAGAGTGCTTTTTTTATAACTTCTTATATTTCAATTTACTCTAAAGTAAAATAACAATTATATTCTTTATTATTAACTCTCATCTTTACAAATATATTCTCTTCAACCTGCCAACATTCATCAAAATTTATTGAAGCAATAAAAAATGAATCTTCACTATCTAAAAATATTGAATTCTCACTAACTTCAAAATAACAAAAGCCATTATTAATATTGTTTTCAAATCCACTTAATATAGCCCATCCATAGTTTCTATCATTATTATAATCTGAAATATCAATATTGGTTGGAACTAAACTTATATCAGAGTCTTCAACACTTAAATATAAACCTTGATTAACTAAAATTGTAATAATATCTTGTGAAAAATATGATATTTGGGTTAAATCATCATTTTCATCATCACCTTTAATAAAATCATTTATTAGATCACCTGTATCTCCACTTTGGGAAGGATCAATTATTGAAGCATCACAACTTTGAAATAAGTAAGATGTACCAATCATTAACAAAACCATAAATAATACACTCATAAAAGCTTTCTTTGTATCAATTTTCTTCTTATTGTTTTCATATTTTCTTCTCATAAAGTTCTCCTTCTATTCATTTTCATCCACTACAACTGAATCTTTTATATAATAAGTTCTTTGATTTTCTTCCCCAATAAAAATAATATTTTCCATTTTTCCATCCTTGGCTTTTGAATAAACAAAGTCATAAATTTTAGATGTTGGGAACTCTGCTTTTAAAAGGGAAGATTCTTCATCAAAGTAAATTATTGCCATCTCTCTTCCAATTATTTCTTCTTCTTTATCTAAGTATAGAAAGATTGGTAGTACTAAGTTTTCCCGATCCAAATCAGTTGTAAAGCTTATTCTTTGATAATCTTGATTTCGCTGTGCAAGAGGATATGAAATCCCATAATCATCTAGTACCCAATCAGCGCCATATGTTGCAATTAGAGTTTCTAGTGCTTGCTCTTTACTTAATTTTTCTACAGGTCGCTTTCCCATACCTAAAAATGCGATATATACAATTATGAGTATTGCAAAAAAGGTAATGGTCAAAACTATCACCTTATTTTTACTAAAGCTTTTACTCTCTATTTCCTCCTTTACTTCTCCTTCTTTATTTTCCTTTTTTATAGGAGGTTTTTGTTGTTTTTTTGTTGCCAATTTAGTCTCCTTTAATTATTAATTTGAGGTACCTGTATAAATATTTTTTACATATTGCCCTTAATTTCTCAGTTATTAAGAAATGCAAATAGTTATTTACTAATGCAAATGTAAAAAAAACCGCTAAATTTTTGTTAAGGTATATTAGATATTTGATAAATTATGAACTTTTATATAGAGTATTAAGTATGATAGAGAGAAGAATTTTAGATTCACAAATAGCACAATTACATTTAAGAAAAATGTTTAAATCTTTTAATAAAACGAACCTTATTGCAGATGGTATATCTTGTGATAAGTTATTAAATGAAAAAGGTATTATGTTTGGGGTCCTTGTTTGTTTAGATAAAAATGGTAATAGGGTTATTCTAAAAGCTTTTTCTTCTCAACTTTATTCAAATTATTTAGTTGAAGGGTTTGTTCCACCTGCCTTTTCAGTTGAAGAATTTAATAAGATAGTTGATGAATATGATCATAAAATAAAATCCCTTACAAAACAAATTGAAGAAAATAGTGATCAAACATTAATAGAAAAACGAAAAAATCTTAGCTTAGAAGCTCAATCTAAAATTCAAGATTTATATGAATTTCACACTATAGATAATAAGGTTTTTAAAATAAAAGATATAAAAGAGAAGTGTTTTGTTCCAACAGGAACCGGAGATTGTTGTGCTCCAAAGTTGTTAAACTATGCTTTTAAAAACTCCTTATTACCAATTAGTTTAGCTGAAGGGTTTTATGGAAAAGATAGTGAAACCAAAAAACACTTAGCTCTTTATCCTCCTTGTGAAGAGAAGTGTTCTTTAATTCTTCCACATATGTTAAAACTAGATATTCTTTACGTCGATAAATATATTTGTGTTGTTAACAAACAAGCTAATATAACGACGATTCCAGGAAAAAGTATAGAATTAAAGGATTGTATAACATCACGTTTTAAAGCCCTGTTTCCACACGCTATAGAGCAAAGTAGTGCACATAGACTTGATATGGATACCTCTGGCTTACTTATTTTAGCATTTGATAAAGAATCCCATAAAAATCTTTCTATTCAATTCCAAAATAGAGAAGTAAAAAAAGAATATATTGCTCTTTTAAGAGGGATTGTTGAAAAAGAAGAAGGGATTATTGATTTACCTATAAGATTAGATGTTAATAATAGACCTTACCAAATTGTAGATTTTGATAAAGGAAAAGAAGCTATTACCTATTATAAAAGATTAGCTGTAGAAAAGAATAAAGTAACTAATGAAATCTTTACCCGTGTTTTGTTTATTCCAAAAACTGGAAGAACTCATCAACTAAGAGTTCATTCAATGCAAAAACTTTTTCCAATTGTAGGAGATAGATTGTATGGATTTAGAAAAGAAATTGAAAAAAGAATGTATTTACACGCTTCTTATATTAGATTTAGACATCCAAATACAAATGAAATAATTGAATTTAGATCTCCAGCCCCATTTTAGATTAAACTTCCAGGAATCTCACTTTCCGCATTAAGTTTAGCATCCTCCATTGCACTAATTAATGAGTCTTTTATACTTTTACCTTCTATTAAAGAAGCAACTAAGGAAGCACTTAATGTATCTCCACAGCCAATAGTATTAATTAATTTATTGCTTTTGATAACTTCAACTTCATAAAATCCTGATTGATCATATACCCAAGTTGGATTTATTCCCCTAGATATGATGCTAACAATATTATACTTTTTATAAAGTTCTTTTATTTTTGAAATTACTTTATCTTTACAAACTAAGCTGTCGGAATTTTCTAAAACATCTTCACCATAAAAGGTTTTCATAAATTCACTTAAATTCGGTTTTATAATATTTGGTTTATATTCTATACACCTAATTAATTCAGATTTAGCAACATCTAATAAGACTTTAATATCTCTATTTCTAGCTATTTTTACAAAGTCTGAATAAATATTATCACTATAATTTGGACTTCTTGTTCCAGTAATTATCAAATATTCACAACTTTCAATCTCTTTATTAAAAAGCTCTCTAATCTTTAAATCCGTTGAATCATCTACACCATTACTCTCTTCAACTAATTCTGTTGTCTCTCCATTTTTAGTTAATATAGTTGAGCAAGTTCTAACTCTTGATTTGTTATCTAAAGCATATTTTATATTTATATTATCTCTATTTGCTAGTGAGAGCATTCTACTTTCATCTTTTATGTGAAGATGAGTCAAAATTGAATTATCTATATTTTTTTGAGTTAATACTCTAGCTACATTTATTCCTTTACCACTAGCATCTTCTCTATGATACAATTCTCTATTGACTTGAGAGAGAATAAAGGATTTAAACATATATGTTTTTTGAAAGGTTGGATTTAAACAAACAACTAGAACTTTACTCATAACTACTTCCTATTTAACAAATTCAACTTTATGATTTTTTTCAATATTATCTATATTAGCCTTACTGTATTCTAAAGATAATTCTTTACCAAATTGGTCACATTTTTCAAAAGATTCTTTAATATTATATGGAGAATGAGCATCGGTGTTTGAAATTATCTTAAGCTTATCATAAGATTTTGCTAATTGCCAAAATTCTTTGACAGGATAAACATTTCGCATATCATTATTAAATCCTTTAATTTGATTTTTCATAATTCCATTACCATTAACTTCTAATGGAATATCATAATAAATTGCAGCTTCGATAATTTCTTTACTTATAGCTTTAGCTTGGTTATCCCACTTAAAATATTGAATAAAAAATAAATCTGGGTGTGCCGCTAATGAGAATAAATTACTTTCAAGTGATTTAATATATTGATCTGTGTAAATATTCAAAGCTTTACTATTTAGGGGATAGTGATGTAGTGGAAAGTCTTTGTAGGTTGGCAAATTTAAATAATGCACTCCAAAAATCAAATAATCACATTTTTCTTTCAATTCAGATAGATATGAATCATACTCTTTAAAATAATCACATTCAAAGCCACTAAGAATTTTAATCTGATCATCTTCATTTTGCTCACTTTCTTTTAAAGAATCGATATCAGCAAGATAAAGCTCTTTAGTATCATAATCCATTCTACTACTACCCCATCTATCTCCTTTGACAGGGCAATGTTCACTGAAACCTAGTAGTTCTATTTTATTTTTCTTGGCTTGATTTACATATTCTTTTAATGTACCTATCCCATGTCCACAGTAAAAGGAATGGGTATGTAAGTTATATTTTCCAAAGTCATAATTCATATATTTAATTATCTCTCTTTTCTATATTTTCTAAATGTTCTTCATAAGTTAAAGCTGGGATGAGATTTCCCTCTTTATCATGGATATAATATAAATAATCACTATCTATTGGATAAATTGCACTGATTAATGCTTCTTTACTACTTAAACAAATTCCACTTGGGGGCAATCCTTTCTTTCGCCTAGTATTATATGGAGTTATTTCATCTAAGATTTCTTGTGATAATTCACTAGTCCAATCTCCTAATTCATATCTAGTTGTAGCATCAATTCCTAATGGCATATCCTCTTTTAATCTATTGTGGATTACACTCGATATTATTGGCATTTGAGATACGTCTTGAGTTTCTCCCTGAATAAGCGATGCTATTATTATAATATCATTTATTGTATATCCACTTTTAGCTATATCTAATAAGTAAGGGGATAGTATTTTAAAAGTATTATCAAGCATGGTAGATGCTAATAGATTTACATCAAATTGATTGGTTATTTTATATGTTGCAGGAGTAAACCAACCTTCAACAAAATCGAGTCCTTTTTCTTCACAAATGGTTGTAGCAGCTTGAATAAATTCACCACTTTTAATTAAATTTCTATTTGTTAACAATTGGTCAATTTGATTTAATGTACTTGCTGGATAAATTGTAATAGTTGTAAAATCTGTTTCAACTATAGATGATACAATTTCTTCCACACTACTATTCTTTTTTATAAAATAAACTCCACTTCTTAAATTTGTTTCTAAATTATTTTTAATAACATAATCTAAAAATAATTCTTTACTACAAACATTATTTTCTTCTAATTGAGTTGCAATAGCACTAGCACTTAAACCTCTATCTATTGTCAATTTTACATATTCACCACTTAAAGTTTCATCCGATATATTTATTATTGAATTATCTTCAACAACAGTATCATCAACACTCTTTTTATTAAGAGTATCTAAATCGTTTATATTATTTCCTACATAAATATAATCTGTTTCAACATTTTCAGTCTGTTTTGGAGCTATTATTGTAGACTCAGTTAAAACCAACTGATCATCATTGCTAAATATTTTATCAATAAAATTAGTATCTTTAACCATTTTATAACCTAAAAATGTTAATAAAATAATAACCATTGAAAGAATTGAGAAAAATATTATTCTTTTCTTTTTTATTAAAGCCTTTTTTTTCT
>JAQQAS010000016.1 GCA_028532815.1 Pleomorphochaeta sp.
TGAATTTGTTCAATAATAGGTTCTAGAATTTTCCTACAATGGTTTTTAAAGAAAACATTGTTAAACTGATTACTAACATGACCCCATCTTTTTGCACCATATAAAGTAAATTCAGGACAAGGTAATTGAATAATTTGTACATCATTGTTTATAGCTTTATTAAGAAATTCCTTTCTTAAAGCATCTTCTTTATCCATTTCTTCTTTATTATACATAACAACTTTAGATGCGACATTTAAAATGCAGTGAGATACAAAAACTATTTTTTTCATTATTTAGGCTCCTAATTCCTACAAGAGGGTCAGATAGAAAACTTTAAAATCATATTGACTTAATAGGAATTATATTATATATATCAATCTTGTGGGTATCATTTACTTTTAGGAAATATAATGGAAAATATAGAAAGTGTAAACAGTGTAAAAGATAAAAATTATCTTTTAATAATAGAACAATTAACAAATTACTATAATAGATTAAAAACTTTTAAAGATGAAGTTTTAAATAATTTATCACTAACAATAATTGCTTTTAGTACTAATTGTTTATATCCAGATATCTGTTACTGTTCTTGCAAAAGAAATATAGTTTAAAAATCTCTTAAACAAACAACTATATTTTTTAAAAATTAAAATCAAAATTTAGATTTTCTTTGAAAAAAACAATAAATAAAAATGAATCTTAATTACTTAATCCTAGAAGGATTCTCACCTTTTTTAGGGGAATTTAGGATAAGTATATATTATATAAGGAGAAAATAAAATGATTAAAGATGAAAACAAAAAGTTTTCAATCAAAGATGATTTCTCAATGCTTGCATTGTTAATCATTCCAGTGGGAGTAGCTGTTAATTTTGTTGGGGGACAATTAGCATCTTTACTAAAGTTACCAATGTATTTAGATACAATTGGAACAATTTTTACTGCAATGTTAGCAGGCCCTTGGCTTGGAGCTGTTACAGGCTTGTTAACAAATATTGTAACTGGAATTGCAAATCCTGTTAACTTTGCTTTTATACCCGTTTCAGTAGTTGCTGGTTTAGTAACAGGAGCCTTTGCGAGAGCTAATTTTTTCAACGTTTGGTGGAAATGGGTTATTGCAATGGTCGCTATGGGTGTTGCTTCAATTCTAACAGCTGCCCCAATTGTAGTATTGATGTTTGGTGGAGTTACAGGAAGTGGAGCATCTCTTATTACAGCAACAGTAATGGCAGCTGGTGCAAATATTTGGACTGCATTTATTGGAACTGAAGGCCTTTTTAATATATTAGATAGAATAGTCTCTTTCTTAATTTGTATGTCTGTAATTAAAGTTATTCCAGCTCGCAATTTAATAAAATTTAGCTGTGGTAAATTCTACATAAAAAATAAAAAAGAAGAGAAATAAGTTTAAAACTTATAAATTAAATAACTTTAGCAGATAGCTAATTTAGAGGAATGTTAAAATTATTATGGAAAAAACATTTACAGAGAAAATTCAAATATGCAAAAAAAATAAAATAGCTGGATTGTATCCTACAACAAAATTTCAGGTTGTTATTTTATTTTCCATCAGCACTATTGTTCTAAATAGTATTAAATTAACTGATTTTAAATTAGCTTTGCTACTAATTCCTTGGTTTTTATTAGTCCCTTTTATGTTTGCTATAACAGGTGAATTTAAAAAATGTATGAAAGCTATGAAAGCCATATCTTTTATTGCAATATTTATAATGGTGGTTCAAACCTTTATCGTATCTGGAGGAAAAACTCTTTGGGTGTGGCACTTTATTGCAATTAGAGAAAAAGGATTACAAACAGGTCTCTCTTTGTGTTTTCTAATACTAAACATAGCAGGGATTTTTGTTTGGTTGTTTCAAAGTACTAGTACTAAGGAAATAACTAGGTGTCTTGAAGATACGAAAATGAGTTTTAAAGTAGCTTATATATTTGCATCAACTTTAGAAATGATAAAGGTCTTTAGTTCTAAAAGTAAAATAATATTAGATGCACAAAGAGCTCGTGGTGTTGAAACGGAAGGGAATCTTTTTATAAGAGCTAAAGCTTTTATTCCAACATTAGTTCCTTTAATACTTGGAGGAATTATTGGAAGTGAAGAGAGAGTATTAACACTGGAAGCTAGAGGCTTTTCTATGAAAGGAAATAAAACCCACTTATTTAATTTAAAGAAGTCCGGATATGAAAGAATAATACTTACAATAAGTATCATAATTACTATTTTAATTTTAGCAGGGAGAATTTACTTATGGATTATGAACTAGAGTGTAAGGATGTAACATATACTTATCCATTAGCACAAAAGCCTGCTATAAAAGAATTAAATCTAAAAATAGAAAAAGGTAAGCTATATGGTGTTATTGGAGAAAATGGATCAGGTAAAACAACTCTTTGTTCAATTCTTAGAGGATTTGCTCCTAGTTTTTATAAAGGTGATTTAACAGGAGAAATACTAGTACAAGGTAAAGCTTTAGCATCCTATAAAGATCAAATATCAAGAAAAATAGGCTATGTATTTCAAAATCCCTTTACCCAAATAAGTGGAATTAAAAATACAGTATTTGAAGAGGTTGCCTACGGACTTGAAAACTTTGGAATCGATGTAGAAGAGATAGAAAAGAAAGTAATAAATATCATGCAGTTAACAGATATTATGGAGTTAGCAGAGAAAAGCCCATTTGAATTATCAGGTGGACAAATGCAAAGAGTAGCTCTTGCATCTGTAATTGTATTAGAACCAGAAATATTAATAATAGATGAACCAACAAGTCAACTTGATCCACAAAGTACAGAGAGTGTATTTAAAATAATTAAGAAATTAAAAGAAGAAAAAAAGACAATAATCCTTGTAGAACATAAAGTAGATTTACTAGCAGAATATAGTGATGAAATGATAGTCCTTCATGACTCTAAAATAATAAAACAAGGTGAATCTAGAGAAGTATTATCAGATCTCAGTCTAAGAGAATATGGTATAAGACTACCTGAGGTAACTCTTCTTAGTGAAAAACTAAGAGAAGCTGGTTTAGATATAGATCAGTTACCAATTACTAAAAATCAAATCTTAGATTTAATTGAAAAGAAAAGGAAGGGAGAATAATGAAAGATTTAATACTAAAAGATGCAAGTTTTTCCTATCCTGGTGATTTTCTAGCAGTAGATAATATAAACATAAAAATAAAAGGTGGAGAAAATATAGCAATCATTGGACAAAATGGTGCTGGAAAAACTACAACAGTAAAAATGATGAATGGCTTATTAAAACCAACAAAGGGTGATGTTTTAATAGGGAATTTAAACACAAAAGATTATACTACAGCTCAAATATCTAGATATGTAGGATATGTGTTTCAAAATCCAGATGATCAAATATTCCATTCCACAGTTGAAAGTGAAATAGCCTTTGGACCAAAGATGATGAAACTAACTGAGGCTGAAGTAAAAAAAAGAGTAGATAATGCACTTAAATTAACTAATCTAACTAAGGAAAGAGAAGAAAATCCATATAATCTACCACTTTCAATTAGAAAGTTTGTAACAATAGCGGCAGTAATTGCAATGGATACAGAAATATTAATATTTGATGAACCAACAGCAGGTCAAGATGAAGTAGGAAATGAAAGGTTAAGTAATATTTTAAAAACACTTCATTTACAAAACAAGACAGTAATTACGATATCACATGATATGGAATTTGTAGTAAACAATTTTGAAAATATAATTGTAATGGCAAAGAAAAAGGTTGTAAAAAGTGGAACTCCTAAAGAAATCTTTTGGGACTTTGAAACTTTAGAGAAGGCCAATTTAAAACAACCAATAGTAAGTGATATATGTAGAAGCTTAAAATTAAATAATAGTGTTGTTCATATGGATGATGCTGTAAATCAAATAATAAAAGAAATAAATAATAGCTAAAAAAGTGAATGTTATAATTTTGAAGTAGTGAATTAACATATTTGTTTTCTATTCTACTTAGAAAAAAACGTGAAATTGGTAAAAATAGAAAGACAATATATTAAAAATTTTATATCATGATTAAAAATATATGGGACTTAAACAATTAAGGGGAGTTTTTAATGGATATAAAAGAGCTTAAAAGTAAAGCGAATGATTTACATAGTAAAAATTATAATTGTGCTCAATCTGTAGCAGGTGCATTTAGTCATCTAGTAGACATTGATGAAGCAAATTTATTCAAAGTTTGTGAAGGATTCGGTGGCGGAATGGGAGATCATAAAGAATGTTGTGGTGCTGTAACTGGTGGAATAGTTATTTTATCTCTACTAAATAGCAGTGGTACAAATGAAACATTAACTAAAGCTGAAACTTATAATTTATCAGCTGATTTAAGAAATCAATTTATTGAAAAATATGATTTAACAACTTGTGAAGTATTAAAAAGTATTAGTACTGAAGACGATTCTAATATATGTGATAATTATATTACTGATTCAGTTGAAATGGTTTGTAAAATCATTGAAAGAGAAGGCCTTCTAAAATAAATAATTTTATTTGTTTAAATATGCAGCAATATCTATTATTTATGAGAATAATAAAATTTAAAAATAGATATTGCTGTTAATTATAATAAACCAAAATGTAAAATATCTAGAGAATAAAAGTTAAGTTCTATAAAATTTTAAAGTAAGAAGTAGTGGTATTTAGAATATATGAACTTAATTCATCAGCTTTAACATCAAGAAAATGGTTTAAGATTGATTTTAATATTGTTTTATAAAATGTGTCAGCATCTTATATAATATTCTCTATATTTTATTATTTTATCATTCCAAATCAAACCAATAATAGAAGGTGTTACTAGAGTAAAGGGTATCTTTCGTGCTCTATGGCTTGTTGCTTGAAGTGTTCATGTGAAGTAAATACTGAATTACTTAGAAGAGTAATCCTAAAACATCAATAAATAAATCACTTGGATCAAGAAAAAAAACTAAAATAATGACTTATGTTAATTCTTACATAAGAGAAAAATTAGGAAAAAAACTCCTTACAAAATCTTTTAAAGAATGCATGAAACATCTATTTTAAATAAATTGTGAAGATTCTTTTTCCTCATAGATGCATTTATAATTCACCAAAGTTTAGTAAAATAACAGTAAAAGAACTAAACATGTACTGTTTACCAACTGGAAATAATAAAAAATTGAAATTATTGCATTTAATACTACAAAAAAAGCAAAAAATCTAACGATAAAAAATATTATAAGAATTTTATTTAAACAATGTAACATTTGTTAAGAAAAAGTGTTAGTTATATTGCAAGATTAATGCCTTTAGGTTATTATTCCTAACGGCAGTAATGGGGGAAATTATTGACTAAGACAATTTGGGGGATTTGTCTCTAAAACTAGGTTTAAACCTAGAATTCAAATTTCTAACTTTTCTAAATATATATAATAATTTCCCTTTATCCCAATAATATTCAAACAATTTGATATACGCTGATTAGTCGCGGTATTAAAGTTTGAATAAAATAGAAAAACAATACAGAATCCCTTTTCTGTATTGGCTTTTTATAACCCTTTTTAACTCTATTTTTTACTAGTATCAATAAAGAAAAATATATAAATTAGTCTCATATTTATGCAGTTTTAAATGGTTACTGTAAATGAGTTTTCTTTTGAGAAAATGCTCAATTAAGGATAATAAAGTGTATCCTTAATAAATAAAGGATATAAAAAGAATGGTTCGATAGTTGCTTCAAAGAACCTTAAAAAGATGTAAAATTTAAAAAAAAAATAAACATCCTAAAGGTTTTTGAATTTTGGTGAAAAGATGTAAATAAGTCTTTAGCACAAAGGGACAAAAGACCAATTTTAATTAACTGGTTAATTAAAATGTATGAGTTATTTAAAAAATAATCATAAAAAATAAAACGAAATAAAAGGTACAATAATGAATAAACAAGAATGCCAAAAAATATTTAACTTAAAAAAAAGAGAATATAATGTTAATGAAAAATATTTTATAGTTGAAAAAATTGAAAATCTTCCAAAAAAATCTCTATATAGATTTACAAAAAGATTATTTGATTTGGTTTTTTCATTAGTTGGTTTAGTATTTTTAATAATTCCTATGATTATTATATCAATTTTAATTAAAGTTGATTCAAAAGGACCTATCTTTTATAGACAAGAAAGATTAGGTAAGAATTTTAAAAAATTTTATATAATTAAATTTAGGTCAATGCGAACCGATGCTGAAAAAAAAGGACCTCAATGGGCTGATAAAAATGATAATAGAGTAACCAAGTTCGGAAACTTTTTGAGAAAAAGTCGTCTTGATGAATTACCACAATTAATCAATATACTTTTAGGGCAAATGAGTTTTGTTGGACCTAGGCCAGAAAGAGAAGTTTTTTATGACGAATTTAGAACATATATTGAAGGATTTGATCAAAGATTATTAATAATTCAAGGATTAACGGGATTGGCCCAAATTAATGGCGGATATGACTTATTACCAGAAGAAAAAATTATTTATGATATTGAATACATAAAAAGGCGTTCATTATGGTTGGATATAAAATTGATAATTAAAACAGTTCTTGTAGTATTCTCTCATAATGGAGCAAGATAAAATGAATAATTATATGGTTTTGTTAAGTTAGTATGGAAAATTTAGTTTCAATAATAACCCCTACATACAATTGTGAGAAATATATAAAAGAAACAGTAAAATCTGTTTTATCACAAAGTTATAAAAATTGGGAATTAATAGTTGTCGATGATTATTCAACAGATACTACTGTTGATATACTGAAAAAATACCAATTAGAAGATTCTAGAATACAGTTGATACAACTAGAGTCTAACAAGGGTGCTGCAGTTGCTAGATCAAGAGCTATAGATTTTGCAAAAGGTAGATTTATTGCATTTTTAGATTCCGATGATATTTGGACACCTGATAAGCTAAGTGAACAAATTAGTTATATGATCGAAAATAATTATGCTGTCTCTTGTACCTCTTATTTAATTATAGATGAAAGTGGAAATCTATTAAACCAAAAGAAAAAAGCTTTGCAAAAGGTAAATTATTCTAAATTATTAATTGAGAATACCATTGGTAATTCATCACTTATCTATGATGCTTCAAAATTAGGTAAATTTTCTGTTCCAAATATTCGAAAAAGAAATGATTATGCTCTCTGGCTTAAAATTTTAAAAAAAGAAAAATATATATATGGTTTTGATAAATATCTAATGTATTATAGAGTTAGAAAAAATTCCATATCAAGTAATAAATTATCCTTAATAAAATATCATTGGCATCTTTACCATTCGATAGAAAAACTATCAATAATTAAATCAATATATCATCTATTTGTATGGATGATAATAAAGATTTATAAATCAAAAATCAAAAAAGGTTAAATATGAATATAGCAGTAGTTGGAATTGGATATGTAGGTTTATCAAATGCAATCCTTTTAGCACAAAACAATGAAGTAATTGCATTAGATGTAGTTCAAGAAAAAGTAGATATGATTAATAATAGAATATCTCCTATTATAGATAAAGAAATTGAAGAATACTTATCAACTAAAGAATTAAATTTAAAAGCAACTATAGATACTAATTTAGCATTTAAAGATGCTAAATATATAATTATAGCAACACCAACAAATTATGATGAAAATAAGAATTATTTTGATACAAGTTCTGTAGAAGCAGTAATTAAAAATGTACTATCAATTAATAAAAAAGCAATAATGATTATTAAATCAACAATCCCTGTTGGATTTACTCAAGAAATGAAAATAAAATATAATACTGAAAATATTATTTTTTCTCCTGAATTTTTAAGAGAAGGAAAAGCTTTATATGATAATCTATATCCATCTAGAATAGTAGTAGGAGAACAATCTTTAAGAGCAGAAGTTTTTGCAGCACTTTTAAAAGAAGGAGCTATTAAAGAAGATATTCCATTATTATTTACTAATTCAACAGAAGCTGAAGCTATAAAGTTGTTTGCAAATACATATTTAGCACTTAGAGTTGCTTTCTTTAATGAATTAGATTCATATGCAGAAATTAGGGGTTTGAATACCAAACAAATAATTGAAGGTGTATCTTTAGATCCTAGAATTGGTTCTCATTATAATAATCCATCCTTTGGATATGGTGGTTATTGTTTACCTAAAGATACAAAACAGTTACTAGCAAATTATAGTGATGTGCCACAAAATATAATGAGTGCAATAGTTGATGCTAATAGAACAAGAAAAGATCATATTTCTAATATGATTTTACAGAGAAATCCCAAAATAGTTGGTATTTATAGATTAACTATGAAAACTAATTCTGATAACTTTAGACATTCGGCTATTCAAGGTGTAATGAAGAGACTAAAAGCAAAAGGAATTGAAGTTATTGTTTATGAACCAGCATTAAAAGAAGATAACTTCTTTAATTCAAAAGTTATCGTAGATATCGAAGAATTTAAAGAAATGAGTGATGTAATTGTAGTAAATAGAATAACTGATGAAATTAAAGATGTTAGAGATAAAATATATACTAGAGATTTGTTTAATACAGATAAATAGAAATGTTTAAAAGCTAATTGATTAGGGGCATATTAAAAAATACAGTTTAAATTGATTTAGTTATATTCAAATAAAGTTAATTATTAAGACCTATAATAATTCACACTGCTATTTCAACAGTATGAAATATTAATTATATAGGTGCTAAAAATATTCCTAATTTATTATGGAGATTTTAGTCAAATCATAAATAAAAACTAATATTTCAAGTAGGATAATTCAACTTTGATTTTTTAAATGAGTTAAAAATAATTTATTTTCAGAGAAATAAATTTAAGAAGAAGCTGTATTAGAAATTTGAAAATCAATAAGAGTTGAAATATAATTTTAAATTGGAGATATAATGATAAAAATTAGTGTCTGTGGACATTTTGGATTTAATAAAAATCTAGTAAATGGTCAAACTATCAAAACAAAAATTGTAACAGATGAATTAAAATCCTTTTTTGGTAGTGACGCTATATCATATATTGATACTTGCGGTGGATTAAAATCTATAATTTCAATTACTTTCCAATTAATAAATAAGCTATTTACTTCTTCTGCCATAGTGGTTTTCCCATCTTATAAAGGATTACAGTTTATTATACCAGTTTTAACTTTTATGAATAAATTTATAAAAAAACCTATACATTATGTTGTTATTGGCGGCTGGTTACCTAGTTTTTTAAGTAATAAAAAGTTTTTAACCAAAATGCTCAAAAATTTAGATGGAATATACGTTGAAACTAAATGTATGAAGCAGGAGCTTGAAAAAAATGGTTTTAAAAATGTACTTGTAATGCCTAATTGTAAGCCTTTAAGAATTGTAGAAAAAGAAGTACTTACAAAAAAACGTAATCATAAAATAAAGTTATGTACATTTTCACGAGTTATGAAAGAAAAAGGAATAGAAGATGCTATTGAGGCCACAATTTTAGCAAATAATGAATTAAATCAAAATGTATTTGAACTAGATATTTATGGCCAAGTAGAAAAAAATCAAGAGGTTTGGTTTAAATCTTTAATTTCAGAAGTACCCAATTATATATCTTATAAAGGAATTGTTGATTATAGCAATACTATTAATACTTTAAAGCAGTATGACATGCTATTGTTTCCTACATTTTATAAAGGAGAAGGCTTTGCTGGAACTTTAATTGATGCTATGGCTGCTGGGTTACCTGTAATTGCTACTGATTGGAAATACAATTCAGATATAGTTTTAGAAAATCAAATTGGGCTATTGACTCCAATAAATGATGTTAAAGAATTAAAGAACAACATTATTAAATTATACAATAATGAGGAAGAATGGTTTCAGTATAGAGAAAATTCTATAACTAACTCACAAAAGTATTTACCAAAAAATGCTGTATCAATTTTAATAAATAATATTTTACAAACTGACAGTCAATAATACATTAATTGAGGGTATAATAAATTATTTTAGAATTTTAAATACTACAATTAATAATTACAAAATAGGATAGAGGTTATAAGTGCGAATTGGGTTATATATAAATGATCTTAAAGCTGGAGGAGCTGAAAGGGTAGTTAGTCGGTTGTCTTTTATTTTATCGACTACTAACCATACAGTTTATTTTATAGTGTCAGATGGGACTGTCCTATCATATCCTTATGATGGAAACTTAATAGATTTAAAGGTTCCAGCAACTAAGGGGATTAATAAATTTTTAACCATATTAAAAAGAACTAATGAATTAAAAAAAATAAAGAAAGAAAAAGAATTAGATGTGGTAATAAGTTTTTTAGATGGAGCAAATTTAGTTAATATTCTCTCACATCATGAGCCTTGCAAAAATATTGTTTCAATTAGGAATTTCCAACAAGAAGAATACAAGTATAAAAAACATGGTTCATTTAGTAATCTTGTTTCAAATTATATTTATAAAAAAGCAGATTATGTTATTTGTTGTTCTAAATTAATATGTGAAGAAACTAAAAAACAATTTTCAATTAGTGATAAAAAGGTAGATGTATTATATAATCCATATAATTGTGAACAAATAAAACAAGATTCTCTCAAACAAGATTTTAAAGAATATAAAGATTTTTCTGATCAACATGATTTAACTTTAGTAACTACTGGTAGATTAACTTACCAAAAAGGTTATTGGCATTTAGTAAAAATAATTTCACAATTAAGAAATAGTGGGGTAAATGTTGGTTGTCTGATAATTGGCGAAGGTACATATAAATCTAATATCCAACAATTAATTACCGAATTTAAACTTTTTAATCATATTAAATTATGTGGATATCAAAAGAATCCGTACGCAATAGAAAAATATGCTGATGCATATATACTGACATCTCTTTTCGAAGGATTTCCTAATTCGATGGTAGAAGCAATGTGTTTGGGATTGCCAATAATTTCTGCAGATTGTAAAAGTGGACCTAGAGAAATATTAGCACCAAATAAGTCCTTATATAGTAAGTTAGATTCTGTTTATCAAGAATATGGGATTTTAATGCCCGAATTAGAAAATATGATTAATTGGTCAACTGAGATTTCTGTCGTTGAGAGGGAATGGATAAATATAATTAAATCCTTGGATAAAAATATGTTGCAAGAATATTCTATAAAAGGGTTACAAAGAGTAAATGATTTTTCTTACGATTCTATCAAAAATACATTGGGAAAATATCTTCAAAGGTATACATTGTAAGATAACTTAGTTTACTAGAGGTATATGTTTTCTAATAAACTATATTGAATAACCAATGTAAAATATTTAATCCCCAAAGGATTTATGATTTGATTTGTAAATGTAAGATTTGATTTATTATATAATTTACCGGTATTTGTTTATACTCTTATTTTCCTTAAGACAATTCAAAAAAAAATACAATCGATTTATGTATAATATTTATATAAATTATTGTATTCTTTTTTTTGGATTTTTTTTTGTAAATTAAATTTTATTGTTTTAATGCTTAACATATACCGTCTAGAATTTAGATATTTATCATAAGAAAAGTAAATCTACAATAGTTAATTATAGCTAGATAGATTTATTAATAATTTAAAGATTATGATAGCTTTTAAGCTTCAAACCATTCTGCACAAAAACAATGATGTATCTAGCATTTATTGTTGCAGAATAAAAAAGAATAAAACAGTATAAATTGTAATATTTTCTTTATTGAGGAGAATTAGATTTGAAAAGAGTGTTAATTACAGGCGTTTCAGGATTTATTGGAAATAATTTAGCAAAATCCTTAATTAAAGATGCTGAAATAATAGGAGTCGATAATATAAATTCTTATTATGATATAAACTTAAAAAAAGAAAGGTTAAACGATTTAGATAAGTATAATAATTTTATTTTCAGAAAAGGTGATTTAGCTGATAAAGAATTTATTGATTCAATATTTGAAGAGTATAAACCTAATATTGTAATAAATTTAGCAGCACAAGCAGGAGTTAGGTATTCAATAGACAATCCTCAAGCTTATATTGATTCAAATATTATTGGTTTCTTTAATATATTAGAAGCTTGTAGAAAATACCCTGTTGAACATTTAGTCTATGCATCATCATCTTCAGTTTATGGATCCAATAAAAAAGTCCCATATTCAACAGAAGATAAAGTAGATAATCCTGTTTCATTATATGCAGCAACCAAAAAATCCAATGAATTAATGGCTCATGCTTATTCTAAACTTTATGATATCCCTACAACAGGATTAAGATTTTTTACGGTATATGGCCCAGCTGGTAGACCTGATATGGCTTACTTTAAATTTACAAATAAAATGGTAAAAGGTGAAAAGATACAGATATATAATCATGGTGATATGTATAGAGACTTTACATATATAGATGATATTGTAGATGGTGTTTCAAAAGTAATGGTATCACCTCCTAAACCTAATGAAGATGGTGTAAAATATAAAATATATAATATAGGTAATAATAAACCTGAAAGTTTAATGGATTTTGTTCATATTCTAGAAGAAAAATTATTAAAATATGAAGTAATCCAAAAAAGAGTTGAAAAAGAATTATTACCTATGCAACCAGGGGATGTTTATCAAACCTATGCTGATATTTCTAATATACAGAGAGATTTTGGTTTTTCTCCTAAAATTAGTTTAGAAGAAGGTTTAGATAAATTTGCTAAATGGTATAAAGAATATTATATGGAGTAAGTGATTTATGAAAATAGTAATTGCTGGAATTGGATATGTAAGTTTATCAAATGCAATTCTTTTAGCGTTATATATGGTTATAAAAAGAACTTAACTGAGTAAGATTTCAAATAAATCCAAACTTAGATAAATAAAAGACTAAATATCAAAAGAGAATACAAATATCAAAAAAACTATCTAAACATTTTACAATTGACGTAAAAAGAAAGCTGTTAGTAAACACATATCTAGTCCTTATTGTTGTTTATTCTAAAAAATAGATTCATATGCTAAAAACAAAAGTTTAGATAGTAGACAATAAATTCTTATCTATTTGAAATGATCTAATTTGAATAATCCATATCTTAATCATGTAGGATCTTGTTAATTTAAAAATGCTCATCAATTACAAAAAATAAAGACTGAAATATTGTAGATTTAAATTGAACAAGAAAATGCATATGGTTAAAATATTTATAAGTAGAACTCAAAAAAAGTTAGTATACCTAAATCAATTTATTGAAATTAATTCCGATATCCTTATATATTCTACAATTCAAGGTGGAATTAAAGATTAAAAAAATGGAAATAATGTAGTAGTTTAGTATCAACTTTAAAAGTGAAATTATATCTTAGAAAGTTGAAAACTAAAAATGTGATTATTTTAGAAGATGCTAATATAATATTGGTTGGAGGAAAATTATGATAATAAAATTAAAGAAGGGATTAAAGAATCCAAGTCTATTTTTATTATATTTTCTTAATTTTAAAATATGTAGAATTCTTCCTGATAAAACATTCTTAAAAATAAAATATAAATTGCTGATGAATGTAAAATTAGATTTGACTAATCCAACGACATTTAATGAAAAATTACAGTGGCTAAAGATAAATGATAGAAATCCCAAATATCCAAGTCTGGTTGATAAGTATGAAGTTAGGAACTATATAAAAAAAACAATAGGAGAAGAATACCTTATCCCTTTATTAGGAGTTTGGGATAACTATGATGATATTGATTTTGAATCTCTCCCAAACCAGTTTGTATTAAAACCTACTCATACATCAGGAGATGTTTTTATCTGCAAAAATAAGTCAACCATC
This sequence comes from Pleomorphochaeta sp., assembly GCA_028532815.1. Lineage (GTDB taxonomy): Bacteria > Spirochaetota > Spirochaetia > Sphaerochaetales > Sphaerochaetaceae > Pleomorphochaeta. Next base: position 13,801 of record JAQQAS010000016.1, read on the forward strand.
AATTTCATATCATTAAGGAAAGAAGTTAAAAAATGGCTGAAACAAAAATACTTCTGGAAACATAGAGAATGGCCATACAAGTTTATAAAGCCAAAGATTATTTGTGAAGAGCTTATGGTAGATGATTCTGGTTCAGATTTAAAAGACTATAAATTAATGTGTTTTAATGGTGAGGTTAAGATTATTCAAGTAATTAGTGGTAGAACTAAAAAAGGGTATTATATTGATCATTTCGATACCAATTGGAATAAATTAAATATTGAACGGAAAAATAAAATTAGAAACCCTAAAGAAATTACTAAACCTTCAAATTTAAAAGATATGATTTTGATAGCAAATCGATTAAGTAGAGGCCTTTCTTTTTGTAGAATTGATTTATATTTGACACAGAAACACATTTTTTTTGGAGAAATTACTTTTTATCCTATGAGTGGTTTTTTGGACTTTAAAAATAAACAAACAGATATAGAATTAGGTAATATGTTGAAATTGCTTATTCCCCAATGAAAAGTTATTTAGATAGATAAATATAAAAGAACTTTTAAATATGATTATTTTCCCTTATTCCCTAAAACCCTACTATAAAGTAGAAATAGAAAATATCCAGGAATTGGTAGAATTCAATAGTTTGACTTATAAAACGCGCTTTTTGATCGTTTTAATTAAATTTTGGAAGGCTTTTATAATCTAATTTCTATCAATAATATAAAGAATGTTGAAATAGTTTATTATTCTTTACATATCTTGATAAAATAACTTATTGAGAGCTAAAGGAATACAAGCAACTATCAATATACTAGAAAAGTGTGGCCTCACTCATGTTTGAAATAGTGCTATTTTAAACATGTTACAAATCCTTACATGCTAGAAAGCATATAAAAAACATGGTATATATTCTTGTGCTAAAAATGAATTTTCAGTAGTAAATATACTTTTTGTAGATTTATTTATTCTTTTTGCAAGTTAAAACTTTATTAATATATCATCGAATGAATTTAATATGGTATTACCTTTATTTTATGGTAATAAAGTACTTTGTAAATATCCTTTGTTTTAGCTTTTAAGGATTATATAGTCAATTCTATATTAGAAGGAAAATAGAAGAGAATGAGATTATCTTTGGAAAACATATATATAATTGAGTAAAAAATCAAAAACATATATTATCGTTTTTGTAACTTTTTAGAGAGAAGATATTAAATTAAAATCTCAGGATGATTAAATTATGAATTTAAATATAAAAAAAAATACAACAGTGCTTAGTGAAAACGAGATTAAAAAAAACTGGATTAGTGATCAAGTTTTGGTTAGTATATGTTGTATAGCATATAACCATGAATTGTATATAAAAAATGCTCTAGATGGTTTTTTAAATCAAAAAACTAATTTCCCTTTTGAAATACTTATTCATGATGATGCTTCAACAGATAAAACTGCAAATATTATTTCGGAGTATCAAAAAAAATATCCTTCAATTGTTAAACCTATATTACAAAAAATAAATCAACATTCTAAAGGCATTTCAATTTTAAGGACATTTAACTTCCCAAGAGCAAAAGGTGAATTTATTGCCCTTTGTGAAGGTGATGATTATTGGATAGATCCAAATAAATTACAAAAACAGATTGATGCTCTTAAGCGTTACCCTAAATGTTCTATATGCTTTCATTCTGCGTTTGCTCTTAATCGAGAAGGGAAAAAGTATCCCATAAATGTAATTGATAAAAACGAAACTTTATTAGATTTTAAAGATGTTATCTTTAATGGTGGAGGAGGAATGCCAACAGCATCTATAGTATTTAGAACATCTATTATAGAAACTATTAATAAATTCTATTCAATAGCAAAGCCTTGTGGTGTAGGTGACTCAGTCTATCAAATAATTTCCTCGGAGGTTGGAGGTGCCCTATATTTACCATTTCAGGGATCTATATATAGAAAGGATGCTATTGGTAGTTGGAGTGAAAAAATGAACAAAGACAAAGCGTTCGCCATTAAAACACGAGTAGGCGTTATTGATTTATATATTGCATTAAATAATTTTTATGATAAAAAATATGACAGCTATTTTCATACAAAAATTGGTAGAATTTGTCTTAAATTTATAACAGATTCTTATATACATCCGAAATTTAATAAGTCATTGTATGAAAAATACAAAGAGTATTTAAATGACTACTCTCTTTTATATATAAAAATCCTCTATTATTTAAGAACTATTAAAAAAAATATTAGAAGACTTATTTATTTAATGCGTTAAAATTTGATATATTGAATAATACTCGTATTATCGAGAAAAGAAAAGTTTCATTTAAAATAAAAGGACAATATGGCATCAAAAATTAATAAAATAACCATCTTTTCTTCCTTGTTTTGGAAATTGTTAGAACGAGGTGGAGTTCAAGGTATACAATTTATTTTACAAATCATCTTAGCAAGATTGCTTTTACCTAGTGATTATGGATTAGTAGCTTTAGTTACAATTTTTATTAATTTAGCAAGAGTTTTTGTTCAAAGAGGGTTTAATACAGCCCTTATCCAGAAAAAAGAAGTTGAAGAAGTTGATTATTCTTCAGTATTTTATATTAGTTTATTTGTTTCTCTAATATTATATTTAATATTATTTTTTACTTCACCTTTGATTGCTTCTTTTTATAAAGAGCCCCAACTAACAAAGGTTTTACGAGTATTATCAATTACTTTGTTTTTCGGTGCCTTTAATTCAATACAAAATGCTATTATTGCTCGAAATCTTAAATTTAAAAAATTGTTTTTTAGTAGTTTAGGAGCTATTGTTATATCAGGTTTGTTAGGAATTCTTGTTGCTTATAAAGGTTTTGGAGTTTGGGCATTAGTTGTACAACAACTTACAAATCAATTTCTAGTAATAATAATTTTATGGTTTACTGTAAAATGGCGACCTAAATTAATTTTTTCTATTACGAGAGTTAAAGTCCTTTTTTCTTTTGGTTGGAAGTTGCTAGTATCCTCCTTAATAGATACACTCTATAATAACTTAAAAAGTCTAATTATTGGAAAAATATATACATCTGATATGCTAGGGTATTTTAATCGAGGAAAGCAATTTCCACAATTGATTGTTACTAATATTAATGGATCTATACAATCTGTAATTTTACCTGTTTTATCTGCTGAGCAAGAAAATGTTGTAAGAGTTAAAGATATGGTTAGACGGGCTATAGTAACAAGTTCCTTTATAATATTCCCATCTATGATTGGTTTAGCTGTAATAGCAAAACCGTTAGTGTTAGTCCTCCTAACCGAAAAATGGTTACCTAGTGTGCCTTTCCTTCAAATCTTTTGCATAACTTATTCTTTATGGCCAATACATACTGCTAATTTGCAAGCAATAAATGCTTTAGGAAGGAGTGATATTTTTTTAAAACTTGAAATAATTAAAAAAATTGTAGGATTAATTATATTAGGAATTTCTATAAGATGGGGAGTTTATGCTATTGCTTTAGGTGGAATTTTAAGTGGAATTCTTTCAATGGTGATAAATGCTTATCCCAATAAACGCCTATTAAATTATAGTTTTAGAGAACAATTAATTGATATCATACCTTCATTAATAATATCTATTTTAATGGGAGGTGTTATTTACTGCGTTAATTTATTTAATTTAATACCTATTATAATGTTAATTATTCAAATACCTTTGGGTGCTATAATATATATCGCACTAGCAAAATTATTTAAGCTTGAATGTTATCAATATTTAATTAATACAATTAAAGTTTTGGTAAAAAATAAAACAAATTAATCAAAATTTATAATAGGATAATATTTATAATTTTTAAAAGATATAAATCAATTTAGATAAATTGTTGAATTTATTTTTAATAATATGATTAAGAAATCTAAATGAAGGAATAAAAAATTGTCAATCCAAGTAACAAAATCATCAATGCCTAATTATGAGGAATATATAGAAGAAATAAAAGAATTATGGGATACTCATTGGCTAACTAACAATGGTGTTAAACATAAAAAGTTTGAATCATTATTGATAGAGTATCTTAATGTAAATAATTTAACTCTATATGTAAATGGACATTTAGCCCTTGAAAATATAATTTCAGCAATGAATCTCAAAGGTGAAATAATTACAACTCCCTTTACTTTTATTTCTACAACTCAAGCGATTATAAGAAATAATATAAAACCTGTGTTTTGTGATATAAATGATGAAAATTACACAATTGATGTAGATAATATTGAGTCCTTAATAACAGAAAAAACTTCAGCGATTCTTCCAGTGCATGTCTATGGAAATGTTTGCGATGTAAAAAGAATCTATGAGATAGCCCAAAAATACAATTTGAAAGTTATTTATGATGCTGCACATTGCTTTGGTGTAAAAGTGAATGGTAAAGGCATTGGAACTTTTGGTGATGCATCTATGTTTAGTTTTCATGCAACAAAGGTTTTTAACTCAATTGAAGGCGGTGCACTAACTTATAACGATTCATCACTTAAATCAATATTAAATAGTATGAAAAATTTTGGGATTGTTGATGCTGAAAATATAAATAATATTGGATTTAATGGGAAAATGAATGAGTTTCAAGCTGCTATGGGAATTTGTAATTTAAGGCATATTGATGCTGAAGTTTTAAAAAGAAAACAAGTATTTGAAAGATATTTATCAAACTTAGAAAATATTAAAGGAATTAAGCTTTTAAGAGAACAAAAAGGTGTTAAAAAGAATTATGCTTATTTCCCTGTTGTTTTTGATGGATATAAATTGAACAGAGATGAAGTTTTTGAGGAACTTAAAAAAAATGATATTTATGCAAGAAAATATTTTTACCCTCTTGCAAATAGTTTTGATTGCCTTAAAAATTATTTTGATAACAATAATACACCAGTAGCTAAATATATTTCAGAGAGAGTCTTAACTTTACCTCTATATGCTGATTTAAGTTTAGATGATGTTGATAGAATTTGTAATATAATAGTTGGTAAAAGGAGATAGTGTTATGAAAGGAATTATTTTAGCTGGAGGAAGTGGAACTAGATTATATCCAATGACTCAAGTAGTTTCTAAGCATCTATTGCCTATATATGATAAACCTCTTATTTATTATCCGCTTTCTGTACTTATGTTAGCAGGGATTCAAGATATTTTGATAATTTCTACGCCAGAAGATACTCCAATATACGAAAAGTTATTCAAAAATGGGTGTGAACTTGGGTTACATATTTCTTATAAAGTCCAAGAAAAACCTAGAGGTTTGGCTGAAGCTTTTATTTTAGGAGAAGATTTTATTGGTGATGATAGGGTTTGTCTTATTTTAGGAGACAATGTATTTTATGGACAAGATTTAACTAAAATTCTTAGGAAAGTAATTTCATCTGATAGTTCATCGGTAATATTTGGTTATCCAGTAAAAGATGCTAGTGCCTTTGGCGTGGTTGAATTTGATAAAAATAGAAATGTAATTTCAATTGAAGAAAAACCTAAAGAACCTAAATCTAATTATGCTGTGCCTGGTTTATATTTTTATGATAACTCTGTGGTTGACATAGCTAAGAGGATCCTCCCATCAGAGCGGGGTGAAATAGAAATTACTTCAATAAACAATTATTATCTAGAGCATGAACAATTAAAAGTTGAATTATTAGGTCGTGGAATGGCATGGTTAGATACAGGGACTCCCCAAGGAATGTTAAAGGCTTCAGAATATGTTGAAGCAGTTCAATCAAGGCAAGGTTTTTATATTGCCTGTTTAGAAGAAATAGCTTGGAGAAGAGGCTTTATAGATGATGCCCAACTACGATTAATTGGTGACAAATTAAAAATGACAGATTATGGAAAATACATATTATCTTTGTTGGATGAAGAGCATAAGTAATGAAAAATATTAAAATTTTAATAACTGGCGGTGCCGGTTTTATTGGAAGTAATTTTATTTATCATATGATAGATAAATATCCTAATTACAAGATTGTTTGTCTTGATGCGTTAACATATGCTGGGAATTTAGGAACTCTAAAACCATTAATGGGAAACTCAAATTTTAAATTTGTTAAAGGTGATATTACAGATAGAGAGTTTGTTTTTAACTTATTTAAAGAAGAACATTTTAATATAGTTGTAAACTTTGCAGCAGAATCTCATGTGGATAGATCAATAAAAAATCCTGGAGTCTTTTTAAATACCAATATATTAGGAACTCAAGTACTCATGGATGCATCAAGAGAATATAAAATAGAAAGATACCATCAGGTATCGACTGATGAAGTATACGGGGATTTGCCTCTTAATAGAACTGATTTATTCTTTACTGAAGAAACACCAATAACAACTTCTTCTCCATATTCTGCATCAAAGGCATCAGCTGATTTATTAGTTCAAGCTTATCATAAAACATTTAAACTACCCATAACTATATCTAGGTGTTCAAATAACTATGGACCATATCATTTCCCAGAGAAACTAATACCTTTAATGATATCTAGAGCTTTAAACGACGAAGATTTACCCGTATATGGTAATGGAGAAAATATCAGAGACTGGCTATATGTAGAAGATCATTGTAAAGCAATAGATTTGATTATTCATAAAGGAAGAGTTGGCGAAGTTTATAATATTGGTGGGCATAATGAGAAATCTAATCTAGATGTAGTTAAAATAATTTTAAGAGAATTAAATAAACCAGAATCTTTAATCAAATATGTTACAGATAGAGCAGGTCATGATATGAGATATGCTATAGATCCTACAAAAATTAATAATGAATTGGGGTGGCTTCCTGAAACAAAATTTGAAGATGGTATAAAAAAGACAATCAAATGGTATTTAGATAATAAATCTTGGTGGAAAGAAATTCTTTCAGGTGATTATCAAAATTATTATAATTCTATGCATAAGTAGTGATTGTCGAATTTTAAGCAGTAATATTATATTTTAGGGGAAGTTTATATTAATGAGTAATATGTATAAAAAACAAAAAACTTTAATGTTGTTGGGTGGCTCGAGACAGCAAGTTTTGCCAATAATTAAAGCTAAGGAATTAAAATATAAAACAGTATTATGTGATTATTTACCTAATAATCCAGGCAGAGAGTTCGCTGATGTTTTTTACCTTATTAGTACTACTGATAAAGATGAAATACTTAAAGTAGCAAAAAAAGAAAAGATAGATGGGATAGTAGCGTATGCTTCGGATCCTGCGGCAGCAACTGTTGGATATGTATCAGAAAAACTTAACTTACCTGGAGGACATCCTTATCAATCGGTTGAAATTTTAACGAATAAAGATAAATTTAGAGAATTTTTAAGAAAAAATGGATTTAATGTTCCAAAAGCAAAATCTTTTTCTTCTTTTGAAAGTTTTTTGAAAGGTCTTGAAGACTTTAATTTTCCAGTAATAATTAAACCTGTTGATTCCTCGGGAAGTAAAGGAATTAGTTATTTAGAAAATAAAAATGAAACTCTAAATAAACATAAGCTTTTAGAATTATTTACAAATGCTCTTCAATTCTCAAGAAATAAAAAGATAATTGTTGAAGATCTTATTAAAAAGAAAGGGTATCAAGTAGCTGGAGATGGATTTTCTATTGATGGAAAGTTGGTATTTAGATGTTTTGGTGACGATCATTTTGATGTCAATAATTCTAATCCTTTTGTCCCTATTGCTGCAAGTTTCCCAACCTCTTTATCAGAAAGTATGCAAAGTAAAATACATGATGAAATTCAAAGATTATTAAGTTTGTTGAATATGGGAACTGGAGCTTATAATTTTGATATTATAATTGATGACTATGATAATATTTTTCTAATGGAGATTGGACCTAGAAATGGTGGCAATTATATACCTCAAGTAATTGAGTATAGTTGTGGAGTTGATTTATTAACTACGACATTACAATTTGCTTTAAATGAGGGGTATTTTAAAAGCAAAGTTCAAGAATCAAAATTTTGTTGTTATTATGCTATTCATAGTAAGGTTGCAGGTACACTTAAGAATTTAACAATAAATTCTGATTTCAAAAAAAATAATTTAATACAGTCTTTTATTAATATTGAGATTGGGCAATATGTTGAAGCGTATAATGGGTCGAATTCTTGTATCGGGATTTTATTATTACATTTTGATAATTGGAAATCTATGATTGAAGCAATAGAAAGTCCTTTTTTGTGGATGAATATAGAAGTAAGTTAAGGAGTATTTATGAGTGGGTATATTAGACGTAAATTGTTTTTCTTTAAAGATAGACTAAAGGGTAGTCCTATTAGTTTTCATATACAAGAATTGAATACAATTAATTGTGATTATCAAAAAGGTATGATTTTGCAAAAGGAATTAATTGAAGAATTGCTTACACATTTTACCCAAAATAGTAAATTTTACTATCCCTACAAAGATTGTTCACTTAATGAATTTCCAATTATGGATAAAAATATCTTGAATCATAATTATGATAAATTAGTAGTTGATAAAACTTGTTTGACCTTTCAAAAAGGTGAAATGCATATTCATCGCACTAGTGGTTCAACAGGAGCCCCTTTAATAATTCCACAAGATAGTCGAAAGAGAAATCGTAGAATAGCGGAACTAAAGTATTTTGGTGAAACTGTTGGTTTTAAATCTCATGAAACCTTATGTCAATGTAGAATATGGACTAAGTGGCATGGAAAAACTCGCTGGCAATCTTTCAAAGAAAATATCATTGCGTTTAATATCAGCAGTATGAATGAACTTACTATTCAAAATTTATTAAATATTATTGAATCTAGACGAGTTTTATTTATTAGAGCATATGCGAGTTGGTACGATTCACTTTTAGATTATCTATTAACAAATGTCGAAGAACAAAAAAAAATTAAAACGTTAAAACTTGGATTTTCAAGTTCTGAAGCTTTAAGTAGTACAACTAAAGAAATATTTAAATCCAAATTCAATATAGATCTTGTGGAAGCTTATGCTAATGAAGAAGGCGGAATTATTGGACATCAGAAAATAGGCGATAGTAACTTTTATTTAAATCATGCTAGTTTTTTTATCGAATTATTAAAATTAGATTCAAATGAGCCTGCTGCTTATGGAGAGTTAGGTAGAATAGTAATTACAGATTTATATAATTATGCATTTCCTTTGATAAGGTACGATACAGGAGATACAGGAGTGATGGAAGAGGGAATTTTAGAAAGTTCTGGCTGGCCGTATTTAAAATATCTATATGGACGAAAAGTTGATATTATTTATGATACAAATGGGGACCCAATCCATCCTATGAATTTTGCTCGGATTCTAAAAAATGTAGATGGTATAAACCAATGGCAATTTATCCAGAAATCTAAAGACACATATCTAGTTAAATTAAATTTAAAATATACTATTGATTTTGATCCAATAAGGGCTGCGATACAGGAATTGGTTAAGCCAGATGGAATAGTTAATTTTCAAATAGTTGAAGATATACCAGTTTTGGCTTCAGGCAAAAGAAAATCTGTTATTTGTGAATTAAATAAAAAAAAATAATGAAATTAAAATTTTCTAAAATAAAGCATAAATCTAATATAATACAAATATTAAATAAATTCGAAACCTCATTATCATCTTTATCTAATAATAAAGATAATATTTATTATTATTCAGAAAAATTTTATAAATATGGGGAAGTTTGGGGTTTGTATTTGCAAGATTCTACTTTGAAGTTAGTTGGGTTTGTTGCCTTTTATGCTAATGATTTTAATAAAAAAATTGTATATATTTCTATGATTGCAATAGATCCAACTTTTAGAAAATTAGGATACGCTACTATATTACTTGAATATCTCGAGAAATTATGTATTAAAAAAGATATGAAATTTATGAAACTTGAAGTGGATGTAAATAATAAAGTTGCATTAAATTTGTATAAAAATTTTGGATTTGAAATTGTTAACAAATCTGATAATAATAAATATTATTTGATTAAATCTTTATTAAAATAATATTATAATTGTTAACCAAGATTAGTGATAAGAATGGAATATGATTTTATACCCTCTCATTTAGATTCCTCCATAATAAATTATAACAAGATTTGATGATTTAAAGCTGGTGAAAATATATTTATAAATAACACTTTTTACGTTCTGCCTAGCAACAAAAACAGATAAAGATATTCTAGATATGTATAAAGGGTTATGGAAAATTGAAGAGACATTTAAGGTTACTAAATCTCAACTAAAAACAAGGCCAGTATTTGTATCAACAACAGAACATATTAAAGCACATTTTTTAAGTTGCTATATTGCTTTAGTAATATTGAGATTACTAGAGTATAGATTGGGATGGAAGTATTCATCAAAAAAATTAGCAAGATCAATGAAATTAGCATCAGGAACATTAATAGAAAGTGGATACTATGCTTTTGATTATTATGATGAAATACTAGAAAAATTGGGTAATGAATTAGATATTGACTTCTCTAAGAAGTATTTAAAGCTAAATGAAATAAAGAAAATAATAGGAAAAACAAAGAAAAAACCTTAGTGTCTTAAACTTTTAGTAAATATGTAAGCCTAACAAGTCTTGTACATACAAGAAGTTAGGCTCTTTTTTTGCTCTTTTAAGTTGAAAAGACAGGATATAAACGTTAGAATGACAACTTTTCATAGAATGGAAATTTTCTTTCCTTTAATTTATCTGCAGTAGTAGTGTGGTGTTTGTGGAGATTTTAATGACCCATTCCATCCTGTTAGAATAATAAGCGAAAAAACTGACTTTATTGAAGTTTTTAAATCCCTTCATCAAGAATCTCCTATAACTTTTTGTTGCTCAAGTTTAAGTGATGAATATTATTTAATAGAAAGCATAGATAAAATAATGCATAACAGAAACTTACTACCAATAATGGCCACAAGTCCAAGATTAGCCTTATCTAAAGGAATATCGGATCATTATCCAGTTATGGCGATGTTTGAAATTAAATAACTAATTTTATATACCCATTTATATTATAATGTTTAAATCACTTCAGTTATACTATCTTCATTAATAGTGTATGTAGGAGAACTATTAAAATCCCAAAAGTTTAATGTAAAACTAGTATCATCATCGTATGTAAAGCAATATTCTATTTCATCATTATTATCAGTTATTTTGACAAACAAATAGTACCCATCTCTGAGAGAACTTGGTATAGTAAAAATTTGTTGAGATCCAATGCCGATGGTACTAGTATAATCATAATCTGTTGAAGAATCCTTCGATTCATATATATAAGCAGTTATTGAGCTATTGGATTCATTAATTATGGTGAGATTGTTTGCTGCTGAAAAGGCTTCACAACTTAATAAAAAGAGAGCAAGTGTTGTAATAATTATTAACTGTTTTTTTTTCATATTATTCCATAAAATATTTAATTTAAGATGATTTAAATTATAGAATACAAAAAGATGGATTTTTGTGGATATATGTGTTTTGTAAGTGTTCTAAATTGATATGTTTTCAATAGTAAATCAAACAATAACTCTATACAGTTTAACTTTAATTTTAATAAGAAATGAATTCCAATTGTATTTATAGCATTATTTATATATAATCTGTTCATTATGTTACAAAAAAGAGTGTTATATGATTAGAAAATGTTCAATTAATGATTTAGATATTTTAAATAAATACTTATACCAGAGAAAAGAATTAAACCTCTTTGTCATAAGTGATATAGAAATATTTGGATTTGAAAATCCAGATCTAGAAATTTTTATGGACTTTGACAGAGAAATTAAAACTGTATATCTGAGGTTTTTTGATAACTTATGCATAGTTTCATATGATAAAATATTTGATCTTTCCTTTATACAAAACATTGTTGATGAACATTTAATTTTAAATATAAGTGGTGAAAAAGATTTAATTAGTTTAATTAAACTAGATAACTTTGATATAAAAAATTGTTATTTTTCTGCATTAGATCAATTACAAGTTAAAGTTGATACATTAGGTGTTGAAGCTCTTAGTATCGATAAATTGCAAGAGTATTTAGATAAATCAAATGAAGTATTTAATATATCTACAAACTATGAAGCAACAAAAGCTGAAATGGAAAAAGGGTCCAAACATATTTTTGTATACAAAGATAATGGCAATGTAGTAAGTGGCGTTAGTTCAAGTGCAGAGTCAAAAGAATTAGCAATGCTAATTGGTGTTTTTACAGTTGAAGAATACAGAAGACAAGGACTTGCTTTAAAATGCGTTTATGCAATTTGTGAAAAATTGCTTAATGAAGGTAAAACTGTTTGCCTTTTTTATGATAATCCAAATGCTGCAAAAATGTATGAGAAAATAGGGGTTAAGTTTGTAGGAGATTTCTCAATTCTAAAGAGGATTTCTTAAAATAATTATAATAGATTTTCTATTTAATAAAATATGAAAAACGAATCATATATCTTCTATAAAATAAATTATGTTGCTAAGATAGACAAAATATTTATTTAGATATGGAGTGATATATGAATATTGAATATAAAAAATTAATTAAAAATAAGTTAGATGTTGTTGAAGATAATGGCTACTATAAACCTATCCGCTTTAGTAATAAACAAGTTGAATCCTTTAGTAAATTAAAAAGTGCATTCAGAGATGAAGCTAGTTATAATAGTGGAGTCTGCCTAGAGTTTTTAAGTGATTGTCATACAGTTATGTTTGATTTTATTGTAGAAAAAACAAATGAAACTGTTACAAATTTTGATGTGTTTATTAATGAGAACTATATAAAAAGTGTTAGTATTAATCCCTTGATTAATGTAGAGCAACAGTTCAAATTGACAACTGATGTAAAAGGTAGTAAAGCAATAAAAATCTATTTATCCTATGCAACATCAATAAAAATAAAAAATTTCAAAGTTAATGATGGAAGTATTTTAAAATATGTATCTGATGATAAACCTTTGCTTCTTTGTTTAGGAGATTCAATTACACAGGGTTATAGTGTTTTACATTCAAAAAATACTTATCCTATTCAACTTTCACATAAATTAAATATGAATCTTCTAAACCAAGGATTATCAGATTATATTCATTTTTACAAAGGCTTGGATGAAAATTTAAATATTAAACCTTCAATTATAACAAGTGCCTTAGGAACTAATGATTGGGAACAAATTGAAGATTTAGATCAAATTAAAGAGAATATAAGGCTTTATTTAAAAACATTACATAAATTATATCCAACAGTTCCAACCTTTATAATCACTCCAATATATAGAGGCTCCTATTTAACTCTAGCCTCCTGTGGATCTTTTTTTGATATTGCATCAATTATAATTAAAGAAGCTGATAAATATAATAATTTTAATATAATCGATGGGTTGGATTTAGTTCCACACGATGACAAATACTTTGATAATTCAGTATTACATCCAACTGATAAAGGTTTTGATTTTTATAGTAGCACTTTATATGATAAGATAAAGATGACTTTGGATATAAGTTAAGTTACCTAAATTAACTTATATAGTTTAGATAATAAATCTCTCATATAAAAAAGAGAAATATAAATTGAATATATTGTAATTATATAAAATGGAGAAAAGGGAAATTTATGATTAATATGCTTTTTATCACATCGATAATAATCATCGTAGCAATGTTTAGTAGTAAATTATCCCAAAAAGTGGGAATACCAAGTTTATTGTTATTTATTGGACTTGGTATTCTTTTTGGATCAGATGGCCTTTTTAAAATTCAATTAGAAAATTATGAACTTGTAAGAAATATTTGTTCAATTTCCTTAGTATTTATTATATTTTACGGAGGATTTGAAACTAGATGGAAGACCGCTAAACCAATAGTGATAAGGGCCATATTATTATCTAGTGTTGGTGTATTTTTAACAGCTGGTTTTGTTGGTTTATTTTGCTACTATATTTTAAATATCAAACTTCTTGAAAGTTTTTTAATAGGAGCAATTATTAGCTCTACTGATGCTGCTTCTGTTTTCTCAATATTAAAATCTAAAAAGTTAGCCTTAAAAAATAATACTGCCCCATTATTAGAAGTTGAAAGTGGTAGTAACGACCCTAGTGCCTATATGTTAACAATAATATTATTGTCTTTAATGGATAAGCCTATTTCGGTCAATGCCTATATAATAATGATCTTAATTCAATTTATTGTTGCAATATTTATATCTATTATATTAGCTTTTGTTACAAAATATTTAATTAAATATTTAAACCTTGAAAGTGATAACCTTTCTTTAATATTGTATGTTGGTATAGTTTTATTAGTATTTTCGCTTTCAGAAAGATTAGGCGGAAATGGTTATCTAGCATCATATATATATGGGATAATAGTTGGAAATCAAAAAATCAGAAACAAAACTTTAGTTACAAACTTCTTTGATGGTCTAATTGCTTTAGTTCAGATTTGTGTATTTTTTTTATTAGGATTATTAGCTTTCCCATCACAATTGCCTAGCATAGCATTAATTGCACTTTTGATATCATTGTTTTTAACATTTATAGCAAGACCAATAACAAGTTTTATAATATTAAAACCATTTAAATGTTCTATAAATCAAATAGCTTTAGTATCCTTTGCCGGAATAAGAGGTGCCTCCTCAATAATTTTTGCAATAATAGCTACAGTTAGTACCTCTCAAATAGATAATGATATATTTCACATTGTCTTTTGTATTGTACTATTTTCTATTCTATTTCAAGGAACGCTCCTACCTTTTGTTTCTAGAAAGTTAAATATGATTGATTCACAAGGTGATGTATTTAAAACATTTTCTGATTATGAGGAAGAAAATGATGTTCAATTTATAAAATTAAAAATCAATGAAGATCATCCTTGGAATAATAAAAAAATAATGGATATAGTACTTCCTGTAGATATACTAGTAGTTTTAGTATTAAGAGATTCAAAAGTAATAATTCCAAAAGGTGAAACTAAAGTTTGCTCAAATGATATATTAGTAATGGCGGCACCTGGTTTTGATGATAAAACAGAAATTGAATTAAAAGAGATTACAATTGACAAAAACAGTGAATGGTTAAACAAAAATATAAGCGAAATTGATATTTCTCCTTTCAAACTTATTACAATATTAAAAAGAAATTCTAATGTAATAATTCCAAATGGAAGAACAACAATCAAGGAAAAAGATATATTAGTCATGCTTATGTAATCACTGGCTATCTTCTTTAGTACATATTTTGAATATTATGATTTTATATGTATTAATTTGTTTTAGAAAAATAGAAAAGTTTAATATTCTTGATATTAGCTTTTTTTCATTTTAAATTATTACTAGATATTCATGCTATCTAATTTACTAATTATATAAGAGGTACTGTTTTATGAAAAAAATATTTATATTTTTAATGATTTTTATTGTATTTTTGACTAGTAGTTGTGTGATAGTAAGACCTGATGTGAAACCTGAAAAAGTTGTAGTCGTAGAGCATCATCTAAAACAAATAAAGGCTCCTCATAGATAATTTAATTTAAAAGAACCTATTTTAGAATGTAATTCTCAATAGTCTTTATATACCTAATTGTTATAGGCATGATTTAATAATAACCAGCTTCATTTGAAGCTGGTTATACTTAAACTCTCTTTTATTGCAATAAAGAATATATTTGACTATTTAACTTATTTAAAATATCTGGGGAAACTGTTTCCTCTAAATATAAATCAACAGAATTATTTATAAATGATTTTGATTGAAGTAGTTCAAGTAATAGTCGTAAGTTGCTATGTCAACTTCAGTTGTCAATATTTGGCCAAGATTTCCTTCTCCATAAGTAATATTATAAATAAAAGAATATGTTGAATACTCACCTTGATTTTTTTCTAAAAGGTGGAAGGGTATGAATACATGATTCTTTAAATCTTTATACTTAGATAACTCTTGAATATTATCGTATTTAGAAAAATAGGTATGATGAAAATCACTTAAATTAGTAAGAATAATAGCAGGGCTTTTGCATTGAATGCTGATATCTTCATATAGGTCTAATTGTGAATTAAGCATCATTTCATCATTTCCACTTTCTATTGTTGCTATTTTTAGAGTAGATGCCTTTTCCATATCCACTAATTGAATTTTTTCAGATTTTGTTTTTGCGTCTAGTTTAGTTAGAGTAAAGTCAAAATCTGTTGAACTAGTAACATCAAAAGAAGTCTCTTTTATACTTGTGTTACTATCAAGTTCAATAACATTATAATATACATTAGTAGTTGTAGAAACTTCTAAAGCTTTAGAGACTATGTTCCAATTTTTGACTGCTGTAACACGAGAATCGAGTGGTCTAACATTGGTAGTTATATTTGAATTTACATTTGTGTCTGTTTTAAAATAAACTAAGATTTCTGCACCATATTGTGAAGCTATGTTTCCAGCTTCGAACTGTGATTTGCTTCTATCGTTAATATTCACAATGTCAATAAGTCTATCACTGTCTAATTTATCAGCTAATTCTTGTAAAATATTTATTTTATCATTGTTTTTGTGTAAGGCTAATGCCACTTTTACAGTAGCTAATTGGATAGCCATATCTGATTTTTCTTCAATATTTGGGTAATTATTAATAGTTGCTTTAACTTTATCAAAATTTGATAGTGCTTCTCTAGCACTTTCTCTATCATTTAATTCTAGTTTTTCACAACCTAATTATAGTATACATCTGCAATATATTGTTGTATTTCTAATTTATCCATTGCAATTGATTTTGAATCTGGATTTAAATCATATCTTCTCTTATTTTCTACAATTTGATGCAAATTGATCAATTTGTCATAAATAGGGAGTGTTTTTTCTAAATCCTTTATATCTACTTGAGATTGTTCAAAATTTTTTGCAACCCAATCTGGTAAATCCATGGCACTAGTATCTATAGCAATATTCTTTTGATAGAAGTAAATTTCATCCCACCATTCTTGATTTGCTCTATTCCAAGCTTCCTTAAGTATTAACTCAGCATCAGTGCTTCCAGGGGCTTTATCTAATGCTTCAAAAGACTTGATTACAGAAGTTGTGTAATTACCTTTATTTAAAGCATCCCCCAGCTAGTTCAAAAGCTGAAGCACAAGAGCTTAACAAAATAAGCGAAAACGATAGTAGAATAAATAACTTAGATATAGCTTTATTCATTTGTTTCTCCTTTTAGGATATGTAAATATTTTAATATTGTTGATATTATTTTATTTCAACAGATTAATTTTAGAGTGAAGCCATTAATATTCATATTAAAACAATTATTTTTATATGCAAATATTTCGTAAAATAACTAATATAAATACCTTTTATTATTAGTGATATTAATTGATTATAATAAAGCTGATGAATTATTAATTGTGATTGTACAAATGAGTATTAATATACTGAATTTAGGAATAAAAAAGCGACTAATCTAACATACTATATTTTATGTTCATAAAATTTTTATTTTGTGTAATATCCAATAAAAATTGCTTCAATTAATATAATAATTTATTTATTTTTTTCTGATTGACTTTTAATTATTAATTAAATAAACTCTGCTGCATTGCATTAATTTAAATACCTAATAGTATTAGCTAATTTATAATTAATTCAATATCTTAATTTGGAGAATAATGTGATATATGATCAACTAGCAAAAGAACTAGTAAAATATCAATTCGTTTTACTTGGGGTAAAAACACATAATAAGGGTAGTTTAGATATCATTCGAGGTAAAAAGCGGGTAATAGGGTATTTGACTGAAATAGAAGATGGCATACATCCAAGTAAACTTTGTCAATTCATGGGCGTTTCCACAGCTAGAATAGCAACTATATTAAAATCACTTGAAAAACAAAATCTAATTACTAGAAAAATTTATTCATCTGATAAAAGAAAAGTCGTTGTTAACTTAACTGAAAAGGGTAAATTATTAGGTTTGTCATATCAAAAAGAAATAATTGATGATTTATCTAAATTATTAGAAAAACTTGGTGAGAGTGATGCAAAAGAATACGTTAGACTTACAAAGAAAGTAATGCATCTATCAATCGAAAATTAAATATTAAGGATATAAAATGGATAAAAATAAAATTTATTTATTAGAAACTGCACCTGTTAAAAGTGCAATAATCAAATTGGCACTACCGACTATGTTGGCTATGGCTATGCAAATGATTTATAACCTAACTGATACATATTTTATGGGACAAACTGGTGATTTAAATTTAGTTGCTGCTATTAGTCTTGCAAGTCCTCTAATTATGATGTTTCAAGCTGCTGGTAATATATTTGCAAGTGGAACCTCTTGTTATATATCTCAAAGGTTAGGGGCTAAAGATTATAAAGAAGCAAAAAGATCTAATTCAGTTGCATTTTATACTGCAATAGGAATTGGAGCTGTTTTTACCTTAATATTTCTTCTCTTCCAAGATAATATTTTAAACTTAATAGGGACATCTGATGCAACAAAAGTTCCAACTTCAGAGTATTTAATTGTAATGAGTACTTTATGCATTTTCCCAATTTTGAATGTAACTTTAGCAGGTTTAATTAGAAGTGAAGGCGCAACAGATAAAGCTATGACTGGTATGGTTATTGGACTTGTTCTAAATATTATATTAGATCCTCTCTTTATATTAGCTCTTAATATGGGAACTAGTGGTGCAGCCTGGGCAACAATTATTGGTAATATTGTAAGTGTTGGATATTTTATTAAACATTTTAGTAAAAAGAATTCTCTTCTTTCTATCAAATTTAAAGATTTTAAACCAAGTAGGAAGATTTATGGTGAAACATTTAAAATTGGAATTCCTGCAGCACTTTCAAGTATTGTAATGAGTATATCCTTTATATTAGTAAATATAATAGCAGCAACTTATGGTGATTATGTTGTTGCGGGAAATGGTATTCAAATGAGAGTTAATTCAATGGTAATTATGTTGATTATTGGGCTTGCTCAAGGCTATCAACCATTTGCAGGATACTGTTATGGTGCTAAAAAATTTGATCGATTAAAATCTGGCTTAAAAACTACAATGCTCTATGGAACTTTAGTATCACTATTTTTCACCCTTATCTTTATTTTATTCGGAGATAATATTATCAGATTATTTTTAGATGATGATTTAACAGTTCAAGCTGGTGCACAAATACTTAGAGCTTTTACTTGGTGTGTACCATTCTTTGGTATTCAATTTACAGTTATGGTAACTTTTCAAGCAACAGGAAAGGCTATTAAGGCAATGTTAATTTCTCTTGGAAGACAATGTATAATATATTTGCCACTTCTATTTATTTTAAATAATAATTTTGGATTCAAAGGCTTTATTTTTGCTCAACCAATTGCTGATATAACAACTACATTGATAGCTTTTCTTTTAAGTATATCTTTTATGAAAGAAATGAATAAACGCCACGAAAATGAAGGAGTACCTGCTTAATATATTAATTACAATAAAAATAATTTTAAAAACAAAGATGCAAACAATATTGCATCTTTATTTATCCTCTAAAGTTTCAAAGTTAAAGGGTTTTTACAGTTTTGCCTTTGTATAATTGAGTTGGTACTACAACATTAGTTGCAATTTTATCTTGAGGATTTTTTATTCTTTTAATTAAAAGTTCAACAGCTTCTTTAGCTATTCGGTCAAAGTTTTGAGCAACTGAGGTTAGGTTAGGATTTTGTACATCTTCAAATTGAATATGGTCAAACCCAATTATTGAAATATCATTTGGAATTGATATTTTAAGACTTTTTGCAGCTTGGATAACTATAGTAGCTGTTAAATCATTAACACAAAATATAGCACTAACTCCAACTTCTTTCATGTTAGTTAAAATTTCTTTTGCTTCCTCTAAAGTTAAAACTGTTTGTTCATCACCTTTAGCATTGCTAAATTCAGTAACTATAATATCATCTCTAATTAGTATTGAGTTATCTAAAAGAGCTCTACAATAGCCTTTGTATCTATCTTGAACTACATCTGAATCTTTAACTCCAATAAATCCAATATGTTTATGGTTGTTCTCAATTAGATATTTAACAGCATTGTAACTACCATGAAAGTTATCTGAGCTAACAGATGGAAGATCTAATTCTTCTAGTTGTTTATCTAACAGGACTATAGGGAAATCTTTAATATATAAATTGCTGAGTGCTGTTATATTTTTATTTCCAATAGGATAAATAATAGCACCTGAGACATTATAATTAATTAGATTTTCTAATATGTTTTTTTCATTACTTATTAATTGATTTGAATAGTGAATTGAGCAGAGATAATTATTTTCTTCGCAGTATTTTGCAATACTATAAGCATACTGTTGACCACCTGAGAAGAAGTTAATCTTGTGTGGTAATACTAAAGAGATAATATCTGTGCTTTCACTTTTATATGCAGCTTTAGGAGATACAAAAGAGCCTTTACCTTTCTGTCTATAAATAATAGATTGCGCTTCTAATTCATTTAAAGCTCTTATAACAGTAATTCTTGAAGTATTAAATTCTTTCATTAACTGTGCTTCAGAAGGCAGTTTATCATGAGCTTTGTATGTGTTGTTAGTAATCCACAATTGAATTGCATTCATTATTTTTTGATAGATTGGTGGCATAAAGGCTCCTACTTAATTTCATTTAACTTATATAAAACTTCTTTTAAATTGTTTTTCAAAGAGGTGAATGAGTGAAATTCACGACCTATTTTAAAGTTTTCTTCAATTAGATCATTTGTTTCCTTTTTAAATAAGCATTTTAACAGATTATCGCTTGTTTTGCAAAGTTGTTCAATATTTAATGATTTTAATTCTTTATAGGCTATATTATCAATATACTTATCACCTAAAGATATATAATTATAGCCAAAAGGTTTAATATCAGTTTTAAAAACAGGGTATTCATAGCAAATGATAGGAAGACGTGCAAAAACTGCCTCAATGAATTGATTTCCCCATCCTTCAAAAGTGCTTGGATAACTAACAGCATCTACATAACAGTAAGAGTCCCAAAGACTATAATGTTTAATATTGTTATTAAAACTTCTCTCTGATTGAATTATATTACTTAAGAAATGAATATAAGGATAGTCTTTTGAAAAATCTTTTAATTCATTTAAATACTCAATCCCATCTTCTTCAGCATAACCTACAATTATTAAGTGAATTTTACTATCTTTGTTAATCTGTTTTCCATTGTATAGAGCTTTATTTGCATACTTTGATAATAAGTTGTTTTCGTTTATATAATTTACTAACTCTATTGTAAACTCAATGCTTTTTCTTGAAACAATTCTAGTAGCTTGTAGTATTGTAATATCATTTTCATTTATACCTTTTGATTTAAAAATCTCAACTAAGTCTTTATTATAATCATCTTTCTGCCAAGGTTGTTGGTCAAAATCAAAGGTGTCTGTAATTACAATGGAAGGAATTTGGCGTCTTTCAAATAAAGCTTCTTTAGCAATTGTATTTATAACAGCATGTCTTATATATTTTGATACTGGTGGGATATATTTATTTAGATATGCTATAAGATTAGCATTTCTAACATGAGTATATTTGGGCCTTTCAAAATAAAAGTCATGATGCATCCCTAGAGTTGGGATTTTAAATTCTTCAATTATTTCTAAGAAAGCTTTACTAGCTGCAATATGTCTTCCATGACTGAAAATATTGTGAGCAAATATATAATCAGGATTTTCTTTTTCTACAATCTTTCTAAGTTGAGTTTTTATTTCAACGCTTATAATATCAAGTTGTTTTAATAGTGGCTCTATATCTTTTTCTTCGATATTTTTATCAAAAAAGGTTTGAGTTAACTCATTAATTTTAGCATCATCAAAATTTAATGTATCTATTATATAATCTGAATTATTACTTTTGGGTCCAGAGACTAAAAAGGTATCATAATCTAATTGCCTTAAAATCTCTCTTCTTTTATCTATTTCTAAAGAAACACCATCAGTCATTCCAACTCTATAATGAGCAAGCATTACCTTTTTCTTATTATTTTTCACATCTAGCCTCTCAACGTAAAGTAAATTCGTTTTTATCAATAAATATATATTATAATCAGTAACTTAATATGTCAAGTTGTTTAGTAAATATTAGAAAAGTATAAAAAATATAAAATTTTCCTAGACAAATTAAAAAACCTAATATATTATGTTAATGGTTATGAAAGTTACAACAAAATGAAAAGTTGTTTATTATTTTATAGAAAGCTTTTAGAATAAAGACTAGAGGCGATGAAAAAGAGGAGATTAGTATGAAATCTTTTAAGATTTATTTTGTGATGGTATTAGTTTTATTATCATCTGGGATTCTATTTGCAAGTGGTCAAAAAGAAGAGAGTGGTGAAAAGGTGTTAAAACTTGTAGGTTGGTCAACAACTCCACAAGAAAAAGAATATGTACAATCTAGAATTGATTTATTTGAAGCAGAAAATCCTAATGTTAAGGTTGAGTGGGAGATCTTAGCTAATGAGTATAATGAAACACTTCAAATTCAAATAGCTAGTGGAAAAGGTCCTGATGTATTTTATCTAGATGCTAGTTGGGCTTCAATGTTTATAGAAAATTATGCTCTATCTCCAATTGATGATTATATTAGTCAATCAACTATAGATGGATTTTATCCAAGTACATTAGATGCATTTAGAGATGATTCAAATTTATATGGTTTAGCAAAAGATATGAATACTCTAGTATTGTATTATGATGAACTTGCTTTTGAAAAATATGGTATGAGTGTTCCAACAACTTGGGATGAGTTATTAGAAACTTCAAAAACTTTTGCAGCTATGGACGAATATGAAGCTGGAATAGTACTTAGAACAGATTTTGCAAGATTTTATCCCTTTATTTTACAAAATGGTGGTAGTATCTTAGATGAAGATGGAAACCCAAATTGGACTGATAAAGCTGTTGTTGATGCTTTTGATTATTACTTTAATGATTTGATTGGTAGTGGTGCTGCTAAAACTAATAAAGATTTTAATGGAGAAAATGAAGGAGCTCTAACAACTAAAAAAGTTCCTATGATGATCTCAGGTGGATGGGCTACTGCTTATCTTAATGAAAATGGAAAAGACATTGAATGGAAAATGACTAAACTTCCAAAAGGTAAGAGTGAGAAAACTGTTCTATTTACTGTAGCTTATGTTATGAACAAAAATGCAAATGATCAAGAATTAGCTGCTTCATTTATAGACTTTATGACTAGTGAAAAATCACAAAGAATGGTTGTTGATAGTGGCTTAGCTGTTCCAACTCGCCAAGCTGTAGCTGATTATTATATTGAAAAGAATCCAACTTTAGGTGCAAATCCTGAACAAGCAAAGAATGCTAAAGTATATAATTTAGGAGTTCATACTCCAAAGATTGCTGACTTAATGAGTGCTGCAGGGGATAAGATTCGTCTTCAAGGAATGAGTGCTCAACAAGCTCTTGAAGAAGCTGAGTTGGAATTTAATGAATATCTTGATACTCTTTAAAATTGAATTATAAAAAGGATTAGAGAAATGAATAAAACTAAAGAAAATAAATTTTATGGTTGGTTTTTTCTCAGTCCCTATTTAATACTAGTGGTACTATTTTTTATAGTACCATTATTATTTGCCATATATTTTAGCTTTACTAGGTATAGCTTAATTTGGGGTGGGATTGAAAATGCTAAATTTGTGGGTTTAAATAACTTTAAAAACTTGTTAACGGATAAAACATTTTTACTCTCTCTAAAGAATACGTTTGTATTTGTAATATTAAGTTTACCAATTCAATTAATTGTTTCTTTTTTCTTAGCATATTTTTTGAATTCGCATCTTTTGAAAAATAAAGGTTATTATAAAACAATGTTTTATATACCAACATTAATTTCAACTGTCGCAATTACCCTTATATTCTCATATCTTTTTCAAAGTAATGGTTTAATAAATATCGTATTATCTATATTTCACCCAATTGAAGTTAATTGGATGGATTCAGTTTCTCTAATTAAATATCCAGTTGTAACTATGTATGCTTGGATAAAAGTTGGTGTCTAT
This sequence comes from Pleomorphochaeta sp., assembly GCA_028532815.1. GTDB lineage: Bacteria > Spirochaetota > Spirochaetia > Sphaerochaetales > Sphaerochaetaceae > Pleomorphochaeta. Next base: position 37,797 of record JAQQAS010000016.1, read on the forward strand.
ATGTTAATTTATTTAAGTGGACTTATGGGGATTCCAACTAGTTATTATGAAACATTAAAACTTGAGGGGGGGAATTTTATTCATGAATTAAGATTTATTGTAATCCCATCTCTTAGAAATGTTACATATTTTATTACAACAATGATCTTAATTGATTCATTTAAACTTTTTGATATCCCCTTTATAGTATCAAAAGGAACTGGTGGACCATTAAATGCAACTCTTACTACAGTAATTTATATTTATAAGAGTGCTTTTTCTTCTGGAAGAATGGGGTATGCAACTGCAGCTTCTTTAATTCTTTTCTTAATCATATTTGTAATTGCTAAATTGCAAAGTACAGTAAAGGAGCGTCTTTAATGAATGATACTTTAAAGAAAACTATTTTTAATTTAATTATTTTAATAATTTCTATTATTGCCGTAGTACCATTTATTTGGAGTTTGTTAGCATCTATCAATCCAAATATGGTAATGGATAGAGAATTTTTCTCTCCATTTAATTTTACCTTTTCAAACTACAAATATATTTTAATGGAATTCCCATATTCTAGATGGTTTTTAAACAGTGTAATTGTTTCTGTATTTGTGTGCTTAGGTAATTTGATTATTAATACAATGGCAGGCTATTCTTTAGCTAGACTTAATTTTAAAGGATCTAAATTTATATTATGGTTAACAATATCGCTGATGATGATACCATCTCAAGTTTTATTAGCTCCAACATATATTGTTCTAACTAAATTGAATTGGATTGCAACTTATAAAGGGTTAATAATTCCATTTTTATTTAATTTGTTTAATATATTTCTAGTTTATCAATTTTTATTAGATATCCCTAAGGATTTAGAAGAAGCAGGTGAGATTGATGGATTAAACCCAATTGGTATTTTTCTAAACATTATAATACCTTTGTCAGTTCCAATTCTAATCACTCAATCTATTTTATCTTTTACAAATAACTGGAACAGTTATCTTTGGCCAAGTTTGATTGGTAATGTGGAAAACTATTATACTTTACCTGTTGGACTTAATTCCTTCTATGGGGTTTATTATCAAGATGGGAACTCGGTACAAGCTGGGGTAATGTTATTAACACTTCCCGTAATAATTTTTTATATCATTGCTCAAAAATTTTTAAAATCTAATGATATAACCACAGGAATAAAAGCCTAATGAAAGATTACCAAATTTTAAATTATGATTTTGAATTATCTAACAATATTAATATATTACAATTAGATAATAATTGGTTATTACAAAGTAATGGATTATCAAAACTATATATCAACCTGCATCCCTTTAATCAATTATTTTGGCCAAACAGAGAAGGGGAGTTAATATTTACGAATAACATTGTAAAAGTATTAAATGAAAATAAACTTAGAGCATCTTCAATTTGTTACCCTTCAACAGCCTCTATGAATTTATTCATTCTTTTTAATAAGAACTTATGTGAATCTCTTTTTATATTTTCTAAAGCAGATAAAGAAGGGAAAATTGCATTATTTTCTCTTCTTAATAAGAATGATAATCCTTACTTATTAATAGAAGGATCAAGTTTTGAATTTAAATTATTAGCTATAGAGGGTAAAAGTATAGAAGAAACAATAGAGAAATTTATTCAAGCTAATTTATACCAAACAATTCTTTCTAAGAGAAATAATAGCGCAAAATATCAAGTCCAAGTAGGACTGTTTTCTCCTTATGGGAAAACAAATATTTTAAAGGAAAAAGGCTTCGATGTTTTAAAGGATATTTCTGCTTTAATGAAAGAATATATAAAAGATAATAATATTCTCCATATATTTGCATATCATGGGAGCCATGATTCTAAATACCCAAATTATTTACCAAGTGAGCTGCTTGGTGGTAGTGAAAAATTAAAAAAAGCTATTATAGAAATCCATAAAAATAAACAAAAATGTTCATTATATATGAATGCTAGGTTATTTGATTCTTCTCTTTTGGATGAATATAGATATCTAGAAAATTCTATTGTAAGAGATGAAAATAATAAATATGTAGTAGAAACATATTATGATAGAGATTTTTATGTAATGAATCCAAGAAGTGAAGAATGGAGAAATCTTTTAGTTAAAAAAGCTGCTTATCTAAAAACATTAGGTTGTGATATAATTCAATTAGATCAAGTTGCAGGGAGAGCTGCAATTGGACCTATTGGAACTAAATGGGGATCTGGATATAGATCCTTGATTAAAGATATCCAATCTTTGGATCTAGAAGTATGGATTCAAGGAATTAATGAAATATATCAAGCAAATAGATTTGAATTGTGTTTTAGATATCCAAACATATTAGAAGATGGAACAATTAGAGGAGGATATCCTTTTGGACATAGCTATCCTCTAGTTCCCAAATTATTAGAAAATCAAAATTTTATAATACCCATGTCTTCTAAAAGTTTAATTGAAAATATAGATAGAAACTTAATCACAATCGATTTAGAAAATGAAGCTGGTCAGTTATCGCTATATAGTAAATCCTATATGAATAATTTAGAAAATAATTTAAAGAAGAGTTTTTAAATGGTTAAATTTAAAAATAAAGAAATTGATGCAATCTTTTTAGATTTAGATGGTACATCCTTAGATAAAAATGGAAGTATTAGTAATGAATTGGTACTTGAAGTTAGGAGATTAAGTAACAAAGGCGTTCTAATCTTTTTAGTAAGTGGAAGAAGTTATGAATCAATTATACCGCACCATAATAAACTAGGCCTAAATACTCATATTATTGCATATAATGGAGCTCAGCTATTAACAAAAGATGGTGTTAAACTAAAAGAACATTTACTAGATGAGAATATAGTTGAAGATGCTCTTAAAATAGCAAAAGCAAAAGATGTTTATGTTCAATTCTATAAAGATAAAAAACCCTATTATATTGGAAATGAAAAGCTTTCACTAGAGTATTATGATAAATCAAAAGTCAAACCAATCAAATTACAACATAATTTTGAAATAAATAAAAACGTCACAAATGGTATGTTTTTAGTCAGTGAATTTAATTGTGATAATACAAAACTACTTAAAATAATAGACTTTTTAAATTCTAGGAGAATATGGATAGAAAAAGCAAATTATTATTTATCATCTCCGGGAACATTAGAATTTTCTAATAAGGATGTATCAAAAGGATCTATGGTATCATATCTTTTAAAAACACTAAATTTACATGATTGTAACACTATGGCAATAGGAGATGGTTTAAATGATATGGAAATGTTAAACAATGCTACATTTTCAATTGCTATGGGTAATGCAAATGAGCAACTAAAAGCGATTAGCGATTTGACAATAGGATGTGAAAGTGAAAATGGGGTTGCTAAATTTTTAAAAACCATTACATAAAAAATAATATACTTAAGCTATATATAAAAAATTGAGTTAGATAGGTAGTTGTTAAAATGCCTATCTTTTTTATTTTAAAATAGAAAAAATATTGCAATTTCTTAAAAGACCTAATTAAAAAGGAGATATTAACTTTTAAAGTTGACTAATAAAAAATTATTAATCTTTCAATTTTTTAGATTGATATATCAGTGTTCTATTCTTAGGAAAACTGCGCAGTATGAATAAAACAAAATTATATTTAATTTACACAGTTGCTATAATATTACTTTTACAAAGCTGTGATTCTTTACAATTATCCAACCAGAATCAAGTAGATACATTATCTTTTGAAAATGATCAATTGGAAACTATTGAAAATAATGTATCAATGGATTTTGATAGTTCTAAAATAGAAGAGAAGACCAACGAAATTACTACTAATAACAACAAACCAATTCCTGAATCTACAGTTTTGGACGATGATTTTGTTGATAATCCTATAGAATCAACAGAAATACGATTAGATAGCCAAAGTGGCAAAATTGTTTCAAATGTAAACCAAGTTAAGAATACTGAGGATATAAACGTAGAAAAAACTGTATCTTATGAAGAGAAAATAGAACTTATTAAAAATAAAATAATTTCTACAAGCTCAAATCAAAAGGATAATATTCTAGATAATTCAGATAAGTCTAATTTAACTAACTATAAAAATAAAGAGTTACCAGAAGTTGTAATTAATGAAAATTTTACTAGTCCAGAAAAGGATTCTTCAAAAGAAGATGATATGGATGTAGGCGAGACTTCTGAAATTTTAATAAATGAAAATAACGAATCAGATTCAAATATAGAGAAAGAGGAGATACCTATGTGGCAAAAAAATCTAATGTTATTATTTATAATATTAACAATTATATTTATATACACTACTATGAAAAATTCAAAGAAATATAATAAAGAGAAACTCAGAAATGAGAAATTTAATATAAAAACGATTGAGGATTCAGATAAATTAATTAAAAAACAAAAAGAACTTCAATATAATTTAAAAGAAAATATTAGAAACTATGAATCTCAATTACAAAATTTAAAATTAAAGAAGACAAACTTAACAGAAGAGACTAATCAACTTTCTACAAAAGTTGAAAACAGTAAGAAGACGTTGAGAAGGCTTAAAGAAATATATAATTCAATTAACTATTCAATTAAAGAATATCGCAATAACTATTTACTTGATGCATCTATTATTGATCGATTAAAAGTTATAGATATAGCTGAAGCTAAAGAGTATGCACCAACCGTATTGTTAGATTTAAAATATATGGGGTATAAAGATTTAAGAAAAGAATATAATTATTATTTCAAGCTAGTAAAGGACTTGCTTGAAAAATATAAAAAATTCTATACAACAAAGACTAATATTACAATATATAATTTAATGGTAATGGCACTCCAAGCTGAACTTCAAAATATATTATATAAATTGAAATACGAAAAACTTAGTGAAGGAATTAAACAAGTTAAAGATATTACATCAAAATATTTGACTTTATGTATAAGTGGGAATAAAACAATAAAGCCCACTTTAGCTAGATTCATAGGTGAATTAGAATATCTATATATTGCTATGGTTAAAGTTGAATATGAATATTATATTAAGAGAGAGCAAGCGAAACAAGAACAGATGGCAATAAGACAACAGATGAAAGAAGAAGCACAAGAGAGGAAAAGATTAAAAGAAGAAGAAAAACGAATTAAGGAAGAAGAATCTAAATATTTGTCAGAGATTGATAACCTTAAAAGTGCATTACAGAATGAAGACGATGAGAATAAAATAAAAGAACTTAATATAAAGATAAATGAATTAAGTGATTTGGTTGAGAACGTTGAAGAGCAAAAAGATGAAATTTTAAGACTTCAAAATGGAAAAGCTGGTAACGTATATATTATTAGCAATTTAGGATCTTTTGGAGATAATGTTTTTAAAATTGGAATGACAAGGAGATTGGATCCACAAGAAAGAATTAATGAACTTGGTAGTGCGAGTGTGCCATTTAAATTTGATGTACATAGTTTTATTTTTTCTGAAGACGCAGTTACCTTGGAAAAAGAATTGCATAACCGGTTGAATAATCAACGTGTTAATAAGATTAATTTAAGGAAAGAATTTTTCAATATATCAATTGATGAATTAGAAAGTTTGGTATTAGAAATTAACCCTACAGCTGAATTTAATAAAACTATGATTGCTGAAGAATATCATCAAAGTGAATCACAAAATGTTTCCTAAGAATTGTTTTTTGAATTTGTTTTGATTAGTAGTAAACTAAACAAAAACACGAACTTGTACGTTTTTTGAAGTATTTTGTATTATTTTGTTTATGGATCAGTAAAACTTGAAAAGTAGAAAAACTCTTTTTATTATTATAGTAAATTAAAATATTTTAATTAATGCTTAATTTATAATAAAGAGGAGCTTTAAATTATGAAAAAGAAAATTTTAATTTTTACTAGTTTAATCGCAATTTTGATAAGTAGTAGTTTAAGTGCACGAACAATAATAAGGCAAAAAACTCCTGTTGTTTTAAAACCTTCGGTTGTAAGATCTAAAACTATTAATCAAGTAATAACAAAAGATATTGTATTTGAGTTAGATGAATTGAATATAAGTGGTACGTTAACTCTTCCAGCAGGAGATGGATATTACCCTCTTGTAATTATCGATACCAGTACAAGTGAAAAAGAAAAAGACTTTAATAGAGCAATTGATTATTTTGTTTCAGATTTAACTGATGAAGGAATTGCTTCTTTTACTTTTGATTATGATGAGATTGAAAAAATTGATTATTCAACAATTATTCAACTTACTGATTATTTAGGTGAACAAGAGGAAATCAATCAATCAAGAATAGGTCTTCTAGGTTGGGAGGAAGGTGCGAATAATGTTCTATTAGCTGCTGTAAATAGTTCATCACAAAAGTTTGAAAGTATAGCTATTTGGTCACCTTCTTTACTAAATGAGAATAAATCAAGTACAAAATTTGTTGTAAGTTATAAAAAGTCATTTGCTGTAAATCGTGGATTTGGTTGGAGAGGTCCCAAACCAATATCAAAAAAAATTGTATACACAAACAATCTTAAAGATACTTTAGACTATATCAAAGACTTGAAAATTCCAGTTGCCTCATTCTATGGCACAGCCGATGATAGTGATACTATTTCAATGAGTAAGAAGATAAATGAATTAAGCTCAAACTATAGAAGTAAACTCATAGCGATAAAGGATGCAAATCATACATATGATTATTTTACTAAAGATTCATCCAAATTTGATGAATTAAAAGAAAATACTGTAAATTGGTTTATTGACACTTTGAAGTAATAAAGCAATAATGCTTTAAATTATTTTTATCTTCTTAATAAGAAATATTGGAAAAGTGGTTATTTTAATAAAGTTATAAAATTTAGTATTTTTTCTATAGATTGATTATTTTTTCTTATTAAGAAATATTAATTGGATTGTTTTCTTAATTGAGAACAATCCTTTTATTTGCCAATAAATAAGAAAATTAATTAATTATTTACAAAAAATAATTTCTTTAAAAATATGTTAACTTGTCATATTTGGAGCACTTGCTGATTCTCTAATTTTTAATGAAAAAGGTACTACAATTTTATATTGTGAAAACAAATCTGGATTTTTAATCTTTTGAGTTAAGTTTTGAACTGCTAATTTAGAAATAGTAGGTATATTTGAATTAACAGTTGTTAAAGGAGGGGAGAAATATCTACTTTGATTAATATTATCATATCCAACAATACTTAAATCCTCTGGCACATTTAAACCAACTTCTCTTGCAGCTCTTAAACATCCAAATGCTAAATTATCATTAAAACAAATAAAAGCAGTCGGAATCTTATCTCGTTTAAAGATTTCTAGAGCTTTTAAATAAGCTTGATTTGGATCCCATCCTATGTTCTCAATCTCATAATTTTTTATATTATTATTTAAAAAACTGTTTGTACATCCAATCAAACGCTCTTTAGTAGAAAGATAATTTGTTAAACCAGTAAATAATATGAAACTTTTATGACCTAATGAAATTAGATAGTCAGTAAGAGCTCCCATCCCAAATACATTATCTGAAAGGATAGAAACCAAATTTGGTGAATAATTATTTACTAAAATTGATGGAATATTATTTATTTTGGCTATATCAATAAACTGATCAGGAATGTTACTCATAAATATTATTCCATCAAGTTTTTGATGTTCAATTAAACTTTCAAAATGCTCTTTGTTATCCAGAGAAGAGTATAGAAGTGTATATCCTAAAGGTTGAAGTTCTTTTTCAGCAAAGTAAAAAAATTCTGAATAAAATGGTTGAGAAATTCTATCCATTTTGTTTTCCGAAGGTGGTAGAACTAATGCAATAGTTCCTAAAAGTGGATTATTATTTCTTATAGAATCATCTTTTAATTGAATATAAACTCTTGTTCCTATTCCCGGCTCTTTTACAACTAAATTGTCATCAACTAATAATAATAAAGCTTTTCTAATTGTAGTTCTGTTTGCATGAAATTTTTCACTTAATTCTTTTTCAGAAGGAAGAAGAGATCCCTGTTTGATCTCTTTGTTTAATATTTGAGTTTTAATTTCTTCATATATAGTTTCATATAAGAATTTTTTATTTTTCATTTTCATACCTTTATATGTGTATAATAGTTATAAAATACAACATGTTGAGTAAGATTGTAATTTACTTTTTAGATTTATGTCAAGAAATAGATCTTAAAAAGTATTGCATAATAATCAACATGTGCTATTATTATAGGTGTAAAAAAGTAAACATGTTGATAAATTTGCTAAATTAAAAACTTAAATAGTTAAATGTTTGAAAATATATGATATTCTTTAGTTAGAATTAATTTAGGAGTAAAAATGATTAAATTTAAAGAAAATGCCAAATATGATTTAATTTGTGCATCAAGTATGGGTACGAGATTAGTTCCTAAAAATAGGCAACCTGTAAGTACTTCAACAGAATTCGAACTACAGTCGACATCAGCTGAAACTAATGTATTAAATATTTCATCATCTCTTAATCTTAAGACTAAAGTATTGACCTCTTTTGTAAAGGACAATGCAATAGCTTCCTTTATAAAGAATCAACTCAGAATGAGAAATATTGAGTTTGAAGGGCCAGATATCCCAAGTGGGGGACCATGGGGATATAGGCATCAAATAAATATTGCAGATAGTGGGTATGGACTTAGAGCTCCTAAAGTAACAAATGATCGTGCTGGAGAAGTAGGTAGAGATTTAAAGATTGAAAACTATGATTTAGAAAAATTGTTTGTAAAAGACGGAGTTAAGCTTCTTCATTTATCAGGATTAGTTGCAGCATTAAGTGAGAATACTACAAAATTCTGTATTGAATTAGCAAAAAAAGCAAAAGAAAATGGGACATTAATTTCATTTGATATAAATTATAGACATTCTTTTTGGATTAACAGAGAAGATGAGCTTAGAAAAGCATTTGTTGAAATTGCCCAATTATCAGATTTCCTTATTGGTAATGAAGAAGATTTTCAATTGGCTTTAGGTATAAAAGGGCCTGAAGTTGAGGGTAATGATTTATCAAATAATATAAACAAGTTTAAAGATATGATTAATAAAGTTAAAGAAACTTATCCGCATGTAAAAGTTTTTGCAACCACGCTTAGACAAGTTGAAAATGCGAATGAGCACTATTGGGGTGCAATTATGAATGTAGAAAACACTTGGTATATCGAAGAGCCTAGAAAAATTCAAGTATTAGATAGAATAGGTGGTGGTGATGGTTTTGTAGGTGGTATTTTATATTCATCACTAAAAAACCTAAACCAAGAAGATTGGATTAAATTTGGATGGGCAACTGGAGCTTTAGCAACAACTATGATTAGTGATTATGCCACAGTTGAAAGTGAAGATCAGATTTGGTCAATTTATAATGGAAATGCTAGAATTAAAAGATAAGGATTAATTATATGAATGAAAAAGCAAATATTGGATTAATAGGTTTAGCAGTAATGGGTGAAAACCTAGTAATGAATATGGAATCCAAAGGCTATAAAGTTGCTGTTTTTAATAGATCTGTTAATAAAGTTGATAATTTTATAAACACAAGAGCGCAAGGAAAAAATATAATTGGGACACATAGCTTAGAAGAATTAGTTTCAAAACTAGAAACACCTAGAAAAGTAATGTTGCTTGTAAAAGCTGGAGAACCTGTCGATAGCTTTATAAATCAATTGTTACCACTTTTAGATAAAGAAGATATTATTATAGATGGTGGCAATAGTTATTTTAAAGATACTATTCGAAGAACAAAATTAGTTGAAGATAATGGCTTATATTATATTGGTACAGGTGTTTCTGGTGGTGAGGAAGGAGCTCTTAAAGGTCCTAGTCTAATGCCAGGTGGTTCTTTAAACGCTTGGAATAAAGTTAAAGATATCCTCCAAAATATAAGTGCTAAAGTGGAAGACGGTTCTGCTTGTTGTGATTGGGTTGGTTTAAATGGAGCTGGTCATTTTGTTAAGATGGTTCATAATGGAATAGAATATGGTGATATGCAATTAATATGTGAAGCATATAGTTTAATGAAAAATGTTTTAAATTTGAGCAATGATGAAATGCATGAAATATTTAGTGAGTGGAATAAAAGTGAACTAAATAGTTATTTAATAGAAATTACAGCAGATATTTTAACCCATAAAGAAGCTGATGGTTTTCATACAATTGATAAAATCTTAGATACAGCTGGACAAAAGGGAACCGGGAAATGGACTGGTATATCATCTCTAGATCAAGGAGTAGCTCTTACTCTAATAACTGAAGCGGTATTTGCAAGATATATTTCTGCTATGAAAGATGAAAGAGTAGAAGCTTCACCAAAATTTAAAAAACCAGTTATTGATTTTAAAGAAGATAAAAAAGAATTTATAGAAAAAATAAAAAATGCCTTATTGGTATCGAAAATAATTTCCTATGCTCAAGGATTTTCTTTGATGATGAGTGCTGCTAAAACATATGATTGGGATTTAAATTATGGATCAATAGCTCTAATGTGGAGAGGTGGATGTATTATTAGATCAAGTTTCTTAAAAAAGATTAAAGAAGCATATGATACAAATCCTGATTTAAATAATTTAATTTTAGATCCATATTTTGCTAATATTATAAATAAATGTAGCGAAGATTGGAGAGAAGTTGTTTCTGTTGCAGTTAAAAATGGAATTGCTGTTCCAGCATTTTCATCAGCTCTAAATTATTTTGATGCATATACTTGTGAAAGACTACCCGCAAATCTATTGCAAGCTCAAAGAGACTATTTTGGAGCTCATACTTATGAAAGAGTAGATATGGAAAGAAATAAATTTTTCCATACTAACTGGACAGGTGAAGGGGGTAAAACATCTTCTTCAACTTATAATGCATAAAAAAGATTAACTCCTTTTTTTTAATATTTAAATATCAATTGATCAACTAGTTTTGTAAGCTACTTGGTTAATTGATTATTTTATATGAAGGATAAAAAAAATAAGCATTTAATCTCAATTAAGGTTAAATACTTATTTTTATTTTATTTTAGTCGAAAAATCCGTGATTTCTAATTAAATATATCTACAACTTTTGGTAATTTCATTATTAAATTCTCTTTTGACAAATCATCTATAGCTATAACCAATTTTTTGCCATCTTTAGATAAAGGCTTTAAAAAAGGGTTGGGCTTTTTAATTGTCTTTATGGAATTAGGTTTTTTTATTAAAAAGTCATAAATAATATCGACAGGATATTCTGATAAGCCTTTTCCAAAATCAATAAAAATACTTTGTACTTTTTCAAAATCATTACTATTTTCATAGCCATTTTTCATTCTTATTTTTTCAGCGTATAACATTTATATCCCCCCTTTATTACAAATTGTTTATATGCTAAATATTATCAATATGGTATATAATTGTCAATTTATTTTTACATAAAATTAAACAAATTTATGTAAAAAAATACGAAGAATGACAAAAATTAATTATAATGCGCATTAGCAATAATTTTGAAAATCAACTGAAATATTAAAAAAAATATACTTAATATGTATTAAACATCAAAGATAAATATATTTTCATTTAGTAATAATATTAGTTATGAACCCTTTAATACTGGAAAAAAGATATTGTGAAAATATGAAATTAAAATAAATACAAAAATAATATTATTTTTTTGAAAATAAAGAGTGAGATAATAATGATTTATGTATCTAATTTATGATATTTCTCAGGTTGTATATTTGTCTTAGAATGGGTTTTATAGATTTCGTTTGGGAAGTTTATAGTTATAGAATAAGTAAGATTATAATAATTCCTTATAAAATTGATCTAAAAAAGTTTTTAAGAATTCAGTTCTTTCTTTAGCGAGGTTTTTCGCATATTCTGTATTCATTAAATCTTCTAGCCTTAGTAATTTATCATAAAAATGCTGAATTGTAGAATTTTCTTTATTTTCAATATCATAAATAGGTCTATTATTAGCTCCACCAAAAGCAAAAGTTCTTGCAATTCCAATAGCACCTATGGCATCTAATCTATCTGCATCTTGAACGATTTTAGCCTCAATAGATAAAGAGCTTGGACTACCTCCTTTGCTAAATGAAATGTTTTTTATATCAGAGCAAATTGAATTGATGATATTTTCATCAATATTATTTGATTTTAAGAATGTCCTTGCATTATCTAAATTTTCACACGTCTTTGGTGAAATTTTATGATCATCTACATCATGTAATAGTGCTATAATTTTAACTTTATTAACATCGCAGTCTTCTTTGTCAGAAATTTTCATAGAAGTCTTATATACTCTAAATGTATGATAATAATCATGCCCACTATAATCTTTCTTAAAAAAATCTTTAACAAACGTTAAAGCTTCATTGCTTATATCAATCATATAATAAAATCAACCTTTATTAAATTTTTATCTAATTTTAATCGATAATTTTAATAAAGAAAATGGCTTTATAATTTTATTAATGTTTTTTAGAAAACTTTGTTAAAATCAATTAATTTGATATGAGTGTAAATTTATAAAATTTTTTAAAGGTACGATGAATTTAAAAAGATAAAGTAAATTCATCATACCTTTATTTTTAAAACTATTCATAAGTTTAGTATTTATAATATTGAAATATAATTGTTATAA